>BOWX01000001.1 GCA_019650355.1 Fidelibacterota bacterium
TAGATATAATCCATATACAATATTTAGGGGGTTTCCCTCTTTTTTTTTTTTTATCTTTTTTTGGGTTTTATGGATCAGGTTTTAGCTGTTATATTTCCTTTTTTTTAATTTCTATGGTTCTTAAGCCCATCTATAAAATCTTACCTATCTACTTATGTTTCTTTATCAGTTGGTAATTTTCATTTTGGGATTACGCACGGGGGTATTTTATAAAAAAAAAGAAAAATTTTTTTAATGATTATAAAAAAAAAATATCGTTTTTAATAACAGGTTCTTTTTTTCACAATTAATTCTTTTTTATTTTAACTATTTTATCTAGAATTTATACTGCAGAAGATTTTGGAATATATACAACATTTCTTACTTTTTCAGGATCATAGCATTAATCTCATTTAACTTATCATGAAAATTGTACTACCAAAAGCAATAATGATTTTTTCCATATTTTAATTTTATCCAATTTCTATGCATCATTACAACTCTTTTTGTGCTCTTTGGATGTATTTATTTCGCAAATTTTTTTGATAATCTATTTTGGAAAATTTTTCTTTATAATTTATTTTACCCTTAAGGGTTTTCCCTTTGGAATGCGCAAATTTTGATAGTTCTCAAAAGGAATGAATTTTATGTTTTTATTATTTTTTTTGAAACCTCTAATTCATTACTAACATAAATTTTTTCAATTGTTACCCAAAACCCTTTTAAAATTTGATAGTTTAATTTGGGGTAAACAATTGGCGATATTTTTATACTTATGGCATTAATCTCGATTCATTTATACAGGAAAACCTTTCAATTTGGAACACAAAATATCAAAATTTTTAAAAATGTCATTAAAAGATATATCTACTTTCCGAAATATTATTTACCACAAATTTCATTTAATGTAATTTACTTTCCCAAGCATTACCCTCTTTATTCTTTGCCATATTTTTTTCAATAGAAGCTGCAGGGAGTTTATGGTATGGCACCCAGAGCACTAGAGCAACCTATTAGGTTAATAGCTACTTACCAGAGTTGCTCTACGCCAAAAGCATCTAAAATGGTAGCAAAAGTTAAGTGAAAATATTTTGAAATTTGTACACTACACTTCTAATGGTCTTTTAGATATTTATAGTCCCAGCAAATTATTATATTTATTTTTGGCCAAGAAATATTTGGTTTCTGTTTTTGGTAGTCAGTGGTACGAATCTGGTCAAGTTGCTCAAATTTTAATCATATGGTTACTCATAGGATTTGCAAAAACTCCATCAACAATGACATATAGTATATTTAATCTTCAAAAAGTTCAGTTAGTTGGAGAATCATTATTGCTTATTTTTTAGATTTTTATCAATTATTTTTGGATATTTATTTTATAATTCATTTATTATTTCAATAACACTATATGTTATAAGTATCAATTTCTTGTTGATTTATTTTCTTTCATTTTCTATATTTATAATTATCTAAAAATGCATAATTTAAATAATATTACATTTCTAACAAGCGGGCTCAACAAAGGTATGGCTCTGAAAGAGTTATCTCAATATTTGCTAATAATCTTTTCATCTAAAGGTAGAAAAATTAGTATTGTATCAATTAGAAATACTGGATGTTGTTCTTATGAAATTGATTCATCTGTTGATATAAGTTTTTTATCAAAATTAAAAAAGAGACCATTAATTCCTTTCAGGGCCATTCTCACTTTTAAAAACTTAATTATGCTGAAAAAAATTAAATAAGCTTAGGATCTAAAAACTATAATTGCATTTGGTCCACCAGCTTCTGCTTATATGAAGTTTTAACAAAATTGTTCTTAAAAAGAAATATTATTGTCACAATTAGAAATAATCCCCAAAGAACAAATTTAACTTCTAAAACTAACAACATTGATATTTTATCGTTTTGCTGATTTAAATTATTTTACAAAACGAACAGCAACTAAATTGGTTGAGGTGCCATATCAATAATGATATGACAATACTTAATAATCCTATACAAGTTTCACATGATAAAAACCCTTATTTTGCTAATGAAAAATAGTAGATTTTAATTGCTGGAAATTTTCGTAAAAGAAAAATCAGTTAAAAATTATAAAAGCTATCAATAAAAATAAGCTGCCAGAAAATTTGCCAAATGCATTTTGCTGGTAGGCCTATATCAAATAAGTTTTTTCGGAAGTAGAAAATTTTATTAAAGATAATCATTTAACTAAAATGTTAAACTTCTTGGTAATGTAGATGATATTGCAGAGATATATAAAAATTCAAAATTCATATTATATTTTCTTGATCAAGAGGGACAAACCTAACTGTCTTATTGCGCTATGCTTTTGGTATTCAAGTATTAGTTCAGATTGAGCGGATATCGCGGTATTTTAAAAATGATAGAAAATGCTATTATCGTCCCTAGAAATGATATTCAATCTCTACCAATGAGATGCTCAAATTGCACAAAAAGATAATCAATTAAGAAAGCAAAATTAGCAATCAGTCGTTTGTTGACATTAAAAATAACTTTGACATCAATGTCATTTCAGAAAAGTTATTAATGCATATTGAATCATTAAATAAATGACAAATAAATCAAAAAAATATCCTTTATTATTTCTTCTTTAAAGGGAGGTGGGTGAAAGGTTCTTTCAATAATAGCAAACGAGCTGGTAATAAATTTAATGTCGAAATAGTTACATTTTAAGATCAAAAATCTGACTATTATATTAATGATAAAATTGATATAAAAACTTCAAGTATTAAGCCAGCAGGAAAAGGTTTTTTAAGCAAGCTTTTTTTTCATTTTTGAATAGGTTACTTTGAGTATAAGGTTCTACCAAAAATCAGTGGATATAGTTATTTCTTTTATGGAGGGAGTCAATATCAGTTTGCTGATGTCACTATGGTTTATGAGAAATAAACCATTCATCATAATCTCAGAACGAAATACTCCATGGTTAAACTTGCCTTTAAACCTTTGGTATTTTTTGGGGTGGAATAGTATATTGTCTTCAAATTTTTATATCAAAAGCTCAAAAAGTTGTTCAATCAGATAAAATAAAGAATTGGGCAAGTATTAGATGGCCAAAATTAAAAATTGTAAAAATTTCAAATCCTGTTTTTTTTAAAAAAAAAATTTCCCGTACTTCTGTGGGAGAAAATAAATAAATATTATTTCCTTTCAGTTGGTAGACTTGAAAAATATAAATCTCACGTAACAATTATTAAAGCGTTTAATAAATCAAATTTAAGCTAGACAATAAGATTAACTTATACATTGTTGGAGATGGTCCTGAAGACCGAAATTTAAAACAATTAATTAAATCTTATTCATTAGAAGATCAATTAAAAAACATCCCAAGAAGTAATGATGTTGAAGAAATCTATCTCAATTCAAATATATTTATTTTTTTCATATTTTGAGGGGATCCCGAATGTAATTCTTAAAGCAATTTTTTTTCTTCAATTTTTTTACCCGTTTTCTTGCTTTAAAAATTAATTGAACACAAAAAAAAGGGTCTTATTTTCCCAAAAAGGTGATTCAAAAATCTTTCTGAAATGATGCAAAAATTATCAAAGATGTTTATTCCCAAAAGAGAATATTCTTCAGAAGCATATAAAAATTTATCAAATTTTAATGTAAGTAAATGGGAGATCAGGGTTTAAAATCAATGATTTTTAAAAAGAAAAAAACATAAATTTTTGAAAATAATATTTTTATATATTTTTGTAAAATTTCAATATCAAATTTTTCATGACAAGATTTTACCGTTTGAGCCCATTTTTTTTTTTTCTTGATCTAAGTTTATAGATTTCTTTCATTTTATTTTTGATATTTATTATGTCATTTTTTTGCAATATAACCCATTATATGAATCTTTTAGAACTCTTTATTTCCATAAGTTTTTTTAAATAATGGGAAATTTCCATGCTCAGTTTCCAAAAATATTTTGGGGCCTTCCTTTTAAATCTTGGGAAAAAAACCCAAAGCAATCGTTTTTGTACTGATATCATTTTTGAATTATATTTATTGCCCAAAATTATAATTAATGAATTTTTCATTTTAGATATTATTTTTTTTTTTTTTTGTTATCTATTGAACTAAATATTAAAAAAATATCGTTATATTCTTTGCTAAGAATCTTAGATGCTTCAATAAAATCTAAAATCCCTTTTCTTTTGATTATTCTGATGCAAAAGAAATCGAAACTTTTTTACTTTTGGGTTTCTTCCTTTTAAAATATTGCGTATCTACTCCAGATCCCGGGATTAAAATCGAATTTTGTTTTTAGAATATTAAGATCAAAGAAATATTCCATATCCTCCCTATTTTGAAAAAAAAAGGATCAACACCCTCTTTGATATTTTTTATAAAAGATTGCAAGCCATTTTTTTGGTCCGTTATGAGCAAAAAATGATCCCAAAGGGCCCTCACATTATTTACAAAATGAATTTTTTGGGAAAATTAGCTATAGATCCATATATATTGAGCTTGATTGTACTGTTGAAAATAATATGGGGGTAATTTTTTTTTTATTCTTATTATTTGATATAAAAAATTTTTCTTTTTTCAAATTAATTCCCAAAGGATCTAAATTGAGCTTATGGTAATGTCTTTTCTTCTTTCAACATATCCGTGTATTTATCTTTGGGAGCAACTATATGGATTTCATATCCCTGATCAGCCAGTGATCTGATTTTGAAAGTCAATTTTAGATAAAAAAAAAAGGTTTGCAGAAAAAAAAATTTTATATATTAATGCTTTATTTTTTTGGAAATAAAATAACAACAAAATTTTTAAAAACTATTTTCATATCCATGAAAAAATTAGAATTTTTCATATATTCATAATCTAATTGAACTTTTCTATCATAGCTATTGCTATCCCTGCCATTAACTTGAGCTAACCCCTTAAAAAGGTTTGTTTGGGTTGATTCCTTTTGTCTCCTTTTCCCCCTAATAATTTCTTCATGTTTCACCATGAGGGCCCTAGGGCCAAAAAGTGCATATCACCCTTAAAAAACATTAAAAAATTGAGGTAGTTCATCAAAACTAAATTTTCTTAATACATCCCTAATTTTGAGATATAATATTGCATCACTGAATTTTCATGGGTAGTTCTGGGCATTTTGTTTCATGGTTCTAAATTTATAAAGATTAAAAATCTTATTATTTAAACCATAATTTTTTTGAAATATATAATAGGGGATCCCTAAAATAAAAATTAATAGTGAAATAGTTACAAAAGTGGTGATAACAATATTATTAAAAATAGGGAAATTTTACTTATCATTAAAAATTATATTTTATAAAATTTAAAAATAAAAATTTTATTTAGTATCTTATTCATCTTTTTTTTAAAGGGCCCCCTTTAACACCAATATATTTTTCTTTAGATTTTTTGTTTTGTAAATCAGCATCCAGATGTTTTAAATGAATTCTTGCAACTTCTTCATCTAACTTTCTAGGTAAATCATAAACCTTTAAAGGTTTATTTTTTCTAAAAATACTTGGGCTAATACTTGATTTGGGGGGAAGTAGAATACAAAGCTAGCATGTCCCTTGGGATCCCAAATTGACTAATTTCCCCTTTTGCTAATATGAATTTTGCTTACCATTTTTTTAAAGGGTATATCTATCAAGTTGAGGTTTTATTTGATCTCTTTTTGCTTCTGATTTATTTAATGCATCAACTTGAATTTCATTATCAAAATGTCCAATGTTACAAACAATAGCTTGATCTTTCATTTTTTTCATATGCTTTAATGTGATTATATCTTTATTACCTGTTGTTGTTACAAAAATATTTCCCCTATTTAAAACATCTTCTAATCTTCTGACTTCAAATCCTTCCATTGCTGCTTGAAGAGCACATATTGGATCAATCTCAGTTACAATAACTTTACAACCATATGATTTCATGGATTGTGCCAGACGCTACCTACGTCACCATATCCACATATTACAACAGTTTTTCCTGCCAGCATAATTTCTGTTGAACGTTTTATACCATAGCCAAAGATTCTCTACAACCGTAAAAGACCTCAAATTTAGATTTAGTTGCTGCATCATTTACATTAAATGCTGGGAATAATAAGGTAGCATCTTCTACCATTTGCTGCAATCTAGCTACGCCTGTTGTTGTTTCTTCTGAAACACCTATAATTTCAGGAACAATATTATGCCAATGATTTGGATTAAGTTTATGTACTTTTCTTAAAAGTTTTTCAATTACAATTTCTTCCTCAACCTTTGTAGTGATTTTTGGAAGTTTTTTATGTTTATTAAAATAATTTTCTAATTCATATCCTTTATGAATTAACAATGTTGCATCTCCACCATCATCTACAATAAGATTTGGACCTAAGTTATTTTTAAAAGTTAATGCTTGTAGTGTACAATCCCAATATTCTTCAAGTGTTTCACCTTTCCATGCAAAAACTGGAGTTTTAGTTTTTGCAATTGCAGCTGCAGCTTCATCTTGTGTTGAAAAAATATTACAACTTGCCCAACGAACATCAGCTCCTAAATCTTTTAAAGTTTCTATAAGTATTGCTGTTTCGATTGTCATATGCAATGAGCCTGTAAGCCTAAAACCTTTTAAGGGTTTTGATTTAGAATATTTTTTTCTTAATTCCATTAAACCTGGCATTTCTTTTTCAGAAATATCAATCTTATCTCTACCTAATTTTGCTAATGCAATATCTTTAATTTTGTATGGTAAAGATTCAACAATCTTTTTGGATTGATCCTGTATTTTACTTTTTTGTGTTTTCATTGATTTGTTTGATTCATTTAATTGTACTCTCATTTTCCCTCTTAAAAGTTTAATTGATTTGCTATATCAGTATTTTCCCAAGCAAGATCGTTTTTCCCAAAATGACCATAGTTTGTGGTTTCAGTTAGATCTAATTTAAATAGATTAAATTTCCTAATGATTCCTAAAGGTGTCAAATCAACATTTTGATAAATCCACTCTGATATGTCATTTCTAACTATACCATCACAATAGACATAAAGTGATACAGGCTCTTTAACACCTATAGCGTAACTAAGTTGAATAGTAGCATTTTGCGAAACTCCTGATGCCACAATATTTTTAGCTAAATATCTTGCCATGTATGCGCCACTTCTATCTACTTTTGTGCAGTCTTTTCCGCTAAATGCTCCTCCACCATGAGGTGCATAGCCACCATACGTATCAACAATGATTTTTCGTCCAGTGACTCCCGTATCGCCATCTGGTCCACCTGTTACAAATTCCAGTTGGATTCACTTGAAAGATAGTATATCATCGAACATATCATTCAATTCTGGCTTGATAATTTCTTCTACTCTTTTTTGCACTTCTGCAGGATTATCTTTTAAATCTTCGCTATGTTGGGTGCTGCAAATAACGTTTGATATTCTTACAGGTTCATTCACATTACTGTATTCGACTGTTACTTGCGCTTTTCCATCTGGACCCATCCAGTCTTGTCCATTATGTCTTGCAGTTGAAAGTGCTTTAGTAATTTTATGGCTATAATAAATTGCACTTGGCATTAATGAATCATTTTCATTGCATGCATAACCAAACATCATTCCTTGATCACCTGCTCCAAAGTTATCAGTTCCTCTTGCAATATCAACACTTTGATTATGAATTAAGTTTTTAAAAGATAATGTATTCCAATGAAAGTTTTCTTGTTCATAACCAATATCTTTAACAGTTTGTCTAACTAATTCTTCTATTGAATCAGTATTGTCCATTAAGTCTCGTTTTAACTTCTCCAGCAATAGTTACCATATTTGATGAAACCATTGTTTCAATAGCTGCTCTATGACTTTCATTTTGATTGATTAAATAATTTGCCACATTATCTGAAATTAGGTCAGCGACTTTATCAGGATGTCCTTCTGTGACAGATTCAGATGTAAAAAAATAGTTTTTCATCAGTCTTTTTTAATCCAATCATGTTTTGTGTAATCAACGGTAATTTCATCACCTGAATTTATATTTATTAAAGTTTTAATTTTAATAAAATCTCCATCATAAATCGCTTCACAGTTTGGTTTTTTTGAATGATTGAAAAATCCTCCTAAAGGAGTTCTGATATATCCGTGAGAAAATCTATCATCTTTTACATGAGATATCCCAAGCTCAGTATGTGATGGTATTTCACATGTTGCAAAAAGACCTAATCCATGAATAGGAGAGTTTTTAATTGTTAAACTAGATGCTAGAGGCTCAAAAGTCTTTAATTTTTCAAAATTTGACACGTGGAATAATATAATTATTTAAACTGATAATAAATGTTTTTTTTATTGTGTATTTAGAATATATTCATCTCGAAATGAAGACAAATCTAGGAAATCCTATTTAATGAGTTTAATTAATCAAATAATCTTATTGCAAGAAGTTGATAATAAATTATTTGAGATTGAAAAATTACTTGGTGATTTACCTGCAAAAGTTGAAGAGCTCACTCAAAATGAAGATGGTGTTAAAACATCACTTCAGAATAAAGAAAATGAATTAAAAGAAACATCTGTTTTAATTAGCACTAATGAAACTTTAGTCGAAACGACTTCTGAAAAAATTAATTCTTTAAAAGATAAACTCATTGATGGTTCTATTAGTACCAATAAAGAATATGATGCTATGATGGAAACAATAGATTTCGAGAAAAATCTTTTATCTGAAAAAGAAAATGAGCTTATTGAGCTTATGAGCAAAAAAGAAGAGCTATCAAAAGAAATTGAAGAAGATAAATCTTCGCTTGATGGAATTATTTCAGAGCTAAATACTAAAAAAGATGCCTTAAATGCTAAAATGCAAGAGGTGTCAGAAGAGCAAAATGCATTAAAGTCTGAAAGAGAGTCAGTTACTCAAAATATAGATTCTGATACAATGTCAAAATATGCTGAGATCTATGAAGCTCGAAAGGGTTTAGTTGTAGCTGAAATTTTAGATAATAGCTGTGAGGGGTGCGGTGCAATGGTTCCCCCACAAAGTATCAATGAGGCATTGTCTCAAAATATCGTTTTTTGTGGCAACTGTAGTAGATTTCTTTTCAAATCAGAAAATTAATTTTTTTCTTCTAAATTCAATATCTATCCCTTATTATATCCACAAGAGCTGATTGGATGATTACTCGATTTTTCGAGAGGAAAGTCCGGGCACCGAAGAGCATAGTGCCACCTAACAGGTGGGATTCGTGAGAATATGGACAGTGCAGCAGAAAGTAGACCGCCAGTAAATGGTAAGGGTGAAACGGTGGTGTAAGAGACCACCAGTAATAATGGTAACATTGTTAGCTGGTAAACCCCACTAGGTGCAAGATCACGTAGACCCGAGATACTGCTCGTATCAATTGAGGGAAGGGTAGATTGCTAGAGTTTTATAGAAATATAAAATAGAGAGGAATGATCATCGCATCATAGATGTACAGAACCCGGCTTATAAATCAGCTCAAAAAATTATTATGAAAAAATCAAAAATAGCAGGTATTGGATTTAATGTTCCTGATAATATTGTGAAAAATCATGATATTGAAGAAATGATGGATACAACAGATGAATGGATTCAAACCAGGTCTGGTATTAAAGAACGAAGATGGGTGCTTCCTGGAACTGCTAATTCTGATTTAGCTCTTCCAGCATGTGTTAAGGCAATAGAAAATGCTGGAATAACACCCAATGATATTGACGCCATCATTGTTGGAACAGTCAGTTCAGATTATAATTTTCCAGGCATGGCTCCAATTATTCAACGTAAGCTTGGAATTACATCAAACATTCCAGCATATGATATAAGTGCAGCTTGTTCTGCCTTTATTTATTTGCTTGAAATGGGAGATCAATATATTAAATCAGGTAAATATAGCAATGTGTTATTAGTTGGATCAGATTTAATGTCAACTATTATAGAAAGAACTCCAGAAGGAAGAGCAACAGGTGTATTATTTGGTGATGGTTCAGGCGCTGTAGTGCTTCAAGAATCAGATGATGATAGCCAAATCTTATCAACACATTTATTTGCGGATGGAGATGGCGTAGAACATTTGACGAGCAAAAGCACCAGGTTCAGTTTTTAATCCATTAAGAATTGATGCTAAAATTGTTAAAGATAGGCATCATTTTCCACATCAAAATGGTAGAGAAGTATTTAAAAATGCTGTTAAAAGAATGCCAGAGGCAATTAATGTTGCTTTAGAACATAATAATTTATCAATTGATGAAGTTTCTTTAGTAGTTGCACATCAAGCAAATAGAAGAATATTAGAAGCATGTGCTGAAAGAATGAAATTACCTATGGAAAAAATGTATATTAATATTCATAAATATGGTAATACAACAGCAGCTACTATTCCAATTGCTTTATGTGAAGCAATTGAAGAAGGTAAGTTGGTTAAAGGTGATAATATTATTTTAACTGCTTTTGGTGCTGGCTATACTTGGGCTTCAGCAGCTATTAAATGGTAAAATGAATAATTTCCAAAAAATAAAAAGTTTTTTTAGAAAATAAATTTCCAATACTGATTTTTTTTGGTCTTTCTTTTGCTATTTCGCTGACATTTCCAACAGGATTTTCTATCAGATATTCCTATCAATTAAATGATATTGCAAATGAGCCTATAATTGCACCATTTGATTTTGGAATTTTAAAGACAGATCAAAAACTAAATAAAGATTTAGATGAAGCTCGAAATTCAGTTCCATTTTCATTTTCAAGAGATCAAGACTTTGTTGATAATCAAATTTCTGTGATAGATACTTTTTTCATTTACTTAAATGATATATATACAGCGCATGATTTATTTATTTCATCTCAAGACTCTCTTTATAAATATCGATATGAACCAGAATTTGAGAGTTTTCAATCTAGTTTTATTGCTGATAGCACCACATATGTTACATTGTACAGTGAATTTCTTAATCAATATCAATTTCAGATTGATAAAGCCCAATGGGATCAGTTGCTGGGTATTAATGAAAGTCTTACAGAACCACTTAATTTAGAATTATTCAAAAATCAGATTAAGCAAATATGTTTAAATAGATGGGCAGAAGGTATAATTGATGAACCATTAGAGAATATTTTTAGTGATGAAATAAGTATTATTCAAGGAGGGGAGCTAGTAATTGCTCCAACAAAAAATTATAATGATATTGAAACAGCTTGGAAAAAAAATAGAGAAGAAGTAAATCAGATATATGATAATGAGCTTGATATTAAATCTACTCTGAGCTATGAATTAATTAATGAATTTACTAAACCAAATATTCTTTTTGACAAAGATTTAACTGAATCAAGACAAAAAGAAAGATTAGATAAAGTATCAAGATTTCAAGGAACTGTACTTGCTAATGAGCTAATTGTAGATACAAATAATAGAATTACTGAATCTGTGCTACTTAAGTTAAAGTCATTGCAATTAGAATCTGAAAGAAGGCTTGGATATGAAAGGGCAGCAGATAAATTCAGAGAGTATTTAGGAGCTTTCTTTGTAGTATCAATATTATTGTTTTTACTTTTTTCTTTCTTTTACATTTATAGGAACGAGTATTTTATAGAATCCAAATTATTGTTATTGATTGGATTATTGATGTACCTAATAGTGTTCTTTTCTTGGATTATAGTTAGTTATCAATTACCTGTTTATATCATTCCAATTGCAATGTTTTCAATTTTATTAACAGTATTGCTAGATACCACGGTTTCTCTTATCTCATCAACAATATTAATACTTTTAGTCTCATTGCTCATTGGGAATGATTTAGACTTTGCAATAGTACAGTTTTTTATATCATTTATTGCAATTTTAAGTGTAAGAAAATTACGAAAAAGAAGACAAATCATTGCAACTATGTTAACCCTAGTATTCTGTAGTTTGTTTGTATTTTTCTCTGTAATGCTTTTTAAAGGAATTGATTTCCTTGATTACAACTATTCAACAGTTGGTTATTTAGCTCTTTCAAGTTTTTTATGTCCAATTTTAGCATTTGGACTTGTACCATTATTTGAATCATTTTTTGGAATAACTACAGATTTGAGCTTAATTGAATTGCTTGATTATGATCAGCCTTTATTAAAGAAATTAATGGAAGATGCTCCCGGAACTCACACTCACAGTGTGAAAGTAGGAACTCTAGCGGAATCTTGTGCAAATGCTATTGGAGCTAGAGCACTGTTATGCAGAGTTGGATCATATTATCATGATATAGGAAAAATTAAAAAACCAGAATATTATGCAGAAAATCAAACTGGAGAAAATAAGCATGATTCTATAACTCCACATATGAGTGCAAAAATTTTAAAACAACATGTTACTGATGGACTTGCTTTAGCTGATGAATATGGATTACCAAATATTGTTAAAGACTTTATTGAAACCCATCATGCTAAAAATAGAATGGAGTTTTTCTACAAAAAAGCATTAGAAAATGATAGCAAAGTTGATGAGAATGAATTTAGATATCCTGGGCCAAAACCTTCATCAAAAGAAACAGGTATTGTTATGTTAGCTGAAGCAATTGAAGCACAAGCTAATTCACTGAAAAATCCAACGTTAGAAAAATTTGAAACAATGATTGATAAAGCAATTCGAAGTAGATTAGAAGACGGGCAATTAGACGAATGTCCGCTAACAATGGAAGATCTTCAAAAAATTAAAGGTAGAAGAGATGGTAAACATGGTTTGTTACCAGTACTATCAGGATTGTATCATTCTAGACCTGAGTATCCATCAAAAGATGATGAATGAAATAAATATTTTTAATGAATATAAAGATATTGATTTCCATAAAGATCATATCATTCAACTAATCAATTTATCACTTGAGACAGCTAAATATAATCAGGTAAAAATCAACTTGATTTTCTGTGATAATGATAAGTTGAACTCTTTTAAAAAAGAATATTTTAATGACGATGTATTAACAGATATAGTTACTTTTCCCATTAAGAATGATAATGATTTAGAAGCTGAAATATACATCAGTGTTGAAATGGCCAGGATAAATTCCAAGGAATTTAATGTTTCGCTTGATAATGAGCTTAGTAGGCTTATAATTCATGGAGTATTGCATTTAATTGGGTTTAACGATGATACAGAAGATTCCAAAAAAATTATGTTTTTAAAACAAGAAGAGATTATTTCCAATTTTTCAGGAAACATTTGTTGTGAGTGAAGCAGTAAAAGAATTAATTGATATTGTAATTAAGCTAAGATCTGATAATGGTTGTGATTGGGACAGAAAGCAAACTTCAGAATCATTGACACCACATTTAATTGAAGAAGCAAATGAGGTGGTAGATGCAGTATTAGAAAAAAATTCTGAAAATTTGAAAGAAGAGTTAGGAGATTTGCTTCTACATGTAGTTTTTCAAGCAGTTATAGCCTCTGAGAAAAAAACATTCGAGTTTGAGGACGTTGTCCAACAAATAAATGAAAAACTAATTAAAAGACATCCTCATATTTTTGACAAAAACTATGATGGTGAAGATTTATCCAATGCAAAAAATTGGGAGCTTATTAAAAAGAGCGAAAAAAATAGAGAATCCATTCTTGATGGTATGCCTAAATCACTTTCAGCTCTAATTGTAGCCCAAAGATATCAAGATAAAACAGGCGCTGTAGGTTTTGAATGGGAAAACTTTTCTCAAGCAATGGATAAAGTTGACGAAGAATTAGGAGAGCTAAAGCAGGCTATAAACAATAATGATTTAAATAATATTGAAGAGGAAATTGGAGATTTATTAATTACCATAGTTAATCTTGCAAGATTTTTTGATATTTCAGCTGATTTAGCACTAAGAAAGACCAATCAGAAATTTTATAGAAGATTTAATTTTATTGAAAAAATTGTACAAAAAAATAATCAAAAAATTGAAGATATATCATTAGGGGAACTATTAAATTATTGGGAGAAAGCTAAGCATGAAGAAAAATAAAATCGTTGGAATAACTTTTGGTTCTTTTGATCTTTGTCATTACGGCCATGCTTTGATGTTTGAAGAATGTAAGGAATATTGCGACTACTTAATTGTTGGGGTACAATCAGATCCTAGCATAGATCGTCCTGAAAAAAATAAACCTGTTCAATCACATGAAGAAAGAATAGGTATAGTAAGTTCTCTAAAGTTTGTTGATGAAGTGGTAACATATGATACCGAAGCTGACTTAATTGAGGTTTTAAAAAATATTCAGCCAGATGTAAGAATTCTTGGTGCAGATCATGAAGGAAAGCCTTTTACAGGACATGAGCTTCCTATTAAATGTATTTTTAATACAAGAGACCATGGTTATTCCACTTCAGAGCTTAGAAGGAGAGTTTTTGAAGCAGAGAAAAGTAAAAATTAGTTTCCAATTAGGTAATTAAATATAATACTAGATCCCAATCTTAAATTGTTATCCTCATTAAGTTCACTTTCAAAAATACTTTCTTCTTTTAAAGCTAAAACTCGAAGCTTTTCACTAATGTATACTTGTTTTGTGTTAAACTGTAATTGTTCAAAATTGACTCTATATGGATTATTTTTCAAAACTTCTGAAATGGAATTATTTTTTTCAGGATATTCGGCTAGCAGTTTTTTAAGAAAGATTGATAATGTATAATCAGACTTATAATTATCAATTAATAGTAAACTTCCATTCAAAATCATTCTATTTAACTCTTGAATATGAGTTTCTGATAATTTTAAATAAGAATTACCGCATAGAAATATTATTGCATATTTAGAAAATACTAAATTAGCTTCATCATTTATTTCAAATGCTAAATCAATATTTGAAGTATTTTTAAGGTATTCAGATAATTTATTTGCTTCATCAATATTACAACTTCCATATAATAATATTTTATCTGATTGAGCAAATAATTGATTGACGAGCATTAGCATTATTAATAATGCAGTTATATTTAGTTTTTTAATCATTATTAATAATTTAGGTTTTAATTTTATTTAAATGAAAAAACTTAAATTTTATCTCATAATAGTTTTGATAACTTCATTAGCATTTAATCAAGATCAAAACTTTGATAAATCAATTAAAGATACTGAAGAACAAATTAGTAGACTTAAAGCATCTATCAATTCAGGTAATAATGAAGTTGAAAAATTGAAAACTCAATCAAAAAAAACAAAAGATATAATTGAATTAACTAGAAAAAATATTAAAAACTCAAATGCATTAATTAATGCATATGACAAAAAAATAAGTCTTTATAATAAGCAATTAGTGAATCTTGAAAATGCAATCATCAGAAATAATCAATCCATTAATGATATAAAAAAATCTTATGAAATAAGATCAATAAGTCTTTATAAAAATAGAAATAATGATCTTTCAAATTACATCTTTAATTCCAAAAGTTTTTCGCAGATGATTTATCGTCTTAAATACTTTAATATAATTTCAGAGATAAATCAAAAGTCTGTTGATAAAATAAAAACTACACAAAAGTTTAATAGACAAAAAACTTCTGAAATTTCTGGACTGCTTGATAAGGTTGAAGAAAGTAAAAATTCCAAAAAAACAGAAATATCTAGCTTAAATCAGAAAAAAAGATATCAAGAAAAGTTACTGAAACAACTCAAAAAGGAAGAAAATGAAGTAAAAGCTGAGATCGCAATACAATTACAACAAATTGATGCTTTGGAAAAACTTCGTAAGCAAATTATTGCGGACAAAAAAAAGTATAATGAGCAGCAGTTAGCTAGCTTAAAAAGAATTGATAAGGATATAAGGAATTATAAAGGAAAGTTAGATTGGCCTGTTCAGGGGAAAGTCGTTAAATCATTTGGACCACAATGGAATCCTCGTTTAAACACTACTTTAGATAATCCAGGTATTGATATTAGCGCAAGAGCAACACTTCCAGTTAAAAGTGTTTTTGATGGATATGTATCAACCATTACATTTATAGCTGGATATGGAACTACTGTGATAATCGATCACAACAATAGTTACTACACTGTTTTTACTCATTTAGAAAATTTGCTTATATCAGAAAATATGAATGTTAGAGAAGGTCAAAATATTGGTTATGTATCAAATGATAATATTATTCATTTTGAAATTTGGGGTAATAATCAAAAATTAAATCCAGAAAAATGGTTAGTTAATGGAAATTAGTCAAATACAAAGTGGATCATGGCAAAAGTTTGAAAATGCCATCAAAGAAAAAAAAATTTCAAATGCTTACATTATTCATGGACCATCTGGCTCAGGTAAAGAAGCATTAGCATTGCAATTTGCTGCTCAGGTTTTATCATCAAAAATGACTGATTTGGTTTCTAACGAAAATATTACTTTTATTGCTCCAGCATCAAAAGATTTTTACCAAAATTTATTTAAAAGTAAAACATTTGAAACTGATGAGTATAACCAATGGAAAGAATTTTTAAGTAATAAAATGTACAATCCTTTCTTGAAAAAGGTTTTATCTGATAGTAATAATATTCCTGTTGTAACAATTAATAATTTAAAAGAGAAAATCTACTTTAAGACCAGTAGTAGAAAGATTGTAGTAATTTTTAACTCTGAGGCATTATCTCATGGAAGTGGTGAATCAGCAAATATGCTTTTAAAAGTGTTAGAAGAACCACCGAGCAATACTACATTTATTTTAGTAACTGATTATATTGATAAGGTAATGCCAACAATTAAGTCACGATGTCAGTCTGTATATGTTCCTAGATTAACAAATGACTCAATTGCACAATTTTTTACAAAAAACAACCAATTATCTTCCAATTTCATTTCTTTTATTACAGATAATAATTTAAATGCACTCAATTCACTTAATTCTTTTGACAAAGAGGAAATTCTAGATTGTATAAAAGATTATTTTAATGCAATTAGATATAAGAATGCAGAATCTATTTCAGGTTTTATAGATAGAATCGAAAGCCTTTATAAATCCTCAAGAAATGAATTTGATTTTCACCTATCAGTAATTGGGAAGTTCATTAAGCTCATTTCAATGATTAATCAGTCTATTGATTATGATATTGAATTTGAGGAATTTGAAGAACTAGCATTAATTATTAATAAAAAATATGAAAATATGGATCATATCAAATTAATTGAAAACATTGAAAAATTTATAAGTGCGCTTGATGGTAACGCAAATTTCAGGTTATCATTAATGAACATGATTATTAATTCAAATAAGGCGTTAAATTAGCACATGGAAAAGTATTATATAACTACACCAATATATTATGTAAATGATAAGCCTCATATTGGGCATGCATATACAACAATACTTGCAGATACCATTTCAAGATTTAGGGCTTTAATAGGAGAAAAACCCACTTTTTTAACTGGATTAGATGAGCATGGGTTAAAAGTCCAGCAAGCAGCAGAAAAAAATGGAAAGGCGCCTCAGGATCATTGCGATTCAATGGCTCCAGCATTTAAAGATTTGTGGAAAAAATTAAAAATTAACTATTCTGATTTCATTAGGACTACGGAGCATAGACATACAAAGATTGTTCAAAAAATTTTAACAAAAGTTCATGAATCAGGTGATATATATATGGACGAGTACGAAGGATGGTATTCAATATCTGAAGAAAGATTTATTACAGAAAAGGAGCTTGATTCTGGTCAATTTGGTCAGGTAAAACAAATAAAGGAAAAAAATTATTTTTTCAGAATGAGTAAATACCAAGCAACCTTAATAGATAAAATTGAAAAAGATGAATTGTTAATTCAGCCAAAAAGTAGAAAGAATGAGGTGCTTGGTTTTCTTAAAAATGAATTGTCTGATCTTTGCATTTCCAGACCAAAATCTCGACTTGAGTGGGGAATAGAACTACCTTTTGATGATAATTATGTCACATATGTATGGTTTGATGCACTAATCAATTATATATCAGCTATTGGAGCATATAGCAATGATGAGCAGTTTTCTTCTTTATGGCCTGCAGATGTTCATTTAATTGGTAAGGATATTTTAACTACCCATTCGGTTTATTGGCCTACAATGTTGCTATCATTAGGATTGCCATTACCGGAAAGAATTTTTGCACATGGATGGTGGCTGACTGATGATCAGAAAATGAGTAAATCATTAGGAAATGTTGTAAGTCCCTTAATGTTAATAGATGACTTCGGAGTTGATTCTGTAAGATATTATCTAATGTCTGAAATGGTTTTAGGTATGGATGCAACATTTTCATCAGAATCTTTTGAAAAAAAATATAATAGTGACTTAGCTAATGATTTTGGCAATTTAGTGAGCAGAGTTTCAACTTTAATAAAGAATAATTTTGATGAAAAAATTCCAGAAAGCAGTTTAGCAGAATCTGATCTCTCTACCAATTTTCAGAAAATAGTTTTAAAAGAACAATTAGATAATTTAGAGATTGATAAAGTAATTAATGATATAATGACTTTCATTCGTAGCATTAATGTTTTTATGGAACAAAACGAACCATGGAAATTAGTAAAAAGTGATAAAGTCAGGCTGGAAATATACTATACCATTGCGCAGAATCCTTAAGGTTAGCTGCTATAATGTTATCTCCTGTAATGCCTTCAAAAACTAAGGATATTTTAGATATTCTAGGAACTAATGATGTAGAATTAGTTTGGGGTAAATTAGAATCAGGATCAAAGATTTCTATTTCAAAGCCTATTTTCCCGAGAATTAGTTAATGCTATTAATTGATACACATGCACATCTTTATTATGATAATATGTATGAGAATTTATCTGAAGTTCTGAAGTTAGCAGAATCTAATAATGTAAAAAAAAACTATTTGTATAGGTACAGATCTTGAGACTTCATTAAAGTCAGTAGAAATCGCAGAGCAGTATGAAAATATTTTTGCTACAGTAGGTATTCATCCACATGATTCAAAAGATGCCCCAAAAAATTATTTGCTTGAGCTTGAAAAATTATCTGAAAGTAATAAAGTGGTAGCAATTGGTGAAATTGGAATTGATAATTATAGAAATCATTCTCCACAAGATATACAGAAAAAAGTAATGATAGAACAAATGGATCTTGCATATAAATTAAATCTTCCAATTGTCTTTCATAATAGAGATGCAGATAATGAAATATTTGATGTGTTGAAAAAACATCCATTTCATAAAGCATTATCTCATTGTTTTTCAAGCAATTTAGATTTTGCAAACAAACTGATATCTCTTGGAATCAAAATTTCTTTTTCAGGGAATGTGACTTTTAAAAATGCTACTAATACTGAAGTGGTAGAAAATATTTCAATTAATGATTTTATGCTTGAAACTGATTGTCCATTTTTAGCACCTCATCCATTTAGAGGTAGTAAAAATGAACCAAAGTACGTATTGACAATAGCCGAAAAAATTGCCGAGTTAAGAGGTGAAACGTTAGAACAAATTGCATTATCTACTTCAAAAAATGCGGAACAATTTTTTAATATATAAATGGTTTTTGCAAAAAAGAAATGGGGACAAAATTTTCTAGTTGATAATAATCTATTAGAAAAAATAATCAAAACCATTGATATCAAAAAAGATGATGAAATATTAGAAATAGGCCCAGGCATGGTGCACTATCTGAAAAAATTATACAAAAAACTAAAACTCTAAAAATGGTTGAGATTGATCCTGAACTGATTCAAGTAATTGGTCAAAATCCATTACTTTCACCATTTGAAATTTTTAATCAAGATATTTTAAAAACAAATCTTCAGGAATTAGGTTTAAATAATCCAAAGGTTATTGGAAATATTCCATATAATATCACTTCTCCAATTATATTTTGGCTTATTGATCACTTGCCTTATTGGAATGAATCATATCTGATGGTTCAAAAAGAGGTTGCTCAAAGATTAATAGCCGATATCGGAACAAAAGATTATAGTCGAATAACAGTAATGACTGGTTTGTATTTTAATATCAAAATATGTTTTTATATTTCTACAAATGTATTCAATCCAAAGCCAAAAGTTGAATCAGCCTTTATATCAATTAAAAAGAATGATAAATATGATTTAAGTAAAATTGATTCAAAGAAATATAGTCAGGTAGTTCGTATGGCTTTTAATCAAAGAAGAAAAATGTTAAGAAATTCCCTTTCTGCATTGGACATTAATAGAGATAAGTGTGAGGTTGATTTTCAAAGAAGACCAGAACAGCTTACAATAGATGAATTTTTGGACATTTCTAATAATATTATATCCTAATTGGCATTTTTGAATTTTATCACTAAGTTTCCGCACGATGATTGAAGTAAACATAAAAGACAATGAATCTTTAGAGAGAGCACTTAGACGTTTCAAAAAGAAATGGGAACGTTCAGGTGTGCTTAAAGACGTTAAAAGAAAAGCTTTTTATGAAAAGCCTAGCGTTACAAAGAGAATTGCCAAAAAACAAACCATTAGAAGAGCAGTAAGACTAGCAAAGTTTAATAACTAATAGTCCATATCTCCTCTTTCAATTCTAATAAAAAAGTTCTAATCTACAACTATGTTAATTAGAAGTGCATCCGGTCTTAGAGGAATAGCTGAAGATCATTTTACCCCTGAATTAATTGATAATTACATTTCTGCATTTATTTCTACTCAAAATATAAAATCATGTGTTATTGGAAGAGATGGCAGACCTTCAGGGAAGCAAATTTCTCAATGGGTAATTGATTCGTTTCATAAAAATGGAATCAATGTTGAAAACTGTGGTCTTGCAACAACTCCTACAATGCAAGTCATGACTGAAAAAGAACATTTTGATGGTGGTATTGTAATTACAGCTAGTCATAATCCATCTGAGTACAACGGATTAAAGTTCCTGCAAAAAGATGGGACATTTTTAAGTCCTGAGCAATGTGAAGAATTATTTAAAGCAGTCGATCGGAATGTTTCAATAGAACCACCTGATTCACTTGGAGTAGTTTCAGACTATTCCACAGCAAATGAAGAGCATATAGATAAGGTTTTAGCTGCAAAATGTATCGACACAGATAATATTCGAAAAAATAACTTTAAAGTTGTAATTGATGCTGTAAATGGAGCAGGGTCATTTATTCTACCAATGCTTTGTGAGCGATTAGATTGTGAAGTTATACCAATGAATTGTAGTGGAGATGGATATTTTTCTAGAATACCAGAGCCACTAGCTGAAAATTTAGATGCTTTAGAGCAAAAAGTTTTAGAGGTTGGTGCTGATATTGGATTTGCTACAGATCCCGATGGAGATAGATTATCAATAGTTTCTAATAAAGGAAAAGCAATTGGAGAGGAATATACATTAGTTTTAGCAGTGAAAAATTATTTGAATTTTCAAGAAAGTATGGTTGTAACTAATCTATCAACCTCAATGATGCTTGATAATATTACAAACAAAACTATAAGAACAAGGATTGGGGAAGCGCACGTTGTTCAAAAAATGAATGAGTTGAATATTTCCATAGGTGGCGAAGGAAATGGAGGAGTGATTCTGAAAGAAGTACACTTAGGAAGGGATTCTTTGGTGGCAGTTTCTATGATTTTAAGCTTATTATCTATTTCCGGAAAATCAATTAGTGATGAAATTTGCAGCATACCAAAATATTTAATGGTAAAAGATAAGATTCTTCTTAATAGTAAAATTGATTTTGATAGTCTTGAAAGTATATTTGATTGTGACGAAATTAATAAAATTGATGGTATAAAATTTAGTTGGTCAGATAAATGGATTCACATAAGAAAATCTAATACAGAGCCAATAATAAGAATTTTTGCTGAAGCACCAAATCAAGACGAAGTTGATGAGTTGGTCAATACATTAAAAAATTATGTAAAATGAAGTTATTAGAAAAAAAACATAGCCCTTCAGATATTGAGAGTAAATGGTATAAACATTGGATTGAAAAAAAATATTTTTCAAGTAAAGAATCTGAAAACCATTATACAATCGTAATTCCCCCACCTAATGTTACTGGTAAGCTTCATATGGGGCATGTTCTTAATAATACTATTCAAGATATATTGATTAGAAAAGCTAGAATGGAGGGTAAAAATGCATGCTGGATTCCTGGTACAGATCATGCGTCAATTGCTACTGAATCAAAAGTAACTAAGATGCTTGAAGAGCAAGGAATTAATAAAAAAGATTTAACTAGAGAAGAGTTTTTAAAGCATGCGTGGGAATGGAAAGAAGAATATGGTGGTACTATCATTAATCAACTTCAAAAACTAGGGTGTTCGTGTGATTGGGATAAAACTAGTTTTACTATGGATGAAGATTATTCTAAAGCTGTTTTAGAGTCTTTTGTTCAACTATATAATAAAGGATTGATTTATAAAGGTAGTAAGCTAGTAAACTGGTGTCCAAAGTCACAGACCGCTTTAAGCGATGAAGAAGTTATGTTTAAAGAGGTCAATGGAACTCTTTGGTATATTAAATATGCTATTAATGATTCTGATACATTTATAGAAATTGCAACAACCAGACCAGAAACTATGTTAGGTGATACAGCAATAGCAGTAAATCCTAATGATAAAAGATATAAAGAATTGATAGGTAAGACAGCATTATTACCATTAGTTGGTAGAAGTATTCCTATTATAGCAGATGACATGGTAGATCCTGAATTTGGAACGGGCTGTGTTAAAATTACACCTGCACACGATTTGAATGATTATGAAGTAGGAATAAAGCATAATCTCGAAATGATTAATATTATGAATGCAGACAGTTCTATTAGCGATAAAGCTCCAGAAAAGTATAGAGGGATGTCAAGGGAGGCTGCTAGAAAGCAAATTGTTCTTGATTTAAAAGACATAAATCATCTAATAAAAGAAGAGGATTACTTTCATAAGGTTGGATATTCAGAACGAGGAAATGTACCAATTGAATATTATTTGTCAGAGCAATGGTTTTTAAAAATGGAAGATTTAGCTAAGCCAGCTAGCAAAGCAGTTAAAAATAATGAAATTAATTTTTACCCAAATCATTGGGTTAAAACCTACAATCATTGGATGGATAATATTCAAGATTGGTGCATAAGCAGACAACTTTATTGGGGCCATCAAATACCTGTGTGGTATAAAAAAGGTACTGATAGAGCTAATCAAGATAATTGGTTCGTTTCAACCACACCGCCAACAGATTTAGAAAATTGGGAACAAGATAATGATGTTTTAGATACGTGGTTTAGTTCATGGTTGTGGCCTTTTGCAGTTCATGGATGGCCAGATGTAAAAACCACAAAATATTTTCCAACCAACGCACTAGTAACTGGCCCAGATATCATTTTCTTTTGGGTAGCAAGAATGATTATGTCCGGATATGAATTTATGGGTGATTTGCCATTTAAAGATGTTTATTTCACGAGCATTTTAAGAGACGAAAAAGGCAGAAAATTAAGTAAGTCCTTAGGAAATTCTCCTGATCCAATAACATTATTTGAAAAATATGGTACTGATGCAACTAGATTTTCCATAATGCTGATGTCACCACAGGGTTCTGATGTATATTTTTCAGAGCATGGAATTGAAGTCGGAAGAAACTTTATGACCAAGATTTGGAATGCAAGTAGATTTATTATGCTCAATCACGAAGATTCATTTGCAGATGAGATTGATATTGAAGCATTAGATAATTTTGATAAATGGATTCTTGATTCACTAGACGAAACAGTCAATGAAGTCAATAAATACTTCGATAAATATCAGTTTAATGAAGCAATAAAAAAAATCTATGATTTTACATGGAATGAGTTTTGTAATTGGTATATAGAAATTGTAAAACACAGATTTAGAGAAGGTGATATTACTTCAAAAAGTAATTCGTTTAATATTTCTAAAAAAATAATTAAGAAAGTTCTATTATTATTACACCCAATTGCACCATTTGTATCTGAAGAGATTTGGAATCACCTGAAAGATACTAATGAAGAAGATATTATTATATCATCTTGGCCTAAAGCTAAAAATAGCAACATAAGTCACAACAAAGATGAAATTTTAGATTTTAAAGAAATAGTTACTTCAATTAGAACTATTCGCTCAGAATTAAATGTTCCACCATCTAAAAAAATTGACGTGATAGCTCATGCAAAAAATGAATCAATTGAGAGCAGATTAAATCCTTTAATTGATCTAATTAAATCTTTATCAAATTCTAAAAATTTGAATTTGAGTTCAAAAAAAGAAAAGCCAGAAAACTCTGCAGTAGCAGTATGCAAGTCAGTGGAGCTATATATTCCATTAGGGGATTTAGTAAATAAGGAGGAAGAACTCCAAAAGCTTGACAAAAGATTAAGCGAACTAGACAAACTCATTTCATCAATTGAGAGCAAGTTGTCTAATGAAGAGTTTATAAGTAAAGCTCCTGAAAATATAGTTAATGGTGAAAAAAATAAACTAAGTGATTTTCTTGTTGAAAGAACAAAAATTCTTTCTAATATTGAGGTATTAAAATGAAAAAATTAATTTTTATACTTTTATCATTTAGTTTGGTGTTTTCCCAACAAGAATCTTCAAATAGATCTCTAACGATTTATAAAGATAATTTTGCTGTGATAAAGGAGCCAATTATATGGAATTTGAAATCCGGTAGCAACATCACTTCCTTCTCAAATATTTCAAAAAACTTATTATTTGATTCACCTGTTTTAAATATTGAAGGAGTAGAAGTTTTATCTCAGACCTTAAATAAAAATTTTTCATCCACTGATAGTTTTTTAAAAAATAGTATAGGTTCACCAGTTGAAATTATACCGATAAGTGGAAGTAGAACAGAAGGTTTATTGATGGATATTAATAGTTCAAGCATATCTGTTAAAACCAGTAAAGGCCTTGTTGTATTTCAAAGATCACAATTACTTTCATTTACATTAAAATCAAATAGTGTTCAGGATAAATTTACTCCTGAAATAGTATGGGAATTAATTTCAATTGAAGAAAAACCTGTTAATGCAGAGTTAACATATATTTCTTCAGGATTTTCTTGGAAGCCAATTTACACATTAACGATTAACGGTGATGATTCTACTGCTTCATTAATGGTTAATGCAGAGGTAACAAATAATTCAAATGTTAGTCTTTTTGCCGCCAATTTAAAAGTTGTAGAAGGTAGTGTTCCTTTAAATTCCTCTTCTAAAAAATCATCATATCAAATGATGGAATCTAGAAGTGCTATGGATACTAGAAATTCATTAGGAGATTTTTATATCTTTGATATTGGTTCAAATCTAAAGCTAGATTCTATGCAATCAATTCAATTGCCCCTAATGGAGTCTAGACAGATTACTTACGACAAAAAGTATATATTTGAAAATTCTGAAAGAGATCAGGGAGATGAACCTTTAAGTATTGAAGTTTCATTTGAAAACTCGGCTTCAAATAATTTGGAACTTCCATTACCGTCAGGAGTACTATTCCTCTATGAAAAAGATGATAAAAATTCAATGAACTTCATTGGAAGAAATTCACTTACTCAGCTATATAAAGGTGGTGTAGCAATTTTAGATGGAGGAAAGGCATTTGACATTATTGGGAAAAGAAGAATTTTAAATTTTGATAGACAGTCCAACAGTGAAGAATCTACTATATCTCTACAAATACTTAATACCAGTGATAAATCTATTAAAGTTAAAGCAGTAGAAAAAATCTATGGAGACTGGGTGATTAAAGAATCTTCTTCGATGTATATAAAAGAAGATGCATCAACAATATATTTCCCATTAGAGATTGAACCTGGACAAACTGAGCTAATTACTTATACTTACAAAAAAGAATGGAAGTAATGTCTTTTGAGCGAAGCTTTACAAAATTCTAATTCGTTAGATACCCCAATTCAATTCATCAAGGGCGTAGGTCCAAAAAGAGCTAAAGTGCTCGAATCATTAAATATTTTTACCATTAAAGATTTATTATACTATTTTCCTCGAAAATATTTAGATAGAACATCTCTTTCAACAATTGGATCTATTAGTGAAGGAGATGAAGTAAACTTGGTTGGTAGAGTCAAATCTGTAAATCTCAGAAGAATGAAAAAAGGAAACTTTGTTACTGCTAATGTAGCAGATCATACTGGTTCCATTAGATTAATGTGGTTTAACGCTGCGGATTACATTCATCAATCTCTTAAAGTTGGTGATTTGTTAACAATGCATGGCAAGGTAGCAGCGTATAAAGGTAGTCCACAGATAGTTCATCCTGAATATGATAAATTAAATGCAAATGAAATTTCATTAACTACAGGATTTATTATCCCAGTTTATCCCTTAACAGATGATTTAAAAAAATCAGGACTCGATAACAGAAATTTGAGAAAAAATAATTTATTTAGCTTTAGAATCAGTAGACAGTATTGATGATCATTTTGATAAAGATTTAAGAAAAAAATTCAATATTGAAGATTTAGATATTTCTTTAAGAAATATTCACTACCCAAAAAATTTTGAATCACTAGAAAAGTCAACTCATCGCCTGAAATATGATGAACATTTCTTTCTACAGTTATTATTAGCTATGAGAAAAAGTAAAATCAAAGAAAATAAATATGATTCTATAAAATTCAAGACAAAGTCATATAATAAGATATTAAAAAATCTTGATTTTGAGCTCACAGGCAGTCAGCAACTATCATTGAGAGAGATCGTTGATGATTTTATTTCAGAAAATCCAATGAATCGTATGATTCAAGGAGATGTGGGATGTGGTAAAACTATTGTATCTATTCTTGCATCATCAATTGTGGTAGATAATGATTATCAAGTTGGAATAATGGCCCCAACTGATCTTTTATCAAAGCAATTGTATAAAAATTTTAAATCTCATTTCGAAGCTATAGGCATAAAATGTTCCTTGTTAGTTGGAAGCTTAAAGCCGAAAGACAAAGACAAGGTTTTAAAGGATATTAAATTAGGGAAATCTAATATAATAATTGGAACACACGCTTTATTTCAAAAGGATGTTCAGTTCCATAATTTAGGATTTGTAGTTATTGATGAACAACATCGATTTGGTGTAAACCAAAGGCAAAAGCTTCTATCAAAATCGACTAATCCTAATCTAATGGCAATGACAGCAACACCAATACCAAGAACTCTAGCTATAACCTATAATGGGGACATGGATTTATCTATTATTGATGAATTACCAAAAAATAGACCTGACATTCATACTTCGTTTATAGAAAAAGATAATTTATCAACCGCTTTTAATTTTATAAGGGAAAAAGTAGAAAGCGGAGGACAAACAATTATTGTTTATCCATTAATCAATGAAAGTGAAAAACAAGACTTATCTGCTGCAGTTGAATCTTATGAATATTTAAGCAATAGTATTTTTCCTGATTTAAATGTTGGATTAATGCATGGACAATTAGAAGACGAAAATAAAAACAATGAAATGCAAAAATTTATGGAAGGAGACATAGATATCTTAGTTTCTACAACTGTTGTTGAGGTTGGAATTGATAATCCAAATGTTAACGTAATGCTTATCAATAATTCTGAAAGATTTGGATTAAGTCAGCTTCATCAATTAAGAGGAAGAGTTGGAAGAGGATCTTTGGAAAGTTATTGTCTTTTATGTAGTGATAGCGAATCTCCTAAAACTAAAGAAAGATTAAGTATCATTGTAAATTCAAGGAATGGTTTTGAAATTGCTGATGAAGATTTAAAATTACGAGGACCCGGAGAGTTTTTTGGAGAAAAGCAAAGTGGATTTGTAAAATTTAAAATAGCAGATTTAATTACTGACGGACCTATTATTAGAGATGCGAGAATGAATGCTTTTGAAATTATAAAGAATGATGCAAATTTGACCCATAATAACCATATAAATATCAAGCAAAAGTTTGATGATGAATATTTACAATTATTTTTAAAAACAACAGTAAACTGAGGACTAAATGAAAGAAAAACCAACAGAAAAACAATTATTTGATGCCTTGATTTCCCAAACAGCTTATGGAATTTGGGTGTCACTTGGAAAATTGCAAAACCCAGTAAGTGGAGAAACATCTATCGATCTTACTCAAGCATCAATTCAAATAGATATGTTAGATATGATTAACAATAAAATGCATGCTAGTCTTACGGATGAAGAAAGAGAGTATATTGATAAAGTTTTAGCTGAAGCAAAAATGAATTATCTTGAAGTTGAGAAAAATGAGAACGAACAAGATAGTTTAAAAGAAGAAAATAAAGAAGAACCAGAAGCATAGAGTTGAGTTTTTTCACTACTTATAGCAAAAAATTAGAAAATCTAATTGCTGGAGTTATTTTTCTCATAACATTTGCAGTATATTTTTCAACAATGGCTCCTACAGTATCTTTCTGGGATACTGGAGAGTTCATAGCAACTTCTCATATTTTAGGAGTACCTCATCCTCCAGGAAGTCCACTATTTTTATTGGTTGGTAAATTTTTTAGTCTAATACCCATCAGTAGTGATATTGCATTCAGAGTGAATATTTTTTCACCTATAATAAGTGCATTAACCATTAGTCTCCTATTTCTCATTTGTAATCAATTCATTGATAGAATAGATCCAAGTGATAATAATAAGTTTTTTAAGATGTGGTCCTCTTTAACTGCTTCTTTGACTTTTGCCTTCACTCATAGTCATTGGTTTAATGCTGTTGAAACTGAAGTGTATGCTTTTAGCGGATTTATGACTGCTCTAGTTGTATTTCTAATAATGCGCTGGTCTCAAAAAATTCATGATTCAAATCATATCATATACTTAATATTTATTAGCTATATCATTGGATTAGCAACAGGTTTACATTTACTTAATCTGTTAACTATCCCATTTATTGGACTAATAATATATTTTTCAATCGGAAAATTGAGCACCAAAAATTTGATTCTTACCTTTATATTTTCTTTAATTATTTTTTTTGGAATTCAGAGTGTTATTATAAAAGGCCTCCCGCAATTAACTGCATCTTTAGGATTAGTTGGACTATGTTTTTTAATTATTTTATGGGCTTCAATGACTATTTACTCAATTAAATCAAACAAAACTTTTTTATCAATTTTCTTATCATCTGTTTTACTGATTGTAATTGGCTATTCCACATATTTTGCAATTTTTATTCGATCTGGCCAAAATCCCAATATAGATGAAAATAATCCTGAAACTATTTCTGAAGCTATTTCTTATCTAAACCGAGACCAATATGGTCAAATGACTATTTTGCCAAGAAAATTTGATAATCTTTCTTCAAAAGTTTCTATTGTGGGATCTCCAGCTGATGACAACTCACAGTTTTCATTTGATCAGGAATTGGATTACATGTTTCATGATATTCCATCTCAAGCAAGCTTTTTATGGAATTACCAAATTAAAAAAATGTATTTAAGATATTTCTTATGGCAATTTGCAGGTAAAGGTGACAGCGGAGACCCATTTGTTGCAAGTGTTGGAGCATCCTCTGATGAAGATGGAGTGGATTGGAGACAATTCGGATTACCAATTGCACTTATAATGGGCTTAATTGGAATAGGATATCACTTCAGGAGGAATAAACAAGATGCATTTTCTTTATTGATATTATTTTTAATGACCGGTATTGCAATTATTTTTTATCTCAATCAAGATGCTCCTCAACCAAGAGAGCGTGATTATGCTTATGTAGCAAGTTTTATGACTTTTTCCATTTGGATTGGTTTAGGTATCTATTCATTCATCAATTTCATTACAGATTCTTTACTAGAAAAGTCAATTAAGTTAAAATCATCTTACTTTATGATAGGGTTATTCATTCTATTTATGCCAACTAGAATGTTAATTGCCAATTATCATGAACATGACAGAACAGGAAACTACATTGCTTGGGATATGGCATATAATATGCTTCAAACATGTGAACCAAACTCAATTCTTTTTACAAACGGAGATAATGACACATTTCCTTTATGGTATTTACAAGAAGTTGAACAAATAAGAACTGATGTGGTAGTTGCCAATTTGAGTCTTTTAAATACCACCTGGTATGTTGAGCAATTAAGAGAACGATATAAAGATAATCCGTTTATTAAAATGAGCGATAAGGAAATTCAAAGTCTAGATTTTAAAAGATGGGAATCAAAGAAAATCTCTATAAATGCTCCAAAAGATAGCAACAATGAGATAGGTAAAATTGAGTGGGAATTAAATCCTACCTATTTAGGCGTTGCATTAAGAACACAAGATCTTATGGTTTTAAGAATAATTAATGATAATAATTGGAATAGACCGATTTATTTTGGTGTGACTGTTTCCCCTACAAGCATGCTAAATCTTGATAACTATTTACAAATGGAAGGTTTAGCATACAGATTAGTAAATAATTCAAATCAGATAATTAATCAAAATAAAATGTCGGATAATTTATTATCATATATTGGAGATAATTCTTGGTTTACTGATTACGATTCAAATAAATACAATTTACTCGATAGAGATATTTCAAAAGAATATCAGAGAGGATATATCTTTAGAAATCTTGCAAATGAGAAAGTATATGTTGATCCTCAATTAGGGCGATTGGTACAAAATTATCGTACTGGATTTGTAAGACTTTCTATATCTCATTATTTAAATAAAGATTTTCAAAAAGCTGAAGCGGCTCTTCTGAAAATGGAAGAAATTATGCCAAGCAGTATTATTCCTATACCTTCAAAACAACTTCAATACCAAATTGCACAAGTTTATAGTGGTGTAGGTAATCAAGCTAAAATGAAATATCATATGAAAGAGCTTGTTGAAAGAAAAGATTTATTACTTGAAGACTATATTTTGTATGGGAAGACTTTCATTCAACTTTTAGAAGATTATGATGAGTCAAAATTAATTTTTGAAACTATATACCAGAATTATAAGCTTATTGAACAATCAATTTTAAGAAGAGGGTTCACAGCAACAAAAATATCAGAAAAAGAATGGCAAGATTGGCAACAGTCACTTCCAGAAATTATTTACCTACTTTTTCTAAGTTACAAAAATCTTGAAATGTATGATGAAGCCAAAATATTATTAAATGATTGGATTAATAAGAATCCTGCTGATGATAATGCAAAAGAATTACTTGAGGAAATATTGCAGCTAGAGTCTTCCTAATGAAATTATCAATTATCATCCCTCACCATAATGGTAAAAAGCTACTTTTTGATTGCTTAGAATCATTATTTGATAATATTTCTATTGATAGTTTTGAGGTTATTGTTGTAGACAATCATTCAAATGACGGATCAGCTGAGGAGGCCAAGCTTAAATTTCCATCTATCAATTTATTAAAATCAAAAAAAAATTTAGGATATAGTGGAGGTTGCAATTTTGGAGCAAAAAAAGCCATAGGTGAATATATTATTTTTCTCAATAACGATACATTGCACACAAAAAACTGGATAGAAGAGTTAATCAATTTTTTAGATAAAAATCCTCATGCGGGTGCAGCTCAGCCTAAAATTCTAAATGCAATAGATAAAGATACATTTGATTATGCTGGTGGAGCTGGTGGCTATATTGATAAATATTGTTTCCCTTTTGTTAGAGGAAGATTATTCAATACGCTTGAAAAAGACTTAAATCAACATGACAGTGCTAAGAAAATTTTTTGGGCTTCTGGTGCAGCTTTTATAATAAGAAAAGAATTGTTACATGAATTAAATTTTTTTGACAATATTTTCTTTGCTTACATGGAAGAGATAGATCTATGCTGGAGACTTCAAGCGCTTGGTTGGGGAATATGGAATGTACCAACTTCAGTTGTTTTTCATTACGGAAAGCAAACTATAAAACAAAATTCATTTAAATCACATTACTTAAATCATAGAAACTCATGGATTTTATTTATTAAAAATTCTCCATCATTTGAAAAAGGAATGTTAATTATAAAGAGATTCATTTTAGATCAAATGGCAGCTATCTATTCTATTTTAACTCTAGATTTTAAAAGATTTTTAGCGATTTTTTATTCTCATTTTTGGTTAATCTATAATTTGAGAGTTATGGTAAATGTGAGAAAAAACAATGATTTAAGACATAAAAATCTTGATTTAATATATAATGGTAGTGTAGCTATTGATTATTTTTTTAAGCGTAAAAAATATTTCAATCAAATATTTGAATAAAATTCTTTATATATATTTGATCTTTGAGAGTCTAAGTCTTGAAGTTCTAATAACATCTCTTTTTGACCTAATTTTTCCATTATTTCTCCAATTTTAGGTCCATGATATTTCATAAACATGTTGGTATAGTTTTCTTGTGAATAATTATTAAATATCTCATCAAGATTATTAATCAATTCATCTAATGCTAATATACATTCATCAATATTACCATTTTCAAAAAGTTCATATGATAAGTATGTTGAAAAACGAAGTTTTCTCAAACCTACATTATCTGTTAATAGATTAATTAAGAGTAATCTTTGCTCCCATCCTCTGGAAAAATTTGATGCACTTGCACGTACAGCTATACTTCTAGCTTTTTCATAATGCTGCGATCCACCCAGAGAGCTCCATGTATCTAATTCTGCACCAAGTATTATATTTCCATAAAAACCAAGAAGACTTGATAGGGGATCATAATATACACTATCATAGTAAAGCGAAGAATTTTGACTAAGCGAAAATTGAGAACCTTTATCAAAAAAATGTAAATCCATATTATTACTAAATAAAGACTGTATTAGAAAAGATTCTGAGCTACCAGTATTTGCATTACCTTCAAAAATAACTTGAATATTTAACTTGAGTTCTAAATCTCTATATTCGTCATTCCAAACAGTATCAACATAAAACTTCTGCATAGAATTTTTAAGATTAAATAGTGATGATTTTTCATCATCTCTCAAAAGTCGATCATCAAAAGTTATATTTGCTTCTTTAAACTGAGCATTTAATTCTGAAAAGAATAATACAACAATAATGCATTTAACAATTTTTATTGGTAAGGAAATTTTAATTAGTTTTCTTAGCATAATAGACCTATATATTTTTTAATTTACAAAATGACATTAATTAAAGACATAATTAACCAAAATAAGAGATTGGCCAAAATTTCTAAAGTTATATCTGAGTTGAGCGATGAAATTCAGATAAATGCTTTTTTAGTGGGTGGCTGTGTTCGAGATTTGATGCTAAATCCATTAGCAGAATCAATTGATGTCGATATTATGGTTGAGGGAGATGGAATTGATTTTGCTGAAAAGTTAGCTAGAAAAATTAACGTTCCAAAAATCGTTCCTTTTAAAAAATTTGCAACTGCCAAAATTCCATTTAAAGAGTATGAAATTGAGGTAGCTTCAGCAAGACTTGAGAAGTATGATGAATCTTCCAGGAGTCCTTCTGAAGTTGTAATGTCTAATATTGAAGATGATTTATTAAGAAGAGATTTTACAATAAATGCAATGGCTGTATCATTGAATAAAGAAAATTTTGGTGAATTTTTTGATCCATTCAATGGAATGGAGGATCTAAGTAATAAAATTTTGAGAACACCTCTTGATTCTGATACAACATTTTCAGATGATCCACTGAGAATGATGAGAGCAGCATATTTTGCATCAAAACTATCATTAGATATAGATCCAAGTTGCTTAGAGTCGATTAAAAATAATGCAGAGAGAATTACAATAGTTTCTCAAGAAAGAAAAACAAATGAATTATTAAAAATTCTAGGTACCAAAAACCATCTATTGGATTAAATATTTTACAAGAAGCCGGTCTTATGGAATTTGTATTTCCCGAAATTGCAGTAATGTATGGACTTGATCAATCAAATGAATATCATCACAAAGATATTTTCTATCATACTTTGGAAGTTGTTGATAATGCAGCACAATTATCTGATAAGCTTGATTTAAGATTAGCTGCGTTGGTACATGATATCGCTAAGCCTAAAACACGAAGATTAAGTAAGTCTAAAGGATATACATTTTATGGACATGATGATGTGGGAGCAAGAATGTTAAAAGGCATATCTTCTAATATGAAATTTTCAAATTCAACAAGGGATTACATTGCAAAACTAACGGCATTGCATTTGAGGCCAATAAGTTTAGCAAAAAAGATGTCACTGATTCTGCGATTAGAAGATTAATTGTTGATGCTGGTGAAGAAATTGATGATTTAATGAAATTATGTAGAGCTGATATTACTACTAAAAATCCCAAAAATATCACAAAGTATTTAGGCAATTTTGATAGAGTTGAAAAAAGAATGAATGAAGTGATTGAAATAGATAAGCTCAAAGCATTTCAATCTCCAGTAAGAGGAGATGAAATTATGAAAATGTTTGATTTGGGTCCTGGTAAGAAGTTGGAAAAATCAAGACTATGGTAGAAGATGCAATCATTAATGGTGAAATTAGCAACGATTATTCTTCCGCAATGTCATTTTTGGATCAAATTAAACAACAAAAAAAATAACTTTGCTTTACAAAATGTAAACTTTACTTTACATGTCCTTAAATGATAATATTTATTGGGATAAAAAATGGAAACTTTTCGACGTAAATTACGTCTATAGAGTACCAAGGAGAAAAATGAAGACTAAAATACTATTTATAATTCTTTTAAGTATTATAAGCGCTCAAACCTTAAGCGTTGATGAGGCAGTTAGAATTGCATTAGAAAACAAGTCTGCAATAACTAATGCAGAAAAGATGTTAGAATTGCCCAGTTGAATAGAAATTCATCAGCTGCACTACTATTGCCATCAATAAGTGCTAGTAATTCTTTAGAGAAACAACTTATGGAAACTCTATTATTACAGGATCAGAATCATATTCTGGAGGTGTCAACTTATCTCAAAGTTTATTTAATTTTGGAGGAAAAGTTAATTCTGTTCGTCAAAGCGATAATTCTTATCAAATCACTAAAATTCAGAAGAGAGAAACAACATCTAGAATAATTTTAAATGTATATACATTTTATTATCAACATTTGAAAGACTCAGAGTTGTATGAAATTGCTAAAGAAGATTTAAACCTATCAAAAAGACAACTTGATTTGGTTAAACAACGATTTGATCTTGGGGCTGTGAGCAAAACAGACTATTTGAAAGCTACTGTAAGATATGGTTCTGCTAAATCGACCTTGCTTACAAGAGAGCTTAGTTTCAATAACTCTTTTAAAAATCTAAGAAATAGCATGGGTCTTATTGGTACAGATACTAAGATAAGTCTTCCTAAAAAAGTAGAAATTAACTTAATAATACCTTCATTTGATGAAGCGTATCAGTTAATGCTTTCTAATAGCCCAAGTTTAAATATTTTAGATAGAAGAGTTACCTCTGCAAAGATTGGCGTGAAACAGTCATGGGCATCAAGTTTACCTAGTTTAAGCATGAGCCTTGGTTATAATGCTACATCAAGCGATCAAATTACTAAGCAATATTTTGAGGATAATTACATTAAAAGTGCAAATTTAACTTTAAGCATACCTCTTTTTAATGGTTTCAGAAAAAGGAACGACATTAAAATTTCCAAATTACAGTTATCTAAAAGTGAAGCTTCACTCGGCACTGCCAAAAAAGATGCTGAGGTTGAACTTTATTCTTCATTAAACCGATTAAATAATTACGAAGAGTTAATTCCTATTCAACAGGAAATTTTATTATCAGCAGAAGAAGATTTAAAATTAGCCGAACAAAAATATGAGCTTGGATCTGCTGATATTCTAGAGTTGCTTGATGCTCAATTAGCAGTTATTCAAGCCAGCTCTTCATTAGTTACAACTAAGTATGATGCTGCGATTCAAATGGCAACACTAGATAATATCATTGGAACTTTAGACAGAAAATATAAATAAGGAGTATTTGTGAAAAATTTAATTGATAAAATTATGCAACATAAAATGAAAATTTTAGGACTTGTAATTGTTGTTCTAGGGTTATCATTCTTTAATGGAAATAATGATGATGGAACTTTAGAAGTTTCAGTTCAAAAAGTTTCGACCAAAGATCTTTCTAGCAAAGTGGTGGCAGATGGAGTTTTAACTCCTGAAACAGAAGTTAAACTTAGCGCAAACAGTACCACTTACATTACTGAAATTGCTGTAAAGGAAGGAGACTTTGTTAAAAAAGGTGACTTCTTGATGTCATTAGATGATCGTCAACAAAAAGCTGCTACTGAAGCTTCAAGAGCAAGTCTTGAGGCAGCAAAAGTACAACTTGAACAAAGAAAAGCTCAGCAAGAAAGACAATCAAAACTTTATGCTCAAGGACTTATATCTGATCAAGAAATGGAAACTACTAATTCCTCATATGCATCAGCACTTAGTGCTTACAATGGTGCTCAATCTAGATTAATTCAAGATGAAGATGCATTGTCCAAGCTAAGATTAATTGCTCCACAAGATGGAACTATTACTTTTATTGATGGTGAAGTAGGAGATTTAGCTCAAGGTGGTATGTTTAGTCCAACTGTCTTGATGAAATTATCAGATTTATCTAAAATGGAAGTCTATGTTAATGTAAATGAAAATGATATAGCTGACATATCATTGAATGATACAGCCTTAATTCAAGTAGATGCATACCAAAACAAAAAATTTAAAGGTCTTGTAAAAGAAGTTGCATACGCTGCTACTACATCCAGCGGAGGTTCATCTCAACAAGTAACGAATTTTCAAGTTAAAGTGCAAATGTTAGAAGTAGTTGATGGAATGAGACCAGGTATGAGCGCTACTGTCGATATAATAACAGAGGAAAGACCGGGAGCTATTGCTATTCCAATTCAGGCATTGACTACTCCAAGACCAGGCAAAAGTGCTGAAAAGAAATCAGGATTTTCTGCTGAGGTTAGTGTCAATGGAGAGTCACAGTGGTCCAATAGAAAGCAATTTGGAGGCAATCAAAAAAAATCAACAGTTGTTTTTGTCTTGAAAGATGATAATACTGTTGAGCAACGTATTGTTGAAGCAGGTATTGTTGGAGACAGAGATTATGAAATTATTTCAGGATTAGAAGTAGATGAGACAATTGTTACAGGTAGTTTTATTGCTATTAGTAGAGAATTATATGATGGAGCTGTTGTTAAAGTAAAAGAAAATTCTAGACCAAGTCGTAAACGTGGCTAAGTCCAAAAAAGAAATTATATCTATTCAGTCCGTATCTAAGATCTACAATTTAGGTGAAACGGTTGTTAAGGCTTTAGATAATGTATCATTAAGCATTTATGATAACGATTACATTTCTATCATGGGACCTTCAGGTTCTGGAAAATCAACATTAATGAATATTATTGGATGCTTAGATGTCCCTACTAAAGGAAAATATAAATTTAAAGATGAGTTAATTTCTGAGATGGATGATAACCAACTTGCCAATATTAGAAATGAAAAAATTGGTTTTGTTTTTCAAACTTTTAATCTCCTTCCAAAACTTAATGCTATGCAAAATGTTGAGGTTCCTTTGATTTATTCTTCACTTGGAAGAAAAGAAAGGATAGAACGCGCAGAAGAGGCATTACATATTGTAGGTTTGCAGGATAGAATGACTCACAAGCCTAATGAATTATCAGGAGGACAAAGACAAAGAGTTGCTATTGCAAGAGCATTAGTAAATAAGCCCTCAATCATTTTGGCTGATGAACCTACTGGTAATTTAGATTCAAAAAGTGGTAATGAAATCTTGAAATTTTTTGCAAAACTACATAAGGATGGAAATACAATTATTATGGTGACCCATGAAGAGTCTGTAGCAAAGCTTTCTAAAAGACGTATTGATATTTTTGATGGAAAAATTGCTAGAGATGAATAATTTTTTTAAAAATATTATCATTGGTTTATTTTCTGTTAGATCAAATCTCACCAGAGTTATTTTAACCGCTTCAGGTTTAACAATAGGTATTTTCACCGTAAGTATAGTTTCTGCAGCAGTTTCAAGTATTGATAAAGAATTTGCTAAATCAATGGATTATTATGGTAATGATAAAGTATATGTTGGAACGTGGCCGTGGTCTTTTGATTTTGATTGGTGGAAATATAGAAATCGTCCAAAAATTGAAGAATCTTCATTAGAGTATATTACCCAATACAGTGAGTACATTACAGATGTAAGTATCAAAAAAAATACTTGGACTAGAGCAACTTATGGAAATAAAGCCTCATGGGTACAATTGAACGGAGTATACCCAAGTTATCAAGATATGTTAAGTGGCACAAAAATTGAGAACGGAAGATTTTTCTCTCAAAATGAATGGGATCTTCAAAGAAGAGTTATCATTGTTGGAGGTACTGTAAGAGACGGTTTTTTTCAAGGTAAAGACCCTATTGGCAAAAAAATAAGATTGAATAATGTTACTTTTGAAATTATTGGTGAATTGAAAAAACAAGGAATAGGAATGGTTCCAGGTGGAACATTAGATAACTTAGTTATTATGCCCTCAACTACATTTGAAAGAATTCTTACAAGATGGGGTTTTGATGAACTGGTTTTACAAACCAATCCTGAAGATATTCCTTTAGCAAAAGAAGAAGTTGGAATGATTATGCGTGTTGCTAGAAAAATTCCTCCAGGTGATGATGATAATTTTGCTGTTAATTCAGCTGATGCATATATGGAACAATTTAATACAATGAAAAATGCAATAGCGGGAATGGGATTTTTAGTAACAGGAATTTCTTTGGTAGTCTCTGCAATTGGTATTATGAACGTAATGTTTGTATCAGTTAGAGAACGAACAAGAGAGATTGGCCTTAGAAAAGCAATGGGAGCAACCAATTTCAATATATTAACTCAATTTTTAAGCGAGGCAGTGGCTATAGCAATTATTGGAGGATCAGTTGGAATTGCACTCATTCGATTAACAGTTTTTGGACTCGCTTCTTTTCCTATACCAAACTTTAATGGCGCAACATTACCAATAAGTTTTGACTTATTGCTTGTATTTTACACCTTTACTGTGTGTGTTTTCATTGGTGTTTTAGCAGGTTTGATTCCAGCCAGAACAGCAGCAAATCTAAATCCTATTGATGCCTTAAGAGATGAATAGAATAATAAATTATTTAGTCGATGCTATCGGTGGAGTACTTTTTTATTTTGGTCAAACAAAACTAAGAACTGCGTTAACTCTGATGGGTATTACTGTGGGAGTTTCTTCTATCATTGCAATTATGACAGTTTTAGAAACTTTTGAACAATCGACTGAGTCGTTAGTCGCAGATATGAAAACCAACATATTTTACATTACAAAAGATAATCCTGTCCAAGTACAATTTGGTAATGATGCAGGATGGGGTAAAAGAAAAATACCAAGAATTACATGGGATGAATATGAGCAATTAAAACGAAATCTTACTCTAGTAACTAACATGGCTGCTACAACCACGGAAGAACCAAGCGATAGAACAATCTCTGTTGGAAAAGAAGAATTGAAAAGTAGACTTGCAAGTTTTTGGGGTTCTGATGGCGATGTATTATCCGTTTCAAAATATGATATCCTTGATGGAAGAAATATTCAAGATGTTGATATAGAAAATGCTAGTAGGGTTGCTATCGTAGGATATTATATTAAAGAGCAACTCTTTCCATACTCAAATCCAGTGGGACAAAATATAGAAATTGACAATATACCTTTTGAAATAATCGCTTTAACTGAACCTAAAGGTGAATTGTTAGGTCAAAATATGGATAGTATGATTGGTATTCCTATCAGCACATATTTAAAATATTATGGAGGAAAAGGATGGAGAGGGAGACCTGATCTTCAACTTATTTTAGAAGCAGAATCCATGGATACTTTGGAAGATGCAACTGATGAAGCTATTGGAGTATTTAGAGCTATAAGAAAAATTCCACCAGGTGAACCTAATAACTTTTACATTGCAACCAATGATCAATTAATGGACACTTTTGGCAGCTTTACATCATCTATAAAAATTTTTGTTGGTTTGGTAGCAGGTATTTCTTTAATCGTCGCTGGGATTGGAATTGCTAATATTATGCTAGTTTCTTTAACAGAAAGAATTAAAGAGATTGGTATTAGAAAAGCTTTAGGCGCAAGAAGAGTAGATATCTTTTTACAATTCTTAATTGAAGCAATTTTAATCTCTATCCTTGGTGGAATTGTTGGGATTATTTTGGGCTTATCTTTCGGTAATGTAGTAGCTACCTTTCTTGAACAAAATCCTGTAATTCCATATGAGTGGGTGTTCTATAGTCTACAAATTTGTGCTTCTATGGGTATAATATTTGGTCTCTATCCAGCAATTAAAGCATCAAAGTTGAATCCAATTGATTCAATGAGATACGACTAAGTCTTATGGCCTTTTCTTGATGAAGTCTTTCTAATCATCTAAATTGTCAAAATAATTTATGTCCAAAAAAAATAAAATTTCAGAACAAGAAGTAAAGAAGATTGCTGAATTATCAAGATTATCTTTAACAAGCGAAGAGCTTAAAAAACGCACAGAAGATATGAATAATATTCTTAATTATATGGATACATTAAACGAAATTGATACTGAAAACGTTGAAGAGTTATATAATGTTCATGATATGAACAACACTTTAAGAGAGGATAATTATGAATCTTCATTGGATAAAAAAGATGTATTAGCAAATAGTCCAAGTTCTAATTCTGATTATGTTGAAGTGCCCTTAACTGTAAAGAAGGAAAGCCAGTGATTCTTGGCGTCATTCCTGCAAGATTAAATTCCACAAGATTCCCTAGAAAAGTCATCTTCCCTCTTAAAGGTAAACCAATTATTGAACATGTCTATGATAAAGCTCTTCAGTCAGATCTTTTAAGCAAAGTAATTGTTGCTGTGGATTCTGAAGAAACTAAAAATGTAATTAATTGTCAAAATATAATGATGACATCAGATAAACATCAATCTGGTACAGATCGTGTAGCTGAGGTTGCAAATAACTTTGATTGTGATATTGTTGTTAATATTCAAGGCGATGAACCTGGAATAGATCCATTATTGATTGATCAACTTATTACATTATTTGAAGACCCTAACGTAGAAATGGCTTCAATTGCATCCACTGACTTGAAGGAAGATGATTTAAATAATGATAATGTAGTGAAGGTTAATTTAGATAAAGAAAATAATGCTATCTCCTTTATAAGAAATAATTTAAATCCTGAATCAACTTATTACAGGCATATCGGTATTTATGCATATAGGAAAAATACTTTAAATTTATTCACTTCACTTACTCAATCTGACAATGAAAAAAATCATAGATTAGAACAATTAAGAGCATTAGATAATAATATTGCAATTAAACTATTAATTAGTGATTTTAGCCATAGAAGTATCGACGTAAAAGAAGACTTAAAAAATTATGAAAACTAAATTCATATTTGTTCTTGGGGGTGTAATGTCCGGTTTAGGAAAAGGGATTTCTGCCTCTTCTATTGGTTATCTTTTAAAAAGTGCAGGTTTAAAAGTTAATATTCTAAAACTTGATCCCTATTTAAATGTAGACCCAGGTACTATGAATCCATATCAACATGGAGAAGTATTTGTTTTGGATGATGGTTCGGAGACAGATTTAGATTTAGGTCATTATGAAAGATTCATTGATGAGAATATGTCTAGTAAGAATAATGCAACTGCTGGACAAATCTATAGTACAGTATTAGATAAGGAGCGTTCAGGAAGTTATTTAGGAGAAACTGTACAAGTAATTCCTCACATAACTGATGAAATCAAAAATAGGATGAACGCATTATCTGATTCAAAAAAATATGATATTGTAATTTGTGAGGTAGGAGGAACAGTTGGTGATATAGAAAGTTTACCATTTCTAGAGGCTATTCGTCAACTTTCTTTAGAAGTTGGTTATCATAATTCCTTAATCATTCATTTAACATTATTGCCATTTATTGATGCTAGCGGTGAACTTAAAACAAAGCCTACTCAACATTCTGTAATGAAGTTAAGAGAGATTGGTCTCTCGCCAGACTTTATCTTTTGTAGAACTCAAAACGAGATAAGCCAAGAAATAAGAGAGAAATTAGCTTTATTTTGTAATGTAAAGCCTGAACACGTTATTGAAAATAAAGACGTATCTAGTATTTATGAGGTCCCATTTCTTCTTGAAAATCAAAATATTACTAAAATGATTTGTGATCGTTTAGGATTAAAAAATAAACCATCAATTAAACAGCTACAAAACTTTATCAGGACTTACAAAAACCCAGATAGTGAAATTAAAATTGCCATGTGCGGTAAGTATACTGAATTACATGATGCTTATAAAAGTATTACAGAATCATTCATTCATGCTGGCGTTGAAAATAATACAAAGGTCAAAGTTATATGGGTTAATACTGAAAAAATCAAAAATGATAAAGATGCAGAAAAATCCTTTAAAGGTATTGATGGTATTCTACTACCTGGAGGGTTTGGATCTAGAGGTGCTGAAGGAAAAATTTTAACTTCAAAATTTGCAAGAGAAAATAACATTCCTTTTCTTGGAATATGCTTAGGATTACAGTGTGCTGTTATTGACTATGCGCGAAATGTTTGCAAAATAGATGATGCTAATAGTTCTGAGTTTAAACCAAAATCAAAAAATAAGGTAATTGATCTCATGGAATCCCAAAGGGCAATTAAGTTAAAGGGAGGAACAATGAGATTAGGTTCTTATGATTGTGAGATTTCAACTGGCACTAAAGCATATTCTGTTTATCGTAAAAAGACTATTAGTGAAAGACATAGACATAGATTTGAAGTAAATAATAAATATGTCTCCAAAATGGAGAAAAATGGGTTAATTTTCTCTGGTATGAATAAAAAATTAGGAGTGGTAGAAATAATTGAATTGAAAAATCATCCATGGTTTGTTGGATGTCAATTTCACCCAGAATTAAAAAGTAGAGTTGATAAAGCACATCCTCTTTTTAGAGAGTTTGTTAAAGCTTCGTTAAAGAATAGCAAGAATTAAATATGAATAAAGTAAAGCTAGATAACATTATTTTTGGAGATAGCGCTATACCTTTCATTGGAGGTCCATGTGTTATTGAAAGCAGAGATCATTGTTTCGGCATTGCTGAAAAAATAACTGAAATTACATCTAAGCTAAATATCCCATTTGTTTTTAAGAGCTCTTTTGATAAGGCTAACAGGACATCTATTTCATCATTTAGAGGAGATGGTTTAGATGCTGGATTAAAGATTTTAGAAGAAATAAAAAACAACTTTAACATTCCGGTCACTACAGATATTCATTTACCTGAACACGCCAATGCAGTGTGTGATGTAGTAGATATCATTCAAATTCCAGCATTTCTTTGTAGGCAAACTGATTTATTAGTTGAAGCAGCAAAAACTGGTAAGGTAGTGAATGTTAAGAAAGGACAGTTTTTATCTCCTTACAAAGTAGAAAATATCATTAAAAACTAGAAGAAAGTGGCAATAAAAATATTCTAATTACAGAAAGAGGAAATACTTTTGGTTATGATAGTTTAGTTACTGACCTAAAATCGATTCCCATAATGCAAGCATTTGGTTATCCTGTTATTTTTGATGCCACACATAGTGCACAAATACCTGGAAATCATGAATCAAAAACAGGTGGTAATAGGCAATTCATTCCAAACCAAACATTTGCTGCTGTTTCATCAGGTGCAGATGGCATTTTCATGGAAGTTCATGATGACGTCGATAATGCATTAAGTGATGCTAGTACACAATGGCCAATTGATAAATTAGAAAACATATTAACATCTATTATTGCTTTCAGAAAAACATACTTAGATCATGGATAAAAAATTAAAAGATTCACTTTCAAAAATTAAATTATTGATTTGTGACATTGATGGTGTTCTAACTGACGGATCATTTATTAAAAGTACTTCTGGTGAAGAATTAAGATCTTTTAATGCACTTGATGGTGTGGGTTTTGTAGTGCTCAGGTTATTAGATCTAAATGTTAAAACAGCATGGATTACAGGGAGGGAATCTCTTACAACAACTCAAAGAGCAGAAGAGCTTCAAATTGATGATGTATATAATGGAGTAATTCGAAAAATTGATGCTTATAACGAATTAAAAAAGAAATATGAATTATCTGATAGCGAAGTTTGCTTCATTGGGGATGACATTATTGATATACCGATCTTAGAAAAAGTTGGATTTGCCGTTACAGTGCCAAATGCTCCAAAGTATATATCTAATTATGCGCACTATACCACTGCAGTTGAGGGAGGTAAAGGCGCAGTAAGAGAAGTAATTGATTTACTCATTGAATCAAAAGGTGATTTTTCTGAACAATTAGATAAGTTAGTTAGCGACCTAAGATGACATTTGACTTAATCAGAAAACTAATTTTTTTATCGTTATTTTTTTCAATTTCATGTTCAAAAAATGACTTTACAGATAATTTTGAAAAAGATATTCATGACCAATTATCAACAAATGTTGAAATAACTTTAACAAAAAAAGGTAATGTAACTGCAAAAATTAAATCTGAGGTTCTAAAAAAAAATAATCAATCTCTTCAGTTAGAATTATTTGATAATGTGAATGTTGACTTATTTGATGAAAATTTTCAGCAAAAATCTTTAATCAAATCGCAATCTGCAATGGTAAATGAAAAAGAAAACAAAATAAAAGCTTATGGAAGCGTTGTGGTCATTTCGAACGATGGTAAAATACTTATGACTGATTCTTTGACATGGGATAATAATTCTGATAAAATTTATACAGATGCAAATCTTGAATTCATTACATCAGATTCAGATACTCTTTATGGAACTGGATTTAAATCTAATATAGACCTAACTGATTGGAATATTTTGCAACCAAGAGGAAGAATTAGTAATGACTAAAGTATTAAGAGCAGAAAATCTTGTTAAAAAATATGGAGATTTTTATGCCGTTAATGACATCGATTTAAATTTAAAAAAAGGTGAAGTTGTAGGACTTTTAGGCCCAAATGGAGCTGGAAAAACAACAACATTTTACATGATTACTGGAATGATAAGGCCTTCCTCTGGTAAAATAATTTTTGGAGATAAAGATATAACAAAGTCTCCCATGTACAAAAGAGCTAGAATGGGAATTGGGTATTTAGCTCAGGAACCATCAATTTTTGGAAAACTAAGTGTTGAAGATAATTTGAAAATCGTTCTAGAAACAATCATTTCTAGCAAAGAAGAACAAAATAATCTAATTGATAAACTTTTGAATGAGTTCAATATTTCTCATATAAGAAATAATATGGGAGCTGGATTGTCAGGCGGGGAAAGGCGTAGAGTTGAAATATGCCGTACTTTAGCCTTAAAGCCTGATTTTGTGTTATTAGATGAACCGTTTGCAGGTGTTGATCCAATAGCAGTTGAAGATATTCAACAGATGATTATTTCTCTAAAACAGCAAAATATTGGAGTACTAATTACTGATCATAATGTTAGAGAGACACTTTCAATTACAGATAGGTCATACCTTCTATACGGAGGAAAGATATTAAAATCAGGAGATGCCCAAACCTTAGCTAATGATGAGGAAGTCAGAAGAATATACTTGGGTAAAAATTTTAAATTGGATCAATGAACAAACTTTCTACCAAGCTTAGACAAAAACAATCTATAGTTCCTCAGCAAATTATAAAATCTAGACTATTAGAGTTATCTATTGATGAGCTTGAAAAAGATTTGGAAAATGAAATACAAGTAAACCCTGTAATTGAAGAAAAAAGCATTGAAGAATCAAGATCAAATAATCAGGTAGATTCATTTCAAGATCAAAGTAGCTATGAATTATTCTTAGCAAATATTCCAGAAAGCAAGGACATCACAGATGATTTAATAACTCAAATTGATACATCAAATCTTGATGAGAAATCAAAATTAATTGGAAAAGAAATAGTATTTAATTTAGATAAGAATGGATTTTTAGATATTGAGTTAGAGTTAATAGCAGATAATCATAATGTTGATGTTGAAGAAATAGAACAAATCAGAAAAGAAGTAATGGAGCTTAATCCTGTGGGTGTGGGAAGCAAAGATTTGAAAGAGTATTTAACTTTTCAAATTGGAGATTCTAATGCACTATCAAACAAAATAGTTGAAAATCATTTTGATGATTTTCTAAATCAGGATAAAGATAAAATAAAACAACATATAAATTGTACGGACAAAGAAATTGATGAAGCTTTTTCATTCATTTCAGATCAAAATTTTTCACCTATTCTTGATAATGATTTAGGCATCGAAAATGTTTTACCAGACGCTATAGTAAAGGAAAAAGAAGATAAGTGGTTGATTCTTATAAATGATAGACTATTAAATAAGTATCAAATTTCGCAAGATTATCTTGATGCAGCAATGAATTCAAATTCTTCAAAAGAAGAAAAAACTTTTTTAAAAAACCATATTAGTGATGCACAGAATATCTTAGATACATTGAATTATAGATCTAATACACTTAAGGATGTTATTGAGCAAATTTTATTAGTGCAGGGAAATTTTTTAAGCAATAAAAGTGAATTTTTAAATCCGTTAAAATTAGAAGATATTGCAAATAAAATTGATAAAGATATTTCAAGTATTAGTAGAGTGGTCAAAAATAAATATATTGATACACCAATTGGATTAATTAGTTTAAAAAGTTTATTTTCAAACGCATTAACTAAAAAATCTGGTAAAATTGCATCTACAAATGAGCTTAAAAAAGTGATGCTTGAAATAATAGATGCCGAGGATAAAAAATCTCCACTATCTGATTCAGATATTGTAGAGAAATTAAATGAAAAAGATTTTCTGGTAGCAAGAAGAACGGTTGCTAAGTATAGAAAGCTATTAGATATTAAAAATGTAAATCAAAGGATAGAAAAATGAGCGTAAAACATTGTATAAAAGTAGATGACTTTAGTAAAAATGAGATTTTAGATTTATTTGAATTGGCTGCTGAATTAAAGTCTAAATATAGAAGTAAAGAAAGTTATCAACCCTTCAAAGACCACTCCATGGCTATGATATTTGCAAAACCTTCTGCGCGAACCAGAGTTTCATTTGAAACAGGTTTTGCTTGGATGGGAGGGCATGCAATTTATTTAGCTCCCCAAGATATTGGCTTAGGAACTCGTGAGAGTGCAGGTGATTTAGCTCAACTTTTCAGTAGATATAATGATATGATTATGGCAAGAGTATATAGTCATAATGATATGTTGGAATTTGAAAAACATGCTACTGTTCCAGTTGTGAATGGTCTAACTGATTATAACCATCCATGTCAAATTCTTACTGATATGTTTACAATTTGGGAGCAAAAAAAAGATAATTTAAGTGATTTAAAGATTGTATATGTTGGCGATGGAAATAATATTGTTAACTCATGGATAAGATTAGCTTCAGTATTACCATTTGAATTCACTTGCGTCTGTCCTGAAGGGTATGAACCTGATGCAGAAACAATTTCATATGCCAATTCTAAAAATATCTCTTCAATAAATATTCTTCATGACCCAATTCAGGGAGTAAAAAATGCTGATGTTATCTATACAGATGTTTGGGCATCAATGGGTCAAAAAGAAGAAGTTGATGAAAGGGTAAAAATATTTTCTCCTTTGCAGGTAAATAATGATTTGATTCAACATGCAAAAAATGATTATATGTTTATGCATTGTTTGCCAGCTGAAAGAGGTAGAGAAGTTACCGATCAAGTAATTGATTCTCAAAATTCCATAGTATTTGAGCAAGCTGAGAATAGACTACATACCCAAAATGCTATTATGGTAACTCTAGCAAATAAAGTTTAGTTATAAACTTTTTATACTAATTGAATTACCATCATATTTGGCATAATTAAATTGTTGATCACAACAATCATCAAGTATAATTAATTGTTTTTGATTTTCATTAAAATTAAATGAATGATGATAGTGACCCATGATTACAATATCACAACCTTTATTCCACTTTGATCTAGCATATTCAATCAACTCTGAATGAATTCTATCTAACTTTTTATTATCAATTTTGTGTGAATCTTTTCTTTCATATGAAATTTTTTCTGCAACTTTTAACGCAATACTTTTTGGTAATAATGAGTATAAAAAACGAAAAATTTTACTTCTTAAAATAATCTTTAATAATCGATATCCTTTATCCCAAGATAGGATACCGTCTCCATGAGTGACATAAATTCTTTTATTACCTGCAAATAAAATTTGATCATTTAAAAAAGATTTTGTTGTTAGTGATTCAAATTCTTTTCCTATCCAAAAATCATGATTCCCTGCTATAAAATATATTTCAATTCCTTTTTCTTTTATTTTTTCTAGTAATAAAAAAATCTTTTCAAAATAATTTGGATTATTTTTATTGTATTCGAAGTAATAATCAAAAAAATCACCCCATAATAAAGATACTTCCTTTAGACTTTTCAATTACATGAATAAACTCTTCCATTTTCTTGATTTTATGTTCATTAGATAATGAAGGAGTTGGAGAAAAGTGATTATCTCCAAAAAAATAGATTGGTAATTGCATTAAAAAACTTAATCTTTTATAAAAATTGCATCAATGAATTAATAATTTAAAATTTTTGTCTTAAATTATACTATCTTTGATAATAAAAATATTTTGAATAAATAAATTATTTGAAACTTTATCAATTTTTTAACTTATAAAATCATATGCGCATTATACTTACTATATTATTATTAACTAATCTTTTATATCCACAAAGTTTTGGGCAAAATAAGGTTCAATATGAATCCTTTGATTGGGAATACATTGTAAGTCCAAATACCAATATATATTACTACGGAGATAATAAAGACCTAGCTATTTTTACATCTAAAGTAGCAGAAAGATCCATCGAGCAAATTGGAAAACATTTAAGATGGAGAAGTAATAAGCCAATTAAAATTATTGTTTATACTTCCCATAATGATTTCCAGCAAACAAACGTTGTAAATGTATATATGTCAGAGGGTGTTGGGGGAGTAACGGAATTATATAAAAATAGAATTGTTATTCCTTTTGAAGGTTCTTATGAACAGTTTGAACATGTAATTCATCATGAGCTCGTTCATGCAGCGATAAATGAGCTGGTGTATGGAGGGAATGCACAAGGTTTGATAAGTGGAAGAATACGTGTACAAGTTCCGCTATGGGCTAATGAAGGTTTAGCTGAATTTTTATCTGTTGATTGGGATACTAATTCAGATATGGTACTAAGAGATCTAGCAATTGAAGATAGACTGCCTTCAATACCTGAACTTAATTATTCTATTTTAGCATATAAAGGAGGACAGTCTGTTTGGCAATACATTACTCAAAAATATGGTAGAGAGAAAGTTGGTGAAATTTTTCAGCAAATGAAAAGAGCACAGAATGATGAGCGCGGTTTTGAAAGCGCTTTGGGAGTAGATTATGAAAAACTTACTGAAGATTGGCATGATTTTGTTAAAAGAGAATATTGGCCTGACCTAGTAAATAGGGAAAATTTTGATGACTTTTCAACAAAAATAACTGATAGAACTGAAACAAGAAATTTTTATAATGTAAGTCCTTCATTTTCTCCAGATGGAAATACTATTGCATATTTTTCTGATCAAGATGGATATATGGATTTAATATTATACGAAGTTGATTCTGAAAAGCAAAAACAGCGCCTTATTAGAGGTAATACTACTCCAGATTTTGAGGAATTAAAATGGTTGCAACCTGGAATTTCTTGGTCACCAGATGGGAAATCTATATCATTTGCTTCTAAGAGTGGAGAGCAAGATTCAATTATTATTGTAGATATTAAATCTGGAAAATATAAAAAGATTCCTATAGATCTTGATGGAGTTTTTACTACTTCATGGCACCCAACTGAAAATAAGATTGCATTTATGGGTCACAAGGATGATTCAAGTGACATTTATGTTATTGATTTAACAACAAAAGAGGTTACAAATATTACCAATGATATTTTTTCAGAATCTTCTCCAAGCTGGTCTTCAAATGGTGAAATAATTTATTTTACTTCAGATAGAGGTCAAAATACTAGCACTAATAGTATGTATGATGTTGATTTTTCTCAAACTGATATATTTCAATATAGTTATCAAACCAACACAGTTTCTCAAATAACTAATACTGAATATAATGAAAATTATCCAGTTGCCAGTTCAGATGGAAATTTATTTTATACTGCAGACTATAATGGTATTACAAATATTTTTAAACATAATCTTAGTAACAATGAAGCTTTTCCAATTACTAATGTTGTTACTGGTGTTCAACAGATAGATTTAGATAGTAATGATAATTTGGTTTTTTCAGGATTTAAGAAACGAGGTTGGGATTTATATATAATGAATAATCCTAATTCTTTTGAAAAAAAGGAAATTAAGCCAACAAAATTTTATGCAAATAAAAACCGTAGTACTGATTTTGAAGATTTAAGAACTTTTACAAGCAAAAAAGTCAACTTAAGTCCAGAAGATTATTCCAAATATATTTTTGCCAGAAATTATCAGTACAGAAATGATAAGAAAGATAATAATGAAGAAGTAGAAGTTGATTCTTTACGCTTTCAGGATGATTATTTAGCAAGAAAATATCAAACAGATTTTTCTGTAGATTATATCGCCACAACAGCAACCATTGATAATCTTTTTGGAACTCGTGGTGTTGCAAACTTATCTTGGAGCGACGTAATGGGAGATCATAGAATCAACGTTGGTACCAATTTAGTTTTTGACTTAAATAATAGTGATTTAGTAGTTCAGTATGCATATCTAAAAAATAGAACAAATTATTATACTACATTATTTCAACAAGCTAATACATTTTCTTTGGGATATAATATGAATTATGACTTCATTGGTCAACTTAGAGATTACGGTATAGGATTTTACGGACAATACCCTTTTTCTAAATTTATGAGATTAGATTTTGGAGCAACACTAAGAAATGTAGATTATGAAATTAAGCAATTTGATATTTTTACTTTTCAGACTTCAACAAATTATAAAGAAAATTTAAAAGCAGTTGTTCCTATTACAAGTTTTGTTTTTGATAATTCTACTAATGGTTATACTGGTCCAGTTGATGGATTTAAGCAATATTTTACATTTCAATTTAGTCCTGATATAGGATCAAACTCTATACCATTTCAAACTCTAAAATTTGATATGCGAAAATATTACAAGATTAATAGAAATTATAGTTTAGCAGCAAGATTAATGTTAGGTAAAAGTGTTGGAGATAAACCTCAAAAATTCTTTTTAGGTGGTAATTCTCAAATGATGATTTTTTCAGATACACAAACTGAAGGAAGAGATGATTCGGGATTTTATGCTCAAAGAGTTCTTGATTATGATAATACAAGTATTTTAGAAGATGTTTATTTTAGTGAATATGTTTTTCCTTTAAGAGGTGCAAGATATAGAGAAAGAGTGGGAGAAAATGTAGCTGTAGCTAACTTTGAATTTAGATTCCCATTTGTTAACTATGTTGATGTAAGTTTTCCTGCTAGAATTAGATTTGGAAATATTTTTGGTCATCTTTTTGTAGATGTTGGAGCAGCCTGGGATTCATCTGATGAATTCAATAATAGTGAGTTAGTTAGAAATAAATATGGGCTTACTGATCCTGAAGCTTCTCCAATATTAACTACCTTTGGTATCGGAACAAAAATTTTTACTCCATTTGCTTTAATTAGAATTGATACAGCATGGGATAAATACCCAAGCGGAGGTTATTCAAAACCTCAATATATAATATCTTTCGGTTACGACTGGTAAATGTTTTGAAATTCTCAGTTTTATCTGAAGATAATAATTCTCTAGCTAGAACAGGCTTGATCGAAACAGATCATTCCACAATAGAAACTCCAGTTTTTATGCCAGTAGGAACCCATGGTGTTGTTAAAACGCTATCTCCAGATGACTTAAATGCTATGAGCGTTCAAATAATGCTTTCAAATACCTATCATTTATATTTAAGACCGGGAACCGAGATTATAAATGAAAATGAAGGGTTGCATAAATTTTTAAATTGGGATAAAAGCATTCTAACTGATAGTGGTGGATATCAAGTATTCTCTTTAAGCAACATGAACGAAATAACTAGCGATGGTGTAAATTTTAGATCGCATTTAGATGGAAGTGAACATTTTTTTACTCCCCAAAAATCCATGGAAGTTCAAAGACAGTTAGGTTCTGACATAATTATGGCTTTTGATTATTGCCCTCCCGCAGATTGCTCTGAAAAAGAGCTTAGAAGAGCATCAACTTTAACTGAAAAATGGACCAAGCAAGCTTTTGAATATCTAAACGATAAAACGAGCATTTATGGTCATAATCAAACGCTTTTCCCAATAATTCAAGGGGGTATTAATCCAGAAGAAAGATTAAAATGTTTGAATCAAATGCTTCCATATGCTACATGTGGAATAGCAATTGGAGGACTTTCAGTTGGCGAAAAAAAAGAACCAATGCTTGATATTGTTGAGTTATTAGGAAAAAATATGCCCGTAGATCAACCAAGATATTTGATGGGAGTTGGTAAACCTACAGATTTGGTTAAAGCAATTTTACGAGGTGTAGATATGTTTGATTGTGTGCTGCCCGCCAGGAATGCAAGAAATGGTCAGATATTCACACATGATGGTGTTATAAATATTATGAATAGTGCTTATTCAAATGATACATCACCAATAGATAAACATAGTTCAATAGAGTATGCAAAAACTTTTTCAAAGTCATATCTAAGACACCTTTTTAAAGTGAATGAGATGTTTGGACTGAGGATTGCAACCTTAATCAACATAGCATATTATTTGGATTTGATTAATGAAATAAAAAATGAAATTAATAATAATACTTTTGTAAAATGGTCTGATAAGTATTTAAAAATGTATGAGAATTAAATTATGTTAAAAATTGGTCAAAAAGCTCCAGAGTTTTCATTGCCAAACCAGGATGATGTAATTATATCTTTAAAAGATTTTAAAGGTCAAAAGTTGCTTATATGGTTTTTCCCCAAGGCAAGTACAAGTGGTTGTACTAAAGAAGGAATAGGGTTCAATGATCTCATCAAAAATTTTAACAAACAAAATATTTCTATCTTAGGTGTTAGTAAAGATTCAGTTAAAGCTCAAAAAAACTTTTGTACAAAAAATGAATTTAAATTTGATATTTTATCAGATACGGAATTAAGTGTCCTAAAAAAATATAAAGCATGGGGGCTTAAAAAAATGTATGGAAGAGAATATGAGGGTATTCTTAGGATATCTTATTTAATAGATGAAAATGGAATGATTGAACAAGCTTATAGTAAAGTAAAAACTGCAACACATGCATCTGATGTTCTTGAATCAATTAAATAAGATACTCTTAGCTCTATGTTTGCTAGTTCTATTTTCATGTGCATCTGTTAAAGCGCCTCAAGGAGGACCTTTAGATTCTGATCCACCAAAATTAAAGTCAACTACTCCAGCAATTTTAACCAATCTAAATCAGGGGCAACAAATTACCTTATCTTTTAATGAGTTTATTAAAGAAGAGTCTCTTAAAAACGCAATCGAACTTTTTCCAACCGTAAATCAAAAAATTGATTTTGAATATTATGGAAAAGAGGTAATAATTACGTTACCATCCAATCTTGATAAGGACAAAACATATGTTATATCATTGAATTCTAATTTATCTGATGAACAAAATGTTAAGTTAAATGAAAATATTGTTATTCCAATAAGTCTTTCAAATTCAATCAATCAAGCAGCAATTAAAGGAAAAATATTTGGATCATATAGCAAACCCTCAATATTATTATGGAAAGGTATAATTGATAAGAATGAATTACTTTCAAAAAAACCTGATTATATAATTTCATCTTCAGATAAATTTAGTTTTGGTTATTTAGCATATGATAAATACACCATCTTGGCTGTCGATTTATATAATCCAAAATTATCATTAGAAAAAAATAAATTATCATTTTTTTCAGAAAGCTTTATTGATTTAAAAAAAGATAATGTTCCAGATTTAAATTTCTTTTTTAATGCTGAAGAAGTTGAAGTTGAATCAGACTCTTTGAATGCAACAGAGGATATAGAGCAATTTGCAAATATTGTAGGTAATATTAATGGCAATTATATTCTCCCAGTTGTTATTGAATTAAAAAATGAAGATAATACTTTTAAAACAGAATTATCTTTTGATGGAAAATTTAAAATTGATAATGTAATTAGTGGAACGTATCAATTATTTGCTTATCAAGATCGAAATAATAATAAGATTCTTGATACTGGGAATTTAGAAGATGATATTAACTCAGAAAAATTCTATGTTTATCCAGATTCATTAACTTTAAGGGCAAATTGGGAATTAGAAATAGAAGATTGGAAGATAAATCAATGAAGAAAGGAAATAGTAGTAGCTGTTAGTGGATATTTTGATCCAATTCATGTTGGACATTTAGAGTATTTACAGCTAGCTAGTCAATTGGGAGATAAATTAATTGTTATTATAAATAATAATCATCAAGCAGAGATCAAAAAGGGAGAGTTTTTTATGCATGAGAATGACAGAATGGAAATTGTCGCTGCACTTAAATGCGTTGATGAAGTTTTTTTAAGTATTGATTCAGATGGAAGTGTTTGTAAAAGTTTAGAAGCAATAAAACCTGATATTTTTGCAAACGGAGGAGATAGATCTTTGGAGGAAATTCCTGAAACTGCTGTCATGAAAAAATATAATATTAAAATGGTCGATGGTTTGGGTGATAAAATAAGAAGCAGTAGTGATTTAACTGGAATTGGTAAATGAAAAAAAAGCCTGATAAAAAGAAAACACAATTATTAGAAGATTTCCTTGAGCTTGGAGAAAAATGTAACATAAAAATCATACATGATAAAGGTGATTTTAATGGCGATAACTGTTTATTATTTTCAAATGATACTATTGTAATTAATAAGCACAAACCTCTTGAACAGAGATTGTATGTTTTAGCAAAGTGTTTTAGTCAAATTAATCTTGATAATGTTTATATTAAACCCATGCTAAGAGATTTAATTAATCAAGCCAAAACAGATAATACATGAGTAATCAAAAACATTTATGGGCTCCATGGAAAATGGATTACCTCAAAAATAAGAAACAAGATTCTCAAAAGATTTTTTCTGATTTTATAAATGAAGATAATGATAAAGAACATTTAATCCTTCATCGTGCAAAACATTGTTATGTAATAATGAATTATTATCCTTATAATAATGGACATTTAATGGTTATTCCTTATAAAGAAGTTGATAGATTTGAAGATCTCGAAGATGAAGTTTTATCTGAGATTATGTCTATTTCCAAAAAAGTGATGAAAATATTAAGAAGTAGTTTTAATTGTGATGGATTTAATTTTGGAGCTAATGTAGGTGAAGGCTCGGGTGCTTCCATTCAATCTCATTTGCATTTTCATATAGTTCCTCGCTGGAAAAGTGATACATCTTTTATGCCAGTTATTGGAAATACAAAAGTGATGGCTCAAACGTTTCATGATACATATGAGCAATTATTAAAATTATTTAAGGGTGAACTATAATGGATTTATTTTCACATTCCTGGCTTCCTTTTATGTATCAATATGGTTTTGGGATATTGATTTTTGGTGGAGGTCTTTTTGCAGTATTTAAGGCTTATGGTGGAAAAGAATTTTGGAACCAGTATAAGATATGGATTCAAATATTGATTTGGGGATTCATTTATGTTTCTTCAATTCACTTATTAATGACTGTTTCAGCGCTGAATGATTATCCTCAGTTATATCTAGTAATTTTATCTTTGTACATATTCAATGTCTTTTTATTGACAAGGAAAATTACATGAATACCATTGCTACTTCAGAATTATTCTGGGTTATCCTAGCTGGTTATGTTTTCTTTGTATTAGGTGCGGGATTATTTTTTGCAAGAAATAATCAATCAACCGAAGACTTCTTTTTTGGTGGAAGAAGATTTTCATGGTGGTTAATTGGAATGTCAATGTTGGCAACTGGTGTAGGATCACATAGTTTTGCCAAATATGCATCTAAAGGTTTTGAATATGGGTTTTCATCCACCATGACCTATATGAATGATTGGTTTTTTATGCCATTATTATTATTTGGTTGGATTCCAATTATTTATTACATGCAGGTCAATTCCATTCCTGAATATTTTGAACGTAGATTTAATTCTACTGTAAGAAATTTATCTACGATAACCATGCTTTTATACCTGATAGGATATATAGGTATTGGATTATTGGCCTTAGGATCATTATTACAGCCAATTTTAGGATGGGAAATTAATACTATTATTATAGTAGTAGCTATTATATCAGGTACCTATGTATCATTAGGTGGCCAAACTGCAATTATATTTACTGACTTCTTACAAGGTGTCATTCTGCTATTTGCAGGGTTACTAATTTTTGGTTTGGGTATTGCTTATTTGGGAGGGTTTGATTTCTTCTGGAGCAATTTGTCAGCTACAAATAAGTTGCCATTGGCAGATTTTAACTCCCCACCTGACTTTAACTTTGTTGGAATTTTCTGGCAAGACGGAGTAGTTGGTTCAGTTGGATTTGCATTTATGAATCAGGCAGTAATTATGAGATTTTTAGCATCTCGATCTGTTATTCATGCTAGAAGAGCAACTATGATGAACGTATTAGTTTTCTTGCCAATAGGTACTGTTGCAGTTTCAAATTCTGGTTGGTTGGCTAGAGCTATGGAAAATATGACCCCTGGTGTTATCACTGATTTATTACCAAATGGAAGTGCAAATGGTGTTTTTACTGTTGTTGCTTCCCTGGTAGCTAATTCAGAAGCAATTTTTGCATTTTTAGTAGCAGCAGTAGTTGCTGCTTTAATGTCCAGCTTGGATTCACAAATTAATGCATCAGCAGCAGTGGCGGTTAATGATGTATATACGCCATTAAGTAAAAATCCTTCTGAAAAAACACGCTTAAGAGTTTCCATGTTTACTTCCTTGCTTGTTACCTTTGTTGGGATACAGGCAGCATTCTTATTTGCACAATATGGAACCATTTATGAGGCCCATGGTGCATTTCATAGCGTAGTGACTCCACCAATGGTTACGGTTATTTTCCTTGGTATTTTCTGGCAGCGCTTTTCATCAAGAGCAGCTGTATTAACGTTTGTCTTAGGTGCAGCATTTATTTTCCTTGGAATTCAGTATCCTCAAATTTTTGTTCAACCATTCTCACATGGGATAGAATATGTTGAAGCAAAACCATGGTCATATATTAGAGCATTATATAATGTAGTGGCATGTACATCCATTGGAATCATAGTAACCTTACTTACTTCAAAACCAAATCAATCGCACTATGAACAAATTAAAGGATTAACACTTTGGACTATTAAAGATGGTCCACAATTTTTTAAAGGATCTGAGGTTAATGAAAATGCAGGTAGTAAAATCACGTTTGATGGTGATATGATTAAAGTTGTGGATGACACAGATAATAAAATATATTTACCAGCAGATTTGATGAAAGATCTTGGTGCAAAAGAAGGAGATTTTGCATATATATCTGATACAAGATGGTACTTAGGTGGAATTAAATCTACTCACGCCTACATTGGAAAAATGTCATCAAGTAATAAAATTGAAATCTCTAAAAATGTCCAGAATCATGGTCAATTTGATCCTTCAAAAAAATTATTTATCGAGTTAGAATTATAAATTCCAAAAAAAAAAATTGACAAATATTTTTTTCTTTGTTTAATATCTATGCGTAGTTAAAATCGCTTTTTAAGATGTTGAAGCAGGTCTTAATGAAAAAATTGACCTGGCCATGCACTTAAAAAGAGTTTTATTACTTTTTAAGAGTTGAAGCAGATGTGGATGAGAAAACATATCTGGCCATGCGATTAAAAAAGTCTTAGGGGGCGTTTTTAAAAGTTGAAGCTAATTTTATGAAAAGGAGATTAGGCCATGCGATTAAAAACAATTATAATATCCGTATGTCTTGTCACATCACATTTATTTTCACAAACAGGTAATTTATTAGGAACAGTTTCAGATTCAAATGGTTCCTTTCCATTACCAGGTGCCAATGTTTATTTGGAGGGAACTAACTTTGGAGGAATAACTGATTCCGGAGGAAAGGTTTATCTTTCAAATCTACCAGCAGGAAATTATAAGCTAGTAGTGTCGTACATTGGATATGAAAATCAAGAAAAAGATATTTCTATAGATGCAGAAAGTTTGAATACTTTTGCAGTAGAATTATCAGTTGGAACATTAGTTGGAAACGATATTGATGTAATTGGTAATTCTTTATCGGGACAGGCTAGAGCGTTAAATAATCAAAAAAATAAATCAAATATTAGTAATGTAATTTCATCCGATCAGGTTGGAAAGTTTCCAGACTCAAATATTGGAGATGCGTTAAAACGTGTCCCTGGAATTGCTGTATACAACGATATGGGTGAAGCTAGATTTGGACATGTTCGCGGAACTCCATCTAGTTTTAATTCAGCAACCATTAATGGTGAAAGAATGCCTTCCGCAGAGGCTACAACAAGAAGTAACCAGTTAGATTTGATTCCTGCTGATATGATCCAAACTGTTGAAGTTATAAAAGCACTTACTCCAGATATGGATGCAGATGCAATAGGAGGGTCTATTAATCTTATTACACGAAAAGCTGCAGGAACACGAACATCAGTTACTGTTGGAAGAGGTGAAAATACCTTAGATCAAGCTGGTAAAATAGTACAGTTATCTGGAATGCATTCCAATAGATCAGAAGATAGCAATTTTGGATATATGTTTAATTTTTCTTTTTATGATAACTGGACAGGTTCAGATAACGTTGAAGCTGAATGGGACGATGAAGGAAATATTGTTGAACATGATATTAGAAAATATTTAGTTCATCGTGAAAGAAAGAGTCTTGGATTGAGATTCGATTATAATTTGGGTAATACAGAATTATATACGGATCTTAATTATAATGATCGTGATGATTACGAAAATAGATATCGTCAAAGAATAAAGGATTTAGATGAAGGCGAAGGAAGCCAAGAGGTTAGAAGACAAACCAAGGCAGGATTGCCAGGTAATGAATATGGAAGACTGGAAGATCAAAAGCTTTTTTCCTATAAATTTGGTGGAACAAGTCTTTTAGATAAGCTAAAACTAGATTATTCTTTTAAAATTTCAGAGGCTTCAGAGTTAAGACCGAACGAAAGATATCTAGCTTTAAGATTAAAAAAACAAACTGCCGTTTGGAATCAAAGTACTGAAAAGCCAAACTTTACTTTTTCAAATGCAATCGCTGCAGACTTAAATAATTCATGGGATTTTAGAAACTTAATTGAAGAAAGAAGAGATACGGACGAGAAGGCGAGAAGTTTTAAAGTTGATGCTGATTATAACTTTAGTGACAATTTAAAAATTGAGGCAGGATTAAAAATTAGCACAAGAAAGAAAGAAAGACGTAATGAGTTCTATGAATTTGAACCAGTTGATGAAGATGCTTTTTTAGCTGATGCTTTTTCAAACATCGTTAGTCAAAATAAAAGTGAATGGCTAAATGACGGAGATGGAACTTCTTATAATTCTGGATCATATGTAAGCAGAGAATTTGTAGGAAATCTAGATTTATCAAACACAGCACTCTTTGAACGAGTTGTAGTTGAAGAGGAATTAGCTGGAAATTTCAAAGCGTCTGAAGATATAACCTCATTCTATGGTATGGCAACATATGATTATTCTGATCGATTATTGATAGTTGGCGGTTTAAGATTAGAAAGAACATCCTTATATGATCTTGAAGCAAGAAGTTATGATGAAGATAACGATGTAAATAATGTTATATCAGCATCTGATAATGACTATACTGATGTATTACCTTCGTTGCACTTGATATATGATTTAGATGGTGCATCAAAGATTAGGGTTGCTTTAACAAAGTCTTTAGCAAGACCTAATTACTTTGATACAGTTCCATATCAACAAGTAAAAGTGGAAGATGAAGAGATAAAGGTTGGTAATCCTGAATTAGAGCCTACCATTTCAACAAATTTTGATATTTCTTTCGAAAGGTATTTTGATGATGTTGGGTTATTCTCAGCAGGAATGTTTACAAAAGATATAGATAACTTTGTTGTTTATACTAGTGGCTATGTAACTCAAGCTGACAATCTACCAGACTACAATGGTTTTCAATTAGACAAAGCATTTAATGGTGGAAATGCATCTTTATTAGGAGTTGAAATTGCATTTCAAAGGCAAATATTACCGGGACTAGGTTTATATGCTAATGTTACTGCTATTGACTCAAAAATAGATAATTTAGATCCAAAACTTCAAGAGGACAGACCTGATGTAAAAGATAATCCTATGCCAGGTACGTCTGAGCTTAGTTATAATCTTTCTATGTCATATGAAAGAGGGCCAATGACCGTACGTTTATCTCTTAATCATCAAGGAGAGTTTCTTGAAGAATTTGGTGATTCCAAATCTGAAGATAGATGGTATGATAAATCAACCTATGTTGATTTGAATGCAAATTATAATGTAAGAGAAAATATTTCTCTTTATGCTGACTTTAATAATTTAACTAATCAACCATTGAGATATTATCAAGGAAGTAGTAGATATTTAATGCAAGAAGAATATTATAACACAAAATTTACAATTGGTATAAAGGCTGATCTGTAAATTTGGTTGTTATTATTCTAATCGAAAATAAAAGTAATAATACTTGTTTTTTCGATAATAATATTAAAAATTTCTACCATCTTCCGGAGTAGCTCAGTTGGTAGAGCGAGTGACTGTTAATCACCAGGTCGGGGGTTCGAGTCCCTCCTCCGGAGCTTGCATGCCAGGCTCAATAAAAGGAAATAAATAAAATGGATTTTTTAACACTATGGTCTTTATTGGGCTTTCTATTTGCGGTATATGCTGTAACTGCAAATGATAGTATTCAAACTCTAGGTACGTATATTTCATCAAATAGAGATATCAAGTGGTATTGGATGTTTGGATACATGGGTTCCATTTTTCTTTTCACTATGATTCAAGGCTTTTCAATAAACGATCCAGCATTTGGAAGATTAGATAAATTTGAACCAATTACCATTCAATGGTATCATGCATTAGCTCCGCTTGTTTTAGTGGCATTAACCAGATTAAAAATTCCAGTCTCTACCACATTCCTAGTACTTTCCGTTTTTGCTACTTCAATAGTAATGGAGCAAATGCTGATTAAAAGTTTTGTTGGTTACGCTGTTTCATTTGTTTTTGCATGTGGTTCATGGTATCTCATCAGTAAATATTTCCTTTATGAAGGGGAAAAAGGTGACAATAAATACAATAATTATTGGAGAGTTGCTCAGTGGTTAACTACTGGATGGTTGTGGTCAACATGGCTAAAGCATGATTTAGCCAATATTATGATTTTCTTACCAAGATATAGTACGGTGCAGTCATTTCAATTCCAGCTGTTTGTTGTGTCAATAATGTTATTAGGTTTAGCATTCATGTTTTATGAACGAGGTGGGCGAATTCAAGAGATTGTTTTATCTAAAACGAATACTCGATATGTTAGATCTGCTACCCTAATCGATTTAGTCTATTGTTTTGTTCTATATTATTTCAAAGAGGTAAATAATATTCCTATGAGTACAACTTTTGTATTTATGGGAATGTTAGCCGGAAGAGAACTAGGTATTTGGCTGTCAATTGGTTATGGAAAATTGACATATACAGACAGACACAAAAAAGCTATTTTCCCAATGCTTTATATGGATTTCTTAAGATTAATGCTAGGCTTAATGATTAGCGTTTCTTTAGCGTATGGAATTCAATGGTATTCCAGTCTATAATATTTTATTTTAACATATGAATCTTAAAAATAAACTTGTTCTTATCACGGGAGGAGCTAAAGGTATAGGTTTAGCTACTGCACAAAGAATTCTAAATGAAGGTGGGAAAGTAATTCTTTGGGATTTCAAGGAAGATGATCTAAACAAAACTGTTAATAATTTTAAAGAGCAAGGATTTGATGTTTTTTCACAAATTTGTGATGTTACTAACAAAGAGCAGGTATATAGTAATGCAAATATCATTAAAGAAAAGTTTGGTAGTTTAGATATACTAATTAATAATGCTGGTACTGTTTATACAGGGTATATGTTAGATAGAAGCGATGAAGAGCTTGAAAATCTTATTAATGTAAACTTCACATCAATGATATATACCATTCGTGCATTCATGCCAGCTATGCTTGACAAAAATTCTGGCCATATTATAAATATTTCTTCTGCATCATCAATGACTGGTGCTCCCAAGTTAGCAGTATATGCTGCTACTAAATGGGCTGTAGCAGGACTTACTGAATCTTTAAGACTTGAAGTACAAAAGATGGGTAAGTCAGGTGTTAAATTTTCTTCCATTCATCCAAACTTTTTGAAGAAAGGATTATTTGAAGGAACTAGGCTTAATTTTCTAGGTCAGTTATTAGCACCAGGGGTGAAGAGTCATGATGCTGTTGCAAAAGTTATTGTAAACCGTGCAATAAAGCTTGGATTTCATTCACCAAAAGTTCCCTGGATTATGAACCAAGTAGTTTTGCTTAGAGCTTTGCTACCAAGCTCTCTGTTAATAAAAGTAAGTAGTCTTTATGGTTTATATGATATGATGGATGATTATAAGGGTTATAAAGATGGAAGATAATTTTACTTTACTCTTTTTTTGAAACATAATAGAATTTGAACATGAAAAACTTATACGTAACCACTTTTATTTTAATCTTTATATTGTGTTCTTGCTCAACACAGGATCAAACTGTTAAATCAGACAAGGAACTCATGGTAACCTTTCAAGATTCATTAAGTTATTCAATGGGTATAAATATTGGCAAAAATTTGCCAGAGGCTCAAATTAATCAAGATTTGTTAATTGAAGGCTTAAATGATTATTGGTCTAAGGAAGAGCCTAGGCTTAATGCATCAGAGCGAATGGAAGTTTTGAGAGCGTTTAATATAATGAATTCTGAGATGGATCGTAGTACTATGAAAGCTCTTAGCGAAAAAGCTGTCAAACTTTCCAGAGAAAATAAAATGAAGGGTCAAGAATTCTTAGAAAAAAACAAAACAGCGGAAGGAATAAGAGTCTTTAACCGAAGTCAAATTCAATATAGAATTGTCGCAGAAGGCGATGGTGCAGTCCCCGATTATGATGATGTTGTTAAAGTACATTATAATGGTTATTTAATTGATGGGTATAAGTTTGATAGTAGTTATGATAGAGGAGAACCTGCTACATTTAGTGTAAAAGGTGTTATTCCTGGCTGGACAGAAATTCTTCAAAAAATGCCTACTGGATCAAAATGGGAAGTATTCATTCCTCAAAATTTAGCATATGGAGTATCTGGAGTTGCTAGTGATCCAAAAAAAGGTGAATATGTAATTCCGCCTTCTTCAACACTTATTTTTGAGATAGAGCTTCTGGAAATTGTTGAATAATCAATGAGTCTAAAAAAACTTATATCTCTTTTTTCCGTCGCCATTATTTTAAGTTGTAGCCCTAAGCAAGAATCTATTTTGTTAGAAAATCCTATGTTTGCTACTGAGCCCGTTGAAAATGCTGGATTAGACAGTATTGGATTTCTAATGAGAAAACATGTGATTATTGTTACAGTTAAAGAAAAAAATGAAATTCATGTTTATGGTGCTATGAATGGAAAATTTAAAAAATCAATTAAAAGAGAAAATGCATTTCCTAATGGAGTAACGACCATTAATGATCAATTTGTTTTAGTAACTGAACGAGATAATAAACAGGTTGCTGTGTTTGATTCATCGATGAATTTTTTAGGAACCTTTGGCAATAATGAACTACGTAGCCCTTATGGCATAACTTTTTATAAGCGTGATGATAAATCTTATAAGGTATTGGTAACAGATAGTTATGAATATAATAACCCTAGAAAAGATCGAATTCTCAGTTGGGATTTTACCATTGAAGATGGTGGATTTAGTGTTGGACCAGTCAGTATTTTGGGGAGCCCAACATTGTATCAAGTTGAAAGCATTCAAGCTGATAAACACTTTAGAACATTATTAGTGGCAGAGGAAATGGAAGAGCATCATAAAATTATGGCTTTAGATTTAACTTCTGGTGAAGTTTTAAAAGAAGATTTAGGAAATTTCAATAGGGGAAATGATCCCGAAGGTATTGCACTTGTTGCAAATCCTGATAATTCTGGATACTGGATTTGTACTGAGCAAAGCAAAACCGATAACCGTTTTCATTTATATGATCGTGAAACATTAGAACATATGACTACTATGTATTTAGATAATGTTTCCTACACAGACGGCATTGCTACAGCATATATGCACGGTAAATGGTTTTTATATGCAGTAGATAATGATGCAAGAGTTGTTGCATTTGAATTACCAAAAATCGATTAAGTGAATATTCTTTTCCTTATTATATATTTTTCCATTTTTCTGGTTGTTACATATTTTTTTAGAAATTCAATTATACAAAACATTTATAAACTGCCTATTATTCGAAAATCGTGGCAGCTACCTGAAATGAATGCACATAGTGTAAATTTGATTAATAATGATAAACCTGTAGTTGTTTGTTGTGGTGATAGTATTACTCATGGACATATTGGATATGACTGGGTGAGTTCTTTAAGAAGAAGAGATGGTTCTAAAATTTATATAAATGCAGGTATAAATGCTGATCTAACTTGGAATTTAAATCAGAGAATCAATGATATTATTAAGCATAATCCGGATTACATTACCATTTTAATTGGCACAAATGATGCAATAGGGAGTCAGCCTGTTAAATTAATTCAAGATTACTACATACAAACAAAAAATCTTCCACAAGCTCCTTCCATTGAATGGTTTGAAGAGCAAATTGAAATTTTTGTAAAAAAAATAAAAAAAAATACTACTGCCAAAATTGCTATTCAACTCTTCCATGGCTTGGTGAGCAAGAGGATGCATCTATAATGAGTATAATTAATAATTATAATGTTATAATTAAAAGAATTGCCTTGAAGTATGATATATCAATCTTGGATTTATATTCAAAATTCAAAGAACAGATAAATGAAAATGATAGTGTTCCATATACTACTTCTGAACTTCGCAGGTTAAGAGGTTTGAGAGCTGTTATTTTGTACTATGTTTTTGGTTGGAGTTGGAACAGAATAGGCAAAAAATATAAGCTTCAACTACTTTGTGATCATATTCATTTGAATGAAAGAGGAGGAAGCTTGATGGAAAATATGGTTAAAAAATTCTTATCAGCATGAATTAATAATATTAATCATCTCCTAGACTACTTAATATCTGCCAAGCAAGTATGATAAATAGTATTTCCACTAATCAAATTAATAAAACTAAAACAAAGTTAATACAAGCTAATTTATGTCCTTACCGACACAATCTTTAAACCAGAACTTGTACAGCGTAAAGTATAGTCAATTGGATTCATACCTCCGCAGTATACAGTTACATAATAATCATTTCCACTTTGTCTTACACTTCCGGTTGAAAAACGACAACCAACTGCACTTGCTCCAAGACCGTAGTTACTTCTTGCATGACTAAGTGCTTTCATATCTGCTGTACTTTTATAGCACTTTGAAGATTTACTTTTTGGTTTACTCGGTATAATTAGAAGTAAAATAATTATACTTAATAACCCAATTATAACTATTAAAGCTTTTTTTTCCATCTTATTAATCCAATTCTTTTAAGGCATCGACTAATTCATACTCTTTATCAAATCTTTCTTTCATGCCACCTTTTTCTTTAAGTAAAATATATCCATAAGATTTTGATCCAATGGCAACTTTATCTCCATATCGAGTATCATACCAATATTGATCGCCTTTGCTATCGATGATTACTTGATACCTGCCATTTTGGTTTTCTTCTTCATGATCATCAAATCCCATTAATAAAAATAAGTTTACTGTTGCTAATACACCTATGATAAAACTTTTAATTTCTAATTTCATATTGTCTCCTAGTTATTTTTAATAAATATAAAGTATTAGACTTTTGAAATAAAGAAGGGAATTAATAATGTACCCCGGACAAGATTTGAACCTGTGTCCTCGGATTAGAAATATGTTGATAATAAAGGAAAAAATTAAAAATATTGTTATTCAATAGCATCTATCAGTTTTTTTGTAAGAATACCTAGTGCCTCATTATTATTTTCAATTCTTTTCTGAGTTTCCTTTAATTTTTTAAGACTAGCTGCCACTTCATCAAAATCTCCTACTCCATCATTTATGTACAAATAAATTTCAAAATATAATGCTCCGAATAAGGATATATCGCTACTAAGATCTTTAGCAGATAAGACAAGTTCTTGTTGTTGTAATAGAACACTTTCTTGAATAGTAAAATATTGATTTACTCTATTAATTATTTGAAATAATGATAATGAGAGAGTTATCATTAGAATAGATATAGAAATATTTAATATTTTTTTTGTCCACATATAAATATAATAATGATATTTGGGAATTAAATATTTTTAAAAGCGAAAAAGGGTTTGTCGTTGTACCCCGGACAGGATTCGAACCTGTGACCTACGGATTAGAAATCCGTTGCTCTATCCAGCTGAGCTACCGGGGCATGCGCCAAATTTAACTAATTAATAAAAATTTTAAAGCATTTTTGTAAAATTCTTCCGAGGGGACTCCGACGAGAAATTTCTTGCAAAAAATCAAGTTTAGTAGTAGAATATTGAAATTAGCTTATTCACTAAACTTTTTAAGGAGAATATAATGGCTGAAAAAGTAAAAACATGTGGTGTTAGTAAAGAAAAAGGCTATCTATACTATTTAGGTAAAGATGGTAATGTATGGCGCTCAGGTATGTCAAGAGGCGGATCTGGTGGCGGTAATGCTGAAAAAGTTGCTGACGCAGGTGTAACACGTGAAAGTGGTTACCTATACTTCATCGATAAAGACGGTGATGTATCTCGCGCACCTATGGCTAGAGGTAGAGGTTAATAAACTTTTATCTTATTAGGTTTAATTAAAAAAAGGAGCATTTCGATGCTCCTTTTTTTTATTTTACTATAGAATTTTTGTGGCTTCCAACAATACCACTGGAAACAATCATTCTGAATCCTTCTTCAACATCTACATCTGCAGGCGTAGTATCTTCTTTTGGAATAATTAGAAAAAATCCTGATGTTGGATTTGGTGTAGTTGGAACAAATAAATGATAAAACTCTTCATTATTTTCGTTTGTTGACTCGCTAGTTACAAAACCTAAAGTCCATGTACCTTTTCTTGGATATTCAACGTATACAACTTTTTTAAAAGAGTTATTCTGAGATCCGGATACTGTTTCAATGATTTGTTTTGTTGTACCATAAATTGTATCAATTAAAGGAATTTTTTAAAAATTCCTTCAAACCAGTCAACAACCCTTTTTCCAAAACATTTCTAGCTAAAGCTCCAAAAATGATAAGAGCCAATAAAACAATTAAAAGACCTACAATTGAGCTGATAATACCGAAACCTGGAAAAGTCACATTAACAAATCTTTCCAGTGGCTCTGCAACAGTTCCACCAAGCCAAATAGTTATTTCTAATGTAACTTGAATAACATAAACAGTTAGCGCTAGGGGTACAATAGTTGCTATACCAGCGAGAAGGTTTGATTTAATTTTTTCAACCATAATTTAATTTATTATAAAATAGGCTCTATTTCCTATATATAAGTATAGAACTTCCAAGAATAAATAAGGTTCCAATAATTTCTTTTGTTGTAAGTATTTCTCCTAAAAATACCCAACCAAGTAGTATGGCAACTATTGGAGGGAAGATAGCAACATAAGTAACTTGTGTTACATTAAGGTATTGGTACAGCCAGAAATAAATCCCCCAAGAAATAAATCCTCCAAAAATTATAAGATATAATGTTGAAAGTATAAGCTCATTTGTCCATAATATAACTGAAGTATCTTCTTTTACTAGAAATGACATAGAAAGCATTACAAAGCCTGTTAATACCTGACAAACAGCATTCATTTGATACGGACCAACTTCGTCATTGTATTTTTTATAAAGAACACTTGGATATGCTGCTATAATAATTACTGCAATTAAAACAAGAATTGCCAAAAACGATTGAGAGGCTAAATCAATTTCTTGATTAGTACTCATAATTATAACTCCTGTAAGACCAGTAAATAGAGCTGCAATTTTATTTTTATTCAATCTTTCATTAGGATCATCTTTAATCATAAAATGAGCCATTAAGCTTGTAAAGAGTGGAAATAGACCCCATAGAATCGATGAGATGCTAGAAAAAATATATTGAGTAGCCCAATAAGTCATTCCATAAGATAGACTGAAGTTTAATAGTCCAAATGAGAGATATAATTTTATTGCTTGTGGAGTAAATGGTATAGATAAATTTTTATAATAAATATATAAGTAAAAAATAATTCCAGAAAAAAGAAATCTTAATCCCACTCCATAAAAAGGTGGAACTCCAGCATTTAAAGAAATTTTAATGAAATACCATGTTGAACCCCAAATCACGCACAGAGCAATGAATGGAAATAAAATTTTATTATTCATTATTTATTAGAAGATTGGTAGATGGTTGCAAGCAATGCACTAGCAATATAAATACTAGAATAAGTACCTACAATGACACCAACTAACATAGTAAAAGAGAATGGTCTTATTACTTCACCGCCATAAACGAGCAAAACAATAATAACAAACAGTGTCGTTAAAGAAGTAATTAAAGTTCTGCTTAGGGATTGATTAATGCTTTTATTAATAGTTGATTCAAACATTACAGTACCAGATGATTTCATATTTTCTCTAATTCTATCTAAAATAACAATTGTATCATTTAAGGAGTATCCAACAATAGTTAAAAAAGCAGCAACCGTACTTAGTGTAATTTCAAAACCAGTTAGAGAAAAAATTCCTAATGTAATGACAACATCATGAACTAATGCTAAAATAGCTCCTAAAGCAAATCTAAACTCAAACCTTACAGATATATAAAACAAAATTAAGACTAAAGCAGATACAACAGACCAAAATGCTTTTCCACTTAATTCAGATCCTACTTTAGGACTTACTGAACCTAGTGAAAGAATAAAATCATTTTTGTTTTCTGGTGCTTTTGCTGACATAGAATCATACAAATGATTAATAACTATTTGACCAAAGTTTTCAGGTTCATTATCAAGAGATTTTATTTTAATCATAACATCACTTTGACTTCCAAAATATTTAATTTCTTCTCCACTTAAATCTACTAAGCTATCATTTAAAGATACTGATTTAAGTGAACTTCTTACTTCTTGAATGGATACATCCTCAGAAAAACTAACTCCAATTGCTGTTCCACCTTTAAAGTCAATGCCAAGATTCACGCCCATAAGGAGAAGTATAATTGATCCAAATGCTAACACGGACGAGAGACCAAATCCAAATGATTTGAACTTCATAAAATTGATTTTAGTGTTTTCCATGAATTTCATAATTATATACTCAGTCTTTCTATATTTTTTCTCGTTGTTACAAAATCAAACACAAATCTTGTTACAATAATAGCAGTAAACATACTTACAATAATTCCCCAGAAGAGAACAGTTGCAAAACCTTTTATTGGACCACTACCATATTGATAAAGTACTGCTGCTGCTATACCTGTAGTTAAATTAGCATCTACAATTGTTCTAATTGCTCTTTCATAACCAGAATCAATAGCTGATCTAACAGATTTACCATTTCGCAGTTCTTCTTTAATTCTTTCAAAAATAATAACATTAGCATCAACAGACATACCCACAGTTAATATTAGACCTGCGATTCCAGGAAGAGTTAATGTTGCCTCTAAAAGTGCTAAGACACCTAGCAATAAAATTAAAGTCCACATAACAGAGAAGCTTGCAATTAAACCTGACATCTTATAGAAAAATACAATGAAGCATACCACTAGAAGTAAACCAATTGCCATTGATAGTGTACCTTTGCTAATTGAATCTGCTCCTAAAGATGCTCCAACAGTTCTTTCTTCAGCAATTGTAACGGGAACAGGTAAGGCACCCGCTCTTAAAACAATAGCAATATCTTCTGCTTCTTCTATGGAATCTAACCCTTCAATAACAGTTCCTCCGCCAAAAATTTGACTTCTAATGACAGGAGCCATATGCACTTTCTTATCAAGTACAATAGCAATTCTATTGTTTATATTAGCACCTGTAATTCTAGCCCATTCTCTGGAACCTTCACTATTCATTTCAACTTCAACAACAGCTTGTCCAGCAGTTACTCCTGCTTGACTTAATCTCATTTGAGCATCTTCAATTACTCCTCCAGTGAGCTCAGCATTATTAAATAAATGGAATAGTGTATAAAATTCTTCTTCTTCACCAATTTCATTTACAAGCTTGATTGAAGAGTCACTTGTTAAAATGGTACTATTGGTTGCTTCTAAAATTTGTTTAACATCTTCCTTAGATAAAATATCTTTAAGAGCAGTTAAGTCTTTTGAAGCAATTGCTAGGTTTCCTCCAACCGATATCAATAATGAAGAAAATCCTAGTTCAGATGATGAGCTTGAATCAAATAATTCATTAATTTCATCATTTTGGCTATTATCATTACCATTTGAAGCTGTCATAATACTATCAATTTGTCTAATGATTGCATTTGTACTTTCAACATTTTTAACAATCATCAATTCTAATAATGCTGTACTTTGAAGAAGATCTCTAGCTCTTTCTGAATCTTCAATTCCTGCTAACTCTACAATAACTCTATTGTTTCCTTGTTTTTGAATTGTTGGTTCAGCCACACCAAATTGGTCTACACGATTTTGAATAATTTCAATAACTCTTTTAATGGAATCTTCAGATTGTAAAGATAGTTGAGTGATTATTTGGTCTTTTGTTTTTCCGTAATTAATAAAATATCTTGGAAGTTTTAATTCTTTTTCATCTGCTAAGTTTTCAAAGACAGAAAAAAAATCACTTGAAGAGTTATTATATTCATTTTTTAAATCAATTAAAAACTCATTAAAATTATTATCTTTATTTTTAGCTAAGTTATCAATCAATTGTGGAAGATCTACTTCAAGAACAATATAAATTCCACCTTTTAAGTCTAATCCTTGTTTGATACTTCTTGACTCAAAATAATCTATTTGTTCATCAGAAAGATTTGATTTTTTCTCTTCATCCATCAATGAATATCTTAATGATGGAAGAAGAGCATATATTCCTAATCCAAAAACAAACAATATTGTTAATAATCTATTTCTTATTGAACTATCCATAAGTGAGAGAATTTAACACATTAAGATATTTTTTCACTATTTTTTTAAATAATATTTAGAGCTTTACCGCATTCCTTAAAAGCTCTAATTGAATGTTTTAATTGATCTTTGGTATGAGAAGAAGATAATTGCACCCTTATCCTTGCTTGATTTTTTGGAACAACGGGAAATGAAAATGGAATTACATAAATATTTTTTTCTAATAACATTTCAGACAAAGCAACTGCTTGCTTTGCATCATAAATCATTATCGGGACAATTGGATGTGAATCTCCTTTTACTTCATAGCCAATTTCAGTGATTTGTTCTCTAAAGTATAATGTATTATCATGAAGCTTCGTGATAAGGTTTTTGTTATTATTGATTATTTCAAGTGCTTTTAAGCATGCTACTACCAATGCTGGTGCTAAGCTATTTGAAAAAAGGTAAGGTCTAGATTTTTGTCTAAGCGTATCTACAATATTTTTGATGCAGAGATAAATCCTCCCGAGCTCCTCCAAGAGCCTTACCAAAAGTTGAAGAAATAATATCAACTTCATCTAAAACTCCACAATGTTCTCCACTTCCTTTTCCATTTGTTCCAATAAAGCCAGTAGCATGACAATCATCTACCATAACTAATGCATTATATTTTTGGCTAATTGAACAATCAAGTCTACAGGTGCAATTGTTCCGTCCATGCTAAAAACTCCATCTGTAACAATCAGCTTAACCCTTGCATCTGAATTACTTAACTTTTCTTGCAAATCATCCATATCACAATTTTTATATCTAAACTTTTGAGCTTTACTCAGTCTGATTCCATCGATGATTGATGCATGATTTAATTCGTCAGAAAAAACAGCATCTTCTTGTTCTAAAATTGTTTCAAATAGACCACCATTTGCGTCAAAACATGATGAATATAATATTGTATCTTCCTTGCCTAAAAAATCACTTACTGATTGTTCTAATTCTTTATGAATTGTTTGAGTACCGCATATAAATCTAACTGAACCTAATCCAAACCCCCACTCTTGTATAGCTTTTATAGCTGCTTCCCTAATTTCACTATTATTTGCCAAACCTAAATAATTATTTGCGCAAAAATTTAATACCTTTTTGCCATTTACGTTAATTTCTGACTCTTGAGCAGTTTCAATAATTCTTTCATTCTTGTAGGTGCCCTGCTCTTTAATGTCATTTAGTTGAGATTGTAGTATTTGATCTATTTCTTTCATTTTTATTTATTTATTATTGAATTTAAAAATTCTTCAAGGCTAATATTACTTGAAAAATTCCAAAATTTTTTAGCTTTTTCACAATTTAGACTCGAGGGCCAAGTATCTGCAACCGATTGAAAATTTTTATCTTCATTGAATTTAATTTTAAAAGAAGGAAATTTTCCCACCAAAAAATCACTTAGTTGTTCAACAGAAAAACTAGCTTCTTGAACATTAAACACTCTCAATTTTGACTCAATTATTTCTAAATTCATTATATCAATAATAGATGATATTGTTTTATCTATTCCTATAAATGGTAGTTTTGTGTTTGGAGATAACTTGCATTCAAATTTTTCACCTTTTTTTGCACAATTTATCATTTGTGGAGCATAATCTGTAGTACCTCCAGATGGAACAGTATCATAACTTATTACTCCTGGAAATCTAATTGATCTAAAATCTAATCCAATTTTTTTAAATAGACTTTCTTCATGTAATTTACTTCCATATTGTTCAATGATAAGTTTATTGTTTCCGTAAATTGTTGTTGGTTTAATAATATCTTGCTCTGAAGCATTTTCAATTTTTCTTGGACCATAAACAGCAATTGAGCTAGGGAAAAAGAATCTTGTTTTACAATTATTTTTTATTCCAAAAGTGTATGAACAATCAATTAAGTTTTTTGATGCTTTTTCGTTTATTTCAAATGCTAATTTAGGGTTTTGAGAAGCTGTTTGGCTTAGTAGTGCAGCAAAGTGATAAACTTCAGTAATATGATAATCGTTAAATATTGAATTTATCAGTTCATTATTAGTTATTGAATCTTTGATGTATTTAACAGAATGAATTTTTTCTTTTGGATTATTTATATCTAAAGCAATAATTGATTTACCTATGCTAACTAATTCTTTAAGTGCCTTACTACCTAATTCGCCATTGTATCCAGTAATTAATATTCTTTCTTTCACTCTTAAAGTTAAGTTAGATAAAATGATTTTTTAAAAACTTTGTATTACCCTTATTTACCGATTAAATTTTTCATTCATATGAAAAAAATTATTTCCATAATAAATCAAAAAGGGGGAGTAGGCAAAACTACTACTGCAATTAATTTAGCTGCTAGCTTAGGTATCTTAGAAAAGAAAACTTTGTTAATTGATTTTGATCCTCAAGCCAATGCTACGACAGGATTAAATGATTTTGATATTAATAATGAATTTTCAATCTATGATGCAATTACAGGAAATGAAAAAATAGTAGACATTATTTCAAACACATCTATTGAATATATGGATTTTATAAAATCAGACACCAATTTAGTTGGCTGTGAAGTAGAGCTGGTTTCATTGCCAAATAGAGAAAAGCAGTTATTAAAGTTGATAAATAAGGTGAAAAAAAATTATGACTATATCCTAATTGACTGTCCTCCCTCCTTAGGTCTTTTAACATTAAATGCTTTAACTGCTTCAACAGATGTTTTAATTCCTATTCAAAGCGAATTTTTTGCACTTGAAGGTTTAAGAAGTCTACAGGAAACAATTAAAATTGTTAAAGAGAATATAAATGATAAGCTGAATATTCTTGGATTGCTGATTACAATGCATACAAAGAGACTGAGACTTTCTAAAAAAGTTGAGAGTTTGTTAAAAACAAATTTTAAAAATAAATTATTTAAAACTAAAATTAGTCGAAATGTAAGATTAGCTGAAGCACCAGATGATGGAAAACCTGCAATTATGTATGATGTAAATTGTTCGGGTGCAAAAGATTATATGGACTTAGCATTGGAGATAATAAATGAAAAAAAATAAACAGCTCGGTCAAGGTTTAGGAGCTCTTTTAACTCCTTCAAAAAACAATCTAGAAGATTTTAATCAAAGCAGTATTCTTTTAAGCAAAATTAAACCCAATCCTAATCAGCCTAGAAAAAATTTTGCAGACAAATCTCTTAAACAACTAGCTCAATCCATAGATGAAAAAGGTTTAATTAGTCCAATTACTGTCAAAAAAGTCGACAACAAATATATTATTGTAGCTGGTGAGAGAAGATATAGAGCCCACAAACTATTAAACAAAAAAAGAATTTTAGCTTACGTTATTGATGCAGATACAACAAAAGATGTAATGTATATGGCTCTAATTGAGAATATTCAAAGAGAAGACCTCAACCCAATTGAAGAGGCAAAAGGATATAAATACCTTCAAGAAAATTTACAATCTTCAATAACTGAAATAGCAAAAACTGTTGGTAAATCAAGGCCTGCAGTTTCTAATGCTTTAAGACTATTAAAGCTTCCTGATCAAATCCAAGATAGTATCTTAAAAGGTGAAATTAATGCAGGGCAAGCAAGAGCAATTTTACAGAGAAAAACTACTCAAGGGATGCTTCAGCTTTGGCAAAAACTATTAACAGAGAAGATATCAGTACGTAAAACTGAGAAACTAGCTTCAAAAAGAAAGGTTTCTCCTCAATTACAAAACATTCAAGATAAGCTTTCGAGATTGATTGGTGAAAAAGTAGTTATTAATCAAAATGCTAAAACCAAAAAAGGTTTTATTAAGATTAATTTCAGTAAAAAAACAGTCAGCAGGGTATTAGATAAGCTAAAATCAATTAAGTCTGATTAATTTTATGAAATTAAGTAAATATAAAATTTTATTTATATCTCCATTTTCAGATAAATCATGGCAAATAGAATTTAGTAGATTAACATTTATTTCATCGATTATAGTATTATCAATAATGGTTCTTGGCTCAATTGCACTTTTATATTTTTCATCTCCAATTGTAAAAGAATACTTAAGAGTTTCAACAATAAACAAAGAAATAAAACAGCAACAAGAAATCATTAATAACATTGATAAGTCGATTGAAGAGATTGCCTTAATGAAATCTTATATTGATTCAATTATTGGTACAGAAAAGGGTAATGATTTAAATGAAAACAACATTAGATATATCTTGGCAAATAATCTTCCCACAGTTAAGCCTGCAGATGGTTTGATTAGTAGAACATATGATACAGAAACTAAACATTTTGGAATAGATGTTGTAAATATTGAAGGAACACCTATTTTTGCAATAGCGGACGGACAAATAGTCTTTAGTGATTTCTCAGATGATTTTGGACATTTTATTATTATAGATCATCAAAATGGGTATCTCTCACATTATTATCATAACCAGGAAAATTTTTTTAAAAAAGGGGATACAGTTAAAGCGGGAGAAGTGATTGCTAAATTAGGCAATACTGGTATGTCCACTGGTCCTCATTTACATTTTGAAATTTGGAAAGATGGAAATTCTATTGATCCAATTAATTTTTTTGAAGATTTTAACTTAAAATCCGATAAATTATCTCAATGAAAATTCAATCCAAAGCAACTAATAGTCAAACAATCATTGCTGAAGATGTAGCCATTGATGGTAATGTACTTTTAAATGGCAATGTTACCATTTATGGAGAGATAAAAGGCTCTGTCAAAACGAATGGAGCAATTCAATTAGCAAAAAGTGGAAAAATTTACGGTGATGTTGAAGCTTCAATGATTCAAATTAATGGTTATATTGAGGGTGATGCATTCATTAATGGCCCAGCTGAACTTCTAAAAGGCTGTGAGCTTGTTGGAAATCTAAAGTATAAAATTCTTACTATTGAAGATGGTGCTCAATTTTCAGGAAGATGTGACATCATAGTTGATGAGTAAAAAGAAAAAACTAAGTTCTATTTTAGCTGAAAGTTATTCAGTCTATTTTGAATTCATCGGAATTATTATATCTTGGCTTTTAATAGCTTATTTTCTGTTTAACGATTTTTGGAAAATTTTTGTAATTATTATTGGAGTTTTTCATGCTTCTTATCGTGCATATCAACATGTAAAAAATAATAATTAAGATTTACACTTTTTTTTCTGTTTTTCCTTACAACTTTCTATTTATATTTCGTCGATGTTTATTGCTGAAAAAGTTGGAAAAGAATGGACAATGGATCAAGCTCCTCAATATGCTATTGATCACGTTGCAAACAGCAAAAAAAATATTTTTGAATTTGAATTTCTTAATTCGCTCTCAGCAAAGATTTCTAATTTTTTTGGCATTTCTAGTGAATCCTTATTTTATATTGATTTAGGAATTTCAAAGCACGTTTTTTTACTTTTCTTTGTTTCCTTTATAGTGGTTTCAACCATTGTAACACTAATTCAAGGTTATATTTCTCATAAGAAAAATATTCCTAACAAGTTTATGAGTATTATTGAGATGTTTGTTATCTATTTAAGAGATGATGTTCTTAAAAATTTTATTGGAGATAAAGAATATAGATCATGGGCGCCTTTGGTCTATACAATTTTCTTTTTTGTTCTTTTTGGAAATGTTTTAGGACTAATACCAATTTTTGATTTAACAGGATTGATAGGTAAAATTGGATATAAAGCTGAAATGTTAGGTAAGGATAATATATTATATTTATTATCAAAAGGTGGCCACACAGTTACAGCAAATGTTAATGTTACTTTTGCAATAGCTACTATTACATTTGTTGCATTTATTGCTGCTGGAATTCAAAAATATGGTTTTGTACAACATTGGAAAAATTTAGCACCTTCTGGATTACCTTGGCCGCTATATTTTGTTGTTGTGCCTATTGAATTCATGGGATTATTCATTCGTCCACTTGCTTTGACACTCAGGTTAGCTGGTAATATGATGGGTGGACATATTGCTTTAATAATTTTTATTACTTTTATTTTTAGTGCAACTGCAGAATTGGGGGGTTTAGCTGGTTTCGGAATAGCACCTTTTTCAATCTCACTTGCATTAGGATTAACTATGCTTGAACTGCTAGTTGCAGTGATACAAGCATATGTTTTTGCATTATTAACAGCCGTTTTTATTGGAATGGCTATACACGTAGATCACTAACAAAAAAGGAGTCTCACTATGGGAGCAGGTTTAGCAGTAATAGGTGCCGGAATTGGTATCGGGTTAATTGGTTATGGAGTAGCTCAAGCTATTGCAAGACAGCCTGAAGCAGCTGGAGAAATTAGATCACAAACATTTCTTTTAGCTATTTTAGTTGAAGGTGCAGCAATTTTGCTTGGATTGTTATCACTAGTTCTGTAATCAAAATAAGGAAATAATATGAATCCATTATTAACGCCAGAACTAGGCACATATGTCTGGTCATTAGTTATTTTTATGACAGTACTTTTTGTATTAAGAAAGTATGCATGGAATCCTCTTTTAGACTTTTTAGAAGAAAGAGAAAAAGATATTGCAGAATCTCTTAAAATGGCAGAAAGTGCTAAGACTGATCTTGAACAAATTAAAGATGAGTCTGAAAAAATACTTAACGAGGCCAAAAAAGAAGGTAAAGCAATTGTAGGAGATAGTAAGCTTAGAGCTGAAGAGTCTGCAGCTAAAATACTTAATGATGCAAAAGCAAAATCCAATGAATTTCTTGATGATGCTAAGTCAAAGATAGAGATTGAGAAGAAAAGAGCTATTAAAGAAATTAAGGAAGAAGTTGTAGATCTTAGTCTAGAATTAGCTACAAAAGTTTTACAAAGAAATGTTAAGGATGATGATAATAGCAAGTTTATTAAATCATCATTAGAAGCAGTGAAAGTAGATGAAGCAAAATCTTAAAAAGATAAATATTTATTCCAATCTATTAAATGATTCTGTTAATTCATTTGACGACTTTATAGGAGTTAAAAATGGATTGGATGAATTTAATTCTTCTTTAAAAGATGATTTATCTATTAATACTTTTTTCAAATCGAAGACTGTTGATAATGTAGAAAAAATGAGTCTTTTTGAGAAAGCTGTTTCAAACTCAATGAGTGTTATTTTAGTAGAAGTTTTAAAAGTAGTAATAGAAAATAATGACATTAATTTATTAAAAAATATTGCCAAAAATTTTACGCTACTTTCCAAGCAAAAACTAAATATTGCATTTGTTGAAGTGGTTTCTTCAAATGAAATGAATAGTAATCAAAAAGATGATATAACTAATTCTTTGAGTGAGCTTATCAAAAAGAATATTGATATCAACTTTGATGTTGATAAAAATTTAATTGGGGGACTTAAAATTAAAGTAGACGACACATTATATGATAGTAGTCTGCAAACAAAATTAGAAAACGCAAAATCAAAATTAGTAGGGGTATAAATGGATATTAAGACAAATGAAATCGGCGATTTACTACGAAGTCAGATTAAAAATATCAATGAAAGTGTTGATGTTAATGAAGTTGGCGAAGTTTTAGAAATTGGCGATGGTGTTGCTAGAACAAGCGGACTTGGAAGTGTAATGAGTTCTGAGCTGGTTGAGTTTCCAAATAATGTATTTGGAATGGCTTTAAATTTAGAAGAAGAAAATGTTGGTGCAGTACTATTTGGTGATAGTAGCCTTGTAAAAGAAGGTGATACTGTTAAAAGAACAGGTAAAGTCGTTGAAGTACCAGTCGGAAAAGAACTTTTAGGTCGTGTCGTTGACCCTCTAGGTCAGCCAATGGATGGTAAGGGCCCTATAAACGCTAAAGAAACTTTACCAATTGAAAGAAAAGCATTAGGTGTTATGCAAAGATTTCCAGTTAAAGAACCCCTACAAACTGGATTAAAATCAATTGATAGCATGATTCCAATTGGTAGAGGTCAAAGAGAGTTAATTATTGGTGATAGGCAAACTGGAAAATCAGCAATTGCAATTGATGCTATTATTAATCAAAAATCCACTCATAGTTCAGATAGCCCAGTATATTGTGTTTATGTTGCTGTTGGTCAAAAGGCATCAACAGTTGCTAAGCTTGTTGCCGAGCTTGAAGCCAACGGAGCAATGGAGTATACAACTGTAGTGGTAGCAAATGCTTCTGATCCAGCTCCATTACAATATATTGCTCCTTATTCAGGTTGTGCTATGGGAGAATATTATAGAGATAATGGTATGCATGGTTTAATTGTTTATGATGATTTATCCAAACAAGCTACTGCATATAGGCAAATGTCTCTTGTTTTGAGAAGACCTCCTGGAAGAGAAGCATTTCCAGGTGATGTATTCTACTTACATAGTAGATTATTAGAAAGAGCTTCAAAGCTTTCAGAAGATTTAGGTTCTGGTTCGCTTACTGCACTTCCAGTTATTGAAACTCAAGAAGGTGATGTATCTGCATATATTCCAACAAACGTAATATCAATTACAGATGGACAGATTTATTTAGATACAAACTTGTTTAACGGAGGAGTTAGACCAGCAGTTGATGTTGGATTATCTGTTTCAAGAGTTGGTGGTAGTGCTCAGATTAAAGCTATGAAAAAAATTGCAGGTAAATTAAGGTTGGACTTAGCTCAATTTAGAGAATTGGAAGCTTTTGCAAAATTTGCTTCAGATTTGGATGAATCAACTGCAGCTCAAATTACAAGAGGAAGAAGAATGGTTGAAATTCTAAAACAGAATCAATATGTACCAATGACAACTGAAAAGCAGGTTGCAATTATTTATGCTGCGAGTCAGGGTTATTTAGATGATATTGAATTAGAGTCTGTTAAGGAATTTGAAGTAGGTCTTTTAGAGCATTTTGAATCAAAACATTCTGAATGCTTAGAAGAAATAAATAGTTCAGGAGATATTTCAGACGATCTAGGTAAAAAGATGAATAAGGCAATAGAGGAATTTAAGAAGAGCTTCTAACATGGCTAATTTAAAAAATCTATCAGAGAGAATTAAATCAGTAACTAGTATTCAGCAAGTTACCAAAGCTATGAAAATGGTAGCAGCTGCTAAAGTAAAGAAAGCTCAAGAAAAAATGGAAATATCTAGGCCTTATTCCAAGAGTACTCAAGATTTAATTTGTAGAATTTTGCCACAAATCAGTGTTTCCGATATTTCATTAGTTGAAAAAAGAAAAGTAAAAAATACAGGTATCATTGTAATAACAAGTGATCGAGGGTTTGCTGGCTCATTCAATTCAAGTGTTATCAGATTAGCAGAAAAAGAAATTGAAAAAATAGGTAAAGACTCTGTGCAACTATTTTGTCTAGGTAAGAAGGCATCAGAATATTTTTCAAAAAGAGATTTTAATGTTAAGGAAACGTACTTTGATTTTTGGAAAGACATGAATTATGATACAGCTTCTAATATTTCTGCATCTTTTATTAATTCATTCGAAAATAATGAAATTGATGAAGTTCATGTTATTTACAATAGATTTAAAACTCTTGCATCTCAAGATCTAATTATGGAAAAGGTCTTACCTGTAGATTTTACAGCAGATTATAATGTGACCAATTACAATTACGATTATGAGCCTGGTCAAAAAGAAATTGTTTCTACATTAATTCCAAAGCATATAAATGTACAAATGTGGCAACAACTTCTAGAATCTTATAGTAGTGAAGAAGCAGCAAGAATGATTGCCATGGATAATGCAACAGAGAATGCAAAAGAAATAATTAAAGAATTAAAATTAGAATTTAACAAAGCTCGTCAGGCCGCAATTACAACTGAGATGTTGGAAATTGTTGGTGGGGCAGAAGCATTAGTCGATTAAGGGGACATAAAATGAATAATGAAGGTAAAATATTACAAATAACTGGTGCGGTAGTTGATGTAAAATTTGATGAAGGTCATCTACCTAAAATCATGAATGCATTAAGCATTAAAAGAGATGATGGTACAGACTTAGTTTTAGAAACTGCACAGCATTTAGGACAAGGTGTAGTAAGAACAATTGCTATGGATTCTACAGATGGTCTTGTAAGAGGAGCAAAAGTTAGCGATTCTGGCAAACCAATTTCTGTTCCAGTTGGACAAGAGACTTTGGGAAGAATGTTTGATGTTTTGGGAAATCCAATCGATCAAAAAGGAAATGTTGGTAATAAAGCTACTTCACCAATCCACAGATCAGCACCCGCACAAGAAAGTTTAGCAACTTCTTCTGAAATGTTTGAAACTGGGATTAAGGTGGTTGATTTAATGGAACCTTATACCAGAGGTGGAAAAACAGGACTATTTGGAGGTGCTGGTGTAGGGAAGACAGTTCTTATTCAAGAATTAATCAGAAATATTGCAACTGAGCACGGCGGATTTTCTGTATTTGCTGGTGTAGGTGAAAGAACTAGAGAAGGTAATGATTTGTATGCAGAGATGACGGAATCTGGAGTAATTGATAAAACTGCTTTAGTGTTTGGTCAAATGAATGAACCTCCAGGTGCTAGACTGCGTGTTGGTTTAAGCGCTTTAACTATGGCAGAGTATTTTAGAGATGATGAAGGAAGAGATGTATTATTGTTTGTTGATAATATTTTTAGATTTACACAAGCTGGATCAGAAGTTTCAGCTCTTCTTGGAAGAATGCCATCAGCTGTAGGATACCAACCAACATTATCCACAGAAATGGGTGATTTGCAAGAAAGAATTACTTCAACAAAGAAAGGTTCTATTACATCTGTTCAAGCTATTTATGTTCCAGCAGATGATTTAACAGATCCAGCACCTGCAACTGCATTTGCACATTTAGATGCGACTTCTGTTTTAGAAAGAAAAATTGCTGAGCTGGGTATCTATCCAGCTATTGATCCATTGACATCAACATCAAGAATCTTAGATCCAAGAGTTATTGGAGATAGACACTACAATGTAGCTAGATCAGTTCAGGCAACTCTTCAGCAATACAAAGATTTGCAAGATATCATTGCAATCTTAGGTATGGATGAATTATCAGATGAAGATAAGTTGGTAGTTTCAAGAGCAAGAAAAATGCAGAAATTTATGTCTCAACCATTTTTCGTAGCTGAACAGTTTACTGGAATTGAAGGTAGATATGTTAAACTTGAAGACTCAATTGCTGGTTTTGAAGCAATATTAAATGGTGAAGTTGATGATTTGCCTGAAAATGCTTTTTCATATGTAGGTTCCATTGACGAAGCTATTGAGAAAGGCAAAAAGTGAGCAAGCTTTTCAAATTAGATATTGTTACTCCAATAAAGACATTTAGTTTTGATAATGTCTCTTATGTGAAATGTCCTGGAGTAGATGGATACTTTGGAATAATGAAAAACCATACTAATTCAATCATAAACTTAACTGATGGCACTATATCAGTTAAAACTGATAAGAGCGAAGTCAAATTTTCATGCTCTTATGGTATTGCCGACATAAATTCTGATTCTTCTGATGATATTGAGGACAAAGTTCTCCTTCTTGTTGAAAATGCAGAAGAATTAGACAAATAATTATTAGATTATTATAAATGACTATTAGAACACATAATTGTGGTGAACTGAATAATAATCATATTGACAAGACCGTTCAGCTTTCAGGATGGGTAAACTCTATAAGAACCCATGGTCAGATTATATTTATAGATATTCGTGATCGTTTTGGTAAAACGCAGGTTATACTAAGTTCTGATGAATTAATTGAAATTGGTAAAACCTTGTCAAATGAAGATGTTATTCATGTATCCGGTAAAGTTTCTCAAAGAGCAAAAGATTTAATTAATCCTGATTTATCAACAGGGGAAATTGAAATTTTAGTTGAAAAAATTGATTTATTAAGTACTGCTGAACCTATGCCTCTATCTATACAAGATAGAGAAGCATCATCTGAAGAGCATAGATTAAAATATAGATATTTAGAGCTTAGAAATTCTTCTCTTCAAAATAATTTAATTATAAGACATAAAACAGCTCAGGTAGTAAGAAATTTCTTATCAGAAAATAATTTTCTAGAGATTGAAACACCCGTCTTAATGAAGTCGACTCCTGAAGGTGCTAGAGATTATCTAGTGCCAAGTAGAGTTCACAATGGTCAATTCTATGCTTTACCACAATCTCCACAAATGTATAAACAACTATTTATGATTTCAGGCTTAGATCGATATTTTCAAATCGTTAAATGTTTTAGGGATGAAGATTTAAGATCTGATCGTCAACCTGAGTTCACTCAAATTGATTTAGAAATGAGTTTTGTTGATGAAGATGAAGTCAGAAATTTAGTTCAAAATTTAATTGTCAAAGTATTTAAAGATATAATCAATGTAGATTTAAATGATTTTCCAGTTCTTCCATATAAAGAAGCTATTGAAAAATATGGTACTGATAAGCCTGATTTAAGATTTGAAATGCTTATCAATGATTTCAAACCTTTTTCAGACAAATCTGATTTTAAAGCATTTTCTTCTTGCGAGGCTGTAAGAATGATTCACATTCAAGAAGCTGATAAATTTTCCAGAAAAGTTATAGATGAAATGGATGCTTATGCTCAATCAATTGGTGCTAAAGGACTAGCGTGGTATAAAGTGAATAATGGTGATTTTGAGGGTGGAATTTCTAAATTTTTTGATTCTGAACTTCGTAATGAAATCATTAGCAATTTTGGAATTAAAGATAACTCAATATGTTTTATGATTGGTGATAATCTAAATAATTCACTCAAAATTCTTGGAAAAGTAAGAAGTAGGCTTGGCGATATATTAAATCTTAAGGATAATAGCTTGTTTGCCCCTGTTTGGATTGTAGATTTTCCTTTATTTGATTGGAATGATGAGACTGAAAGATTTGATTCTGTAAATCATCCTTTTACTGCTCCAAAAGACTCTGATATAGAAAATGTCTTATCAAATCCTGGAGATATTATTTCTAAAGGCTATGATATAGTAATTAATGGATATGAAGTAGCTGGAGGTTCAATAAGAATCCATGACCATAAATTACAAAAAGATATATTTAAAATAATGAATCTATCTGATGAGGAAATTTCGGAAAAATTTGGATTTTTTATAGATGCACTTAAATATGGTACTCCTCCACATGGTGGTATTGCATTTGGGTTAGATAGATTAGTCATGTTGTTAGCAGGAGTGACAAATATTAGAGACGTTATTGCATTTCCAAAGACAACATCAGCATCTGCTTTGATGGAAGAAGCTCCAAACCTTGTTTCAGAAGAACAATTAAATGAACTTGGAATAAAGATTGTAGATGATGAAAAAAACGTTTGAAATAAAAGGCGTAGATTTAACAAGTCTGTATGGAGTTGGTGATAAAAATATTATTTTTTTAGAAAAACAACTTCCTCTTCAATTAAATGTTAGAGGAAACAATATTTTTTGCCAAGGTCTAAAAAAAGATATCAATCATTTTGATTCAGTTTTAAATCAAATGATCGACTCAATTAAAAAGGGTAATACCTTATCTCAAAAAGATATATCACAATTAGTTGCTTTAAATGCTTCAGAACAATCATCGAAATCCAATGGCACCATCGAGAACGTATTATTTTATGGTAAAAAGGGTCCAGTTTTTCCTAGAACTGATGGTCAGAAAGAATTAGTTCAATCTTTTTTGAAAAACGATATTATTATTTCTGTAGGTCCAGCAGGAACAGGAAAAACATTCCTTGCTGTAGCATATGCATTATCATTACTTGAAAAACATGAAATTGAAAAAATTATTTTTTGTAGACCTGCTGTTGAAGCTGGAGAAAATTTAGGATTTCTTCCAGGAGACCTTAAAGATAAAATTGATCCATATCTTGCACCATTATATGATGCACTTCATGAATTATTACCAAAAAATAAAATTCAAAATTTTTTAGATAGAGGTATTATTGAGATAATACCATTGGCATATATGAGGGGAAGAACTATCAATCGTTCAGCTATGATTCTTGATGAGGCTCAAAATGCTTCATCAATCCAAATGAAAATGTTTCTAACAAGATTAGGAATTGAATCAAGAGCAATAATAACTGGTGACGAATCACAGATTGATTTACCAACAAAGTCCAATTCTGGATTGATTGATGTTTTAAAAATATTAAAAAATATTAATGATATTGGGATTGTAAAACTAAGCGAGCATGATATTGCAAGACATCATCTTGTAAAACATATCATTGATGCTTATTCAAAATCAAAAAATAAATAGGAAATTATAATGACAAAAATTTTTGAGAAAATATCTGATAAGAACCATGAACAAATTGTCTATTGTAATGATCCATCTTCTGGGTTAAAAGCAATCATCGCAGTTCATAATACTGTTTTAGGTCCTGCTTTAGGAGGATGTAGAATGTATCCATATAAAAGCGAAGAAGATGCGCTTGTAGATGTTTTAAGATTATCCAGAGGAATGACATATAAAGCTTCTATTTCCAATTTAAATTTAGGTGGTGGTAAAGCTGTCATTATTGGAGATCCAAATTCAGATAAATCAGAAGTGCTTTTGAGATCATTTGGAAAATTTGTACAAAGTCTAGGAGGGAAGTATATCACAGCTGAAGATGTTGGAATGACTGTTCATGATATGGAATTTATAAGAATGGAAACAAATCATGTTACAGGAATTCAAAGAGCAATGGGTGGAAGCGGTGATCCATCTATTCTTACTGCTTTAGGAGTTTTTGTTGGAATGAAAGCTGCATTGAAAAAAAGATTAAATATTCAATCATTAAATGGACTTAAAATAGGTGTTCAAGGTTTTGGTAAGGTAGGATATTATTTATGTTCTCATTTAAATAATGAAGGTGCAGAAATATATGGCCATGATATTAATGATGAGTCTCTTGAAAGAGTTAAAAATGAATTTGGTGTTAATCCAGTAAGTGCTGATGAGCTAATGTCAATGGATTTAGATGTTTTTTCTCCATGTGCAATGGGAGCTGTAATCAATCCCACTACGATTGAAAGTTTAAAGTGTAGTGTTATTGCTGGCGCTGCTAATAATCAGTTAGAAAAAGAAGATAGAGATTCAAAATTATTACAGGAAAAAGAAATTATGTATGTTCCTGATTATGTAATTAATGCTGGCGGCTTAATGAATGTTGCAAATGAACTTCAGGGTTACAATAAAGAAAAAGCAAAATATCAAGTTGAAGGTATTTACTACATTCTTACAAGAATTTTTGATTACGCAGCAAATAATAATATTTCGACACTTGAGGCAGCAAATCTTTTAGCTGAGAGAAGAATTCAAGACTATATTAAATGGAATCATCAGTAACTACATCATGGCAAAAAGTGACAAACAGCAAAGAAAGTTAGCAAGAGAGGCCGTATTACAAGCACTTTATGCAAAGCATGTATCAAATGAGGAAGCAAAAAAAGTCTTACATGATATTTTGATAAGATATGAATTTGACAAAATGACTAAAAAATTTGTAGAAGAACTCTTTAATTTAACAATCAAATTTTCTGATGATTTAGATAAGCATATTGAAAGTAATCTTGATAATTGGACAGTAGATAGATTAAATGTTATTGATAGGCTAATTATGCAAATGTCTTTATGCGAAATGATTCATCTAAAGTCATATGATATTTCTCACAAGGTTACTATTAGTTCTGCTATAGAAAATGCTAAAAAATTTAGCTCAGAAGATAGTACTTCGTTTGTTAACGGTGTCCTTGACTCAATTTACAAGGAGTTATAGTTGGGTATTTTAACAAAAATATTTGGAACAAAATCAGATAGAGAAATAAAGAAAATTTTACCTATTGTAAAGCAAGTAAATGAATTTTATGCCACTCTTGAAGGAAAAGATTTATCCTATTTACAAGATCGAACAAAAGAATTACAAGCTGTAATCAAAGAATCCATAGCTGAGCAAGAAAGTAAAAAGCTAAATAATGTAGATGACTCTAAAGAGCTAAAAAAAATAAGATCTCAAATTGCAGAAAATGTTTTAGAACAACATTTAGTCGAAGCTTTTGCTCTTGTAAAACATGCCTGTAGACTTTTATATGGCAAAGAATGGGAAGTGGTTGGTCAAAAAATTAAGTGGGAAATGATTCCTTATGATGAACAGATCATTGGTGGGATAGTTTTACATCAAGGAAAGATTTCAGAAATGAAGACTGGAGAGGGTAAGACACTGGTTGCTACTTTTCCAATTTACCTCAATGCTCTTTCAGGAAGAGGTGTTCATGTGATTACTGTAAATGACTATCTTGCTCAAAGAGATGCAGAATGGATGGGAAAAGTTTTTGAAACTCTTGGATTATCTGTTGGATTTATTTTAAATAGTATGAACCCTCAACAAAGAAAATCATCATATAATTGTGATATAACGTATGGAACAAATAATGAATTTGGATTTGATTATTTAAGAGATAATATGACTATTGATAGTGAATTTTTGGTGCAGAGAAAGCATAATTATGCAATTGTTGATGAAGTTGATAGTGTGCTTATAGATGAGGCAAGAACACCTTTAATTATCTCTGGTCCTGTTGAGACAAAAATAAATCAATCTTATGTAGATTTAAAGCGACCTGTACAATCTCTTGTTGTAAAACAAACTCAACTAATTAGTACACTTGTTTCTGAAGCGCAAACATTATTAAAAAATGAAACTCTATCTGATGATGAAAAACAACAAGCTGGATTGCTTCTTCTAAAGGCTAAAAGAGGGTTACCTAAATTTCAAAAACTACAAGATTTATTCCAAGAGCAGGGAACAATTAAGATGATGAATGCTGTGGAATCAGAATATATTGCAGATAAGAAAACTTATTTATTGGATGAAGATTTATTGTTCTCGATTGACGAACAATCTAATAGTGTTGATTTATCAGATAAGGGTAGAGAAGCATTATCTCCTGACAATAAAGATGCATTTACTATTCCAGATTTAGGCGAATTACTTTCAGATATTGATGAGCAAAATCTTTCAGATGAACAAAAACAATTACAAAAAGAAAAAGTATATAAGTTGCATTCTGAAAGAAGTAGTAAGATTCATTATCTTAGTCAATTGTTAAAAGCGTATACTCTTTTTGATAAGGATGTTGAATATGTTGTTCAAAATGGTCAAGTGTTAATCGTTGATGAATTTACAGGAAGAGTTCTTCCGGGAAGAAGATTTAGCGGAGGTCTTCATCAAGCATTAGAAGCGAAAGAAAATGTTAAAATTGAAAAAGAAACACAAACTTTAGCATCAATAACGATTCAAAATTATTTTAGAATGTATGATAAATTATCCGGAATGACAGGTACCGCTGATACAGAAGCTGCTGAATTTGAAAAAATTTATAATCTTGGAGTTACTGTAATCCCAACTCATAGACCTATTAAGAGAAATGATTTTAATGATGTCATTTATAAATCAATGCAAGCAAAATACAAGGCAGTAATAAAAGAAGTGAGTGAATATTACTCAAAAGGCCAACCAGTTTTAATTGGAACAGTTTCTGTTGAGGTATCTGAGTTACTTTCAAAAATGTTAAAACAAAAAGGAATTCCTCACAATGTACTAAATGCAAAACAACATCAAAGCGAAGCGCAAATTGTAGCTCAAGCTGGTTTAAAAAAATCAATTACTATTGCTACTAATATGGCAGGTAGAGGAACAGATATTAAGTTAGGACCTGGCGTTGAAGAGTTAGGAGGCTTACATATAATTGGTACAGCCAGACATGAGTCAAGAAGGATAGATTTGCAATTAATGGGTAGATCTGGAAGACAAGGTGATAATGGGTCTTCAAGATTTTATATTTCTTTAGAAGATGACCTGATGAGACTATTTAATATGGATAGACTTGCAACATACATGGATCGACTCTCGATGGATGAAGATCAAGAGCTAAGTGCAGGGATGTTGAATAGAGGTGTTAGTAATGCTCAAAAGAAAGTTGAAGAAAGAAATTTTGCAATGAGAAAACATCTGTTAGAGTATGATGATGTTTTAAATCAGCAAAGAGAAATAATATATGATTTACGAAACAAGGCACTTCTTTCTGAATCGATTAAAGATACTATTAACGAGTTTATTGAAGATTTTATTTTTGATACTGTTGGAGATTTAGATTTTAAACAAATAAAAGATTGGGATTGGCAAAGTATTAATCAACAGCTAAATAGTAATTTACTTGTCAATATTGATTTTAATGAAATTGAATCTTTACAATCTTTAGACGAGCTAATTGATTACATAAATGAGGAAGCATTAAAATATTATAAACTTAAAGAAGATGTTATTCCTTCAGAGCTATTAAGAAAAGTAGAAAAATTTATTGTACTAAAAACTATAGATGAAAAATGGAGAAATCATTTATTGGGAATGGATCAATTAAGAGAAGGAATAGGGTTAAGAGCTTATGGACAGAAAAATCCATTAATTGAATATAAATCTGAATCATATAACTTTTTTCAAGAATTAATGATTAGCTTAAGAAGTACTGTTATTCAAAGAGTTTTTCATGCGCAAGTGAGCGATCAAGTTCAGACTCAGCAAAATCCATTACAAAAAAATATTCTACTTCAACATGATGAAGCAGCAAATAGTAATTCAAATGAAATCCCTAAAAATATTCCTCCACAGGAAAATATGTCAAATGAATCTGAATTAAAGCTTGGAAGAAATGATAAAGTCGAACTTATTGCTCCCTCAGGTGAAAGAGTAAAAGTAAAATTTAAAAAAATTGATCAGTATTTAATGAAAGGATATACTCGTGGCTAAGAATAAAAAAAATACAAAGTTCTTAACTAAATCTATTCATACTGGTAATAGAATTGATGAAACAGGCGCTGCAGTTACTCCTCTTCATTTAACCTCAACTTTTAGACAGCCAAGTTTTAGTAGTTCTGAACAATTTGTTTATTCTAGAACCGGTGGTCCAACAATTGATGCATTAGAAGAAAATTTTGCAATGTTAGAAGATGCAAAGTTTTCTTTTGCTTTTGCATCTGGTATGGCAGCTATGTCAGCAATATTTTTAATGTTTAAGCCAGGAGATCATGTTTTAATTTCACAAAATGTATATGGCGGTGTCTTTAGGCTTGTTACAAAAGTATTAAATGATAATGGAGTTGATTTTGACTTTATTGATACTACAAACTTAAAGATTATCAAAGATTCAATAAGGGATAATACAAAATTAATTCACTTAGAAACACCGAGTAACCCATTACTTGAGATTGCAGATATTTCTTCAGTAAGTAAGCTATGTAAGCCTAAAAATATTTTAGTAAGTGTTGATAATACTTTTATGAGTCCTTGTGGACAAAAGCCACTTAATCTTGGCGCTGATATTGTCATGCACAGTACTACAAAATATATTGGAGGTCATTCTGATATTTTAAGTGGGGCGCTAATGGTTAACGATAAGAGTTCTGCAGAAAAAATTACTCTAATTCAAAATACTGCAGGAGCCTTGCCAAGCCCTTTTGATGCCTGGCTACTTCTTCGTTCTGTTAAAACTTTATCACTGAGGGTAGAAAGACATTTTAGCAATGCGATGATCATTGCAAATTGGCTTAAAAATCATAAAAAAGTTACAAGAGTAATTTATCCAGGACTTAAAGATCATCCGCAACATACTATAGCAAAAAAACAACAGAAGAACCCTGAAGGAAAATCAGTTTTCGGAGGAATCATTTCTTTTGAACTTGATAGTACAGTTAATGTTAATAAATTTGCAAAGAAATTAAACTTTATTACTTTAGCTGAGAGCTTGGGCGGAGTAAAGACTTTAATTTCATGTCCTTATTCTATGACTCATGCATCTGTTCCAAAGAAAGAAAAAGAAAAGTTGGGAATTACAAAAAATCTACTAAGGCTTTCTGTTGGTATTGAGGATGTAGAAGATTTAATTTCTGAGCTTGATTTAGCTATCAATCATTAAGTAAACTTTTTTTACTTTTTATCTTTATATTTCGATAAACATGCCGTGGTGGCGGAATTGGTAGACGCGCTGGTCTTAGGAACCAGTATCGTAAGATGTGAAGGTTCGAGTCCTTTCCACGGTACTTATGGAAATTTTATTCCTAGGTGCAATAATTTTGGTAGCTTTAGTATTATTTGTTACTGAATTATTTCCAATAGATGTAACAGCATTATTAGTTTTAGGATTGTTACTAATTCTGGGATTAGTGAGTCCAACTGAAAGTCTTGCAGGATTTTCTAATCCTGCAGTCATTACAATTGCTTGCTTATTTATTTTAAGTCATGCTTTACAAAAATCTCATGTACTTGAATATTTAATAATAAACATCAATTCTTTGATAGATAAATCTCGAGTTTTAGGTATGATTGCTTATCTATTTGCCATTGGAGTAGCTTCTGCTGTAGTCAATAATACTGCTATTGTGGCGATTTTTATGCCTGTAACCATAAGGCTTGCTGATAAATATAATATAAGTCCATCTAAAGTGCTTATTCCATTGAGTTATGCAGCTATCTTAGGAGGTACTCTAACACTCGTAGGTACATCTACAAATTTAATTGTTAATTCGATTTTAGTTGATTCTTCCAATGGACAAGTGTCGCTAGGTATGCTTGAGTTTGCTAAGTTCGGAATTATAAAATTTGTAGTAGGTTTATTATATATTTTTACTATTGGATATAAGCTTTTGCCAATAAGAGTAGCAAAATCATCAAGTATTGAAGATTATAGATTGGATGGTTATTTAACAGAATTTAAAGTTTCTAAAAATTCACCCCTCACGGGTAAAACATTACTAGATAGAAAAATAAATGAAAACTATGATGTGATAGTACTAGATGTACTAAGGAATGGTGAAATCATCAATTCTAATCTTCGTAATATGGTTATACAAGAAGATGATATACTTTTTGTAAAAGGTTCATTTGATAATTTTCAAAGACTAAAAGAGATTGAAAATTTGGTTATGTTAGCTGATGAAAAACTTACACAAGATGAACTAGAGCAGGAGGATAATATATTAGCTGAATGTCTAGTTACTGATAATTCAGATTTGATAGGTCTTTCCTTGCAAGAAGCTAATTTTAGAAGATCTTTCGGAAGTTTTGTTTTAGCAATACGAAGAGAAGGGGAAATCATTCGTAGAAAATTGGCTCATTTTATTTTAAAGCCTTTCGATACGTTATTAGTTTATGGCCCAAAAGATAGAATTAATCAGCTAGCTAATAAGGAAGGATTCATTGTATTGGGTAAAGTGGATGGATCGCTTGATGGACATCCTTTTTGGTGGCTTAGTTTAGCATCTATATTGTTAGCAGTAACATTGGCTATTTTTGATATTGTGCCTATTGTTGTTGGTGTTATTCTCGGTGTAATTGCATTATTGCTTTCAAAAGTAATAACTCCAAATGAGGCATATAGTTCAATTCATTGGCAAGTTATTATAGTGATTGCTGCATTTCTTCCTATGGGGGCAGCAATTCAACGAACAGGATTAGATGTTATCATAAGTGATTCAATCTCAAGTGTTGTTAACTTATTTCCTGCAGATATACTTCCATATTTATTATTAGCATTAATATATTTTATTACTATGATTCTTACTGAGATTGCGTCCAATGCAGCTACTGCAATTATTATGACCCCAATTACATTATCTCTAGCAGCAAGTTTCGGATTTGATCCAAAGCCTTTTATATTTGCTGTTTGCTATGCAGCGTCAGCTTCATTTATTACTCCTGTAGGATATCAAACAAATTTGATGGTGTTTGGTCCTGGAGGATATAGATATTCTGATTACATTAAAGTTGGATTACCTTTAGGAATAATTCTTTGGGTTATTTCAGTTGTTATGATTCCTATGATTTGGCCATTCTAGTATGCAGTGGAACGAAATAGATAAAACAATTTCTAAAACTTTTGAATTTAATTCTTATTTAGATGGCATAGATTTTGTAAATGAAATTGCAAATTTAGCTGAACAAGAAAATCATCATCCTGATATTATTATTGGTTATTGCAAAGTTACGGTATCATTAACAACACATGATGCTGGAGAAATCACAGAAAAAGACTATAGGCTTGCAAAGCTAATTGATGATTTAAGGGTCTAAGTGATATATCTCGTTTTAGTATCCATTCTTTGGTCGTTCTCTTTTGGTATTATAAAATACGGTCTACCTGGTATCGATTCAGCATTTATTAGCTTCGCGAGAAACCTAATTGCACTAGTTTTTTTTTCAACTCTAACAATCTACAATTTTAAAAAATTTAGTTTCGATCTAAGGTTAATATTAATTGGTGCAATCCAATTTGGACTTATGTACGTTTTCTACATTCAGTCATACGAATATTTACCTGCATACCTCATTGCAACTTTCACAATAACAACTCCTATTTTTGTGGGTTTATTCTCACAGTTTCTAATCAATGGATCTTTTTCTTTAAAAGGCTTTATTGCAGTCATATTAGTTATAATTGGGTCATTTATGATGCGATATAATATTGTTAATCCTATAGATTATTGGACTGGTTTTCTTTTAATTCAAGTTGCTAATATATGTTTTGCTTTTGGTCAAGTGATGTTTAAAAAATGGCATTCAAATAATAGTTCAACGGATATCATTCATAATTTTTCACAAATGTTTTTGGGTGCAGCGCTAATTACTTCCATATTTTTTATTACAAATTCTGATAATACACAATTATTGACCACATCAAACTTATTAGCTTTATTATTTCTTGGTTTGTTTTCCACAGGTTTTGGTTTTCTGGCATGGAACATAGGAGCGACAAAAGTTTCTAATGAAAGATTAGCATTGATGAATAACGCTGTTATACCAATTGCAATTTTAAATTCTTATTTGATTTTTGGAGAGGCAATAGGTTTTACGCTATTCTTGCCAGGATTGGTATTATTTTATGTAGCCTTTAAGCTGATAAGTTAGATTGATTCTTTAATCGAAACTTATCATGTTTTTTTTGAAATGCTCTTCCCATGAATATGTAGATTAGTCTTCTGAAAAGAACAACTATATTCCATTGCCAAGGAAAAATAAATACCTTTCTTCTTTTATCCAATGCACGAACTATTTTTTTTGCTGCTTTTTCTGTACCAATTAAGAACGGTTTAAATTCAACAGGATCTGTCATTTCACTTTTTACAAATCCTGGACAAATTAAAGTAACAGCTATTTGTTTTGGTAGAGAATTTCTTAAGGAACCTGTCAATGCTCTTACAGCCCACTTTGAGCCAGCATATGCTCCTGAACCAGGCCACGCAACAAAACTTGCTACTGAACCTACAACAGCAATATGTCCACTATATTGTTCAAGCATTTTTGGTATAAACGGTACCACAGTATTGTTTACACCAATTACGTTGGTATTAATTATATCATTCATTACTGAAGGATCTCCTTTTTCAACAAAATCAAGCAGTCCTAAACCTGCATTTGCAAAAACCAAATCAATTGTAGGAACTTTACTTAAAAAATCTTCAATTGACTCTTTCGTTGAATGTTGATCTGTGACATCTACGGAATAGGTATATATTTTTGCACCTAAAGACTCACACTTTTGAGCAATATTTTCTAATTTTTCCTTACGTCTAGCACATAGTGCAATAGTTGCACCTCTTTTCTATATTCGTAAGCAACATATTCTCCAATACCACTACTGGCTCCTGTAATAAAAATATTCATCGGCAATACTACAAATTTATCAGTCACAATTCCATAAAACTATTTATATTATCGATTGTATGGGAAAAAGTGAAATAAATGGGTTTCACAATCAATTCTTGAGAGTGTTTCTTCTCAACTTTTAGAAGTGTCTAAAAGAATTGACGATGATATTCAACAGGCTTCAGAATTAATCATTAATCATCCAGGAAAACTCGTTGTGTGCGGTTTGGGAAAATCTGGTCTAATAGGGCAGAAGATAGTTGCAACTTTATGTAGCACTGCACGCAAAGTGTCTACATGCATGCTGCAGAGGCAATTCATGGAGACTTAGGAATCTATAATCCTGGAGATCCTACTATTTTAATTTCTAAAAGTGGCAATACTGAAGAGATAGTCAAATTGATTCCTATACTTAAAGAATTTAAATCTCCAATCATAGCAATTGTTGGAAATGTAGATTCATTCATTGCTAAAAATGCTGACATCATTTTGAATGCAACAGTGGAAAAGAAATAGATCCACTTGGCGTTGTTCCAACAACTAGTTCATTAGTAGCACTAGCGATAGGGATGCTCTAGCATCCGTTTTAATGGTTCGAAGAGGTTTTGATAAAGAAGATTTTGCGAGAAATCATCCCGAGGTGAATTAGGTAAGCAATTAGCTTTAAAAGTTGAAAATATTATGCATCCAATTAATGATGTGGCTCAAATAAACAATAAAGACTCAATTAGCTCTTGTGCAAAAAAGATGACTGATAATCCTTTAGGTGCTGCATTGCTTTTAGAAAATGGCTCTTTAAAAGGAATTGTAACGGAAGGAGATTTACGAAAATCAATAGCTTCTAAATTTGGACCTTTCAAATTCAATCGAACCGTTCATAAATGATAATCCAATTTCAATACATTCTTCTGTATCCATTTTGGATGCAATGAAAATTATGGAAGATAGAAGTTCTCAGATTTCATGTTTACCGGTAATAGACAGTGATGGTAAATGCCTGGGTCTACTTACAATACACGATTTATATCAAACAAAATTAGTATAAGATACGAATTATCTTACAATAACCATTTTCTTGGTTTTATTATAATCACTTTGTCCGTCAACATTCGCTCTTAATTGATAGAAGTATACTCCACTACTTACATTCTCTCCATCATCATTCTTACCATCCCAAATAGCGGTATGTTGACCTGCGCCTTTATCACCTTCATCGATTGTTCTTACAAGCTTACCAAGTGTATTATAAATGTGTATTTCAACATCAACCATGTTTACCATAAGTGAAGGAATATCATACATAATAGTTGTTTGATTACTAAATGGATTTGGATAATTCTGATATAAGTTAAACTCATCAGGATTTCTAAGTTGCATCATACCATTTCCTATCATTCCATCTTTTGAGAATAGTTGATAGCTTAATTCTATATTAGTTGAAATAGGTGCTCCATCAATATTTATTACAATCTTATTGTCATTAGAAGATAGGTTTCAAATTCAACTTCATAATATTGATTTTGTTCATCTTCATTTTCTAAAACAATGTATCCTTGTTTTTGATCTGTATTAAAGTCATAAATATTTTTGAGGTTACCAATTTCAAATCTTCCTGCCGTTATACCTTCAGGTAGCTCAATAATTATTTGATTACCAAGTATTTCTGCTTCAAACTCAGTAGGCATGATTTCAATATCTTGAGCTGTTCTTCCTTGTGCCTTTGTCCATAACCAATTTCTTGAGAATACACTTAAATCATTAATATCATTAGTGTTATCAAATGTTGGCATTAAATATGGGCTAGCACCTGTTGCAGGTCCAATATCCACAGTTGTTTCAAGTCCAGAATTTGGCCATGCGTTTACAAAAGCATTTAAATCTTCTACATCAACATCCCAGTCATTATCAAGGTCCCCAAGCAAGGATGTATAAACAGTAAATCCTTCAATGACAAAACTTGAGACATTTCCAGCACCATCAACCGCGGCTACCTTTAAGAAATGTTCAGTGAAATCATTTAAATCTAAACCTGTTAGTTGAAGGTCTGTTAGCCCAACATTGGTATATTGTACTATATCAGCATATTGTCATTAGCACTTGAACCAATTCCCATAAAAAATGCTTCAATACCAGAATTATCAGACCATCCATCAACAGTAATACTCACTTCACTATTACTTCTTAAATAACTAGTATCCACAAGATCATTTATTGTAACAGTTCCAGCAGTTGGTCCAAGGCTATCTAATAAGAAACTTACCTCATCGCTCATAGTTTCATTACCATCTGAATCTATGGCACTAACTCTGTAGTACCATGTATCTCCCTGATTTAATCCTTCATGAGTATAAGAGTCTACACTAAATGTTTGTCTAAATACAAATGTAGTATCTGGCCATGGTGTAGTTGAAGGGGATGGTTCAAAATGTTCAGAATCTATATTACCTAAAGTTCCTACTCCTAATAATGTATTACTATCTGCTGTAAACCCTTCATTTTGACTACCATATACATTATATGAAGCAAAATCACTTTCTAAGCTTCTATTCCAAAGAAGATCAATTCCATCAGTAGTTGGAACCCATTGTGTATTAGCATCATCATATTCTAATTCATTTACAACAATTAAGCCCTGTGGAGATAACGGAGCGCCAGTTGGATCAAGTTGTCCAGCAGTTAATGTCATTGAGTCAAAGAACATATATCCCTGATTAACTGTTTTTACATGAAAAGCAACTCTAACACTTGTCCCAGCATAAGATGATAAATCATATGTTCTCTGTTCCCAAGCTGATACCGTTTCTGTTCTTGAATCAAGGGTGACTGTAAAGTCTTCAACAGCAGTACCTCCAGTTGGAGAAAGCAATACATCGTATGACTCTTCACCAGCATTAGAATTGACATAAAATGATAAAAGATTATCAGTTCCAGGTCTCAGCCATAATAATGGACTAATAAGGTAGTCATCTGCAGTACCACTTCCTGCCATTCCAAGACCTGCCATCCAATGACTATTAAATGCAGCACCATAACCAGCAGTATAATACCACCAACTAAATGATTCAGCATCATTATTTGCATTAATACTTCCAAATGCATGAACATCTCTACGTCCATCTGCCCATCCATAAGGGTTCGTTTCAAATCCTTCTTCCCAAAGTGTATCTTGAACTGCAGTAGCCCAGATTAAATTATTTTTTGTAGTTACACTATTATTAGTACCATCGCTTACAGTTAATGAAACAGTGTAACGTCCAGAATCATTATAAGTGTGTGAAGGATTTTGATCACTGCTAGTAGATCCATCACCAAAATCCCAAGACCATGATGAAACATTTCCAGTTGAACGATCTACAAAATTAACATCTAGTGGAAAAACACCAGAAGTTTTGCTTGGAGAGAAAGCTGCATTTAATGGTGCTGTTGAAGTAAACCCAGGTGAGGTAAACTGACCACGACCAAATGTACCTGCAGACATTTCTCCATCAGAATTCATTGCTAACATATCAACTCTTACGTTTGCAAGTCCATCATTAGAAGGATTCCATGTTACTGATGAGCTTGTTACGTCATCAGACACCCATACTCCAACTTCTGTGGCGATAGCTACTTGATTAAAATTATCTCTATTATATAAACCCCATCTTACAGGTATGTCTGGTAAATCACCTTCAATATCAACCCAAGCATTAGAACCTCCACCAGAAATAGTTTCATAAACTGAATTGATTCCATAATTCGATAAGGTTATTAAAATTTGATTATCATTTTTACCTACATCGATAGATGAAATATAACCAGTGGTTTGAGATGGACTAATTTCAGTGACAGCATAATTATCAGTATGAGCATCAGTAATTTTGAATACTCTTCCACTAGCTGTACCTACAAAAAGCACTCCGCTAGTATGAGGAGAAACTTTGTAGGCTGAAGCACCTGAGCCTAAATTAATATTAATAAAGTCATGCGCAGATAACTTAGTATAATCTTTTTGTCTTAAAATGCTTACGGTATCAAATGTTACATACATTGCTTTATTCACGCCATCAATCACGCTTGGATTGATAAAAAATCCAGCATCGGTTCCATCACTATTGGTTACATTTGAATACAAACCAAATGATTGACCTCCATTAACGCTTCTAAAAATATTTCCATAAGTGGTAGCACCAAATTGATAATCAGGATCAACTTGATCAATATGAGCATATCCACCATCTCCACCATATACTTCTACACCAGCTTGTTTACCAGCTGTATTTAGTTTCCATGTACCATTATCTTGAGTACCACCAAGAACGTAATTAGAATCTGTTGGATGAATAGCTGTTGAATAAAATTGTGTAGTTACCATGTTATCATTTTTCATGGTAAATGTATTTCCACCATCAGTAGTTAAAAATACACCACCATCATTTGACATAAGTATTTTATCACTATCAATAAATACGATATTATGATGATCAGCATGTACATAAGGTAAAGAGAACCCTGTTCCACGCCATTCTGAAATTTCAGTCCAAGTTTCTCCAGAATCTGTAGATTTATGTATTGATTGCGCTCCAGCAGCATAAATTGTATTAGTATCATTTGGATCAACGCCTAAGAATCCCCAATAATCCATTGAGCCTTGGTAATCACCAAATGGATTTCCATTCTCATCAAGTCCAATTGATTTTTGGGTCCAAGTAAGTCCTGCATCTTCAGATTTTCCAAGCCAGGTAATATAACCAGTGCTTGCATTTTCAAACATTGCATAAAGTACATTTGGATCACTTGGAGATACATCAACAAATGTTCTATCAAATGAACCTAATGCGCCAATGGTGTAGGGACTAAAAACAGCACCATCATCACTGTAGAAGATTTGACCACCACCATCTCCAAAAGTATTTGTTCTAGTACCAACAATTAATCTGTTGTTTGAATCTATTTCTAAATCCGTTACATGATGACTTGAACCTGCTGCTATTTCTCCTAGAACTTCAGTCCAAGTAGCACCACCGTCCGTTGATTTTTGTAATCCATTTATTCCAGTATATTCTCCTTCGGATAAAGATCTTCCTCCTCCAACATAAACAGCTCCAACACCACCTTCATCTCTAACAATTATAGTATCAATCCACTTAAAAACCCGTTGATGAAGAAAAATTGGGGTTCCCTGTGGAGCCTCCCTCTGAAATTTTCCCAAAAACCAAATCCTTTGAGGCCCATTCCTTTTTTTTCTCCAGTTCCAACATAAATGATGGTTTTTCATCTGTTGGGTCTGTTGCAACACTAGTAATATTTAATGTATCCCAAAAATCAGAAACTTTTGTCCATTCAGAACTTGCATTTTCAATATTTGTTATTGACCAAAGTCCACCACTTACTCCAGCAGCCCATACTTTATTATTAGAGCTAAAATTTCCATCGAGCATTAAGGCTCTAGTTCTTCCAGCTTGTTTACTAGGACCTCTTTCTGTCCAATTGATTTCAGTTTGTCTGTTTAAATAGGAGCGAGAATTTAGTTTGGCATCTCTTAGCTTAATTGCATCTAAAACTCTTTCGGAAGGAACAGAGTTTGTGCTTGGATCTCTTGTCATCAAAAAATCATGATAATTTTTTAAATCGGGTCTAAGTTTTTTTGGAAGGCTTTTTACATAACTTCTTTTAAAGGATTTATCACTTAAATATTCTGCTAAATACTTTTCATTTTTAATACGTTTATTTTCATAGTAGATATTACTTAACGGCTCAAAAGAGATAGTTAAAACTAAAATTGCTACTAATATATATGTAATTTTTTTCATTGTTTTACTCATTAATTAAAATATATGCTCCAACAGCATCATTAATTGTAATTTCTCCACCATCAACATCAAGCATCAAACTACCACTACCTCCAACTGATGCATCTAGATTAATATCTACTGATGTATCAACCGAACCATTAAAAGTAAAGTTTACGGTTGCAATTACCCCATCACCATCATTTGATGGAAGATCACTTGATAAAGATGATGTATAAATGATAACTCTATTTGCTCCAGGATTACTAGTGACGACTAATAATGATCTGAATCGCCTTTCAAAAATCTCCTGCTGTTACACTGTCATAGGTCATTAAACTATTGTCGTAAAATATTACAACTTGGGCAGCAGCCATTCCTGATACTCCAAGAACTTTGATGTCAATAGGTATAGATGACCCTGAAGTTGTTTCAATATACTTAGGATCAAAAACTATTGCAGTGTTTGTATATCATCAACAGTTATGTATCCTGATAGTACATTGGTATCTGAACCACCTTCACCAACAACTGATAATGTCACATCAAAGTTTCCAGCTGTAGTATAGGTGTGAACAGGGTTATCTTCAGTACTTGTATTGCCATCTCCAAAATCCCATACAGAAGTATTGTATCTTAATGATGAATTTGAAAATTCTACCCTTAAATCTTTTTTACCTGAAGTTGGTTCTGCTGTAAATAACGCAGCAGGAGGTGATGCTGAAACTGTAACATAATTATTTCTAGTAAGAACATCAGTACCTTTTGGCCCAGTTGCTGTTAATGTTACCGTATATGTCCCTGCTTCTGCATAAGTATATTGAACTAAAACTCCTGATGCATCTAATATACCATCTCCATTAAAATCCCAGTCATGAGTGGTCGCATTAGTTGATGTAGAAGTAAAGTTTACTGCTAATGGAGCTGCTCCACTAAGCGGACTTGCTGAAAAACTAGCTACAGGAGGATCATTGCTTGGGCCTGCACCCGAATCTTCTCCACCGCCTCCACCGCCTCCGCAGTTAATTAGGAATAATAATAAAAAAAGTAATAGTGATTTTTTAAACATTAGAAAATGTACAATAGAAAGAGATTTGGTATCAATACTAAAATGAACTTATCAGAAAAATATCAAATTTGTGATATTTTGACATTTCTTGATGATAGATAATCAAAAAGAAAATTAATACAAGACTCATTAGCGCCGACAACTTCAGGAGGGGAAACACCTTTTTTTGACCAAAGGTTTTTTAATAACATATTTACAGTTGCAGTGGCTGTATAGCCAGTAGTTCTAGCCATTGAAGAAGATTTTGAAAGCATATCCATTTCATCATAAAGGTGATAATGGATATTTTGTTCATTTCCATAAATATTAATATCTAATACTGTGAATTCTGGTTCATGATTTTCTAGTTTCCATTCCGTAAATAATTTTTCAACAGTTTGGTCAAAATTATTTTTATCAAATAAATTTTTATCAATCATCGATTGTATTAATAAAGCGTGTCCAGGATATCTTAAAGTTTTTTCTTTCATATTTGGTATGTGTGACATTGTAGTTAATAATGAACGAAGACCGTCAGTATTGAATGCTTCTAATATTCCAACATCATCAATTTTTAGCTCTTCGATCTCTGATAGCGCAGGTTTTATTTCCACTTTAGAATTAATCATCATTCTTGCAGGTCGAGTATATTCTTCAATAACATCTATGGGAGAAAATGGAGCTTTATAATTATATGGAGGAGATGGATTTTTTGGTAAGCCTCCTACCATATAATCAAAGGAATTCACTTTAATTTTTTCATTCCAATATCCAAGTAAAAAATTTGGTATACCTGGAGCTACACCTGCATCTACAACGGCACAAACATCATTTTCTATTGCCAAATCGTTAAGTGAAAGGACATTTTCTGGAGAAAAAGATATATCAACAACATTTTTTCCACACTCTATAATTAAACGTAAAGCTTCAAATCCTAAAAATCCTGGAACAGCCAAAAGCACGATATCAGCATCAGCTATCCATGTGCGAAAATTTTCTTTATCTTGAATATCTATTTTTTGTATATGTATTGATTGGTCTTCATTTTTGATTTCATTTAACAGATCTAAATTGGTGTCACCAAGATGAAGTTCATGATTTTTGGATAAATCAAGTGCCATTGTTTTTCCTACAAGACCAGCACCTACTTGGAAAATTTTTTTCATTGAAAGTTGCGGGATAGACGGGACTCGAACCCGCGACCTCCGGCTTGACAGGCCGGCGTTCTAACCAACTGAACTACTACCCCAAATTATTTTTTGTTTAACAAAGCCATTGGAATTATAACCAAATAGCCAGCTAATAAAAGTAGTGGAGAAATAACTAAGCTTTGAAAACTATCTACTTCTCCTGAATACATTATCAAATAACCCACAATTATAACGAAAACTCCAACACCAAACAAAACATAATTTTTTCTTTTGTATGGCCATGAAAACTGTAAAGTTTTTTTATTTTTGTTTTCCATAATTAGAAAGTTAGTTGCGATAATTGTTGTTTGCAAAAATATTATTACATCCATTGATTTGAAATAAGAAATAAGGTAATTTCTAGCCCTCAGATGAAAGAAATAAATACTACCTTATCTATAGCAATAACAATACTTATTATTTTTGTTACAAGTATACTTTCAGTAAATAATCGTGAAGTAAATTCATCTGTCATAACTATTGAAAAAGGGATGTCATTAAATTCAGTTTCTAATTTATTATTGGAAAATGAAATTATAGTAAATCAAAATATATTTAAGCTAAAAGTTATCACCAGAGGTTTGGCATCAAAAATCCCAACCGGTAGATTTTTAATTGATGGAAAGATATCAGACGCTATATTAATTGATCTCATTTTTAATAAAGGTCCAATAAAATTAAAACTAACAATACCGGAAGGTTCACAATCAAAGAATCTCTTCAAAGATATTAATACATTATTGAATACAGATTATGATTTTAATAAATATTTTAATTCAACTGAGATTTTAGAACAATATAAAGTGGATGCTTCATCGCTTGAAGGTTATCTTTATCCAGATACATATTATTTATATCATGATTCATCTCCAGAAGAAATTATAGATATTTTGTTGTCAGAATTTTGGAAAAAATTTGATGAAAATTTACAAGATAGAGCGAATCAATTAGGATTTTCGGTACATGAAGTTGTAACTTTGGCGTCGATTATTGAAGGAGAAGCGATGCTTGATAGTGAGCGAAGTACAATTTCTTCAGTATATCATAATAGATTAAAAATTAATATGAAACTACAAGCCGACCCAACGATACAATATATAATACCAGGTCCTCCAAAAACATTATCTAATAGAGATTTAAGAATTAAGTCTGATTACAATACGTATCAGAATTATGGTTTGCCTCCTGGGCCAATAAACAACCCAGGCATTGCATCAATTAAAGCAGCATTATATCCTGAAGATACCAATTTCTTATTTTTTGTTGCACAAGGAGATGGGTCGCATGCATTTACAACGAATGAAAAAGATCATGAAGAGGCAAAAAGGATTTATAAAATTAACAAAAGAAAGAATAGATGAAGTTACAAGATTTAAATACTCAACAACTAAAAGCAGTCCAAACAGTAAATAAACCTGTTCTAGTGTTTGCAGGAGCAGGAAGTGGAAAAACAAGAGTACTTACTTATAAAGTTTGGCATTTAATCAAAGAAAAGCTTTTTAAACCAGAAGAAATATTAGCATTAACCTTCACCAACAAAGCCGCTGCAGAAATGAAATTAAGAATTCAAGAAAGCATATCTTGTGATGGAGTAAATGTTGGAACATTTCATTCAATAGGTGCTCGCATGTTAAGAATGCATATCTCAACATTGGATGAAGGATATAATTCTAGTTTTACTATTTACGATACTTCCGATCAAAAATCTGTTATTAAAGAGGTTGTTGAAAATTTGAATCTTTCTGAATTTAAAGAGCTCAACGTTGGTTTCTTGAAAGTTCAAATTGATAAGTTTAAAAATGATAATCTTTCAATTAAAGATATAGAATCCAAAGCTCAAACATTTGAGGATGAAAAAATTGTTGAGGTTTATAAGGCATATTGTGAAAAATTAAAATCAAACAATGCACTAGATTTTAATGATTTAATTCTGCTTCCAATTCGATTGTTAAAAGAAAATGCTAAAATTTTAAATTTTTATCAAAGCACATGGAAATATGTATTAGTTGATGAATTTCAAGATACCAATTCACCACAATTTGAAATTGTATCTTTACTAGCTGGAAAACATCAAAATATTACTGTAGTTGGTGATGATGACCAATCCATTTATGGTTGGAGAGGAGCTAATATTGATAATATCCTTACCAACTTTCAGGACACATTCTCAAAAAACATTGAGATTAAGCTTGAAAAAAATTATAGATCAACTCAACGTATTCTTGATGGAGCTTGGTCTGTTGTTTCAAATAATAAAAACAGAGCTGAAAAGAAGTTAGAAGCAACAAGAGGAAAAGGAGAAAAGATTTCACTGATTTCCACTGGAAGTGATGAAGAAGAATCAAATGCTATATGTGATGCAATTAAGTCTGAAATAAAACTTAATAAAAGTACTTTTAAAGATTTTGCAGTTTTATACAGAACAAATGCACAGTCAAGATCCATTGAACAAGCGATGGTAAAAGAAGGAATTCCATATAATATTGTAGGTGGGACGAAATTCTATGATAGGAAAGAGATTAAAGATGTGTTAGCATATTTAACTTTGGTGGCAAATAGTAATGATGATGTAGCTCTTAGGCGTATCATTAATTTTCCTGTAAGAGGCATCGGAGAAAAATCAATAAAAATGTTTGTTGAGTTAGCATCCAAAAAGAAAATTTCACTTTTTGATAGTCTTGAATTTTGTAGAGATTTGAAATTAAGAGGAAAGCAACAAGATTCAATTGAAAGTTTTCATGCCTCAATCAAGAAATTTAGCAGTTTGCTAGAAACTCTTGACCCTAAAGAGTTATTAAGAACTTTATTAGAAGAGTTTAATATTGAAAATTATTATAAAAATAATCCTGTTGAACAAGATCGATATGATAATATTCAAGAGCTTAAAGCATCTGTTGATAAATTTTCTGATCAAGTTGGTGGAAATTTAAGAGACTTTCTCCAAGAAATTTCACTGTTTACAGATATTGATGAATGGGATGATAAAGATAATTCTATTACACTAATGACTGTACATGCAGCAAAAGGTCTTGAATTTCCAACCGTATTTATCGCTGGACTTGAACAAGGACTTTTTCCGCTAGTTAGAATTGATGATGGACCCGATCAAATGGAAGAAGAAAGAAGATTGTTTTATGTTGCGGTGACAAGAGCTATGGATCAGGTATACCTTTTAAATGCAAAATACAGAAGAAGATTTGGAGCTATGAATACCACATCATTTGTTCAATCAGATTTTTTAAATGAAATTGATGAAGATGTTATAAAAGTTAAATCTTATAAATCAGTTTATACTCGAAGAATTGTTGGTACTGGAGAACAGAAAAAAATTCAAATTTCAAGAACAGTTACAGAGTTTGATGACTTTAAAATTGGAGATCAAGTTCAACATAATCTCTTTGGAATAGGCACCATTCTTGTTTTGAGTGGTTCAGGTGAAAATCAAAAAGTTGGTGTTGAATTTGATGGTGGTTTAAGAAAAAAATTAATTGTTAAGTACGCTCGTTTAAAAAAAATAGATTAAAAAATCAATTTAGTGTAATTTGATGTATGAAGAATTTAATACCATGTAGATTTCATATAGAGGTTGAAGCCGTCCTTAAAACTGAAGGGTTGAGAGCTACAAAACAAAGGCTTGACATTTGGGATGAGCTTTGTTCTACAGATAGTCATCGTGATATTGAAACCATTCTTAGCGATCTCAAAGAAAAGAAAATTAATGTTTCAAGAGCCACATTATATAGAACAATTGATGTATTTGTAAAACATAATCTTTTAAAGAAAATAACTTTAGATAGCGGAAAATTTCTTTATGAGCACAATAAAAAAACAATTACTCCAAATCATGATCATATTGTCTGCGAAGATTGCGGAGAAATATTTGAATTTTATGACAATAAAATTTCCTCAATCGAAAAGAAAATTGCTGATGACTTAAATATGAGCCTTACAAAACGCGTACATCAATTATCCGGTACTTGCAAAGATAGCAATTGTGCACATTCAAAAAATTAATAAGATGAAATCCATTCTTATTTCAAATATGGTTGCTGATATGAAGCTCCAAGGATTCTATTTATGTTTAGAAAAAAAATCACTGAAGAAAAAAGACGGTTCAACCTATTTAAATTTACTTTTGCAAGATAAGTCGGGTTTTATTAGAGCAAGAATATGGGATAATGTTCAAAAACTTTCTAAAAAGTTTAGTAATGGAGACCCCGTAGCTGTAAAAGGTATAACATATCAATATGGAGAAAATGTATTAATCAAAATTGATAATATTTCTCGTGCTAATGAGAAAAAATATAAAAAATATGGATTCGAAGCATCTGACTTAATTCCAACTTCTAAAAAAAATCCAAGTGAATTATGGAAAGAATTGACTAAAGAAGTAAATTTAATTTCAAAGAACCATTTGAAAAAAGTCACAAAAAATATCTTAAGAGACCATAAGGAAAAGTTTAAAGTTTATCCTGCTAGCATCTCATATCATTACAATTATCAAAATGGTTTAATGGAGCAAACAGTATCACTTTTAAAAATTGCAAAGCAAGTTGGTTCACATTATAATATTGATATAGATTTATTAATATCTGGAGTATGCCTTCATCAGATTGGTAAGCTTTATTCTATTAATCTTGGTTCTTCAATCTCTAAATCGAATCATAAATCTTTAGTTGGAAATGCTATCCTTTCAAGAGATATTGTTAATAAATATATTTCTGAAGTTAAAAATTTTCCAGAAGATGATAAGCTTAGTTTAGAACACTTAATTTTATCGTATCAAGGAAGAAAAGAGTGGCAAAGCCCTGTAGAGCCTCAAACGCTTGAAGCAATATTATTACATTCTATCAATTTTATAGATTCTAAAATTAATTTTATGAGAAGAGATGAATCATAAAAAAATTTATGTTTTATTTTCTTTTCTAGCTTCCATTGTTTTTACACAAGAAAGTATTCCTTTTGATATCTCTAAACAATTTGCAGTCCCTTTGGAAAACAATCAGCTTATTTGGAATTCAGATATATCATTTAACAATTTGTTGATTGATAGATCTACTAGGAATTTTAAGACTAAATTTGAGAAATTAAACTTTGAAGCACTTCCTATAGATTCATCTTATGTGAAAAGTAAATTCATTTATGAATTTGGTGATTATGGATATGATAAATTGAGCGTTGGATTAAAAAAGCACTCTCCTAATGAAACATTTCAATTTTCAGGATCAAAGAAAAGTTATTTTGGTCAGTATTCAGAATTTTCAAATGCGGAAAATCCTCCATTAAGTTTATTTTATCAATTTGATTATTCAAAAAAATTTGATAAAAATAAACTGTATTCTTCTGTTGGATACTTTAGGGAAGAATCACAATTTAACTTTAACTCTACTGAGTTTGACTCGTCTTTAAATAGTGAATTTTCTGATTTTTTGTCACTAACAATTGGAAATAAGTTTATTAAAAATGACTACAATTTTGATTTACAATTAAATCACGTAAGTAAATTTGAATCCTTACTTCTTAATGAATATGCTATTAATAACAAATATGATTTAGAAAGAAATAGATTAAAAGCTTCAATTCAAAAAAATAACTTCTTAGCTCTAAATGTTATTCTAAATAATAGTTATTATTTTGATGAAAGATCTTCAAATGGATTTTCTTTGAATGCTTTAACCCTCACTACACAAATTAATAACTTTCCAACGCCTAAAGGAAGTTCCTATCCAGTTGGTGAAATTGTTTATGGCATTGATTTAATTGAAGATAGTGTCAAGCCAAATATCTTCTATAAAAATATATTTGGAAATCTTGATGTAGTTTTTAAAACAAGAAATCAGCATTCAATGGTTCTTTTTGATGTCTATGATTTTGACGGCAAGGGAAGATTCAGAGGAAATGAAGTTGAAGAATGGAAGAACTTATCACTTACATATTATTTTAATACCAAAATAGATTTTTCAGCTTCATTAAAGTATATTGAGGCAGATAATGTTATTGTACCTATTGAGTTGGGAGAGGTCTTCATTCCAGAATCTGATAGATATGAGTTTATCGATGACAATATGATGTCTATTCAATCAAACTTTAAAATTCCAATGAAATATGGATCATTAAATCTTAATCATTCTTATAATTTTTATGATAGCTTAATAAGTTCAAATAGAAAGCATAATCTCAGACTTGATTATTTATATAATTTATCATTTGTCAAAAATAACTTAGGGATTAATGGAAAGCTGAGCTTAGAATACATGTCAAAAAATAATTCTGATATGAGTTTTAATTATTTTAAAAATATGCCAGAAAGAAGAAATAATATTGATTCTGATGATTATATCAATATTTCTTTAAACACTGATATTTTAATATCTGATGTAATACTTACTGTTAGACTTCAAAATGCATTAAATAAGTTTAGTTCAGATGAAGACTACTCATTGAGAAATCATGAATATTTTAACCCAATAAGTAGTCTATTAACATTTGGTATTATCTGGGAATTTGATGATTAGATTTTATACTCTAAAGTAAAATTCACACTTCTTCCTGGTTCAGGATATCCAATTGTAGATATATATTCCTCATCCAACAGGTTATCTACTGTTAAATTAAATACTACTACGTTTCTTCCTTGCCAGTTGAAAAGGTTTGAAACACCAAAACTAAGTAATCCATACGATTCATCATCTACTTGCTCTGCAAACGATGACGCATACTGCAAGATTCTATTTCCAGTCAATTTATAATTGAGCGAATAATGGGTTGAGTTGTTTTGTTTATAAACCATTAAAAGACTAGCTGAATTATCAGGAACATATAAGAGTTTTTCATCAATATCTTTGTCTAAGGATTCATACACATTATATGATAATAGCATTTGAAAATTTGAGAACTCCTTTAAATACTGAATATTATATGAAGTTCGTTCAGCTGATGATACATTTATTGGAATATATTTAAAATCTTCGTTAGGCTGCCACACAATCAAATCTTTATAATCTTTAATTGAGGCAGTTAATTTAATTTTACCTAAAAACGATTGATTTGACATTGAAAAGGCGAAATATTGACTTTCTTCAGGCTTGAGCTCTTCATTTCCTCCACTGTACTGACCATCAGGCCAAAACAAATCATTCATTGTTGGAAATTGAAATGAAGAACCTACATCTAAATTAAAATCAAAAGAACTATTCGAATTGTCAAATTGGTTCAAGGCTTCAAATCCTAAGTTAAATGTAGATTTTTTATTTTCTTCTCTTGAATCAAATCGTACTGATGGAGATAATTTATAATCTTTTTCAATATTAACATAATTACCAGAAAATGCGTAGGAAGTAGTTTTTAATTCACGTCTATTAAGATCACTGCTATCCACGCGTTCTGTTTTTTCGGTAAATGATGCTTCATAGTTCAATGAAGGACTTATTGAATGTTTCCCATCAACTTTAAATAATGAATATTCTAATTCATGTTCACTAAGAGTTGGAAAAGATCCATTAGAATCATCATAAACTTGATTGTTATCAGATCTATTCATAGAAATATTTAACGAACCTTTTTTAAAAAATTTATTAAATGATAATGCAAATAGTTCAAAGTCATCAGTTCTCGTTGCGCTATCAGATGGAAAGCTAGTGCTTCCAGCTACTCCGCGAGTATTTTCAGTTTTCAGAGTAAACATATTTACTATAAAATCATCTCTAACTATAAATTGCCTGTCAACAGCTAGAAAAAATTGATCTAAATAGTTATTTAAGCGCTCAATTTTTTGTCCATTAATTGAATCATTAAATTTATAGTCTCCATCATAAGATGTTTTACCAAACATTATATTCCTTTTTGATGTTGATCTATTTATGGAATAATTTGCTCCATATTGTGAAAAGCCAAAGTCACCAACACTAAAAAACACATTATTTTCTGTTACGTTGTTATTAATGTTTAGTGAGCCATCTATAGAGCCAGAACCATATTTGGTCCCTGAGTTCAATCTGTAGTTGACAGATTTTAAAGCAAAGGATGGTAAAGTAGAAAGATCAACTTGTCCATTCATTGCATCTGTTAAATCAACGCCGTTAAAAAGCACTTTAGTATGTCTAGCAAATCCACCATCAAATGATGCTGATGATACACCAGCATATCCACCGTAAGTTCTCATCTCTAATGATGGAATATGATTCAGAGAACCACCTCTGGAATAACTTCCTAAACTATTTAAAGATGTCTTATTTTTTAGATACTGGTCATTATTTGAGCCGTAAACATCTACTGCTTCAAGTGCAATATCTTCACTCAATAATACAATTGATTTTCCTTTAATTTCATTTATTACACGCGAAGTCTTTTTGAATCCAATTCTTTCAAAAGATAACTGTGCAGTATTTGAAGCATTGATTGTAAATACGCCATTGAAATCTGTAATTGCCCAATTTTTTTCGTCAACATTTGAATTAACCTCTTCAATAATAACATATGGTATTGGTTCACCAGAAATATCTTTCACTAACCTGTAAATGACTGCCCTAAAAGATTGCTTAGAATTAAAGCAAAAATTATATATGATTTTTTCATCATACTTTCCTCCGAAGTTTATTAATATTTGCAAATAAGGTCTCCTGGCTTATACCTAAAACGATTTAATTCCTTCTCCAACAATGTTGAATGGTTATTATTAAATCTCAGTAATTACAGTAGCGGGGACTGCTAAAGTTTTTCACTTTATTCCCTACATTCGCTTTAAAACTTTAAAGTTTATTTTGTACAATGTAAATGATTATTTATAAATTGTTGTATGTCTAAACATGATATCAGTCACCTTAATAATTTAACACTAATATTAAATGCAAGTTATTTACCTTTAGGCGTATGTAATTCTAAGCGCGCAATTTGTTTATATTTTTTAGATAAAGTAGATATCTTAATGAATTATGATCATCATATTCATTCTCCTTCAATGCAAATGAAAGTTCCGAGTGTAGTTAAATTAAAGAAGTATGTTTCTTTTGATAGCTTAGATGTTGTTTTAAACCGAAAAAACTTGCTAATGAGAGATCATTCTTCATGTCAGTATTGTGGCTCAAAATCAAACTTAACTATTGATCATATCATACCTAAACAAAAAGGTGGGAAAGACTCTTGGGAAAATTTGATTATTGCTTGCTCTCCTTGTAATTCAAGGAAGGGCAATAGAACTCTTGTTGAGGCAAATATGAAACTGATGAAAGTTCCAAAAAAACCGAATAGATTTATGTATTTTAATCAATATATTAATCAAAAGAATGAGGGATGGAAAGAATACCTTTTTCAAAGTAAAAATTAGTTTATGAAAAAAAGAATTTTAAGCGGTGCACAGCCTTCAGGGCAACTTCATATTGGAAATTATTTTGGAATGATAGAAAGGATGATTCAATTTCAAAATGAATCAGAATTATTCTGCTTTGTAGCAAATTATCATTCGATGACTTCAATTAATGATAAAGTCAAACTTGAAGCAAATACTCGAGAAGCATTTATTGACCTCTTAGCTCTTGGAATTGATCCAGATCAATCGACATTTTGGGTTCAATCACACGTCCCTGAAGTAACGGAGCTAGCTTGGATTTTGTCAAACTTTGCATCAGTTGGCTTGATGCAGAGATCAACCTCTTATAAAGACAAAATAGCCAATGGTTTGAAACCAAATATGGGTCTATTTTCATACCCAATTTTAATGGCATCTGATATTTTATTATTTCAATCTGAAATTGTACCTGTTGGTAAAGATCAAAAGCAACATTTAGAAATGACAAGAGATATTGCCATCAAATTTAATAACTCATTCGGGGAAATTTTCACGATCCCTGAAATAGAAATAGATAAAAGTAATGATATTGTAATTGGAATAGACAATCAAAAAATGAGTAAATCATATAATAATACTATTCCTATCTTTGCTGATAATGACACTATAAAAGATCAAGTAATGAATATTGTTACTGATTCTGCTGGTTTGAATGAGCCCAAAGATAAACATACACCTTTATTCAAGATCTACTCATTATTTCTAAATGATGAATCTAAGAAAGAGCTTGCAGATAGGTATGATACTCCTGGTTTAAAATATATGGACATAAAAAATGAGCTAATCGAAACTATCATCTCCTTTTTTGAATTGCAAAGATCAAAAAGAGAGCAACTGCTCGCAAACCCTGATGAGGTAAATCAAAAAATGATTTTGGGTCAAAATAAAGCCAAGAAAATTGCTCAAAAGACACTTCAAGAAGTGAAAAGTGCAACTGGTTTACTATAAATGTTTGATATAAAGTTAGAAAACTTCGAAGGACCTTTAGATTTACTTTTATATTTTATTAAAAGAGATAAAATTGATATCTATGATATTCCAATAACACAAATTACTAATGAATATATTGCAGTTATGATGAAGCAAAAAGCTAGATGTTTCAATTGCTGGAGAATTCTTATTTATGGCTTCTATGCTATTAAGAATCAAAACTCAAATGCTTTTACCAAGACAGATAGATGAAGAATCTTTGGATATAGATGATCCAAGAATTGATCTTGTTGCTCAACTGCTTGAGTATAAGAAATACAAAAATATAGCTCATAAGCTTAAAAATTTACATTTTGAAAATAAAGATTCATTTTTTAGGTCTTCATCAAAAGTAGTTTACGATCAATCTCCTGATGTATCTGATTTTTAAATGAAGTAACTTTATTTGATATATCAAAAATTTTTAAAGATGCAGTTGATAATGCTCCAACCAAGACACATTTGAAATTTATCGAGAAATTGTTTCTTTGAAGGAGCAGAAAAATTTTATTTTACAACAATTCAAAACTAACAAAATAGTGTCTTTAAAAAAGCTTGTGAAAAAACTTGAAACAAAAATTGAAATTATCGTTACATTTCTTGCATTATTAGAGATGATTAAACAGTCTGAAATTATCTGTTCGCAGAAAGAAAATTTTAAAGACATTGAAATAAAACTAATTATTGCTGAAGCATGACCGAAAATCAAAAAATTTTAGAATCACTTTTTTTTGTATCTACTGTTCCGTTAGTTCAAAAAGATATAATTAAAGTTTTTGGTAAAGAAAATGCACCAGATTTAGAAAAGAAGTTTCAAATCTTAATAATTTATATAAGCAAAGCTCTTTTTATATAAAACAAATCGGAGATGGATTTATGATGGTTAGTAAAAAGATTATGAACCATACATCTCCAAGCTTATTCCTTCAAAAAGTTAATGCTTTCTAATGCTGCGCTTGAGGTCTTAGCAATTATTGCTTAAAGCAACCAATATCAAGAATTGATATTGAAACAATTAGAGGAGTTGATTGTAAAGGGGTTTTAAAAAATTTGTTGTCAAAAAGTTTAATTAAGATTCAAGGAAGAGATGATTCAATTGGTAAAGCCCTTTTATACAAAACAACCGATGATTATTTGAAGCATTTTGGTATTAGCAATCTTAATGAAATGCCGACACCAGATGAAGTTACAGAGCTTGTTGAATCTGAAAATTTATCATAATGAAATTATTTAAGGTAATATCTTCATCTGGAGAACTTTCGAGAAGAAAATCAATTGATGCCATTCAAGAAGCCATGGTTACGGTTAATGGAAAACTCATACTTGACCCGTTCATCGATGTTGAAGCTAAGGATGATATTAGACTTGACGATAAAAAATAAATTATAATACTGATTTAACTACCATATTACTTAACAAGCCTAAAGGTTATATATCAACAAAGTCAGATGAAAAGGTAGGAAGACTATTTTTGAATTAATTCCAAAAATCCCCATTAAATCATGTGGAAGGTTAGACAAAGATACCACGGAGCTCTTTTGCTAACGAATGATGGTAATCTTCTCCAATATCTAATGCATCCAAAGAACAAATTGAAAAAGAATATATTGCACAACTGATCAATATATTAGTGAAAAAATATTAATAAGCTTGTAAGGGGATTTTCATTGGATCAAATGAAAAGGCAGAGCTAAAATCGTTTCTCAAGAACCAAAAAAGGTCAAATTGAAGTTACAATGATTTTGAAACAGGGTAAAAAGAATGAGATAAGAAGAATTTTTAAATTTCTTGACCTGAACCTTTATCCTTAAAAGAGTTCGAATAGGAGAAATTAAACTTTCAAACTTTGGGGATCGGAAGTTGGAGACCTCTTACAAAAAAAGAATTAAGTTTTTTAATTAAAATTCAGTCATAATCGTAAAAACTAAACATCTTGGTATTTCTATAAAGAAAAACTAACTTTCGTGGCATTTATGGTAATTACAATTGATGGTGCGGCAGGAGTTGGTAAAACATCTACTGCAAAAGAGTTAGCAAAAGGCTAGGATACCAGTACTTTGACACAGGTGCTATGTATAGAGCAGTAACATTCTTTTTATTAATCAGAATGTTGATTTAACATCAGTTAGTGAGGTGAATAATTCACTTAAATCCATAAAATTGCATATAGATTTTTCGTCTGAAAGTGATATGAGAATTTTTTAGATGAAGATGATATTAGTTTGAAAATTCGTAGTCAAGAAGTTACTAGTAAGGTTAGTGCAGTAAGTGCAATCAAAGAAGTAAGAGAAATGATGGTTCAAATTCAAAGATCTTTTACTAAAAAAGGTAACTTTGTTGTTGAAGGTAGAGACATTGGCACAGTTGTATTTCCTGATGCAAAATATAAATTTTATCTTCAAGCTGACTATGATATTAGAGCTAAAAGAAGGTTGGCTGATTTTGAGAAAATTAATGAAGCCAAGAATATTAACGAAATTAAAGAGGATTTGGAAACTAGAGATAAGTACGATAGCACACGTAAACTATCTCCATTAAAAAAACCAGTAGATGCAATTATAATTGATACTACTCTTTGTTCTTTTGAAGAACAGGTTAACCAAATTTTAAAACATATAGAGAAATAATATGAACGATAAACTAAACAAAGAAACTAAAGAAAACGATAACGAATTAACTGCTGTTGAATCAAATAAAGAGGAAGCTGTAGTTGAAGAAGTAACTGCTGAAGCATCTGAGCAAAAAAATGAAGAAAAAAAATCTTCAACAGATAATAAAAAAAGTATTAAAGATTATTTAAGTAAAGATTTATTTGCAGATATAAAAAGAATATCATTTACTGATGAAAAACCATCTGAAGATGATAAGCATGAAGCTTTATCTGAGGAATATCAAGGAACATTTAATGATATATCTGAAAATCAAATTATATCTGCTAAAGTTATTGGTATAAGTGATAGCGATGTAATGGTAGACATTGGCTTTAAATCCGAAGGTTTAATTAATCGTTCTGAATTTGATAATAAAGACTTGCCTGAAATAGGTTCAAATATTGATATATTTTTAGAAAAATTTGAAGACACTGATGGTAATATCACTTTATCAAAATATAAAGCTGATTTTATTAAGAGATGGGATGAATTAAAACATTTCTGTGACAGTGGTGAACCTGTTAATGGTAAAATTGTCAAGAGAGTAAAAGGTGGATTGGTCGTAGATTTGGGAGTAATTCAAGCTTTCTTACCAGGTTCTCAAGCTGATGTGCAGCCAATCAAAAATTTTGATGATTTAATTGGAAAAGAATTTGATTTTCAAATCGTAAAAGTCGACGAAATGAGAAAAAATCTTGTTGTTTCAAGAAAAGCTATTCTTGAAGAATCACTCAACGAAAAAAGACAAGAACTGATGACAAAAATTGAGATCGGTGCAGAGCTGCAAGGAGTTGTAAAAAATATAACTGATTTTGGTGCTTTTGTTGATCTTGGAGGAGTAGATGGATTAATTCATATTACTGATTTTTCATGGGGAAGGATCAATCATCCATCCGAGATTGTTGAAATTGGTCAAGAAATTACAGTCCAAGTAATTGATTTTAATAAAGAAACTTCTAGAATTTCTCTTGGACTAAAACAATTAGTTGATAATCCTTGGGAAACTATCCCTGAAAAATATAAAGTTGGAGATATTGTTAAAGGTAATATTGTTAGTATTATGAATTATGGTATCTTTATCGAGCTCGAAAAAGGTATCGAAGGTTTAATTCATATTTCAGAAGTATCATGGACTAAAAATGTTCAAAATTTGCAAGATTCTTTCAAAGTTGGAGATACTCTTGATTCAAAAGTTTTGTTTGTTGATTCAAATGAGCAAAAAATTAGCTTGGGAATAAAACAACTTTCTGATGATCCTTGGGAAAAAATCGGAGATCTTGTTAAAGTTGGTGACAAAAATTCTGGTACGGTAAATAAAGTGACTAAGTTTGGAGCATTTGTTTCTTTAACAGACGAATTAGAAGGTTTTGTTAGAACAACCGATTTTCATTGGACTAAAAATCCTTCACATCCGAAAGAGTTTGTCAATGAAGGAGATAAAATAGACTATATTGTCCTAGAGATACTTGAGAAAGAAAGAAAAGTTTTATTAAGTATTAAAGATTTGGCTGAAAATCCATGGGAAGGTATTGAAGCTAAATTTAATTCTGGAGATAAAATAAAAGGTTCATTTGAAAAGATGAATGATTCAGGCATTATTATTAAATTAGATGATGAAATCGAAGGTTTAATACCTATGAATAAAATATCTAAAGATCAAAAAAAGACTGTTGTTAGTTCACTAAACGAGGGTGATGCTTTAGATTTACTTGTAGTAGAGGTTAAATCAGATGATAAAAATATCATCTTAATGCTTGATGAATCAAATGTTGACGATTAATACAACTAAATTCAAAAGAATCGCTTATTCTTTTGTTATTGCTTTTGTTTTTTGGTTTTTTATTAAAAGCGAAGATACATACACTGTTAATTTAGATATCCCATTAGTAGCTAGAAATCTTCAAGAACAAAAGACATACAAGGAAGAGGTTCCCGAAAGTATTTTTGTAACCTTAAAAGGCACAGGTAGATCTTTTATATGGCTCAGAGTCTTTAATAATTTTTATAGAGATGATTTTAAAGCTGTAATTGATTTAAGCAGTATCACTGATGAGTATAACTTTGAACTAGATTCATATTATAAAGAAAATCCTGAAAAAATAGTTTTACCATCCTCTTTAGATTTGCAATTTGTAGAAGTTTTAAATCCTAGAAATGTTCAAATAAAATTGCAAAGATATATGGTTAAAAAAGTTCCTATTGAGTCGCAAATTTTAGTATCTACAGAACCTGGATATATTGCTCTTGGAGGACAATTTTCTCCAGATTCAATTAGTATTGGAGGACCTGAAGAAGCTGTAAATGAAATTGATTTTGTTTTCACAGAAAAAGATACTTTATTGGATTTAATTGCTTCAGTAAATGGAAATTGGTCAATATTAAATCCTAACAAACTAGTCAGTTTTGATCCAAAAAAAGTAGATGCATTTATTGACGTACAGCCAATAAGTGAAACAATTATTACTGGAATCCCTGTTGAGTTAATCAACAAGCCTAATGATGTAAATGTTTTTGTTAATCCTGCAACTGTATCATTAACTATCGTTGGAGGTTTAAAACAGATTACAAATATTCTTCCAGAAGATATCGATGTAATTATTGATTTTGATTTATGGAATTCAGAGAAACAATTTTATTCGCCTACAATTAAATTACCAGATTACTTAATCGAGTGGAAAGATTTATCTCCGAATAATTTAGAAATTTTAGTAATTAAAGAAATTAATTGATTATCCTTGGCATAGAAACATCATGTGATGAAACTGGAGTTGCTCTTTGCAGTGATTTCAAAATTTTATCTAGCTTCACTAAAACTCAGTCTATTCACCAGCAATACGGAGGGGTTGTTCCTGAAATTGCTTCAAGAGAGCATGAAAAATATTTACCAAGTATTACAAAAAAAGTTCTGGAAGATGCAAATAAATCTTTCAAAGATATAGATGCAATTGCTGTTACAAATGGTCCTGGTTTAATGGGATCACTTTTATCAGGAATTAGTTTTGCGAAAGGAATTTCTCAAGCATTAGATATTCCAATTATTCCAATTAATCATTTAGAAGCTCACTTAAATTCTGTTTTTATTGAACATGCTGAACTTGAAGCACCATTTATTAATCTTTTAGTTTCAGGAGGTCATACTCAACTATGGTTAGTAAAAAATATGTTTGAATATGAACTTCTTGGAGAGACTTTAGATGATGCATGCGGTGAAGCCTTTGACAAAGGTGCAAAAAAAATGAATTTAAATTATCCAGGTGGACCCGAAATTGAAAAAATTGCCAAAAATGGTGATATGAATCTAATTAATTTTCCAAGGCCAATGATTAACGATAATACATTTAATTTTAGTTTCAGTGGATTAAAAACTGCATTAATTAATTGTGTAAATGACAATAAATATAGTTATGAAGATATAGCTGCGAGCTATCAAGAAGCTATTGTAGATACTTTAATTAGTAAGTTTGAAAAAGCAATGAACCAATACTCTGCAAACTCTGGAATTATTTGTGGAGGTGTTGCTGCAAACAAGAGATTAAGAGACAAATTAGATAAATTAGATCAAAAGATTATTTATCCATCAATGAAGTATTGTACTGACAATGCAGATATGATTGCATTTTTAGCATTACATAAAGTCAATAATAATAAAATAGATTTTGATAAAGATTTTAGTGCTTATTCACGAGGAATGATTGTTTAATGAAATATTATAATTTCTTTAAAGCAAGCTTAATTTTTTTTATCACTTTAGTATCTTGTTCAAAGGATAAAGAAAATACAATTGTAGAAAATAAATCATCTATGAGGGTTAATGAATCAATAATTGATGAACCTTTAGACTTATCTATTCAAAATATTCTTATTTACCCCAATCAATTTGATAAAAACTCAATTTATATTGACGTTGAAATTTTAAGTATCAATGGAGGAAATGGGGAGGTTCAAATAGCTCTTTTAAATGATAAAAGATTAGTTGCTTCCAATCCAATTAAAGTTTTATCAAACGAAAAAAATTATTTTCAATCATTTATGATTGGGGGAGAAGTTGATTACGAAAAAAATTTTGAAATTGGCATTTCAGCTTTAAATGGCGAAACAAATATCTCAAACAATAAACATATTTTCAAAAGTAGTTTAAAGATTGAAAAACCAAAAATTGCTATCTTGTCTGGTAAATTAAATTTTAATACTCCTCATATAATAAATAATTTAAATGCTGACTATGACCATTTTTATCCAAGTCCAATAAGTGGAAATCTTGACATAACAGATTTTTGGTTCACTAACTATGACATTATTTTGCTTGATAATTTTCCCTCAAAACCAGTTTCAGATAAATGGCTCAAATTATTTTTAAAGAAAATCATTTCTGAGAACAGCTCTTTAATTATGAATTCTCGATTAGATCAGGATACTAAAGTATTAAAAGATTTTTTCCCTATCTTTAATATTAAATATGACGAAGGTATAAATTTGAATGATTTTAATAATTTTTCTAGAAACCAAAATGGCTCATTCAAATCATCATTTATTGCTATAAATGATATATTTAACATTTCAAAAAATTATATTTCAGAATTAAACGAAATAATTGATTGGATTTTAAAAGATGCTGATATTCAATATTCATTTCACATTGCAAATAAATACAATAAGCTTAACGAACCTATATTTATTTATGGTTACTCAAATTTGGTAGATTCTGAATTAAAAAATCTTCAAGCTGAAGTTTTAATTGATGATGAAGTAATAAGTACAATTAAGCTATTATATAATCCTATTTCTGGATATTATTTCACTCAGTTTGAGCCTGATACATTGGGTAGTTATGTTTTTAATATTCAGAACAATAAGAAATTAATTGATACTATAAATGTAAATATATATGAGTAAATTGTCTCATGCTGGACATAAAAAAAATAAGAAACAATTCAGATAAAATTTTACAATCTTTAGCAAAAAAAGATAAGAATATTTCCCTCGATAATATTTTAAGGTTAGATGATAGTTTAAAAACACTAACCACAAAACTTAATGAATTGCAAGCAGACCAAAATAGCAAATCTAAAGAAGTTGGAATATTGAAATCCAAAGGAGAATCTGCTGAAGATATTTTTGCTGATTTAAAAATTCTTTCTGATAAAATTAAAGAGCTTGAAAAAGAACAAAGAGAGTTGTCATCATCCTTAAAAGATGCATTATTAGAAATACCTAATTTACCTCATTCATCATGTCCTCAAGGTTCTTCAGAAAAAGATAATGTGGTTGTTTTTGAAAAAAAGACCAATAAAGAACTTAACTTTAATGTTAAAAATCATATAGATATTGGCAAGCAGTTAGATATACTTGATTTTGAAGTAGCTGCCAAAATGTCTGGTAGTGGATTTCCACTTTATAAAGGCAAAGGGGCATTACTGGAAAGAGCATTAATTAATTTCATGATTGATTATCATCTTAAAAACTTTAACTATACGGAGTTTTTTACTCCTTTCTTAGTAAAACCAGATTCAGCTTTAACTACTGGTCAACTTCCAAAATTTTCAGAGGATATGTATCATATTGAAAAAGATGATCTTTTTTTGATTCCAACTGCAGAAGTTTCATTAACAAATATTCATAAAGATGATATTTTATCTTTTGATGATTTACCTAAATATTACCTCGGGTACTCGGCATGCTTTAGAAGAGAAGCTGGATCTTATGGAAAAGATACTAGAGGTCTTCTAAGAGTACATCAGTTTAATAAAGTTGAATTAGTCAAATTTGTAGAACCAGAAAAATCTTATGATGAACTTGATTCTTTGGTAAAGCAAGCAACAAATATTCTTGATTTGTTGGAGCTTGATTACAGAGTAATTGAATTATGCACTGGCGATTTGAGCTTTGCTGCTGCAAAGTGTTTTGATCTTGAAGTATGGGCTCCGGGAGAAGAAAAATGGTTAGAGGTATCATCATGCAGTAATTTTGAAGATTTTCAATCAAGGAGAGGAAATATTAGGTTTAAAAATTCTGATGGAAATACTGATTTTATTCATACGTTAAATGGATCAGGATTAGCAACACCAAGAATTTTTGCTGCTTTTATTGAAACGCACCAAAGAGAAGATGGAAGTATTCGTATTCCAAAAAGTCTCCAGCCTTACATGGAAATTTCGGAGATAAAATAATTGCGAATTATATGGATTTATTTAAATCTTATTTTTTGGACATTATTATTTGGTCTTAGTTCTTTCTTCACAATTTTATTAACAGGTAAGAAAGAAAATTTTAAGTTTTTTGGAGTTATTTGGGGAAAAACTTTATCATTTATTTTTAACATTAAATTAGTAGTAAAAGGAAAGCATAATCTGCAAGATAGGAATTACATTTTTGCATCAAATCATGCTTCCCTAATTGATATCCCTCTTTTATTAATTGCTGTAAACAGATATACGGTATTTATTGCAAAAAGTGAACTTAGCAAAATACCTATTTTTAAATCAATTTTAGATAGAGCAGGCTTCATTTTTGTTGATAGAAAAAATAATGATAGCGCTGTGAAATCGATGAATAATTTGATGGAAGATATAAAAAAGATACCAAGATCTGTTGCTATTTTTCCAGAAGGAACGAGAACTAGTGATGGGAATCTTTTACCATTTAAGAAGGGTGCAGCTATTTTTGCTATAAATACAGATATTCCTGTAGTACCTGTTGCAATATCAGGAACCTACAGTTGGTCCAAAAAAAAATTATTTGATATATCACAAAGTGTCATAAGTTTTGAGTTTGGAGAACCAATTATTACTGAAAATTATTCTTTTGATGATAGAGATTATTTGACCGAAAAAATTAAAACAAACATTAAAAATATGAAGATTGATTAAAATGCGATTTCTACTTAAAGACAATATTGAAATTATTAATAGAATTAAGGCTGAAAGAAAGAAGATAGTCTTCACAAATGGTTGCTTTGATCTATTGCATGTTGGTCACGTAAGATATTTAGCTCAAGCAAAAAAACTTGGAGATTTTTTAATTATTGGTCTTAATTCAGATAGTTCAGTTAAAGAATTAAAGGGCGAAGATAGACCCATAAATTCTTTTGAAGATAGAGCAACTTTATTATCAGCAATAGAGTCAGTTGATTCAGTTATAATGTTTGAGGAACAAACTCCAGAAAATTTAATAAAAGACATAGTACCTGATATTCTTGTCAAAGGAGGAGATTATAATATTGAAGATATTGTGGGCTACCAGACAGTAATGCAAAATGGAGGTCAAGTAAAAACCCTAAGTTTTTATGATGGCTATAGTAGTACAAATTATATTAATAAAATAAAAAAACGCTAGCTTGCTTATCCAAACTAATTCAGATAATTTCACAACTTTATGATAAACAATAGAATAATATTTGCCATAATTATGTCCTCAATAATTTTTGGACAAAATCTTTCAGAAAAACCTAGAAAACCATTCATGAATACCGATGATATTTCTTTTTTAGGAACATCAAATAGAATTACTTCAATTTTGGACGAAGCAAAGCAATTTTTATCAGATGCAATTATTGCTGATGTCAATTCAGATACTGTTGAAGTTGTGTATAATATTAAAAAGGTTTTTGATCTATTATCTGATGTTGAACAAATAGGTGTTAGAGAAGAATTAGATAAAATTGAATTTGAAAAATTTCAAGATGATTTTGTTAAAATTTATACAACCAGATTAAATACCATTGATAGTTCTACTCAAATATTAACAGCTGATTTAATAAGAAAAGATATAGCTGAATTGACATCTGAAAATGAATCAATTGAAATGGGTATGACAAAATTTACTATTATTGATGATAGAGAAGGACATATACCGTTAGTTACAAATTCACAAGTTGAAAGTTATATAAGGTATTTTCAAGGTAAAGGCCGAAAAGGATTTAACATATGGCTCAGAAGATATGTCCAGTACAAAGATTTAATGTTACCAATCTTAGAACAGTATGATTTACCTGAAGAGTTAATTGTTGTTTCAATGATTGAATCTGGCTTTGATCCTAAAGCTATTTCCAGGGCTAAAGCGGTTGGTTTATGGCAATTCATGTACTCAACAGGAAAGCAATATGGATTAAATAGAAATTGGTATATTGATGAAAGACAAGACCCAATAAAATCAACTCATGCTGCAGCTAAATATTTTAGAGATTTATATGAAGAGTTTGAAGATTGGTATTTAGTTCTTGCAGCATATAATACTGGTCCTGGAAGAGTAAATAGAGCTTTAAAACTTCATGAAACTTCAGATTATTGGCAATTATACTCTTTACCGAAAGATACAAAGAATTATATCCCATACTATCTTTCATCAGCCATAATTTTACAAAATCCTGAAAAATATGGTTTTACAATTCCTAAAAATAACCCTTTAAAGTATGATGAAGTCAAAATTGAAAAGAGTTCTGATTTAAATGTAATAGCAAAAGCAGCAGGTACAAAAGTTAGTACAATTAAAAAACTGAATCCTGAGCTGAGACAACCAGCTACTCCAAATAATGGTTCTTATTCTTTAAATATTCCATTTGGTAAAAAAGAATCTTTTTATAAACAATTTAATGCGATTCCAGATGATGAAAAGTTTGCAGTTCAAAAAGTAGAACATAGAGTTCAAAAAGGGGAGAACCTTATTTCAATAGCCTCAAAATATAGAGTATTAGTTGCAGACCTGCAGACAATAAATAATATTTCAAATATTAATAAACTATCTGTCGGACAGAGACTTAAAATTCCAGTTAAAGGTGGCCTGTATTCAAACTACCCTGAAAAGAAAATTTATACTGTTAAGAAGGGTGATACTCTCGGACATATTGCAGAAGACTATAATACAAGAGCTAGTGAGATTAGAAAGTGGAATAATATGGGATCTAGTTCAAATATTTATCCCGGGCAAAAATTAACATTATTTGTTAAAGGTCAACCAGTTAAGGATACTCCAAAGAAAAATGTTTATATTGTTAAAGTCGGGGATAATTTGAGTACGATTGCTAAAAATAATGATACGACTGTTTCAAAAATAAAGAGTTGGAATAGTATGAAATCTTCTACAATTTATCCTGGTCAAAAACTAACAATTTATTTTGAGTAATTAGAGAATGATAAAACAAGATATAGTAGATAATGTTGCTAATGCCACTGGCCTAACAAAGGTTGAGGTTGAAGCTGTTCTAAATGAGTCATTTAGCGAAATAATTAAAGCATTGAGCAATAATGAAAAAATAGAATTAAGAGGATTTGGAACATTTAGTGCAAAACATAGATTACCAAAAAAAGCACGAAATCCAAAAACTGGTGATCCTATATTTCTACCTGAAAGATATGTACCTGTTTTTAAACCATCAAAATTGATGAAAAAAACAGTAAATGAAAAATTAATTGAATATTAAGGAGTAATAAATGCCTTGCGGTAAAAAAAGAAAAAAAAGAAAAATGAATACTCATAAACGTAAAAAGCGTTTAAGAGCAGATAGACATAAGAAAAAAAATAGATAAATAAAATGCAAGTCAAAAGTTTTGCTATATGGGCTAATGCTGAAAAAGAACAAGTTCCAGCATTAGTCCAAAGTACTATAAAGTGGGCAAATGACAACAATCTTCAAGTTTATTTAGCCGACCGATTAAAAAGTATAGATGTTGATTCAGATGTCTCATACTTTTCTACCAAAAATCCACCAGATGTTGATTTTTTACTTTGTTTTGGTGGAGATGGAACACTCATCTCTGGAGTTAGAATTTTTTCATTCCCATCTGTTCCTGTTCTCGGTGTTCACCTAGGTGGACTAGGATTTTTAGCCCAAATAACACCGGAAGTATTAATAAAAAAGCTTGAATGTGTTAAGAATAACGAATTCAAAATTCAAGATAGATTAGTTTTATCAGCAAAAATTTCTGGTAATGAAGATTCATATTATGCAATTAATGATTTTGTTGTTCAAAATGAAACTTCATTTAGAGTGACTTCCTTATCTTTATTTATTGATGACCAGCATGTAAGTGATTATAAGTCTGATGGTATAATCATAAGCACTCCAACAGGTTCAACTGCATACTCTTTATCATCAGGTGGTCCAATTATCCAACCAGATGTTTTTTCAATTGTAATTACTCCTATCGCTCCACACTCATTAACATCACGACCACTAGTTTTACCATCTAATGTTGAAGTGGAATTTAGGTTTAGCCATGAGTCAGAAAATGACTTGAAGTTAATAGTTGATGGCCAAAATATTATTAATTTTACTAAACTTCTACTGTAAAACTATCACAAGCCAAACATCATTTAAGATTTATTACTTTTGAAGATTATAATTATTACGAAACCCTTAAAAATAAAATGATTTGGGGTAAACGAGGTTCATAAAGAAGGAATTCACATGTCAAAAAAAATATCACAAAATCAAATTCAACAATTAAGAGATAAATATTCATCTGATAATCATGTAAAGGTAGTTAGAAATGCAATGATCAAAACCAATTCTAATGAACTTTCAATGGATTGGGAAAAATATCGTAAAATAGATCATTCATTTTCTAATGTTATTTCTGGAGAAATGCCAGCAACTAATCAAAAATCTTCTGGTAGATGCTGGGGTTTTGCAGGTCTTAATCTTTTTAGGGTTTATTTAGGTAGAAAACATAATCTTAAAGATTTTCAGTTCTCACAAAGCTATTTTATGTTTTGGGATAAGCTAGAAAAATCTAATTATTTCTTAGAATCAATTTTATCAACTGTTGAAGAGAATTTTGATAGTAGAATCGTTATGCATTTACTTCAAACTCCAACAGAAGATGGAGGACAATGGGATATGTGGAAAAACCTAATTAACAAATATGGTGTTATTCCACAGGCAGAAATGTCCGAATCTTTTTCTTCAAGTCAATCAGCTGAAATGAATAAAATGCTTGCAAGAAAGCTAAGAGAAAATGCTCATGATCTTCGCAAAGAGTTTTCAAAAGGTGCATCAAATGAAGAATTAAATAAGCTAAAAAATTCTATGATTGAAGAAATTTTTAAAATGCTATCGATGCATTTGGGCACTCCTCCAAAAAGTTTTAATTGGCAAGTAAGAGATAAAGACAAAAAATTTAGTAGATACGAAAATTTAACTCCTCAATCTTTTTATGAAGATCATGTTGGATTGAATCTCGATGATTATGTCTGTTTAATTAATTGCCCAATGAGTAATAAAGAGTATAATAAAGTTTATACTGTAGAACATTTAGGAAATGTCATTGAAGGAAGTCCTATTAGATATTTAAATGTTGAAAGTGACGTAATGAAAGACGCGAGCATAAAATCAATTAAAGATGATAATCCTGTATGGTTTGGTTGTGATGTTGGTAAACATTTTCATAGAGATTTAGGCGTTATGGACACTGATTTATTTGACTACGAAATGTTTTATAATACTGACTTTAAAATGAATAAAGCAGAAAGATTAGAATATGGTCAGAGCCAAATGACCCATGCTATGCTATTTACTGGTGTTGACTTAGATGATAATGGAAAATCAATAAAATGGAGAGTTGAAAATAGCTGGGGAGATAAAGGAGGTAATAAAGGATACCATATTATGTCTGATGATTGGTTTGACGAGTATAATTATGAAGTAGTTGTTCATAAAGATTATTTATCTGATGAATTAAATGATATTTTTCAAAATGCTGAGGCTATTCCATTAAAGCCTTGGGACCCTATGGGTGCCCTAGCAAAATAAATGGATACTTTAAGTCATGCTTTATGGGGTAAAGGCCTGTTTGGTTATTCAGGCTATTCAAAATTGGCTATTTTTTTTGGAGCAATGCCAGATTTATTTTCATTTGGATTATTAATTATTATACGACTATTTCAGGGCGATTATAATTATAGTGGGCCTCCAAGCTTAGATTCAATTCCTGGATGGTTATTTTTTCAACTATGATTTATTTCACAGTTTTGTCCCTGCTTTTGTTGTTATTGGTTTTGTTTACTATTTTAAAAGACCATTAGCATTTCCAATGCTTGCATGGCCCTTTCATATAATTTTAGATTTTCCATTTCATTCAAAAGAATATTTTCCCACAAAAATTATTTGGCCTGTATCTGACTTTTCTTTTGATGGTATACCGTGGTCAAATCCGGAAGTTTGGTTTCCAAATCTTGCTGGTCTTATACTTCTTTTTATTTACAGGTTCAGGCAATCACTTAATTCTAAAAATTGATAAGAATAAATTTTTAATTATGTATCCTGCCATTTTAGGATTCTCTTTTAATCTCCTAACCGAATAATCGTACCAATTGTCCCCATATGGAAGGTATACTCTAACTGTGTTTCCATCATTCATCAACATTTCTAACTTTTTTTGCATTGGAACACCATGCAGTACCTGAAATTCATACTGATCTTTAGAAATATTATTTTTAATTATCCATGAATAAATATTATCAATTAAAAACTCATCATGTGTAGCAATACCAACATACGAGCCTTTATTTAAAGCCTTCTTTACAAGTCTTATGTAATTTTCCTAATATCATTATAGTCCTTTAATACCAATTTAGGGTCTTCAACATAAATGCCTTTACATATTCGAACATTAAATTTTTCATCACTAAGTGATTTAATATCATCTAAAGATCTTGAAGATAGGCCTGAATCACAATACCTATTTGATTATAATGCTCAAACATTTCCTTATAAAGTTGAATTGTTTCTGATGTATAAGGGACATTTTCCATATCTAGTCTAAGAAAATTATTATTCTTTTTAGCTGCTTGTACAAGTTGAGTAAGATTATTCTTAACAATATCCAGTCCTAAATCTTGTCCAATGTGAGTTAGTTTTATGGAAATATTTGCAGATAGGTTTCTTTAGATATTTCATCATAAATAGATATATATCTTTGGGTGATTTCATCTGCCTCTTTCTCCGTTTCAACATGTTCTCCTAAAATATCTATCGCAACTTTAAAACCTTTGTTATTTAGCTTTTGAACGTTTTTTAGCATTTCTTCATCAGTAATTCCAGCTATATAAGGAGAGGCTACAATTTTTACAAAAAACTTTGGTAAAAAAGGAATGATTTGAATTATTAAATTATTTATTAACTTCATGCTTTATAAATTTAATAAATAAACAAAATAATGAAAGTAGTATTAATAATTGGTGGTGCAGTTTCTGGTTCAACTGCGGTAAAGAAACTTACTGATGAAGGAATTCGATGCGTTGTTGTTGAACAAAATAGAATGCCATACGGAAAAATTGAAGATGGTCTTCCTAGATGGCATGAAAAACAACGAATTAATGAATACTTTAAGATTGATGATATTATATCTAATGAATTAGTCGATTTTGTTCCGTTAACCAGGATTGGTAAAGATGTATCTTTCGAAGAAATCTATAATATGGGATGGAGCTGCATTTATTTTGCTAATGGAGCATGGAAAGATAGATCTTTTCCTTTAAAAGAAATTGAAAATTTTGATAATTTTTATTACCAAAATCCTTTTGTCTATTGGTTCAACCATTATCATGAGTCATCTTATAATGGTCCTAAAGTGGATATTAAAGATGATGCAATTGTTATTGGAGGTGGATTAGCATCAATTGATGTTTGTAAGATTACTCAATTAGAACTTGTTAGACAGAAAGTTGAATCTAAAATTGAAAATTTCGATATCATTGAAATGGAGCATAAAGGTATACCAAAATATTTAGAACAGTATGATATGAAGTATGAAGATTTAGGTATAAATGGAACGACCCTAGTTTATAGAAGAAATATAGAAAATATGCCTTTAACCACTATTCCTGAAGATGCTACTCCTGAAATGGTTGAAAAAAGAAAACTTGCTCGAAGAAAAATTTTAAACAATACGTTAGATAAATTTTTATTTAAAGTTGCTGAGTGTACTCAGCCAGTTGGACTATCCTATGAAGATAATATTTTAAATGGAATTGAAGTCATTGAGAATGAAATCATTGATGGCAAATTAATCGCAAAAGAAAATTCCAATAAAATTCTTTATGGAAATACCTTTATAAGTTCAATTGGTAGTTTGCCTGAACCAATTCAAGGAATTCCAATGGATGGATCAACTTATAATATTGTTGATGAAGACTCTGGAAAGTTTGACGAATTAGAAAAAGTGCACGGAATGGGTAATGCAATTACTGGTAAAGGTAATATTAAGGCATCGAGAGTTAGCGCTAAAACTGTTGGAGATTTAACAATTGATTTAATTCATGATATCGACCAAGATGTAATTAATAATATTGATTCAAAAGTTAAAGAATGGCAGTCAAAATCTTCATATGATGGAAATTATTTTGAATGGAAAGCAAAAAAATAATTTTTTTGCAATAATTTTATAGAACTCAACAATCTTTTTTAGTACCTTCACTTGTCAAATTAAAGCATTTAAAACAATCCTAAGAGTTGATGCAAAAAATAACGATTAAAAAGGGGCATAATATTAACATTTCTGGGCTTGCTTCCAGAGAATTTTCTAACGCGCCTACACAAAAATTTGTTTCGATTTCTCCTCAAGATTTTAATTACATCAAGCCAAAGCTTTTAGTTAAAGAAGGTGATCAAGTTTCTCTAGGTGATGCTTTATTTTTTGACAAAACGAATCCTGAAGTTAAATGGCCATCAATTGCTTCTGGAACTATTTCTAAAATTGTTTATGGAGAAAGAAGAGCAGTTCTTGATATCATTATTGAAGTAGACGAAGAAAAAGAAAAAAATATTGAATCAGATAAGCAAATCAATCTTTCATCAAAAGATAATGTAAAGGAGTTCATTCAAAAACATAATTTTTGGCCCTTTTTTACACAAAGACCTTTTAATAAAGTTGTTAATCCTAGCGATAGTCCTAAATGTATTGTAGTAAGTCTTGCTGATTCTTCGCCATTAGCAAATGATTTATCTTTTTCATTAGCTGAAAACAAAGAATACATCATTTCTGCATTGTCTAATCTTAAGAAACTTACTGATGGACAACTTTATGTTGCTGTTAGGGGCGATAACTTTTCATTTTTGTCCGATTATGATTTTATCAATTTGATTCAAGTTGAGGGACCACACCCATCTGGTAATGTTGGTGTTATTTTAAATAGAGTAAATCCTTTGAACCAGAATGAAGTTGTTTGGACTGTACAAGGAAGTCACTTACCAGTTTTAGGAAAGCTATTTTCCAAAGGTATTATCGATTTTTCTTTGAATATTTGTATTGGAGGACCTGCTGTAAAGCCTTCGTATATCAAATCTCGAATTGGCGCTAGATTTGATTTATATAAAGATTCTTTATTGATGGAAAATGTTAGAATTATATCTGGTAATGTATTAACAGGAAAACATGTTGATATTGATGGCTTCTTAGGATTTTATCATTCATCTTTTTCCGTAATTGAAGAATCATATGAAAGACCTTTTATTGGTTGGTTGCATCCAGGTGGAAAATCAAAGTATAGTGTTTTCAATGCCTACCTAGGATCAAACAAGAAAAGTTTTGATTTTACTACATTGCAAAATGGAAGTAACAGAGCATTCGTTCCTATTGATGCATGGGAGAAAGTTTTTCCAATGGATATTTATATAAATGCATTAGCCAGAAGTATTGAAGCAAATGATATTGATGAAATGGAGCAGCTTGGTATTTATGAATGCGATGAAGAAGATGTTGCATTATGTTCTTTTGTATGCCCAAGTAAATCTGATGTAGGTGCAATTATTAGGAAAGGTTTAGATACAATTTATTTTGATAAGTAATTATGAATTTTTTAAGAAAAATATTTGAAGAAACTGGAAAATTTGTAGAAAAAGGTAAACCTCTATCTTGGGCTTATCCTGTTTGGGAAGCTGCAGATACTATTTTCTTTTCTACCAATAAACAAACAAGTAAAGGTCCTCATATTAGAGATAATATGGATATCAAAAGAACTATGTTCTTTGTTGTGATAGCTCTTATTCCTTGTTATATATTTGGAGCTTATAATATTGGCTATTTAAATGCTCTTGCCATGGAAATTGAAAGAGGTATTGTTGGAAATACTATTTTTGGATTCACCTATGTCATTCCAATTTTAATTGCAACTTTTGTTGCAGGTGCAATATGCGAGTTAACATTTGCAATAATTAGGAAGCATGAAGTCAATGAAGGTTTCTTAGTTAGTTGTGCATTAATACCTCTCACTATGCCACCAGATGTTCCTTTATGGCAAGTATTTATTGGAACAAGTTTTGGAATAATTATTGGTAAGGAAATTTTTGGTGGAGTAGGAACAAACATTTTTAATCCTGCTTTGACATCAAGAGCATTTATGTATTTTGCTTTTCCTACAAAGATATCTGGGGATAAAGTATGGGCTGTAGGTCCTGATGGATATAGTGGAGCTACTGCATTAGCAATTCCTGCAAATCCAGTAGAATATGATACTGCTTCAAATCTTTTTGCAGCTAATACACAATTTGATTACTCGACTTTAAATATGTTTTGGGGTTTAATTCCAGGATCTATTGGTGAGACAAATAAGCTATTAATATTATTAGGTGCCTTCTTCCTAATTTATTGCGGTATAGCATCATGGAGAATTATGCTTTCTTCTGTTTTGGGCTTAGTCTTTACTGCACTGCTTTTTAATTTATTAAACTATTTAACTGTTGATGGCATCCTGCAAGCTGGTGGTTTTCCAAATGCAATGTTAACAATTACTCCTTTACAGCACATTTTGATTGGTAGTTTCTTATTTGGTACTGTTTTTATGGCTACTGAGCCTGTCACTTCATCTCATACCAACACAGGAAGATGGATTTACGGCTTTTTGATTGGAGTATTAACTGTCATAATTCGTTCAATAAATCCAGCATATCCTGAAGGTGTATTTTTAGCAATATTAATTATGAATATGTTTGCTCCATTAATAGATTATTATGTAGTTCAAGCAAACATAAAAATGAGGTTAGCAAGAAATGTATAGTAATAATTACACTCTTTTTTTCGTTTTTATTGTAACTGTTGTTTTGGGAACAATGCTCTCATTTACAAAGGATAGTGTTAAAGATTTACAGGATCAAAATCTTAAAGCTGATGTCCAAAAAACTATCTTAAGATCATTAAACTTTGACGAAAGTTTATTACTAACCAATGAAAGTATTGAGCAAACATTCAAGAGCTCTATTGATGCTAAATGTGTAAATGTTGAAGGTGAGATTGTAGAGTGCAATATTGAAGAAGTTGATATTGAAAAAAATGAGGATACTTTACCAATTTACATAAGAATGGATAATGACGAAGTCCAAGGAATTGCTCTTCCAATAGCTGGAAAGGGCCTTTGGTCAACAATTTTTGGATATATTGCCTTAAATCCTGATACAGATTCTGTTTTAGGTATTCAATTTTATAAACATGGTGAGACTCCTGGCTTAGGTGGTGAAGTTGAAAAAAAATGGTTTACTGATAATTTTGTCAATCACCCTATAAAGCAACCAGGCGGAGAAATACAATATGTACCAAAAAAAATCCGCGATAAATCTGGAAAAATCATTAGCATTAAAGTTGTTAAGGGTGGAGTTGATTATTCTGAATCAAATACTTCTTCAATTCATCAGGTAGATGGTATTTCTGGTGCTACAGTTACTGCGGATGGTGTTACTGACTTTTTACTAGAAGATTTATTAAGATATGAAAAAACTTTAGATAAAATAAGAGATTATGGAACTATTTAATTCAGAATCAAAAAAAATTGTTAGTGATCCTATAAATGTTAATAATCCAATATCATTACAGGTTCTAGGAATTTGCTCAGCTTTAGCTGTCACAATTAGACTAGATCAAGCTATAATTATGACTCTAGCTGTTGTTTTTGTTTTATGCTCATCTAATGTTATACTTTCTCTAATTAGAAATTACATTCCTACTCGCGTTAGAATTGTTATAATGCTATCTGTGATTGCATCTCTTGTGTCAGTGGTAGATGAATTATTAAAAGCATATTTATACGATATGAGTAAACAGCTTTCAGTTTTTGTTGGGTTAATTATTACAAATTGTATCATTATGGGTCGTGCTGAGGCATTTGCTTTAAAACATGGACCATCTAAAGCATTTTTAGATGGTTTGGGAAATAGCATGGGTTATGGATTAATAATTATTGTTGTTTCTTTTTTAGAGAGCTTTTTGGGGCAGGAACTATTACGCTTCCGGATGGTGGAGCAGGTTATGTTTTATGGAGAATTCCTGAATCGTGGTATGCAGCAGGATATGAAAATATTGGTTTGTTAGTTTTATCTCCTGGAGCATTTATTATTTTGGGTTTAGTAATATGGATTCAAAGGGAGTTTGCTGGTGTTGAGGAGGACGCATAATGACAGGTGTTGAACACTATCTAAGTATCTTTACCAAAGCAGTATTCATTGAAAATATCGTTTTAGCCTATTTTTTAGGTTTGTGTTCATTTTTAGCTATTTCAAAGAAGATTGATGCTTCCGTTGGAATCGGACTAGCTGTGATTGTTGTTCTTACAATTACAGCTCCTATTAACTGGTTTCTTTGGGAATTCTTACTTGATAAAGGTGCTCTTGTATGGATTAGTCAAGATTTTAAAGATACAGATTTAGGTTTTTTAAAATTAATAGTTTTCATATCTGTTATAGCTGCAATGGTTCAATTGGTTGAAATGTTTATGGAAAGATTCTCACAATCTTTGTATAATAGTCTTGGAATTTTTCTTCCATTGATTGCTGTTAATTGTTCAATTTTAGGTGGATCATTATTTATGGTAGAAAGAGAATACACCATTTCAGAAACAGTCGTTTATGGTTTTGGTTCAGGTGTTGGTTTCTTCTTAGCAATTGTAGCTTTAGCATCAATCAGATATAGAATAAGGTATTCTAATATTCCTCCTAGGTTAAGAGGAGTGGGAATGGCTATGTTGTTAACTGGATTATTATCAATGGCCTTTATGGCATTTTCGGGGATCGATTTATAATGAGTGATATTTTATTAGGAGTAATTGTTTTTTCATCAGTAATACTTTTGTTAGTTATAATTCTTAATGTTTTAGGAGATATTCTTCTTCCACAAGGAGAAGTCACATTATTAATTAATGATGATGTAGATAAATCTATTAATGTTCAAACTGGAGGTACAGTCCTTTCGGCTTTAGCAGCACAAAACGTTTATTTGCCATCCGCTTGTGGAGGACAAGGAACTTGTGCACAATGTAAATGCCAGGTTACTGAAGGTGGAGGAGATATTTTACCTACTGAAGAAGCATATATTTCTCGTGGAGACCAAAAAGATAATTGGAGATTAGGCTGTCAAGTAAAAATTAGAAATGATATGAAAATAAAAGTACCCGACGAAATATTCAGTATTAGAAAATGGGATGCTGTTGTTAAATCAAATGATAATGTAGCTACTTTTATTAAAGAATTAATTTTAGAACTACCAGAAGACGATCCAATCCAGTTTGAATCTGGTGGCTATATTCAAATTGATGTACCTGAATATAAAGGATTAGAATATAAAGATTTCGAAATTCAAGACTTGTATACTAGTGACTGGGATAAATTCGATATTTGGCAATATGTTGCAGAAAATAAAGAGCCAGTTTTCAGAGCTTATTCAATGGCAAATCATCCTGCAGAGGGTAACATGATTATGTTAAATATTAGAATTGCTAGTCCTCCACCAGATAACCCATCTGCACCTCCAGGAATAGCTTCTTCATATGTTTTTGATCTCAAAGAAGGAGATAAGGTAACTGTATCAGGACCGTATGGTGAATTCTTCATCAAAGACACCGACCGTGAAATGGTTTACATCGGAGGTGGTGCTGGAATGGCTCCATTAAGATCTCATATTTTTCATTTACTTAAAACTGAAAAATCTAAACGAAAAATTTCATTTTGGTATGGTGCTAGATCAGAAAAAGAAATGTTTTATGATGATGAATTCAAAGCCTTAGCAGAAGAATTTGATAATTTTAGTTATCATGTCGCTCTATCTGATCCACTACCGGAAGATAACTGGGAAGGTCCAACAGGATTCATTCATCAGGTTGCACATGAATGTTATTGAGAGATCATGAAGATCCTACTGAATGTGAGTATTATTTATGTGGTCCTCCAATGATGATTAGTGCTGTTCAAAAAATGCTCTGGGACTTAGGCGTTGAAGAAGATATGATCGCTTATGATGACTTTGGCTAATAGACTAGCTTCATTAATAATTCTTTTATTACTTAGTTGTAGTTCTCCTGAAAAAAATCTTGTTACTATCAATGGTAATACTATGGGAACAACATATACTGTAAAGTTTTTTCCAAAAACAAATAACCCAGAAGAAATTGAAGAAAATTATATACTTATTGAAAAAATATTAAAAGATATTAATCAACAAATGTCAACCTATATACCAACAAGTGAAATTTCAACTTTCAATCAATCTGAATCAACTGATTGGTTTTTTATATCTGAAGATTTTTATAAGGTTTTAGAACGTTCATTTAAATATTATGATTTATCAAACGGTCAATATGATATAACAATCATGCCTTTAGTCAACTTATGGGGATTTGGTCCTGATATTTTTGAATCTCCACCTTCAGAAACAATGATTGACAGTGTTAAAGCTTTTATTGGCCAAGATCTAATTGAAGTTGATAAAGAAAAATACGAAGAAAGATTCTAGAGTCCAAATTGATTTAAGCTCAATTGCGAAAGGTTATGCAGTTGATAAAATTTTTAATACTTTAATTGAATATGAAGATCTTTTTATAGAAATAGGAGGTGAAATCAGGACCAGATCAAAAAGTAAAGATTGGAAAATAGGAATTAATACTCCATCAATTACAAATTTTGAAAATGATATTGAGCTAGTTATTTCCCTTAATAATCTTTCAATTGCAACTTCAGGTAATTACCGAAATTTTTATATAATTGATGACAAATTTTATCATCATGAAATAAATCCAAAAACTGGGTATCCAATTTCTTCTAACTTGGGTTCAGTTTCGATTATTTCTGACAAATCATGCTTAGATGCCGATGCACTATCTACAATGTTTTATACAATCGATAATTTTGACATAGTAGAAAATTTAAAGGGAGTTGAATCTTTTTCAATACTTTTAAATGAGGATAAATCTTTTACAAAGGTTTTTTCAACTGGATTTCCAAAGAATTAAGCGTTGCTATCACATTTATCTTGATCGCCACCACAAATTTCACATCCGTCAGGTGAATCACCACAAGCCTTTCTTAGTGGTTTATTTTTAAAAATAAGCCCCAAGTTCATAGCTAGCATTGATATACCAATAATGAGTAAAACTGGTAATAAATTTTCCATTTTTTAATATAAAATAATTAATACGATTTTAATAATTTTTTCATTTCTTTTTATTTAAATTACCGCCTATGGATTTATTGAATCATCCAGTTGGAATTATATCTATTGTAATATTTATCATTGCATATGCTTTTGTGATGACAGAGGAGGTTACGCACCTAAGGAAGTCTAAGCCCGTGCTTTTTGCTGCAGGAATTATTTGGGCAATGATCGCTTGGGTAGGAGTGCAAACTGGAGATTCTTATGCTGTCAAAAAAGAACTGATGCATGCTTTTGATGAATTTAATCAGTTGATGCTCTTCCTTTTAGTGGCGATGACTTATATAAATTCAATGACTGAGAGAAATGTTTTCGAAAAATTACGTTCTATTCTTCTAAATCAAAATTTTAGTTATAAAAAATTATTTTGGATTACTGGGTTTATTTCATTTTTCTTATCACCCATAGCGGATAACTTAACAACTGCACTTACAATGTGTGCAGTGGTATTAGCTGTTGGAAAAGGCAATAAAAATTTTACAAGTATAAGTTGTGTCAATATTGTTGTTGCTGCTAATGCTGGTGGTGCTTTTAGTCCTTTTGGAGATATAACAACGCTAATGGTTTGGCAGGCTGGTTACGTTGAATTTGTGCAATTTTTCAAACTCTTCTTACCTTCATTAGTAAATTTTATTATTCCGGCATTTATTATGAGTTTTTTCATTGATGGTTCTGCGGATGAAGTTGAAAATCCTCCTGTGTTGTTAAAACGAGGTGCTGTGGTTATAAGCTGTTTATTCCTTGTTACAATTATGATGGCAATTTCCTTTAAACAATTCCTTAAGCTTCCTCCTGTATTTGGTATGATGTTTGGATTGAGTCTTTTACAACTTTTTGGTTATTATTTAAAAAGAACTTATTCTGCAGAGAGCAAAATTTCTCGCGATGGCTCAGATCAACCATTTGGAGTATTTAAGCAAATTGCTCAAGCTGAGTGGGATACCTTATTATTTTTCTATGGAGTAATACTTTGTGTAGCTGGACTTTCAAAAATTGGTTATTTGGCACTGATAAATACTACACTTTACGATGGTCTTGGTTTTACTATTGCAAACTCTTTGATGGGAATTATATCTGCTTTAATTGATAACATACCTGTTATGTTTTCTGTGATTCAAATGCATGATACTACTACTATGGACTTAAATCAGTGGCTTTTAATTACTCTTACTGCAGGAGTTGGTGGAAGTTTGCTTTCAATAGGTTCTGCACCTGGTGTTGCTTTGATGGGTCAAGCAAAGGGAATTTATACATTTTCAAGCCATCTTAGATGGACTGGAGTAATTTTCATTGGATATGTATTCAGTATTCTAACCCATCTATGGCTGTCAGGTATGATGTAATGAGAATTACAAAAGTTACTACAAGAAATGGAGATGGTGGTAAAACAAGCCTAGCCAAAGGAGAATCTGTCCTTAAGTCTGATAATATTATTCATTGTCTTGGAGAGGTAGATGAATTAAGTAGTATTATTGGAGTTTGCTTGTCCTTTAGCCAAAACTCAGATATAACAGAGTTCTTAAAAAAAATTCAGAATAATTTATTCGATATAGGTGGACATATTTCAATGAATCTTGAAGATAATTCTATCATAAATGAAAACATGATATCTGATTTAGAAGATCAAATAAATTATCTGAATAAAGACTTAGAACCTCTAAAAGAATTTATTTTACCAAGCGGAGATCAATTTTCATCAAATTTACATGTTGCTAGAGCAATTACTAGAAGAGCTGAAAGATCGGCTGTAACATTATACAATAATTCTTTGGATAATAATCCCGTAATAATGTATTTAAATCGTTTATCAGATTATTTCTTTGTTCTTTCAAGATATCATAATAAACAAAATAATATTCCTGAAAATACTTGGCAGAGGTAAAATATGGATTTTCATCAAATAAAATCCATTATCGATAAACACGATAAAATCTTTATTTCATCTCACATAAATCCAGATGGAGATAGCCTAGGTTCTGCTTACGCTATGTACAAATATTTAGATTCAATTGGCAAAGATTGCATTATTGTTAATCACTCTCCAATACCAGAAGTATATAATTTTTTGAATGAGGATAATATTTTTCAAGAGCTGGATGGAGATTCAGCATCATTTATTAAAAAAGCAGATTTAGGATTGATATTAGATATAGGAGATTTTTATAGATTGGGAGATGTGGCATTTTTAGTAGAGGAAAATGATATTCAAACGTTGAGCATTGATCATCACGCAAAATCTGATAATGATTTATTTAAGAATGAATATATTGATGTCAAAGCATCATCAGTAGGTGAAATTTTATATTCATTTTTTAAAGAGATTGATCAAAAAATTTCAGAAGAAATGATGTTAGGTATTTATGTTGCTGTTCTAACAGACACTGGTTCATTTAGACATAGTAACACAACTGATCTTTGTCATCAAGTTGCCGTAGATGCAATTCAAATGGGATTAGATATCTCTAAAGTTTATCAAAACATTTATGAAAACTCTTCTGTTAGCAGAATGAAACTTTTAGGAAATGTGATTCAAAAATTAAATTATGACTGCAATGATGAGTTAGTTTGGTTTTCTTTGAATCATGACATGATTAAAGAGGTCAATGGCTCAAATCAAGATTTTGACGGGTTTACAGATTTTTTTAGAGGAATTAAGGGAGTTGAAGTTTCCTTAATGCTTTATGACCTTGGAGGAAAAGTTAGATTAAGCTTTAGATCTAAGGGAAAGTACAAAGTTAGTGAGATTGCAAAAAAAATGGGTGGAGGCGGACATCCTTTTGCAGCTGCAGCACTAGTAGAAGGTGAATTTTCAGATGTCAAATCAACAGTTTTAAATTTAATGTCAACATATATAAGCAAGTTCAATGAAGATAATCTTAGCTAAAGACGCAGGATATTGTTTTGGAGTAAGAGATGCTGTAAATAGCGCTTACGAAATGAGCAAAAAATATGGAGAAGTCTATATGTTGGGAGATATTGTTCATAATGAAAGTGTCGTAAGTGATTTAGAAAAAGAAGGTGTAAAAGTTGTTGAGAAACTTGATCAGATTCCAAAAGACAAACCTGTTCTTTTTAGAGCTCACGGTACTGCAAAAGAGGTTTGGAAAAAAGCTGAAGATAAAAAAATGAATATTATCGATGCTACATGCCCTTTAGTTCATGAAATACATCATGAAGTAAAAGCATTACATAAAGAAGGTAGAAAAATTATTATTATTGGAGACCATGGTCACGATGAGGTGATTGGAATTGCTAGTCAAATACCAGATCCAGTGATTGTTGCTTCAGTAGAAGAAGCTGAAGCACTGAGAAAAACAAAGAAAGCTGGAGTTGTAACTCAATCAACCCAAACAATCGAAAACGTGCAAGATATTATAAACATTTTAATGACAAAAGTATTTGATTTAAGATTTGTTAATACGATTTGCTTTCCAACTAAAAGAAATCAAGAACAAATTAAAGAGTTGTCTGAAGTAACTGACTTAATGATCATTATTGGATCATTTACAAGCGCTAATTCCAAACGTCTAGCTGAATTGAGCTCAGAAAGGAATGAAAATACATTTCAGGTGACTTGTGCTGCAGAAATTGATTCATCTTGGTTTAAAGATGATGTAAATTCTGTAGGAATATCCGCCGGAGCTTCAACTCCAGACTGGATAATCGAATCAGTAATTAAAAAAGTCAAAGAAATAACAAATACACAAGAAAAGGAAATAATTCATGAGTAAAGAGTCTTTCAAAGTTAAAGTCGGTTTAGCAGAAATGCTAAAAGGTGGGGTAATTATGGACGTTACTAATTTAGAACAAGCTAAAATTGCAGAAGATGCAGGAGCAGTTTCTGTTATGGCTTTAGAGAGAATTCCATCTGATATTAGAAAAGATGGTGGTGTTGCAAGAATGAGCAACCCTCATATGATAAAAGAAATACAGGATAATGTTTCAATACCAGTGATGGCAAAATGTAGAATTGGTCATTTTGCAGAAGCACAAATTTTAGAAGCCTTAGAAGTTGACTTCATTGATGAAAGTGAAGTACTTACAACGGCTGATGAGCATGCACATGTAGATAAACATCCTTTTAAGGTTCCATTTGTATGTGGAGCAAGAGACTTAGGTGAAGCCCTAAGAAGAATAAATGAAGGTGCTGCGTTGATTAGAACTAAAGGTGAAGCTGGTAGTGGAAATATTGTTGAAGCTGTAAGGCATATGAAAATGATTACTTCACAAATTATTGAACTAAAAGATGCTGATTTATCAAAAAAAGCAGAAGAATTTAGAGTTCCATTAGATTTAGTAGAAGAGGTAGCTAAAAATCAAAAACTAACGGTTCCTAATTTTGCTGCTGGAGGAATTGCTACTCCCGCAGATGCTTCTTTAATGATGCAACTCGGTGCTGAAACAGTTTTTGTTGGTTCTGGTATTTTTAAAAGTCAAGATCCATCAGAAAGAGCTCATGCTATTGTTAAAGCTGTTACACATTTTAAGAGCGCAAAAGATGTTTTAACTGCTTCGTACGATTTAAAAGATGCCATGAAGGGAATTTTAATGTCTGACATTCCTGAAGATGAAAAATTTTCAAATAGAGGTGACTAATTGTGATTGGTGTCCTTGCACTTCAAGGAAATTTTGATTCTCATATTAAAATTCTTAAAAAAATTAACTTAAAACATAAGCTAGTTAAAACAAGGGATGATCTAAGTTCTGTTGATGGTCTTATAATTCCAGGAGGAGAATCTACAACAATAACTAATCTTTTGAGAAAGAATCAGAGTTTGATTGATGGTATTAATAAGCTTTCAAAAAATAAACCAATTTTGGGTTCATGTGCTGGACTTATTTTAATGTCTAAAGAATCAAACGATTCAAGAGTACATAACTTCGCTTTTTTAGATGTAATAACATGCAGAAATGCTTATGGAAGACAAGTACACTCTTTTGAAGCCAAAATTAATGTTAAGAATGGCATAATGAGCTCTGATATCGATGTATTATTTATTAGAGCCCCAAAAATAGATAAAATAAATAACGATGTTGAGGTTCTAGCAACCTTTCAAAAAGAAGTTGTTGCAGTGAGGCAGGGAATACATATAGGAATTTCTTGTCATCCTGAATTATTGAATGAAACTTTAATACATGAAATTTGTTTCAAAGGAAAAACATGAAATATCTTGATAAGATTAATTCTCCAAAAGATTTAAAAAGTATTCCAAAAGAGGAATTAGGAGAAGTATGCAAAGAACTTCGCACTTATATTACTGATACAATTAATGAAATTGGAGGACATTTAGCTCCAACGCTTGGCGCAGTTGAAATAACAACTGCTGTTCATTATGTTTTCGATGCTCCAAGAGACAAAATCGTATGGGATACCGGTCATCAGGCATATGCTCATAAAGTACTAACTGGTAGATATAGTCAATTCCCAACTATTAGAAGATATAAAGGGTTAAGCGGTTTTTTAAAGAGATCTGAAAGTGAATATGATGTCTTTGGTGCTGGTCATGCATCAACAGCAATTTCAGCTGGCTTAGGAATGGCTGTAAGTAGAAATTTAGAGAATGATGATTTTAAAGTAGTAAGTATTATTGGCGATGGAGCCTTATCTGGAGGACTTGCATTTGAAGCCCTCAATAATGCTGGAAATATAAGAAAGCAAATGCTTGTTATTGTTAATGATAATGATATGTCTATAAGTCCTAATGTTGGGGCATTTAGAAACTACCTTGTTAAAATAGCTACCAATAAGCAATATAATAGATTGAGAAGATGGATTTATAGAACAATAAAAAAACTTCCAAAAAGTTTGAAAATTATAGAATCTATTTTAAGAAAAGCTGAGTCAAGTGCTAAAAAATTCTTTTTACCTACAACGGTTTTTGAAGATCTAGGTTTTAGATATTTTGGGCCAGTTGATGGTCATAATATCGAAGAAATGATAGAAATTTTGGAAAATATAAAAGATTATGACAGTCCTGTTGTGTTGCATACAATTACAAAAAAAGGAAAGGGTCTTGATTACGCTGAGGATGATCCAATCAAATATCATGGAGTTAAAGAAAAGAAAAAAGATGATGCAGTTGTTAAAGTTCAAGCTCCAATATATCAGAATGTATTTGGAGAAGTGATATGTGATTTAGCAGAAAAAAATAAAAATATAGTTGCAATAACTGCTGCAATGAGAGAAGGGACTGGATTGGTTGAGTATTCTTCAAGATTTCCTGAAAGATTTTATGATGTTGGTATAGCTGAAGGTCATGCAGTAACTTTTAGTGGCGGGTTATCAACGGAAGGAAAAATTCCTGTTGTTGCAATTTATTCAACCTTTCTTCAAAGAGCCTTTGATCATATAATTCATGATATTGCTTTACAAAATTTACCTGTCATTTTTTGCATGGATCGTTCTGGTTTAGTTGGTGAGGATGGTGCAACTCATCACGGTGTTTTAGATATTTCTTATTTAAGATGTATTCAAAATATTATTATTTCAGCACCAAAAGATGGAAATGAGTTAAGAGATTTGCTTTATACTGCAACTTTAAATACAACTAAACCATTTACCATAAGATACCCTAAAGAACAGTCAGTAAAATTTGAAGAGAAATCTCCACAAAAGATTGAAATAGGCTCATGGGAGGTATTAACAGAAGGAAGTGACATACTTATTTTAGCAGTTGGATCAATGGTAAGTAAGAGCTTAGAAATACATAGTATGCTAATGGAAAAAGGTATTTCCTCAGAGGTAGTTAATTGTAGATTTATCAAACCTATGGATGAAAATTATTTAAATGAATCTTTACCAAAATATAAATTAGTTGTTACAATTGAAGAAGGTGTGACAGATGGTGGATTTGGTGAAGGAGTAATAAACTGGTCAAATAAAAAGAATATTGAAAATTCTATTTTAACATTAGGTGTTCCAAACAGGTTTGTAGATCATGGACCAAGAAATATTTTATTAGAAGAAATAGGTTTAGATTCAATGACTTTATTCGAAAAGATTTATAATTTTTCAAGGAAATCAAATGAGTAAAAAAGTTGAAAGAAAAGGTAGTTTTAAAAGCATTAGTGGTGATGAATTGAAGGACTTTTACTCATCATCCAACAATGAAAAAAACTATAATATTGATCCAGGAAGTTTTCCATATACTAGAGGTATTCATAAGAATATGTATAGAGGAAAATTATGGACCATGAGACAATTTTCAGGATTCAGTACCCCAGAAAAAACTAATGAACGATACAAATATTTACTTAAAAATGGTCAAACTGGCTTATCTGTAGCTTATGATATGCCAACTTTAATGGGTTATGATCCAGATCATGAGTTATCTTCAGGAGAGGTTGGTGTCTGTGGCGTAAATGTAGCTTCTTTACAGGATATGGAAATTCTTTTTGATGGAATAGACCTTGAAAAAATTTCAGTATCACAGACAATAAATGGTCCTGCAATTATTCTTTTTGCATTTTATGTAGCACTTGCTAAGAAAAATGGAATAGATGTCAGTAAATTGAGAGGAACCTTACAAAATGATGCATTAAAAGAATATATGGCTCAAAAAGAGTGGATTTTTCCTCCTGAACCATCAGTTAAACTTGTTGTAGATATTATTGAATATTGTTCCGAAAACATGCCATTATACAACCCTGTATCCGTCAGTGGATATCATATTAGAGAAGCTGGATCTACTGCTGCACAAGAGCTTGCTTTTACACTCAATAATGGATTTGCATATATTGAAGAATGTTTAAAAAGAGGATTAAAAATAGATGATTTTGCCCATAGATTATCTTTTTTCTTTAATGCTCATATGGACTTTTTTGAAGAAATTGCTAAGTATAGAGCTGCACGAAGAATTTGGGCAAATCGACTAAAAGATAAATATGGTGCAAAAAATGAAAGTTCATTAAAACTTAAATTTCATACTCAAACAGCAGGATGTTCATTAACAGCTCAACAGCCAGAAAATAATATTGTTCGAACAGCCTTTGAAGCAATGTCAGCAGTGTTAGGTGGAACAAATTCTCTGCATACAAATTCATTGGATGAAACATTAGCATTGCCTTCAGAAAAAGCTGCAAAAATAGCGCTTAGAACCCAGCAAATTCTAGCTTTTGAAACTGGAGTACCTAATGTAGCTGATCCTCTTGGAGGATCATGGTATATTGAAGAATTGACTGATAAACTTGAAAAACAAGCTATTAGGTACTTTGAAGAAATTCAAGAGATGGGTGGAACAGTGCAAGCTATAGAGGATGGTTATTTTCAAAAAAAAATAGCTGAATCTGCATCTATTTATCAAGAATCAGTTGATTCTAAAGAAAGAATTATTGTTGGAGTAAATGATTTTGTTGAGGAAGACGAAGAGTTAGATATAGAGATTCTCAAAATTTCAAGAGATGCTCAAGATACTCAAGAAGATAAAATAAAAACTCTAAGAAAAAATAGAGACAAAAAAATTTTGCAAGAAAAGATGAAAAAACTAAGCGATGCTTGCAAAAATGATTTAAATTTAGTTCCTTTTTTGATAGAAGTAGCTGAACAAGGCGGAACTGTCGGCGAAATCGTGGAAGTAATGAAAAAAGTTTATGGTGAATGGGAAGAATCTTTTGGAATATAAATTATGAATAAAGTCACTACATCAACTCTTATTATTTTTGTCTTAATTGCTGGTTGGGTATTTTATCTAACGAATATTAAGAAAGATGATTCATTGACTGTGAGATATTATTCTATTTCTGAACTAGCTATTGAATCAAATGATATTCAAAAAATAAAAGTTGGTGGTTACATAAAACCAAATTCAATAGATATCTCAGAAGATGATCAACTTGAAGTTTCTTTTTTTGTATATCAAAATAATGATAGTGTAAAGGTAACCTATTATGGAATTAGACCAGACCTCTTTAAAGATGATGCTGAGGTTGTAGTCTCTGGTTCATACTCTAATAATCTTATTTCAGCCACAGAATTGCAAACTAAATGTGCCTCCAGATACGAGGGCGATCTTAAAAACATAGAAAAAATATAATGATTTCTCAAATTGGTAGTATTGCAATCAGCCTAGCTGGAGGATTAATTTTTTCTTCATTTATATTTTTAGGTTTTTTCAAAAAATTTAAGAATCAAACATATTTACAGGTCGCTGAAAGAGCAATTCTAGCAACTTCATATTGTATTTTTTTAGCATTTTTTTGTCTATTAAATGAATTATTAATTAGCAATTTTAATTTACAATATGTAGCTCAATATACTAGCTATGAAACCCCTGTCTTTTATAAGGTTACTGCACTATGGGCTGGACAAGCTGGCTCATTATTGTTTTGGTCTTTTATAACGGCTCTTTTTGCAGTTACATATATTTTTACAACTTTGAAAAAATTGAAAACATTAAAATTCCACTCTTATATAATTTTATCTTTTATCTTTTCTTTTTTTATTCTCCTTTCAAATTTTATTGCAAATCCATTTGAACCTGTTTCTTCTGATATTATTGTTCAAAATGGAAACGGTCTAAATCCATTATTACAAAATTTCTTTATGGCTATTCATCCTCCAATACTTTATGTCGGTTTTACTGGTTCAGCTATTATTTTCATAATGGCACTTGCAGCATCTATATCAAGAGATATTTCCTTTGAATGGGTTCAATCTATTAGAAGATGGTCTTTATTTGTATGGACATTCTTATCTGCAGGTATCATTCTTGGAGGATATTGGGCATATAACGAGCTAGGATGGGGAGGATATTGGGCTTGGGATCCAGTTGAAAATTCATCATTAATGCCATGGCTTACATTAACAGCTTTCATTCATTCATCAATGATTCAAGAAAAGAGAGGCATGTTAAAGAAATGGAACTTTTTACTTGCTACTTCAACTTACATACTTGTTATTCTTGGAACATTTATTACTAGAAGTGGAGTAATTTCATCTGTCCATTCATTTACAGCTGAAAATCTTGGTCCAATGTTTTTTGCATTTTTAGCGATACTAATTCTTTATACTGTTTTCTGGTTTTTTAAAAGAAAATCTTATTTAGATACTCCAGATAAAATTGATTCTTTTACATCAAGAGAAGGTGGATTTTTGTATAATAATTTAATTCTCATTTTAATGTGTTTCACAATTATGTGGGGAACTCTATTTCCAATTTTATCTGAGGCATGGGATGGTAATAAGATTTATGTGGGAGCTTCTTATTTTAACCAATTAAACATTCCAATAGGACTTGTATTATTATTTTTAATGGGAATTGGACCATTACTTTCTTGGAATTATACTTCTCAAAGTGTCTTATTAAATAGATTTAAATTACCATTAAGTATCAGTTTTTTATCTGGAATAGGATATATAATATTTTCAAGTTTATTTCAGTTATATGTTTTTGTCGCGATAATGGGTGTTTCATTTACCCTAAGCTCAATTCTAGGTGAATTTTATAAATCCTTTAAAAAACAAAAGAACTCATCAAATTTTTTACATTCTATTGTTAAAATGTTCTTAAGCAACAGACATAAAAATGGAGGTTATATAGTACATATTGGAATTGTTTTATTATTCATAGGTTTCATTGGAAGAGCTTTTGAAGTTGAAAAAGAGTTTAGTTTATCACCAGGTGAACAAATTTATTTTTCTAATTATGTTTTTAAGTTAAATAGTATTAAAAGTGAAGCTAGAGATAATCACTATGCCTTTTTAAGTGAAATAGATGTTGTAGATAGTAGTACTAATCAATTATTGACTAATCTGAAGCCCGAGAAACGTATTTATTTTTATTGGAATTCAGATCCGGAAAAAAGACAACCTCATAGTGAGTTAGATATCTATAGTACTATTCAAAAAGATATATATTCCATTTTTTCTGGCTATGATGCACAGAAAAACATTGGTTATTTCAAAATAATGATTAATCCTTTGGTAAATTGGGTTTGGATTGGTGGAGTACTGATGGTAATTGGTTCTCTTTTTGCTTTCTGGCCATCAAGAAGAAATAATTAAATGGAAATTTTTAATCAATTCTTTATATTCTTTTTTCTTTTGGTCACAATTTTTTATGTTTTTTGGCCAATTATTAAGCAGATGAAATAATGTTACAAGTAAAAAATCTTTCAAAATCTTTTTCAAGTACACCAATATTGAATAATATAAATTTTTCTTTAGGGCTTGGAGAAATTTGTGCTGTTGTAGGAAATAATGGTTCTGGAAAAACTACTTTTCTTAAATGTCTTTCAGGATTAATGAATTTTGAGAGCGGATCCATAAATTTTAATTCTACAAAAGGTCATCTTTTTTTAAGTGATAAACTAAATATTTTCGGTGATTTAACTATTGAAGAAAACCTAAAGGTAATTTCTACGTATCATAATCAAAATTATGATACAAGAGTTTTTAATGATTCCCTTTTGGAGCTTAATATTAGACAATTTAAAGAAATGCCATTAAAATTATTATCAAGGGGTAACATCCAAAGAAATAAGCTTTGTTTAGCAATGAATTTAAATTGGGATTATTTATTGATTGATGAACCGTTTAGTAATTTGGATACTGATGGTATTAAAATTTTTAAGGATATTTTTAATAATTTTAAATCAAAAAATAGGTCTATCATTTACTCAACACATCAAAATTATCAAGAATTAAATTATGATAAGATTATTTCAATAGAAAACTTTAAGGGCATAAAATGATTTTAAAACTCATGAAAAATGAATTTTTTTTAGAAAAAAAATCTTCATTTAATTTATTATATATTTCTTTTTTTGCAATATCATGTTTGATGTTTTTGCTTTTTTCATTCCCTTTATCCAAAATTTATGACTCAACAGTATTTTCTGGATTCTTTTGGATTATTATTTCTCTTTCAACAATCAAGCTTATTGAAAATTCTTTTGCTAGAGAAAAAGATTATAATATTTATGATCTTATTTATTCATCTTCAATTGATTTGACAAAGATTTATTTTGCTAAAATATTATCACTCAGTTTAATTCTTTTAGGGGTACAATTTATAATATTTTTTGGCTATATGATTTTATCTGATTTGAGTTTTGAAATTATATCAAATCTTATTTTATTAAGTATCGTTACAAACTTTGGATTATTATCTTTTGGTATATTGATTTTTTTATTAACAAATACAAATACTTCAAAAAGCTTTTTATTTCCAGTTATATTTTTTCCTTTAATAGTTCCAATTCTTATAAATGCATCAAATATTCTTTTTGGTATTATTATTGGAGAAATGTCATCTTTATATATTGAATCTTGGTTGATATTATTAACTTTTGCCTTAACTGGAATCCTTCTAGGAATAAATTTATTTGAAAGGCTAATTAAACAATAATGAGCTTAACTTTTTTTATAATAACCATTTTCTTAATGATTACAAATTTAATTTGGATGATTTTTTTTACTCCAATGGTTCCTAATCAAGAGTGGGCGCAAAAAATATTTTATCTTCATGTACCCATAGCGTGGTCTGGATTTTTAGCTTATTTCATTGTGATGGTAAGTGGAATTTGTTATCTCTATACAAAAAATCTTAAATATGATAGAATTGGCCTTGCTTCTGCTGAGATAGGAACTATTTTTACTGCTTTAGTATTAATTACAGGGCCTATTTGGGCAACACCAATTTGGGGTCAGCCTTGGGTGTGGGAACCAAGATTAATTACTACTCTAGTACTATTTCTGATTTATGTAGGATATTTTATTATGAGAAATATTGGGCTATATCGTCAAAGAGCAGCACTTGTATGTGCCATTATTGGAATTATTGCATTTTTAGACATTCCAATAATTTTTGCATCAGTGAATTTTTGGGCAGCTGAAATTCAATCTCATCCTCAGCTAGGCATGAATAAACAGCCGTCTGGGATTTTAAATCCATTTTTATTTTCATTGTTATCATTTACATCATTGATGATTTTAATGCTATTATTAAAAATAGAAGTTTTAAAAAAGAAAGATATTGAGGATAGATATGTTTAATTATTTATCTTATTTTTTGTCAGCACTTTTTGTTGTATTTATTACTATTTTAACTTGGTTTATTATTAACGTAAAAAAATATAGAAATTAATTCGGGGGAATTAGAATTATGGAACGAAAAATTGTACATGTTGTTGGAACTGGAACTATTGGCGAACCACTGATAGGCATTCTTTGTGAGCAAAAAAGTAATTTAGGAATTGATGAGGTTACATTTCATAAACAATCCCCTTTAACAAAAGATGCTCCTAAGATTAAAAATTTAATAGCGAAAGGTGCTAGGCTTGCAGTGCATGAAGATAGAGTCGAAAGTTTTAAAGAAATTGGTTTAGAACCTGAATTTACAATGGAAGAAGCTGTTTCTAGAAGTTCAGTTGTAATTGATTGTACTCCTAAGGGGTTTGGTCACCAAAATAAAGCAGATTTTTATGAAAAATATGCTGATAAAGTTAAAGGTTTTCTAGCTCAAGGCAGTGAAAATGGATTTGGAAAAAAATATGCTCGAGGAATTAATGACCATGTTATCAATTCAGAAGATCAATTTTTACAAGTTGTTTCTTGCAATACCCATAATATTGCATGTCTAGTTAATACCATAGCATTAAGCATCTCTCCAGATAACCTTATTGATGGAAAATTTGTTTGTGTTAGGAGAAGTAATGACATAAGTCAAACAGGTAGTTTTGTTCCTGCTCCTACAGTTAATGACCATGGACATCCAGTTTACGGAACTCATCATGCAGAAGATGCAGCAGGATTATTTAAAACAATGAATCTTGACCTTGATTTTTTTTCTTCAGCAATGAAGGTTAATTCTCAATATATGCATACTGTATGGTTTAATTTGAAGCTTAAAGAGCCTACTTCTAAACAAAAGGTTATTGATTTGCTTTCAAGTAATGATAGAGTGTCATTAACAGAGCATCACTCAACAAATGAGGTATTTTCATTTGGAAGAGACCAAGGACTGTATGGAAGAATTTTAAATCAAACTGTCATTGTTGAAGATTCTATAAATGTGCGTAATGATCACGAAGTTTCAGGATTTTGTTTTACTCCACAAGATGGAAACTCAATACTTTCAAGTATTGCTGCAACTGTTAGATTTTTGAATCCACATTCCTACCAAGATAAAATTAATTCTTTGGGTGGATTCTTTTTTGACAGAGTATAATGTTAAATTATAAAAGAATAATTTCTGAGCTTTTAGATCAAAATATTTACATTTTATCAAATGAAAATAAAGAAGCCATTATTATTGATCCAGGTTTAGGCTTTGATTTAATTAATGAATATCTTACAGTCTCATAATTTATCTCCAATAGCTGTTTTGGCTACACATGCACATATTGATCATATTGCTTCTGCGAGCGATTGTATAAAAACTTATAACATACCATTTTACATTTGTAGAGGCAATAGTATGATGCTTGATTATTACGATGTTATGAAAGGATATATGAATGTTGTTTCAGAAAAACCAGAAGTCAGTCATTGGATTGAAGAGTCAGATAAAAAGTTAACTGTTGGTTCGTTTGAATTTAATGTTAATTACAATCCTGGACATTCTCCTGGATGTATGAGTTTTGAAATAGACTCACTTATCTTTTGTGGAGATTTAATATTTAAGGGATCAATTGGTAGAACTGATCTTCAAACATCAAATCCAGCTCATATGGAAAAATCATTAGAAATGTTTGTAAATTCATTTGATGTTAATTCTACCTTGCTCCCTGGGCATCGTGAAATAACAACATTAGATTATGAATTAAAAACAAATCCATTTTTAGTGAAATATGCAAAATAGAATTACATTAAATCTCAAAACTTTAATTGATAATGAAAAACCACATTTCCTACTAGCGGTATCTGGTGGTATAGATTCAATGGTTCTTCTAAACTTTTTTCAGAAAAATCATGAGTCTTTTAAGTTTTCTGTAGCTCATATTAATCATAATTATCATTCAGATTCTAAAAAGATGGAAAATTTAGTTAAAAATCAATGTGTTAAAATGAATAGTGATTTAATTATTGAAAATATTTTTTTAAAAGAGGTTAATTCTAATATTGAATCAAATTTTAGAAAAATGAGGTATAGCAAATTAGAAGAAGTAAGAAAAAGAATTAAGGCTGATTTCATTCTCACTGCACACCATGCAGATGATCAAGTTGAAACTATTTTAATGAAAATTCTCAATTCTTCAGGAGTAGAAGGACTTCAAGGATTAAGAAAATTAAATCAGAATATTATTAGACCTATGTACAATATTTCTAAAAGAGAAATAAGTGAGTATGCATCTTTAAATAACGTCAAATTTATTGATGATCCAACAAATTGTGATGACTTATTTACTAGGAATTTTTTAAGAATGAATGTTATACCTGAATTGAAAAAAATTAAAAATGATATTCATATTCCTTTTAATAATTTTACTGATAGAATTGATGAGGTACATGATTTAATTACATTTAATGTTCAAAATTTTTGTAATTCAGATAGCTATATTGTAAATGAAAATACAATTGAAATAAATAAGTCAGAATTTTATAACCTACCTTTTCTTGTTCAGCTAAGAATTATTTCAAATTTATGTCTCAATGCTAAAAATTCATTTTCAAAAACAGATATCAGAGAAATAAAAGATTTGTTTCAGAAAAAATCTTTCAGGTTCTTCGAAAGTAGTAAATGAAAAGACCATATTAGTAGATAGAAATTCGTTATTTATTTATAATGATACTAATGATGGCATTTTTAGTAATGTTGAAGCTGGAGAAGAATTTAATGGGGTAAACTTTACTTTTTTTTGGGATTTTAATAAGGCACCTAAAAAATTTCACTAATGACAAAGAAGTCGAGTTTATTGATGCATCAAAAATTAATAACAATTTAGTAATCAGATCAGTTCGAGACAGTGATAGTTTTTTACCTTTGGGAATGAATGGAAAAAAGAAAGTTAAAAAATATTTAAAAGACAGAAATTTATCCTTTTTAAAGAGGAAAGAATCGTTAGTAGTATGTAATCAAGATGAAATTATTTGGGTTGCAGGTTATCAATTAAGTGAAAAATATAAAATTCATAAAAATTCAGTAAAAATTGCAAAACTAAATTTCTTTAGGAATTAGTTTTTTTATTAAACATTTTTATTAAATTCTTCTCCAATGAAAAATCAAACAAATAAGAAACCAAACCCTAAAAAAACACAAACAGGGCCTAGCTCTTTACTAATTTGGGCATCAATAATTTTATTTATAATTGCTTCATTTGCTTTTCTACCTGATGAGTCTGCAAACGAAGTTGAAGTATCTTACAACACATATAAAGAATTATTAGCGGAAAATAAAATTAAAGAAGCATCTATTGAAAATGATAATTCTTTTCATGGCGAACTTTTTAATCCTCAAACATTGATTAATAAACATGGAGCATCATTTGAAGAAAGAACCTTATTTGTTGTCTTCTTACCATCAGATTATTCTGATCAAATTGCTTTATGGGATGAAAAGAATATTGAATACAATTTTGAAGGTGAAAAAATTGATTGGACAAGTTGGCTACTTGGTTTTGCGCCCTGGTTATTATTAATAGCTTTTTGGCTATTTTTAATTAGAAGAATGCAAGGTTCTGGAAATGGAATGAATAATGTTTTTAGCTTTGGTAAAAGTAAAGCTAAGATTTTTTCTGGTAATCAAAAGAAAGTGAAGTTTAAGGATGTAGCTGGTTGTATTGAGGCTAAGGAAGAGCTTGAGGAAGTAATAGCATACTTAAAAAGCCCCAAAAAATTTGAAAAGCTTGGAGGTAAAATTCCAAGAGGTGTCTTATTAGTTGGACCTCCAGGAACTGGAAAGACATTATTAGCCAGAGCTGTAGCTGGTGAATCCAATGTACCTTTTTTTAGTATAAGTGGAGCAGATTTTGTCGAAATGTTCGTTGGAGTTGGAGCATCTCGAGTAAGAGACCTATTTGAGCAAGCAAATAAAAACGCACCTGCAATTGTTTTTATTGATGAGCTTGATGCGGTAGGTCGTCAACGTGGAAGCTGGATTAGGTGGTGGACATGATGAAAGAGAACAAACGCTAAATCAGCTGTTAGTTGAACTTGATGGATTTGATAATTCTAGCAGTGTTATTGTTATGGGAGCAACAAATAGGCCAGATGTGTTGGACTCAGCATTGTTAAGACCTGGAAGATTTGACCGTCAGGTTGTAGTTGATGTTCCTGACCTAAATGGTAGACATGATATTTTAAAAATTCATACAAAGAAAATCAAAATTAAACCTAAGTCAGTCAATTTATTAGATATAGCTAAAGGAACACCTGGAATGGTTGGAGCTGATTTAGCTAATCTTGTAAACGAAGCTGCACTACTTGCTTCTAGAAAAAGAAAAGCGACAGTTGATAATTCTGATTTTCAAGAAGCTCAAGATAAAGTTTTAATGGGTGTCCAAATAAAAAGTATGGTGCTTTCGGATCATGAAAAGAAAGTAACAGCTTATCATGAAGCAGGACATGCAGTAGTAGCACTATTTTCTCCAGAAGCAGATCCTGTCCATAAAGTTACAATTATTCCTAGAGGAAGAGCATTAGGAGTAACAATGCAGCTGCCAATTGATGAAAAACACGGTTATTCAAAAACATATATTTTAAGCAGATTAGCTGTAATGATGGGAGGAAGAGCTGCGGAAGATTTAATATTAAATGAAATCACTACTGGTGCATCAAACGATATTGAAAGAGCAACAAGTATTGCTAGAAGAATGGTTTGTGAGTGGGGAATGAGTGACAAGATGGGCCCAATGGCTTTTGGAAAAAAGAATGAAGAAATTTTCTTAGGAAGAGAAATACAATCTCATAGAGACTACAGTGAAGAAACTGCTCAGATGATTGATCATGAAGTTGTATCAATTATTAAAAATGCACAAGATACTGCAAGAAAAATTCTTGAAGAAAAAATTGATCTACTGCATTTAATGGCTGAAGAATTACTTGAACATGAAACAATAGATGAATCAGATATTAAAGTCATGCTATCAGGTAAAAAAATCTCAAAAAAATAATACATGAATATCAAACAATTCAATGATTGGCTTTCAAGTGAAGATAAGCAATCATTAATCATGGGAATTTTAAATGTTACTCCTGATTCATTTTCGGATGGTGGCCAATACTTTGATAAAAATACTGCTGTTGAGCATGCATTAGCTATGGTCAAAAATGGTGCAAATATAATTGATATTGGCGGTGAATCTACTAGACCATTTTCAGATCCTGTTAGTTTAGATGAAGAAATTTCAAGAGTAATACCTGTTATTAAAGGTATAAGAAAAAAATCTGATGTTTGTATATCTATTGATACTACAAAATCAATGGTTGCAAGCAAAGCTCTTGATGTTGGTGCTTCAATAATAAATGATGTTAGTGCCATGGAAGTTGATCCATTTATGGCTGATATAGCAGTAAAATTTGATTGTCCCTTAATTATAATGCATATGAAAGGAACTCCAAAAAATATGCAAGATAACCCTACTTATGAATCTCTAATACCAGATATCAAAAATTATCTGATAAAAAGAATAGATTTTGCAGTTTCTAAAGGAGTAAATCGCAAAAAAATTATAATTGATCCCGGTATTGGTTTTGGAAAAACCGTTGAAAATAATTTTGAAATCATAAATAATTTAAATCATTTTGTTAAGTTAAATTTTCCAGTCCTTCTTGGTGCATCAAGAAAATCATTCATTGGAATAGCTTTAAATCTTCCAGAAAATGATAGGTTAGAAGGTTCATTAGCAGCTAATATTATTGGATTACAACAAGGTGTAAAGATTTTTAGAGTCCATGATGTTGCTGAAACACATAAAGCACTTTTAATTGCAAATAAAATTTTTAATTCAAACCATTTAATTAGCTAAATTAATATATGAACCTTTTTGAGATAAGTTTTTTAAAGTTTACACTTACCGATCTGTTTGATTTGATTTTGGTTACATTCATTTTTTCTTATGCCTATTCTTACTTTAGAGGTACTAGAGGTGGACAAATGTTAATTGGTTTATTAATTATATTTTTTGCTGGATTTATAATTAATATTCTTGGATTTAAAGCTACATCTTGGCTTTTAAATCTTTTTCAAACTGTTTGGGTCGTAGTTTTTGTAATTTTATTTCAACCAGAAATCAGAAGACTCCTAACTTCAGTAGGACAGAATCGAATTTTAAGAAAACTATTTCAGATTGAAAGAACTGAAATACAAGAAGACATATTATCTAGTATTGAAGAAATTAAAAGAAATAAGTGGGGTGCTTTACTTGTATTTGAACGTGAAAATTCTTTAAAAAATGTAGTATCAGATGCTGTTCCAATGCATGCTTCATTCAGCCCTGAGCTTTTAGTATCAATTTTTAATCCATCTTCTCCTTTGCATGATGGAGCTGTAGTAATTCATAATAATTTAATTGAAGCAGCAGCATGTATTTTACCTTTGACTGAAAGCAAGACTTTAAATCCTGAAATGGGAACTAGACATCGAGCAGCACTTGGAATTTCTGAAGAGAGTGATGCTTTGGCAGTTGTTATTTCAGAAGAAAGTGGAAAAATTTCTGTTGCAGAAAATGGATATTTTATAAGTTCAGGCCTCTCTTTAGATGAACTAGGAAAAATTCTAAAAGAAAAGATGAACGAATTTTTTGAGGAAAATTAAAAATGTTAAAAGATAAGATTTTAGATTTATTGAACCGGTCAGATTTTATGACTTTATCAACAAGCGTTGCTGGTAATTCTTCTGCAGCGAATGTCTATTTTGCAAATGACGGATTAGATATATACTTTTTCACTTTCAATCCGTCAAGAAAAGCTGTACAAATTTCCATTAATCCTAAGGTTCAATGTGTAATTAGACCTGATGGAGAAGAAGGTATAAAGGAGTTGCAAATTGATGCACATGCTTCGAAAGTAACAGATGAGGATGAAGTTGAAAAAGCTAAGAAAGCAATTCTTAATGTCACTGAAGCTTTTTCAGAATATATGCATGATGATTTTTTGATTGCCAATGATGTAATAGGGTACTATAAAATTCAGCCAACAACAATAAAATATGTTGATTTTTATGCTGAAAAACAATTTGAATGGATGGAAGTTCCTGAAAATAGAATTGGATTATTTAAAGAAGTAAAAAATAATATACTAAATACTTTAAAATATTGGATTACTGTTGTAAGAGCACCTTTTTTAACAGCTACCATTGCTCCAATCATGCTTGGTTCTGCTATTGCATATAAACAGTTTGAGGTCTTTGATTGGTCGATATTTTGGATGGTATTATTTGGTGCAGTTTGTGCTCAAATTGGTACAAATAATATTAATGATTATTTTGATCATAAATCTAGAAATGATGAAATGAATAAGTTGGCTAGTCCATTTAACGGCGGATCAAGAGCTATTCAATCTGGATTAATTACCCCTACAAATATGCTTCTGCTTTCAATTTTCTTTTTTTCATGTACAATCCTAGTTGGTCTTAATCTAAATAACCTCTTCTTTGACGGAAGAGTTGATTCAGTTTTAATGTATCTAGGATATTTGGGTATATTTTTGGGAGTGATGTATACTGGATTTTTTAAACTTGCATACAATGGTCTTGGCGATTTAGCAGTATTTATTGGTTTTGGTCCTCTTATGGTGTATGGTGCAGCTTTGCTGCAAAACTTAGCAGTAGCACCAACTCAATCAATTGATCCAATAGTGACATTATTTTACTCAGTTCCTGTTGGAATATTTATTGCTTTAGTCCTTTTTATAAATTGTTTCCAAGATTATAATGCTGATAAGGCTGCAAATAAAAATAGCTGGGTTGTTAAATTGGCTGGCCCAGGTGAAAAAGCTAATTATAGAAAACCATTTTCAGTTTGGAAAAGTTTAATGGTTATATCATTTCTTTTGATTGTTGGAGCATCTGTTTATGCACAAAATTATTTTACATTAATTGCATTGATTCCATTACTTATTTTCAATTTTGCATCTAAGAAAGGTTCTGATTGGTTAGTTGAATGGGAAAAAGAAGATGCTAATCTTCAGCAATTACCTTATGAACTATTAATTGTTAATGTATCAACCATTGGAATTCACTTTTTAACTGGAGTACTATTAACAATTGGGGTATTACTAAGTGTATGGATTTAAAAGAAGCATATTCATTATCTTTAGAAAAATATAATCAAATTAGGAGGCATCTTTGACCTTGAATCAAAGACTTCTGATCTCCAAAAATTAAAAGAGCAAATTTCTGATCCCACAATGTGGGATAATAACTCTGAATCTACCACTGTAATGAAAAAAATATCTTTTCTTGAAAAAGATATTTCCTTGAGGAAAAATCTTGTTCAAAAAGCTGAAGATGTAGAAGTACTGTTTGAATTTTTAAATGAAAATCAAGTTGAAGAAGAAGAAGTTAAAAAAGAGCTTAAAATCTTTTCTAATCTTCTTAAGGAGTTTGAATTAAAACTTATATTAAATGGTGATAATGATATTAACGATGCCATAATTACAATTCATCCAGGTGCAGGAGGTACAGAAAGTCAAGATTGGGCTGAAATGCTTTATCGTATGTATTCTATGTGGGCTGAATCTAAAGGTTTTAAATTTAATGTTATTGACTTCCAAAACGGTGATGAGGCCGGATTAAAAGATTGTACAGTGGAAATTTCTGGTGATTATGCTTATGGTTTATTGCAAGCTGAGATTGGTATTCATAGACTAGTTAGAATTTCACCATTTGACTCTAACAGCAGAAGACATACTTCATTCGCTTCAGTGTCAGTTTCTCCAGCAGTTAATGAGGATATTGATATTGAAATTAATCAAAAAGATTTAAGGGTAGATACGTTTAGGTCAAGCGGTGCTGGCGGTCAACATGTAAATAAAACAGATTCAGCAATAAGAATAACTCATATACCATCAGGTATTGTTACTCAATGTCAAACGCAAAGATCTCAGCACAAAAATAAAGAACAAGCTTTAAAAGTATTAAAATCAAAACTTTTTCAATTAGAAGTGGAGAAGCAGCTTCTCAATAAAAAAGAGCTTGAAGGAGAAAAAAAAGATATTGGTTGGGGTAGTCAAATTAGATCCTATGTTTTTCATCCTTATAACATGATTAAAGATCATAGAACCAAACATGAAGTAGGAAATATAAAATCAGTTATGGACGGTAATATTGATGATTTTATATATAGTTATTTGTTAGATAAAATGGAAAAAAATAAATAAGTTTTCGAAATGGAAAATAAGAGTTTAAAACAAATTATAGACAATCGACTTGAAAAGTTAAAAAAAATCCGTGAATTAGGAATAGAGCCTTATGCATACGACTATGATAGCTCTCATCACACATCAGAAATAAATGAAAAGTTAATTGATACTAAAGTTTCTTTAGCAGGAAGAGTCATGTCTCTTAGAAAAATGGGTAAAGCATCATTTGCTAATATTCAGGACCAAGAAGGACGTATTCAATTTTATATTGCAAGAGACGACGTTGGTGAAGATAATTATAATTTATTTAAACTAACGGATATAGGTGATTTTGTTGGGATTGAGGGTAAGGTTTTTAAAACTAAAACAGATGCATTAACTATTAAAGTTTCCCATCTAACAATTTTGTCTAAAAACATAAAGCCAATACCTGATGTTAAAGAAAAAGATGGAGAGAAATATAATTTAGTTTCAGATAAAGAGTTCAGATATAGAAAAAGGTTTCTTGATTTAATTATTAATCCTGAAACAAAAAACAATTACATAAAAAGATTTAAAATAATTAACTCTATAAGATCGTTTTTAAATGATCATGGATATATTGAGGTAGAAACACCTGTATTACAACCAATATACGGAGGAGCAAATGCAAAGCCATTTACAACACACCATAACGCATTAGATCAAGATTTTTACCTTCGTATTGCAACAGAGTTATATTTAAAGCAATTAATTGTAGGTGGATTTGAAAAGGTTTATGAACTTTCTAAAGATTTTAGAAACGAAGGCATAGATAGGAGTCATAATCCTGAATTCACCATGCTAGAATTTTATCAAGCTTATTCTGATTATAATTTTATGATGGATTTTGTTGAACAAATGTTTAAAAAAGTTGTTAAGGACCTTGATATGAAAAAAATATCATGGGATGGTCATAAAATTGATTTTAGCAAAAAGTTTGCACGAAAAACTATGGGAGAATTAATTAAGGATCACACTGGAAATGATATTGATATCTCTGATCATTCAGCCGTTTATAAAGTTTGTAAAGATTTAAAGCTTGAAGTTAGCAAAAAGGATAGCTTAGCTACCTTAATAGATGAAATCATGAGAAGAAAAGTTGAACCAAATCTAATTCAACCAACATATGTAATCAATCATCCTGTCGAAATTTCTCCATTAGCGAAAGTGAATAGGGATGGAGATAAAGATTTCACAGAAAGATTTGAATTATTTATTGCAGGAATGGAGTTTGCAAATGGTTTTTCAGAGTTAAATGATCCAATTGATCAAAGAAAAAGATTTGAAGATCAATCAAGAAAGAAAGATGGTGGAGATGAAGAAGCATTTCCAATTGATGAAAACTTTCTTGAAGCGATTGAGACTGGAATGCCTCCAACAGCAGGAGTAGGTATTGGAATTGATAGATTAGTTATGCTATTAATTGATACTCGATGGATAAGAGACGCCATAATTTTCCCTACATTAAAATCCCTTAAATGAAGCTCGTATTATTTTTAATTAAAAAATTATTTATTTCAAAAAATAGTAGTTTAGTTTTTCGCCTTACAAACCTTGTTACCATAATTAGTCTTTCATTGGGAGTTGCATCATTAAACATTGTTATGAGTTCTATTGATGGTTTCGAATCTGAAATTTCAAAAAAATTATCAAATTTGAATGGATATAGTTCAATTAATCATTTATTTGAAGATGAAATCATTGAAAATGAATTTGATCAACCATTCATATCAGATAAAGTACCTTATTTAGAAAAGATAGCATTATTAAAATCAAAAAGTGATTCCCAGAGCATTATTATAAATGCATATCCAATTAACGATTTTAATAAAATTAGACTATTCAAATCATTTGATACTAATAAAATAAAAAATGAATCAATTGTTATTGGAAAAAGATTAGCAGAAAATCTTAACCTTAAACTTGGAGATCAGGTAGTTATTTTCAATCCAAAAAAGCTTGAAAATTTTTCTAACCAAAATAGATATGACTTCTTTACTGTAGCACATATTTATAATGCTGGCATTCCTGAATATGAAGAGAGAAATATTTTTACTTCTTTAGAAAATCTTCAAAAGTATTATGGCATTGAAAATTATATTTCAGGGTGGGTAAGTATTGACCCAAATGATGACATTATAGATTATCCATTTTATCAAATGACTATATACGATAAGTATTCGAGTCTTTTTGAATGGATTAATACTCAAAAATGGCCAATTTTATTTATTTTTAGTTTAATTGCAGTAGTTTCATTTTTTGGGCTTTTAAGTTCTTTGAGTATTTTATTTGATGAAAAGAAAATGGATTTCACAATTCTTAAGATCTATGGATTATCTCACAAATCAATTTCAAAGATATTTATTTTTCAATCAATGATTCTTGCATCGATTGGATCAACAATTGGTATATTATTTTCCTATGTTCTTATTCAATTGCAGAATGAATTTAAATTAATAAGCATTGAACAGAATATTTATTTTGTTGATTACCTTCCTATGGAGTTTAATTTTAGTAACTCACTTTTAATTATCATCATAAGTGTAATATTAAGTTTTATTATATCCGCTTCATCTGTAAAAAGATTTGCTTACTTTAGTCCAATGAATGTGTTGAGGACTAAATGAAAATTTATTTATTAATTGCTAAAAGATTTTTATTTCCAAGAAATGATTTTCGTTATAATACAATTAATTTTATATCATTTATAGGTCTTTTCATTGGCGCTGCTGCAATAGTGTTATCTGTTTCTGTACTTAATGGTTTTCAAGGAATTTTACAAACTGAAGCTAAAAAAATTTATGGTGATTATTTGGTTGAAGATATAAGCAATACTAGTTTTTTAAGAGATTTAAATATGGATAATGAAAATTATTCAATTTTCCAGGAAAATGAATTTCTAATTGTATCTAATAAAAAACAGAACCTAATTAAATTTAAATCTGTATCTAATGAATCTTTGAATGATTTTTACGAACTTGATCTGCAAAATAATTTCAAGGCATTATCCAATAAAGATGTGATAATTGGTAATTTGCTTGCAAATCGACTGAACGTTGACATTGGAGATAGCATTCAAATAATATCTAAAGATTTTAAACTTAATTCCTATAGTCTTCCAGATATTTATGAGTTCAGAGTTGCAAATATTTTTTCAAATAGAATTTTAAGAGCTAATGATTTTCTAGTATTTGGTGTGAATAAAGAAATCTTCAAAAAAGCGAGTTTTTCTGCAGAGATTAATGGAGATATTGGAAACATGAAAGATTCATCAATAACATTCTTATCTTGGAAAGATAGAAATCGTCAGCTTTTTGAAGCAACTGAAATAGAGAAGAAAATAACTTTTTTTACTTTATTATTAATTGTTTTAATTGCATCATTTAATCTATCCTCATCAATCATGCAGATTTCATCAAAAAAGATAAGGGATCTAGCAATTTTTTCATCTATTGGTATGAAAAAAAATGATATTAAAAAAATATTTATCATTTACAGTTATTTAATTGGTCTTTCTGCATTATGTGGAGGCATTCTTTTTGCTTTATTAGTAATTTTACTACAAAATAAATTATCCTTAATAAAATTATCTCCTGAGTTTTATTTAGTTGATACTTTACCAATGCAGATATTTATTTTTGATATTGCACTACTTTTATTGGGTTCAGTCTTTTTAATAGGGATTTTTACAAATATTCCTTTGAGATTCATAAATAGTTTGAGTCCTGTAAAAATAATTAATAAACAATTATGATAGTTGATATAAAAAAACTAACAAAAACTTTTTCAGATGGAAGTAGAAAGCTTCACGTTTTAAAAGATATTAATCTTCAAATAGATAAAGGAAGCATCATAACAATAAAAGGCCCTTCAGGTTCTGGAAAATCAACATTATTAAGTATTATTGGAACCTTAGACAATGCTGATAGTGGAGAACTTTTAATCAATGGAATTAGTATTCAGGACAACACCAATATTGATAAGCTAAGAAATAAGAGTATAGGTTTTATATTCCAATTTCATAATCTAATTTCAGAACTAACATTAGAAGAGAATGTCAGTCTTCCAAAAATGATAGCCAAAGAACAATGGGATAAAGATGAGTTAATTGAGCTTTTTGAGTACTTCGATCTAAAAGATAGAATGAATTCATTCCCAAATGATTTGTCAGGTGGTGAAAAGCAAAGGGTGGCAGTGATGCGAGCTGTTATTAATAATCCATCAATTATTATTGCAGATGAACCAACAGGAAATCTTGATAAGGAGAATGCATTAAAAATGATGTCACTTTTTCAAAAATTGAATACTGAAAAAAAACTCACAATAATTATCGCAACGCATGATGAGGATGTTTTTAATATCGGTCACAAAAAATATCAATTAGTTGACGGTTCTCTTAAGTTAATCCATTAGTATGACTTAATGGCATATAATTTGTCAATTATGTCATAAATTATTCTCTGGCATCATCTTTGCAACTATAAAGGCATAATTTAATTTTAAGGAGAAAATAATGGGTAAAATTATTGGTATTGATTTAGGAACAACAAACTCTTGTGTTGCTGTAATGGAAGGTGGAGAACCAACTGTTATCACAAGTCCGGAAGGTGGTAGAACCACTCCTTCTGTAATTGGTTTTACAAAAGAAGAAAGACTTGTTGGTGATCCTGCAAAAAGGCAAGCTGTAACTAATCCAAAGAATACTATTTATTCAATTAAAAGATTTATGGGTAGAACCCCAGCTGAAATAAAAAAAGATATTGAAGAAGTTCCATATGAAGTGTCTATTGATGGAAAAAATCAATGTTGAGGCTAATGGTAAAAAATATCAACCTCAAGAAATTAGCGCAATGGTATTGCAAAAAATGAAACAGATGGCTGAACAATATCTTGGAACTACTGTTTCTGATGCTGTGATTACGGTCCCAGCTTACTTTAACGATGCTCAAAGAAAAGCAACAAAAGATGCTGGAAAAATTGCAGGTTTAAATGTTAAAAGAATTATCAATGAACCAACCGCAGCTTCTTTAGCTTATGGTTTTGATAAGAAAAAAGATGAGAAAGTTGCTGTATTTGATCTTGGTGGTGGAACATTTGATATTTCTATTCTTGACATATTGAATGATGAAGGCCAAAGTATTGAAGTAAATGCAAGTAATGGTGATGGAAGATTAGGTGGAGATGACTTTGACCAAAAAGTGGTTGATTGGCTTGCTGACGAGTTTAAGAAAAATGAAGGCATTGATTTAAGAAAAGATCCTATGGCTTTACAAAGATTGAAGGAATCAGCAGAGAATGCTAAAAAGAATTATCATCTTCAAAACAAACAGAAATAAATCTTCCATTTATTACTGCTGATTCTTCAGGTCCTAAACATTTAAATATGACCTTAACAAGAGCAAATTTTGAACAATTAGTTTCTGATTTAGTTGAAAGAGTGGTAGCACCTTGTAAACAAGCTTTAAAAGATGCAAAACTATCACCATCAGATATTAATGAAGTCATTCTCGTTGGAGGATCAACTCGAATTCCTGCAATCCAGGAAAAAGTAAAAGAAATCTTTGGAAAAGAACCTAATCAGAGTGTTAATCCTGACGAAGTTGTTGCATTAGGAGCTGCAATTCAAGGTGGAGTTCTTGCAGGAGATGTTGATGATGTGCTTTTACTAGATGTTACTCCTCTAACATTAGGAATTGAAACAATGGGAGGTGTAGCAACTCCATTAATTGAAAAAAATACAACTATTCCAACTCAGAAATCTCAAATTTTCTCTACTGCTGCTGATAATCAACCAATGGTTGAGATTCATGTTGTTCAAGGAGAAAGATCATTAGCAAAGGATAACAAAAGCCTTGGAAGATTTCATTTAGATGGTATTCCACCTGCTCCTAGGGGAACTCCTCAAATTGAAGTTTCTTTTGATATGGATGCAGATGGAATTTTAAATGTAAAAGCTGTTGATAAAGCAACTTCTAAAGAACAAAGTATTAGAATTGAAGCTCAAAGCGGTTTATCAGATCAAGAAATTGAAAAGATGGTAAATGACGCTAAAAAGCATGAAGCTGAAGATAAGGCTAAGAAAGAAGAGATTGATACAAAGAATCAAGCTGAACAACTTGTATTTCAAACTGAAAAACAAATGAAGGATTTAGATGATAAGCTATCAGACGATGATAAAAATGACTTAAATGATGCTTTAGAAAAACTTAAAAAAGCAAATGAGTCATCAGTTGTTGAGGACATCAAATCTGAAATGGAAAACTTAAATTCTGTTTGGAGTTCAAAAGCTTCTTCAATGTATGATGCATCAAACGCTAATGCTCAAGAGCCTTCTGCACAAGAGGCTGAATCAGTTTCGAAAGAAAAAGACGACAAAAAAATTAAAGAAGCTGATTTTGAAGTAGTTGAAGACTAGTTTTAGATTTTTTATTAATCTATAATTACTTAGTTTTTCAACTATGAATAGCACTGTTTTAAAAATACTAAAAACGATTGCTAGTGTTTCTGTTGCATTTATTCAGTTTCACTATCATTGTTATAATAGCTTTTTATTTTTATCTATCAGAGGTGTTGAGTTCAATTTAAATAAATCAAATCAAACCTTAAGTAGTTTGACAAATAGGTTTGAACTAGACTTCAGTAAGAGTTCGTCAATCTATTTCAAGGCAAGAGAAGAAAATATTGATACCTATATTACTCTTGAGAATGTCATTATTAAAAGATCTGGAAAAATTTTAATTAATTCAGAAAATATCACTTTAAATACCACTTTAGACTTTACTAAAACACTACAATTTGTATTTGAAATTATTTTAAATAACAATACAGACTTGAATTTGATCAATCCAGTAAGCATCAAGTTAAAAAATCCAACTTTAGATTTGGCAAGTATTGAAAATCAAGATGCAGAAATAAATAAAAGTGAAAGATATTTTCCGGTAACGATAAAGGCTGAAAATGGAAATTTAATTGATGGTAATATTGAAATTGGTCAGTTTGATTTTTTTCTAAATGTTAATCAGTACTCTCAAAATTCTTCATTAGAAAAGTATAAGTTTCGCTTAAAGTCATCTCAAAATTTTCCTGTTAGTTATATTGCTCAATTTTTCAAGATGTTGAAAGCATTGGAGATAAAAAGGAACATATCTTTTGATTTAACGCTTAGAAGATGAATATGCAAGCAATGATGATATTTCTCAAAAGCTTAATGGTGTAATACAGATTAGAAATACAACAATGAGATTAAAAACATTTCCTGTTCAGTTAAAGCCTGAGCCAATAAGAAGATTAAATTTAGATTTAAACATAAATGATAATGTTGGTCAAGCTAACTTAGTTGGAACATTGTATAATCCTAAAAAAAGTTTAGGTCTGCAAACAGAACCTAATCTTCAAATAGGAGGTACTTTAAATTTTGAGGAAATTCTGAAACCTGAACTTAATTTAATCGTTAATGGTTATGATATATATTTTGCTAAACTTGAAAATTTAAATTTAAATGGGGTTACTGACTTAACAGTCTCAATAATTGGTAAAAATGTATTAGATTTACAAGGTTCTTTAAAAATTAAAAAAAGTAATGGGTTCTTAGTTCCATTAGCAGATACAGAATTTGAGACTAAACATAGAATAAGAAATATTGATGAAGAAAAATGAATTAGATAGACTGAACTCAAAAATCCAACAAAAATCCACTTTTGTTGAATCTTTAAGAGAAAGCATTTCTGAGGTCATTGTTGGACAAAATGATCTAATTGATAAAATTCTTATTTCAATCATATCTAATGGTCATATACTTTTAGAAGGAGTCCCTGGACTTGCTAAAACTTTAACAATTAACACTGTAGCTAATTTAATTAATGCAGAATTTAAGAGAATACAGTTCACTCCAGATATGTTACCTTCAGATTTATTAGGTACTCTGATTTATAATCAAAAAACCGGCGAGTTTAATACCAAAAAAGGTCCAATTTTTTCTAATATAATTTTAGCAGATGAAATTAATCGTGCTCCTTCAAAAGTACAAAGTGCATTGTTGGAATCAATGCAGGAAAAGCAAGTTACTATTGGTGACGATACTTTTAAACTAGCAAAACCTTTTTTAGTTTTAGCCACTCAGAATCCAATTGAACAAGAAGGTACTTATCCACTTCCTGAAGCTCAGGTTGATAGATTTATGATGAAGGTGATTGTTGATTATCCTTCAATAGATGAAGAAAAAGAGATTATTAATAAAGCTAACACTCAAAATGATAAAAAAATTAAATCAGTAGTTAAAGCAAAAACAATTCTTGAAGCTCAAAATCTTGTAAATGATATATATATTGATTCTAAAATTTCAGAATATATTTTGAATATAGTCTTTGCTACTAGGGATCCTAAACAGTTTAATTTATCAAAATTAGTGGATTTAATTTCTTTTGGTGCATCTCCAAGAGCTTCAATTAATTTAGTTTTAGCTTCAAAAGCCAAAGCATTTATTGATGGAAGAGGATATGTTATACCTGAAGACGTAAAATATGTCGCAAAGGATATTTTAAGACATAGAATTTTACTTTCATATGAGGCTGAGGCAGAAGAAATCACTTCTGAAGATATAGTTGATCAATTGCTTCAAGAAGTACCAGTACCTTAGTTTTGTAATGTCAAAAGAAATACTTAAAAAAGTTCGTCAAATTGAAATAAGAACAAAAAATATTGTAAATGATTTCTTTGGCGGTGATTATCACTCAAATTTTAAAGGAAGAGGTATGACTTTTTCTGAAGTGAGAGAATATGTTCCAGGTGATGATGTAAGATCAATTGATTGGAATGTAACTGCAAGAACTGGAAAGCCTCACATTAAAATTTTTGAAGAAGAACGAGAGTTGTCCGTTTTAATTCTTATAGACGTAAGCAGTTCCGGTGTTTTTGGTTCAAAAAAGGATTTAAAAATTGATTTAGGTGTAGAGATTGCAGCTATGTTAAGTTTTTCGGCAATAAAAAATAATGACAAGGTTGGACTTGCCTTATTTAGCGATAAAATTGAAAAATATATTCCACCAAAAAAAGGCAAGAAACATGTTCTCAGACTTATAACAGATATTGTAAATCATGATTTTGAAAATAGCAACAAGCGTACATCGATAAAGACTGCAATTGATTTTGCAAATAAAATATCTAAAAGAAAGAGTGTCATTTTTCTTATTTCAGATTTTATTGATGATAACTTTTGGAATGAGTTAAAATTTTTAAACTTTAAGCATGATGTTGTTGGATTACAGATTTATGATACATATGAGCGTAATTTCCCTAACGTTGGCTTAATAAATATTCACGATTCTGAGACTGGTGAAAATACATGGATTGATACAACCAGTAAAAAAAATAGAGATAAATTTCAAAAAAATTCAGTTGAGAAACTTGATAAATTTTCTATGAAATGTAAGAATATTGGTTTTGATTTACTTCAGATAAATACTGATGATGATTATATAAAATTTCTCATGCAATTTTTTAGATCACGAGCAAAAAGAAGCTAATGAAGATTTATATCCTAATTTTTTTGATATTTTTATCTGCTTGTAATACTGATTTAAAAAATCCAAATATATCTTTTGAGACAATTCCTGAAAAAGCACAAATTGGTTTTCCGATAAATCACAAGGTAGTAATTAACGACTTAGGAGAATTATTTACATTAGACTCTGTAGCGTGGGAAGATTCATCAGCTTGGTTATCAGATTCTTCAAAAGTATTTATTAAAGAATCAAATATTGATACTTTAAAAAATTCAATTTTACTGAATTATCAAATTACGTTCTGGGATACCGGTTCAGTGGCTATACCCCCATTATATGCTTTTGTAAGTTTTCCCGATTCTTCAGAAGCTTCTATCTTAAAGACAGATTCATCGTTTGTTTACATATCATCAGTTTTAGATACTACAATGACAACTGTTATAGCTGATAAGCCTTTGAAAGAGATTCAATTTCCAATTGAAAGGTTGAGACTTTTTGCATTTTTGATTTTATCATTATTAATCTTGTATACTTTTTATTTGATAAGAACTAGAGATAAAGAAAAAATTTCCAAAAGAAAGTTTTTTAATTTTAATCCAAAATCAAAAGCATTAAAAGATGTTGAAAAAATTGACTTGAATACCGATGCTACTGAATTTTTTGTTAAAATTTCTGAAGTTTTGAGAAAATATTTTCAAAATAATTTTTATATCATATCATTTGAAATGACTTCAGCAGAACTTAAAGAATTTTTTAAAGATAAAGATTTAAACTATTTGTTGGATGAAATTGATCAAGTAAAGTTTGCTAAAAAAAACCCAAATAAAAGTGAAAAAGAAGATATTTTACAATTATTAAAAAAAGTTATAAGAAAACTTCTATAAAGCAATTAATTCATTTAATTTACAAACATGAGTACAACAGCTGATATTAGAAATGGAGCAGTAATCAATTTTAAAAATGCTCGAATGAAAATTGTAGAATTCCAACATGTAAAACCTGGCAAAGGGCCAGCATTTGTAAGAACCAAGCTTAAAGATATTCAATCTGGAAAAATTATTGATCACACTTTTAATTCAGGAGCTAAAATTGAATTTATTAGAGTTACATCTAGAAAATTTCAGTACTTGTATAAGGATGGAGATAGTTTCATTTTTATGGATAATAATACTTATGATCAGGTTCAAGTTGATAAGCTGCTAATGGATAATAGTTATTTCTATATTAAAGAAGGTGATAATATTGAAATTTCTTTTGATGGTGATGAAATTATTAGTTTACTCTTACCCGCAAAAACAGTACTTAAAGTAACACAAACTGATCCAGGACATAAAGGAAATACCGCAACTAATGCGTTAAAGCCAGCTATTTTAGAAACTGGTCTTGAGGTTCAAGTTCCATTGTTCATAAATGAAGGTGACTTAGTAAAAATTGATACTAAAGATGGTTCTTATTCTGAAAGAGTAAAAGAATAGTTAAATGTGGAAAGATAAGATAAAAGAAATTATTTACATGCTTGAAAATAGTGATGTAAATGAAATTGAAGTAAGATTTTGGTTCAAAAAAATTAAGGTAACCAAAAAGCCTCCTGTTTTAAATGTTGATTCAACTCAATTATCATCTGAAAATCAAAATATTCCAAATTTAGTTAAAGAACAGCCTGACAATCAAAGATTCAGAGGCTTCTAACGACATACCTGAAACAAAACTAGTCGAAATAAAATCTCCAATGCCAGGAACATTTTATTCAGCACCAGATCCTGAATCAGCATCATTTGTTAATATTGGTGATAATGTAAATGCTGGAGATACCATTTGTATTGTTGAAGCTATGAAGATTATGAATGAAATTCAGGTTGAAGAATCTGGTGTTATTGAAGAAATTTTAGTTGATAATTCAAGTCCTGTTGAATTTGATCAGGTATTATTTAAATTAAAACCATCTAAATAATCATGTTCAAAAAAATTCTTATTGCTAATAGGGGTGAAATTGCTATTAGAATCATTCGAGCATGTAATGAGATGGGCATCAAAACTGTTGCAGTATATTCAAAAGCAGATAAAAATTCATTACATGTTAAATTCGCTGACGAAGCTATTTGTATTGGAGAAGGTCCTGCGGTAGAAAGTTATCTTAATATACCTAGAATTATTGCTGCAGGAGAAATTACAAATGCTGATGCAATTCATCCTGGATACGGCTTCCTGGCTGAGAATGCAAAGTTTAGTAAAATTTGTAAAGAAAATGGATTTACATTCATTGGTCCAGATGCAGAAATCATTGATTTAATGGGTGATAAAGTGAATGCAAGAAATGCTGCAAAAGATGCTGGCGTTCCAATCATTCCTGGAAGTAATACTTTATCTTCAGTTGAAGAATTTTTAGAAATTGCTGAACAAATTGGATATCCTGTAATGCTGAAAGCTGTAGCAGGAGGTGGCGGTAAAGGAATGCGAGTTATTAATAATGCAAATGAAGCTGAAAAAGGTTTTAATATCATTCAAAATGAAGCAGGAATGGCATTTAATAATTCAGAAATCTATGTTGAAAAATTTGTTGAAAATGGCCGTCATATTGAGGTCCAAATTTTGTCAGATAAATTTGGAAATCATCTTCATTTAGGAGAAAGAGAATGTTCTATTCAACGAAGTAATCAAAAATTGATTGAAGAATCACCTTCTCTATTTGTAGATCATAATTTAAGAGATGAGCTAACATCAAAATCTTTACAGCTTGCAAAAAAAGTTAACTATGTAGGAGCTGGTACAATTGAGTATTTGGTTGATGATGATAAAAACTTTTATTTTATTGAAATGAATACAAGAATTCAGGTAGAGCATACCGTAACAGAAATGGTATGTATGATTGATCTTGTAAAAGAACAGATAAGAACCTATGCAGGTATTGAACTATCAATCAAGCAGGAAGATATAACAATGAATGGTCATGCTATTGAATGTAGAATTAATGCTGAAGATCCATTTAATGATTTTATACCTTCACCAAAGAAGATTGACTCTTTTAACTTTGCTGGAGGAATTGGAGTAAGGATTGACTCATTTATATATGCAGGATATCAAATTCCAACAAATTATGATTCTATGCTTGGTAAGTTGATAGTTCATTCTTCATCGAGGGAAAAAGCATTAATTAGAATGAAAAGGTCACTTCAAGAAACTTTTATTGAAGGCCCTAAAACAACTTTACCACTTTTAGAAATGATTTTTGAAAATAAAGACTTTAATAATGGAAATTTTGATATAAATTTTTTAGGTAAATTTTTAAAAAATATAAAGGAAAAAGATAATGAATCATCCTGATAACTTAATGTATACTTCAGAACATGAATGGGTTAAAATTGAAAATAATATAGCTACTGTTGGTATTACTGATTTTGCACAAGGTGAGCTTGGAGATATAATATTTTTAGAATTTCCTGATGTTGATGAAGAATTCAATGAAGGAGATGTTTTTGGTACAATTGAAGCAGTCAAAACAGTATCAGACTTATTTATGCCTATATCCGGAAAAATAGTTGAAGTCAATGAGGCTTTGAATGATGATCCTGAAAATGTTAATTCAAGTCCATATGATAGTGGATGGATGGTTAAAATTGAATTATCAGGTGACAGCGGTACTAGTTCATTACTTGATTCTAAATCCTATGTTGAAATGATTGGATAATTATGCTTAAAAACTTAGAGCATTTCGTTCAAGTTTTAAAAATTGAAAAAAATCATTCCTCAAATACAATAAATTCTTATTTATCTGATATTAAATCTTTTGAAAAATATTTAATAAAAAGAAAAATAACATTTAAAAAGATTATAAATGAATCTGATGTCGTTAAAAAATATTTTAGATATTTAAGCCGAAGTAAAATTTCATCTACATCAATAAAAAGGAAGTATTCATCTTTATCATCATATTTTTCTTATCTGATTGATAGAAAAATAATTAAAAAAAATCCACTAAATGGTATTTATACACCAAAATTAATTAAAAAATTACCTACAGTACTTTCTGTTGAAGAAATTGAAAAAATATTTAAACAATCTGAAAATAGTGATAATGAACTTTTAGGTTTGAGAGATAGATGTATTATCGAATTACTATATTCTTGCGGTCTAAGAGTAAGTGAGTTGTGTTCTCTTAAGATTAATAATTTACAATTTGATTCTAATGTCATTCGTTTTTTTGGGAAAGGTAATAAGGAAAGAATAATTCCTTTAACTTTTTATGCAAAAGAATGGTTAGAGAAATATTTATATCAATCAAGACAAATTCTTTCAAATAGAAAATCATCTGAGCAAAAATTTGTATTTTTGAGTAATAATGGAAAAAGGTTAACTAGAGCTGCTATTTGGCAATCTATCAAAAAATATGTTAAGGCTGCCGGAATTGTTAAAACTGTTTCTCCTCATACCTTTAGACATTCTTTTGCAACCCATCTTGTTGATGGTGGAGCAAACTTAATTGAAATCCAGAAGTTGCTTGGTCATTCTGATATTTCAACTACAGAAATATATGTTCATCTATCAAAAGAGTTTATTGATAGTGAATACATGAAAGCTTTTGATAAAAAAAAGAATTAATTATCTTTAATGTATGGGAATAGCAAGTTTACCATTAGAAATACAATTGATTTTAGTGCCTACAATATTGTTTGCACTCACTTTTCATGAATATGCTCATGCAAGAGTAGCATATCTTCTTGGAGATTACACTTCATACTATCAAAATCGTATGAACTTAAATCCTTTTAATCATTTAGATCCTTTCGGGACTTTTGCTCTTTATTTTTTAGGTTTTGGATGGGCAAAACCTGTTCCGGTTGTTATGCAAAATTTAAAAAATCCTAGAACTGATATGATGATGATTGCTATGGCTGGACCTGCATCAAACATGTTTCTTGCCTGTTTAGCATCAATTATATATCGGCTAAATTTCTACTTTCAGTTTAGTGAAGAGGTTATTTTCCCTTTAGAAATATTTATTCAAATAAATATTGTATTAGCTATTTTTAATTTGATACCTTTAAATCCTCTTGATGGTTCAAGAATTCTTCCATTATTAGTTAAAAACCCAAGAACGCTTTATAATATTGAGATTTATGGACCAAGAATTTTAATTGGACTAATTATTTTAAATTTGATAGGTATTCCTATTTTATCAACAATAATTTTAACTCCTGTATCAATTATTTTTTATTTATTAACAGGTGCATAATTGAAAAAAATCTTTTCAATTTTTGGTCCAACTGGAATTGGAAAATCTAGTTTAGCAATTGAGTTAGCCAAAAAAATAGATGGTGAAATTATAGGTGTAGATTCAAGACAAATTTATAATGGAATTCCAATAGGTACTGCTCAACCGGACTCCAGTCAATTAAACGAAGTACCGCATCATCTAATAGGATTTAAAAAGCTTAGTGAGAGAATATCTGCTGGAGAATATATTGAATTGATTGATCAAAAAATTGATGAGATAATTCAAAAAAATAAATCTGCAATTCTTTGTGGTGGAACCGGTCTTTATTTTAAATCTTTGAAAGAAGGAATATTTGAAGGAAGTCATACAAATGAAAATATAAGAAGTAGGCTTGGGGAAGAATATGAAATTGACAAAGAAAAATTATTTAAAACACTTCAAAAAATAGACCCCGATTACTCAAATAAAGTTCATATAAATAATAAAAAAAGATTAATAAGGGCTCTTGAAGTGTATGAGTCAACTGGTAAACCAATGTCCAAAAATTTTGATTCTTTATCAAAAAATAGTAGATATGCTAATGATTACTATTTTGTTTATTTAAAAATGAATAATGATTTGTTACATCCTAGAATTTTAAAGAGAATTAAATATATGATTGATGATGGTATGATAAATGAAGTTGACGAAATAATTAAGCGTAAAATAAATATTTCTCACATTAATTACATAGGCTTTAAGGAAATTTCTTCTTTTATAAAAAAAGAAATCTCAATTAATGAAGCCATTGAAAATATATTTGTAAGGACAAGACAATACGCTAAAAGACAAAAAAAATGGTTTAATGTGAATAATTATGATATTTCATTTGATTTGCATGAGATTTCTAAAAATGATATAGTTGATAAATTGATTCAAATAAACTAATTTTCGCAAATAATTGGAGAATTAAATGCTTAAAAGCAAACATCTTATCGGTCTAGAACATTTTCCAGTTTCTGATTTGAATAAAATAATCGACACTTCTTTTAAGTTTAAAGACATACTTCAGACAGAAAGCAGAAAAGCTATTTTACTTAAGGGTAAAACTATTGTAAACATGTTCTTTGAGAATTCTACTAGAACTAAAATTAGTTTTTCATTGGCTGAAAAAAGATTGGGCGCTGATAGTATAAACTTTTCTGCTTCAACAAGTAGTGTAAAAAAGGGTGAAACTTTAAAAGATACTGTGCAAAATATTGAATCAATGAAAATTGACGGTGCAGTTATAAGGCATGGACATCCAGGATCGGCATTGAAATTGACAGAATACATTGATGGAGCAGTAATTAATGCTGGCGATGGTTCTCACGAACATCCTACTCAAGCCATTCTTGATATGGTAACACTTAAAGAGAAATTTGGAAAAATTAAAGGTCTTAAAGTTGGAATTATCGGTGATATTTTAAATAGTAGGGTAGCTAGAAGCGACATTTTTGCATTGAAAAAACTTGGAGCAGAGGTTGTAGTTTGTGGTCCAAGTACTTTATTGCCAAGCGATGCAAAAAAACTTGGAATAAATATTACATACAATTTAGATGAAGTTCTTAATTGGTGTGATGCGGTTATAGCATTACGTATTCAGTTGGAAAGAATGCATTTAGGAAGGATTCCATCAAAAAGAGAATATCATAGCGAATTTGGTCTTACTTTTGAGAGAATAAGTAAATTGAAAAAAGATATAGTTATTATGCATCCTGGACCAATGAATCGAGGTGTAGAAATTGATAGTAAAGTGGCTGATTCAGATAATGCTGTCATTCTTGATCAAGTGTTAAATGGAGTTGCATCGAGAATGTCAATTCTTTATTTACTATTAGGTGAAGGAAATATAGAGTTATGATAGAAGGTAAGAGTACAAAGAAACTTTTATTTAAATCTGGAAGAATAATTGATCCATTTACCAAAAAAACATTTAATGGCGATATTCTTGTTGAAAATGGAAAAATTTCAAAGATAAGCGACTCAATTCCTTCAAGAGGAAAAGATTATCAAATTATAGATTGTAAAGGTCTAGTTGTTACTCATGGTTTTTGTGATATTCATGCCCATTTTAGAGAACCGGGAAGAGAAGATAAGGAAACTTTAGAATCAGGATCTTTTGCAGCTATGGGAGGAGGTTTTACTCAAGTTTGTACTATGGCTAATACCGACCCTATTATTGATTCTCCTGAACATATTCATTATATAGTTAGCAAAAGTTCAAAGCTTCCAATTGATATTTTCCCTATTGGTGCTGTTTCAAAAGGCTTAAAGGGTGAAGACTTAACAGAAATGCTATTAATGCAGAAAAATGGTGCCATTGCTTTTAGTGATGATGGTATGCCAATACAAAATGCGCAATTTATGAAATTAGCTTTAACATATGCTAAAATGCTTGATGTCCCAATTATGAATCATGCTGAAGATATTTTCCTTAGAAATAATGGAGTTATGAATGCTTCTGCAACATCAAATAATTTAGGTCTGAAAGGTAATACTAGCTTAGCTGAAGCTGTAATGGTTTACAGAGATTTATTATTAGCTCAATCATTAAGTTCAAAACTTCATTTATTACATATTTCAACAAAACAAACTGTCGATTTATTAAAGCAATTTAAAAAGAAAAATTCACTTATCACTTCAGAAGTATCTCCACATCATTTATTTTTTATCGATGAAGATATTAATGCGTTTGATACAAGTTTAAAAGTTGCTCCTCCTGTTAGAGGAAAAGATGACAGAAAAGCATTAATTGAGGGTATTAAATCAGGCCTCATCGATTGTATCGCTACAGACCATGCGCCTCATACTATCGAAGATAAAGAAACAACTTTTAATGATGCTGAATTTGGCATGATTGGACTAGAGTCCTGTTTTGGTGCTGTAAACAAAGTTTTGGTAAAACAAAATGGAATGAGTTTAAAATCTCTAATTGAAAAGCTTACTGTAAATCCCAGAAAAGTAATGAACTTAGAACAAGATTTATTTTCTATCGGATGTAAAGCACAAATCACTATTTTTGATCCGAATGAAAAATGGGTATTTACCAATGAACATATTTTATCAAAATCATCTAACTCTCCATTTTTAGGAAAAGAACTAATTGGAAGAGTGAAATATGTTGTTTCAAAAAACCAATTTTTCTCAATATAAAATCTCTTTTATTAATCATTGACTAATGAGAACACATCGATTAAGTTTTGGGGCATTTTTATAGAATTATGAAAAAGACAACAAAAACTATATCAGCAAAAGATGTCAACCAGCAATGGTGGCTTTTTGATGCATCTAATCAGGTGCTTGGAAGATTTGCATCCGAAGTAGCTCAAGTACTTAGAGGAAAACATCGTCCTGATTATTCTCCAAATATTTACATGGGAGATGCAGTTATTATTGTCAATGCCGATAAGATAAGAGTTACTGGAAACAAATCTGAAACTAAAAAATATTTTAGACATTCAGGATATCCTGGCGGTGTTAAATATGCTAGTTTCAGCGAGCTAATGAAAAATGATTCTGATAAGGTAGTTCTTAATGCTGTAAAAGGTATGCTTCCTAAAAACAAACTTGGAAGAGAAATATCTAAGCATATTAGAATCTATAAAGATACTAATCACGGTCACGAAGCACAGCAACCTAAAGAATGGAGCTCTAATTAATGAATAAAGAATATTTTAATGGCGTTGGAAGAAGAAAGAATTCAACTGCTAGAGTTTATCTTTCAGATGGAAAAGGAAAGTTTTCTATTAACAACGTTTCAGATGATATTAATTCTTATTTAAAAAGAGAGTCATTGGTAATTCATGCAGTAAAGCCCCTTGAAGTTTTAAATTTAAAAGGTAAATATGACGTTAAAATCAATGTTCAAGGTGGTGGTTTAACTGGTCAAGCTGGAGCAATTCAATTAGGTATTGCTAGGGCATTATTAAAAATAGATGAAGAATTCAGATCTCAACTTAAATCACATGGTTTGTTAACCAGAGATGCAAGAGAAGTTGAAAGAAAAAAATATGGTCAACCAGGAGCTAGAAAGAAGTTCCAATTCTCAAAAAGATAAAAGTATGCAAAAAATTACAAAAGAAGATTTACTCAATTCAGGCGCTCATTTTGGACATGTTAGTAGTAAAACAGATCCAAATTTTAAAGATTTCGTAGTATCACAAAAGAATGGTATTGATATCATTAATTTAGATGATACGCTTGAAGGTTTAGACAAAGCTTTAAATTTCATTTCAAATATTGTTCAAAGAAATGGAGAAATTCTTTTTGTTGGCACAAAAAAGCATGCAAAAGATGTTATCCAACAAGAGGCTGATAGATGTGGTATGTTCTACGTTGTTGAAAGATGGCTTGGTGGAACACTTACTAATTTTTCTACGATTAAAAAAAGTATTAAGAGATTGCATTCTTTAGAGAAAGAAGGTTCTTCAATATTTGAAGACTTAACTAAAAAAGAACTTTTAATGTTAAACAGAGAAAAAATTAAACTGTCTGATCAGCATAGAGGTATTAAGGATATGAAAAAGCTTCCAAATGCAATTGTTATTGTAGATGGTAAAACAGAATCAATTGCTATTCAAGAAGCTAAGAAGCTTGAAATACCAATCATTTGTATTGTTGACTCAAATACAGACCCATCACTTTGTGATTATCCGATTCCTGCAAATGATGATTCTATTAGAACAATTCAATTAATAGTAAATGAAATTGTAAATACAATTATCTCTGTTAGTAAAAAAGACGACGATAAATCTGAATCTGTTTCAGATAAAAAAGAAGAAAAAGAAGGGTAATTAAATGAGTGTCGATGCTAAGTTAGTAAAAACTTTAAGAGAAAGAACTGGTGCGGGTATGATGGATTGCAAAAAAGCTTTAGTTGAAGCTAATGGCGATCTTGATGCTGCAGTAGATCATTTAAGAAAAGCAGGAATTGCCAAAGCTGCTAAAAAATCATCTAGAGCTGCTAATGAAGGCATTATTTTCTCATATATTCATCCTGGAAGTAAATTAGGAGTTTTAGTTGAACTTGGTTGTGAAACAGACTTTGTAGCTAAGACCGAAGGGTTTAATGATTTAGCTGCTTCAATTGCTATGCAGGTAGCTGCATCAAATCCGTTAGCTGTTGATGAATCTGGAGTTTCTCAAGATATTCTCGATAAAGAGAAAGAAATATTTATGGATCAGGCAAAATCATCAGGAAAGCCTGAAAATGTTGTTGAAAAAATTGTCGAAGGTAAGTTAAATAAATTTATTGAGGATAATTGTCTTGTTCATCAGTCATTTGTAAAAAACCCTGATATGACTATTTCCCAATTAGTTCAAGAAGCTGTAGCAAAACTTGGAGAAAATATTACAATTAATAGATTTGTAAGATTTGCTCTAGGCGAACAATCAAATTAGAACATGTTAAATCAAAGTATCGATTCTGCTAAGTCAAAAATGGAACAGACTATTTCGTTTGTTAAAAGTGAAATAGGTAAAATAAGGACTGGTAGAGCTAATACAGAAATGTTCAATAACATTCTTGTCAATTATTATGATAATGAAACTCCACTTAATCAGGTTGCAAATATTGCAGCATTAGATGCAATTACTATTAGTATTCAGCCTTTTGATAAAACTGTCATTGATGATATTGAAAAGGCTATTCTTGAGTCAGATCTAGGATTTAATCCTTCCAACAATGGTAATAGTATAATGATTACTTTTCCACCATTGTCCGCTGAGAGAAGACAAGAGTTAGTCAAAGTAGCTTCAAAGATCATTGAAGATGGCAGAATTTCAGTTCGTAATATTAGGAGGGAGATTATTCAGTCTGCTAAACGTATTGAAGACGAACAAAATATATCTGAAGATAACATGAAAACATTCTTAGATGATATCCAGGAAGTGACCGATTCTTTTATAACCAGGCTTAATGCTCTTCAAAAAGAAAAAGAAGTAGAAATTCTAGATAAGTAAAGATTACTTATTCTACTCGCATTTAGACCAGCCGCAATCTTTACAGACTAAGCATCCACCTTCATCAAATATTCCATGACCCTCGCATTCTTTACAATACATTCCTTTGGGTTTTTGAGAAGGAGATGAATCTTCTGCTATTTCAAATTGGCCTTTTTTTTCCTGTGAAGGTGAGTCACCATTAACGAATGTTTCTAGCGCTCTTCCAATTGCATCAGGAGTTGATAGGATAAGTTGACCGTCTTCCCATGTTGGGTTTGGGCCACTGATTCCTTTCAATTGATTGATGATACTGTTTGGATCGACACCGGAGCGTAATGCAAGCGAAATTAGTCTACTAATTGCTTCAGTTTGAGCAGCAACTGTGCCACCAGCTTTTCCGATAGCTGTAAATACTTCACATAGACCATTTTCATCTTCATTTACTGTTACATACAGAGTTCCATCACCAGTACGCATACGTCTAGTTTTTCCTTCTGTAATAGAAGGGCGATTACGAGCGGTTTTCATCTCTACGTTTTGAGATGTTTCATCTTTATTCTCTGATGACTTTTCATCAGTAATTAAGATACCTTCTCTTGATCCTTCACGGTAAACTGTAATACCCTTTAAGTCAGCTTTGTATGCAGTCATGTAAATGTCTGCAACAGTGTCTACAGTAGTTTCTTCTGCAAGGTTTACAGTAGATGAAATAGAGCTATCGATGTATCTTTGTACTACACCTTGCATCTTAACTCTAAAATATGGATCAACATTGTGTGCTGTTACGACATATTCTGGTAGATTTTCATCTGTACCAAACATTTCTTGTACAACTGGATGATAAACAGTAAAAGTATCAAACTCTTTACCTAGACTATCATTCTTCTTTACTTTTCTTTGATAAGATGTCGCAAAAATTGGTTCAACACCAGAAGTTACTCGCGCTACGATGGCGCCACTACCTGTAGGTGCAACAGTTGTAAGAGTACAATTTCTAATTCCATTGTTTTTAATTTTTGTTTGTAGTTTTTTCGGAAGGTCTTTTACAAATAGACTTTGTGAATATCCATCCCAATCGAAATTAGGGAACTGACCTTTTTCTTTGGCTAGATCTACACTTGTTTCATAAGCGGTATTTCTGTGAATTTCCATGATTTTACCAATGGTTTCCAATGCCTCATCTGAATCATACTTAATTCCCATTTTGACGAGCATATCACCAAGGCCAAGTATTCCGAGTCCAACTCTTCTATCATTCATGGCATTTTGTTTTTGCTCTTCTAATGCGTGACGATCTAGGTTGTAATCGATAACATTATCTAGAAATCTTGCACCTATTGCAGTTGTTTCTTTGAAGCCATCAAAGTCAAAATTACCATCTTGGTCCACAAAACGTTCTAAATTTAGTGCTCCTAAATTACAGCATCCACCATCCGGCAATGGTTGTTCTGCGCAGGGGTTAGTAGATACTAATGGACTACAGTATTCTGCATTGTGATATTTGGTCATTGTATCCCAAAAAAGAAGCCCTGGCTCAGCACTTGCATGAGCATGTTCGATTATTTTCATCCACAGCTCTTTGGCTTTAACAGTGGTATATGTTTTTCCACCCCAGTGTAAATCAAAATCAGAATCAGACTGAACTGCATCCATAAAATCATCAGTTAATAAGACCGAAATATTTGAATATTTGACCATATCAACATCACCTGTTTTAATTTCAATAAATTTCTCAATGTCAGGGTGATCAACACGTAAAGTTTGCATGTTTGCACCTCTTCTACCATGCTGAGCTATGGTGTTAGTATTTTCACTAAAAAGATTCATGAAACCAACTGGACCACATGAATTACCACCAGTTCCGAGAATTTCATCTCCACCAGGTCTGAGAACAGATAAGTCATGTCCACAACCACCACCATATTTGTATGTCATGGCTTCTTGTATTACACAATCATATATTGATTTGATAGAGTCGTCTTTGATTCCAACGACGTAACAATTATTTAGGGTAGTTGTGATATCTTCACGTCCAGCTCCATGCATAATTCTGCCGCCAGGTACAAATTTAAAATTTTTAAGTGCTTCAAAAAAAGCAGCTTCCCATTTATCTTGAAGTTCTGGTGTTTTTTCAACACTTGCTAAAGCTTTGGCTTGACGTTTCCATAATTCCCAAGGATTTTTTTCTCCGGGAGCTAGGTATTTCATTTCAAGAACGCTTCGACCAAGATCGTCTTCTTTATAATAATTATCTATTGTGTATTCTTCTGGACAACTTTCTTTATCTTGATCCATTGACTCTTTTACATTAAAGCCAAGGATTTGGTTTTTTAACTCTGAATCTATCTTTGGATTTTTATCCGATTCTGTTGGAAAGTTTATTTCAATTGCTTCCGCCATAATTCTTAATTCTCACCCTTTATATATTAATATTCTGCGCGTCAAACGACACTGTTTCTCTAAAAGAGATTATTTTTTTTGCAAATACATAGCTTTCGAAAAGCTAATTGGCTGGCTAAGCAACTTATTTATTTTTTTTTATTTGAGTCAAGTTTAAAAATGTAAAAAATAATATTTTTTTGATTTAGTTCAGGATTGTTACAAAAAAAGTCCCATAAGTCACATAATTTTGCCTACTTGTTTTGCATCATTTTCTGTATTAATATTTGTAGCGACAACGCATATATGACAGAAGTAAAATTGAATAATAAATTCACATTAAACGATAAATATACATTACTCGAAGGTAGAATCATTCTATCTGGAATACAAGCGCTCGTACGTTTATTACTTGACCAAAATAGAGCTGATTTAATTAAAGGAATAAATACAGGTACTTTAGTTTCAGGTTACAGAGGTTCTCCTGTAGGAATGCTAGACATCAATTTAGTACGAAACAAAAAGTTATTGGATCAGCACAATATCAATTTCATCCCTGGAGTTAATGAAGATTTAGGTGCAACACTTATTTACGGAAGTCAAATGGCCGGAATGGTATCAAACGTTAAGTATGACGGTGTTCTGGGTATGTGGTATGGAAAAGCACCTGGAGTAGATCGTTCTGGAGATATTTTTAGACATGCAAATTTTTTAGGAGTTGGTAAAAATGGAGGTGTATTAGCAGTCGCTGGAGATGACCCTTCTTGTAAATCGTCAACTCTTCCATCACAGTCTGAACCAGCATTATTCGATGCTATGATGCCAATTTTTTATCCTGGTAATGTTCAAGAAATTTTAGATTTAGGTAGATATGCATATGAGATGTCCAGGTACTCTGGTTTGTGGTCTGGTTTTAAAATTGTAACTGATATCGCCGATGCTTTTGGAAGCGCTATTGTTCATCCTGAAAGAATTAACATTAACATTCCTGATTTCCAATACAACGGTCAGCCATGGAAACATACTCAAAATGCTAAATTAGTTGGACATCATAGTTTGCCAACTGAAAAAGAAATCCACTTAGGTAGAATTGAAGCTGCTAAACATTTCTTGGCATCAAATAATATCAACAAAATCACAATTAAATCAGATAACGATTCAATAGGAATTATTACCGCTGGAAAGACTTATTATGATATCGTTGAAGCTCTAGATTCTCTTGGTTGGAATGAAGCATTTTTAAATGAAAAGGGAATTAGGATATTAAAACTCGGAGCAACTTTCCCAGTTGATAGTAATATTATTAAGCAATTCACAGAAGACTTAAATGAAGTCTTCGTTATTGAAGAAAAAAGATCGTTTATTGAGATGTTAATTAAAGAAGAAGTATACAATTATGCTAATAAACCACTTATTATCGGTAAAACTGATGAGCATAATAATTCATTGATTCCTGGATACGGTGAATTAACAGCAGATGACTTATCAAAGATTATTTTTAACCGATATGCTTCAAGACTTGGCGTTGAATCAGATAATAATAAAATAAATATTATATCAGAGGTTGATAATAGAGTTTACGGCGAGTCTTTAACTTCAAGATCAATGTATTTCTGTTCTGGGTGTCCTCATAATACTTCAACAGTTAAATTACCGGAGGGTGATTCAGCTTTTGGAGGAATTGGTTGTCATTTAATGGCAATGTTTGTGGATGACGGTAAAGCATTTGGAACAACGCATATGGGAGGGGAAGGTGCTCAATGGACAGGCATGGAGCCTTTCATCGAAAAAGAACACATGTTTCAAAATATTGGTGATGGTACTTTTTTCCATTCCGGTTCATTAGCTTTGAGACAAGCTATAGCAGCTAACTCTCATATTACTTACAAAATTTTGTATAATAGAGCAGTAGCAATGACAGGAGCTCAAGATCCAGACGGTGGGTTAGACTTACCTGAATTAACCAAATACCTTAAATCACAAGGCGTTAAAAAAGTTATCATAACTACTGATGATACTGGTGCATATAAATCAATTGATAAGTCTAGATGGGATAAAGATGTTGAGATATTGCACAGAGATGAAATTGTTGATGCTCAGAAAAAATTAAAAGCTATTAAAGGTGTAACCGTTTTAGTTCACGATCAATCTTGTGCAGCAAATTTAAGAAGATTAAGAAAGCGCGGTTTGGTGCATGAACCAAAGAAGCGCATATTTATTAATGAAGCAGTATGTGAAGGGTGTGGAGATTGTGGAGTTAAGTCTAATTGTCTAAGTGTACAACCAATTAAGACTGAGTTTGGAAGAAAGACTCAAATCGATCAACCTTCCTGCAATAAAGATTACTCCTGTGTTGAAGGTAATTGTCCATCATTTATACAGGTTATTCCATCTGACAAAGATGATAAAAGAAAATTACCTGGTATTGGATTTGATCCATCAATGTTACCAAATCCAAAAAAGATTCAAAAAGATGTAGCTAATGTATTTATGCTTGGTATTGGTGGAACAGGAGTTGTAACTGTAAATCAGATTATTTCCACTGCAGCATTTATTGAAGATAAAAAGGTGATTTCTCTTGATCAAACTGGGTTAAGTCAAAAAGGCGGTTCTGTTGTTTCTCATTTGAAAATTGTTAATAACGACAAAGAATATTCCAGTAGAGTTGCAAACGGTGAATCTGATGCTTACTTAGTCTTTGATTTGCTTACAGGTGTAAATCCAAAAAATATGGCAAAATTAAGTTCGAAAAATTCAACTTCAGTTATTTCAACATCTGAAATTCCAACAGGGGATATGGTAAGATCTACTGCTGAGGAATACCCTGAAGCATCTTTTATGATTGATTTGATTAAAGAATATTCTAAAAATAATACTTTATTGAACGCAACTGAGCTTTCAGAACATTTCTTTGGTAGTAATATGCAGGCTAATTTTATTGTAATTGGTGCTGCTTATCAATCTGGTTGTATTCCAATTTCTAGCGAATCAATTGAAAAAGCTATTGAAATGAATGGCGTAGCTGTTACACAAAATACTAATGCGTTTAATATTGGAAGAAAAGTGGTTTCAGACCCTCATTGGGTTGATACTATTGATTTATATAGATCTGGTAGCTTAGCTTCAAAACCAATTCTGTCATCAGAAGCTTTGAGCTTAATTGATTCAATTTCACCTGATGAAGAACTGAGAAAAATTCTTGAACATAGAACTCAGGAATTAATTGAATATCAAAATCTTTCTTACGCAAAAGAGTATATGAGTTTTGTTGGAAATATTTTTGAAAAAGAGCAAAAAACTAGATCAAGCTCTGAATTATCCCAAAATGTTGCAAAATATTTATTCAAATTAATGGCCACGAAAGATGAATATGAAGTAGCTAGACTATCGCTCAAAGCTGAGCTTGATTCTGCAATAAATAAAGAGTTTGGTAAGTCTGCAAAAATCAGTTATATGCTTCATCCTCCTTTTTTAAAAGCAATGGAAAATATTCCAATATTAAATATGTTGCCTGGAGTAAAATCAAAATTAGCTTTAGGATCATGGTTTAAAGTGTTTTATGTAATGCTGAAAAACATGAAGTTTTTAAGAGGAACTCCTTTTGATTTTATGGCATGGTTTAGCAATGATGTTAGAAAAGCAGATAGAAAAGCATTAAATCACTACAAATCTATTCTTTCTAATAACATAGATGAAATTGGAAATGGTAAATACCAAGATTTAAAAGAATTTTCTATTTTACCAGATATAATTAGAGGATATGAAGAGGTTCGATTAGAAACAATGGATGAATTTTATCTTAAATCTAACAATCTTTTTAAATCATAGAATTTTATTTCAATTTTCTTGAATAAAAACTATATTTATTGAACACAATTACTATATAGGATGCATTCAATGTACAAAAAAATTCTTTTTTTAGCTCTTTTTAGCTTTGCGATAGGTCAGCACCATAATCATGATCATAGTCTTACAGATGACGGCTACATCCGTTGTGCTACAGATGAGCTCGAACAAGAGCTTCAACTTTTAAATCCTGAATTCATTGCTGAAAGAGATGCTCAGATTCTTAAAGCACAGCAATTAATTAGAAATAATCCTCAATGGAGAACAAGTAACAATTCGCAAAATACAATTTTCGTTCCAGTAATATTCCATGTATTATATAATTCTGCATCTGACAATATTTCTGCTTTTCAAATAGGAGAAAACTTTGATCAAATAAATTTAGATTTCTCGAATACAAATCCTGATGGTGATGAAATACCATCTGCTCCAAATCCTTCGGATGCTCCATTTGATCCAGGTGTAGATTATAGTCATCAGTCAGTAAGAGGGACTCATAATGTTGTATTTGTAGGTTCATTAGGTGAGTCTACTGGAGCTCAATTAATTGAAGGTCAAACAATAAGAAGATATAACATTAGCCAAAGCACTGTAAGTGGCGTGGGTGAAGCTAGTAGTCTTGCTTCTTCAGTGCCTACTGATAGTGGTGTCGAAGGCGGATATCAGGATGGATTTTTAAATATTTATATTGCTCCTTTGACAGGAGGATTACTTGGACAAGCATATCTTGGTTTTCCAGAATCTGTTGTTTTAGGCGGTTCTGTGGGATCAGTTGAAAATCCAGGAACCACTGGTGGCTATAATAGAGGAAGAACTCTTACTCATGAGTTAGGACATAATTTTACCTTTAACCATACATTTAATTCTAATAGTTGTGGAAATCAGTTGTGGGTGATATTCCAGCTCAGACTGTTAATAATCGTGGAGCAAATATTTACGAGTGGCCATCTGGTAGTGGTAATTTTTATGGTAGAAGTGCTGAAAATAGTTGTATTTCATCAAGTGGTATGGGTGATCAATTCATGAATTATATGGACTATGTTTATGATGATCAAATGAGAATGTTTTCAGAAGAACAAGCTTTAGATGGCTATGCTTGGGCAGCAAGCAGAAATTGGGCTCAGGTTGTTAATGGAGTAATAACTCAGGTTTCTTCAAGTGTTTCATATGCAACTTCTAACAGAGAATTTACAGTTGATGTTACTTTTGATGAAGTAGTTACTGGTTTTACTCAAGAAGATATTGTTTTAGAAAATGCAACAGTTGTAAACTTTAATTCTGGAGATGGACAAAATTATAGTTTCGATGTACAAGCTATAGTAGATGGTGAAGTTGAAGTGTCTATTGCAAGAGAAAGTTGCGTTGGAGTTGACAGTGGAGATGCTAATTTAGGATCAAATAAACTTGTGGTAATTGTTGATACTTCCGCACCTGAAGTGGGTACAGTGGACATCGGAAATATTCAAGATACATTTTATATTACTTCGCAAAATCCAGGATTAAATCTTGTTCTTAAGGATTTTGAAGATGATGTAAGTGGCGTAAGTAATTATTATGTGTCAGTTGGTCTTTCACCAACTGGACAAGAAATATATCCCGCTACAGCTTTTTCAAGCGCATTTATATCTATAGATGAAAGTAGCTTATCTGGTTTAAGTGATTTCCAACAATATTATGTAAATGTGTATGCTCGCAACCTTGTTGGGTTGGATTCTGAAATTGTTAGTAGCACATTTTACTATTTTGGAAGCTTGATTGGTGACCATGATGGTGATTGGGATATTGATTTTGTTGATTATGCTTATTTTATTGCAAATTATCCTGGAATTGATATTGCACCTGTTACTGGAAGCGCACCTTATTTCTTCCCAAATTTTGACGGAATTTCAGACGAAAAAGATTTAAATATGTTTCAATCTCAATGGAACTGGTCCTTAGACCAATCACGAAGAGATGAACCAAATTATACTCAATCATCAGGACCTGGTATTAGGCCTACTTTGAGATTATTGAATCAGCAGTTAATTGTTACATTTGATCCAGATGCATCAACATCTCAGTTCTATTTAGAATATGCACCTGATGATTATACCATTGATTATCTTTCAAGTAATCTTAATTCAAATATAGTTTTAAATGGAAATGATTATGATCAGGGTATTATTCAAATGGAAATTGCTGACTACAGTTTTAATAGATCTAATCCGATTGAATTAACATTTAGTTTTGAAAATAACACTGATTCTTACGACTTTTTGAAGTATAGTTTTTCAACTTATAATAAGTCCAATCAAATTGTTGCAGAAGGGTATGATTATCTTCAAACTGCTCCCCTTTAAACTATCGTTTAGCAAAAAGTTTCAAATCCGTTTTCAACAGGAGGTACTACTATAGAGTTTGACTTGCCTGTAACAGAAGCTATATCAATGTATATACTTGATATTAGAGGTAGGAAGGTTAAGACCTTAATTGATAAAGAAAATCTTTTTGGATATCAGTCTGTAATGTGGGATGCGACAAATGATGATGGCGATAATGTATAGCGGTGTTTACTTCTATCAGATTAAATCTCGCAACTTTAATGAAGTTGGCAAACTAGTATTTGTTAAGTAGATTTTAAAATGCTAACTCAAAGACCAACATTATCAGATATTAGAGATGCGCGCGTTCGAACCGAATCTATTGTTAGAAAAACTCCAATCTTGACTTCAGAATATTTCAATGATTTGTTAGACATGGAATTATTTTTCAAATGTGAAAATTTTCAGAAAACCGGATCATTTAAAATTAGGGGAGCCTCAAATGCAGTATTTTCTTTAACTGATGAAGAAGCTAAGCAAGGCGTTGCTTGTCAGTCATCAGGAAATCATGGGGGAGCTATTGCCTGCGCTGCATATTTAAAAGGTATTCATGCAGATATTGTCATGGCAAAAAGTGTTTCAAAAGCAAAAATACATAACGTTAAAACCTATAAAGGAAATATGATATTTTGTGACACTATGGGAGAAAGAGATGAATTATTTGCCAATACTGTAAAAGATAATGATAGAATATCCATACATCCCTATGACAATTTTGATGTAATGGCTGGGCAAGGCACTATAGCATTGGAAATATTAGAACAAGTACCCGAATTTGATTCAGTGGTCGTTCCTATTGGTGGTGGAGGTCTAATAAGTGGTATTTCTATTGCTTTAAAAGAATTAAAACCAGATGCAAAAGTAATTGGTTGTGAACCAGAAAGCGTTGATGACACCTTTCAAATGTATAAAGCTAACAAACGTATTGAAATGGCTCATAGAGAGTCCGTAGCAGACGGTTTAATGGCTATTGTTGGTCAATTAACACTTCCGATTATTCAAGAGAATGTAAGCGATATCGTATTGGCTACAGAACAAGAGATTATTGATACTACTAGGCTTGTTTGGGAGCGTATGAAAATTGTGATTGAACCTTCATGTGCTTTAGCTTTAGCAAGTGTTATTAAAAACAAAGAAAAGTTTGTTGGACAAAAAGTAGTATTAGTTATTACTGGTGGTAATGTAGATCTTGTTTCTTTGCCATGGCTTAAAGTCGGTAAAGAATAATCATAATTAAAATATTTTATGTAATAAAAAAGCCCTCAAAAATGAGGGCTTTTTTATTTATTAAGAAACTCTATTTCTTACAGATCGTAACCTAAGCTAATAGATGTAAATCTACCCATTTCAGGGCCTAAGAAAGTTTCTCTATGAACAACATCTGTGATGTTGTCAATTGATAAACCAACTGACATTCCGTCAACCGCTTCTAAGTTCCATTTAGCGTTTACGCCAACTGTATAGAAACCTTCAACATTTCCTGAAGTTCCTGAGAAACCATCAGCAAAATATGAATCTTGGTAACGCAAAGTCATACCGTATGAAACGTCATCACCTGCATACTGCATTCCACCACCAAGTTTAAACTTAGGAGTGTTCATGTTAACGAACTGTTCAACACCTTCAAAGTCTACAGTTAGTGAGCTATCACTTAAAAGAGACATGTTCATATTGAATGTCCATTCAGCTGATGGGAAGTAATTCATAGATACTTCTAACCCTTGAAGGTTTAAGTCTTCAGTAAGTTGTTTGTAACCATAAATTAAGTTACCACCATATGGTGATTGTTCAGGAGCAACCATACCGATTGGAGCTTGAGCAACTGTACCTAATAATAGACCAGCAAATTCATCCGCACCAGTACCATTACCATTACCACCAGCAGCAGCAGCGTCCCAACCGTTAATCCAATTAACAAGGTTAGCATCGCCTGCAGTAGCTAGGTAAGTAAGAACGTTTCCAACATAACTTCCACCATCACCTAATACAGTAACCATACCTGAGAGGTTCTGAATGTTTGTTATATAGTCAGAAATAACAAGGTCATAAACATCAACAGCTAGTGTCATGTTATCAGTTACTTGTCCTTTAAAACCAAACTCAGTTTGTGCCCAAGTAGTTTCCCTAGTAGCAGGGAAGTCTGGGAACTGAACCATAGGATCAACTACTTCAAAGCTAGTATCAATTACAACATTACTATATGCATTAGGTGAAACTGAACCAGCTAAGGCTAATACTGCATTAGCAGCAGCAGCAGCTTGAGCAGCACCATATGCAGCAGCACCAGCAACGTCACCAGTAGCAGCAGCATAACCTGCAGCAACTTGTGCAGCAAATGCAGCATTATAGCCTGCACCAGCTTCTGACTGTAATATAGAACCCATCATTAGTGGAGCCCATACACCAAATGCAGCAGCATTCATTGTATTATTACCCATTGCATAATTCGTGTTAACATCTAGTCCTAAAGCTGGAGACCAGTTTGAACGATATGTTGGTACGCCATTTGCGTCTCTGTCATATGTCCATCCTGTTGTAGTTGAACCCATCGCTTTAACTTGGATGTCAGGATTAAATGGTAATGCACTTCCAAATGTTGGAGCTTGAGTAAAGTCAATTCCAAGACTTTGTTTGTATACAAAATCTCTATATACAGCGATATCTAGATTTTTAGGGAAGTTACCTGGTAGATCGATATTTTCACCATATGTTAAACGGAAGTTTCCTCTAACATCTTCTGGTGTCCATACAAAGGCTAATTTTGGAGCAAATACACCACTTGTTCCAATAGCATCTAAGTAGTTATTTTGATCATATCTACCTGTACCAACAAATTTAAATTTGTCACCAAATTTCTTCTCATAAGAATAGTAAACACCAAGATTATCAAAATTGTCATCATCTTCGTTTTTACCATTAATAGTACCCTTTGTTTCAGGAGTTCTATCAAGATAATCTAGTCCCCAAATTACAGTTTGACCATTCTTCATAGGAACAGTGTGCTGCATTTGGAAAGCACGATTTGATGACTCATCATATACTATATTACCGTTAACTAAACTGTAAGTAGTTTTTTGGTCATTAATATTCGTAAAGAAGTTTAAGTAAAGATCTCCACCTAAGACATCTTGTCTAAAGTAAGATATTTGAAATTGATTTAAACCAACATCATCAGCAAACTGTCTTCCAACACCAGTCATTTCGATAGCAGATAAATTTGCCATTCTAGTGTTAATTGTTATGTTGGATTTAAGGTCAGGACGAATATCTGTTCTTGTTTCTAATACAGTTGCTTCTGGTGAGAAAGGCTCATCAGCTGTAGCAGTATTTGGAGAACCTTCAACAGGATCGTTGTATCCACCACCTGAATAATCGATAAACGGATATGTAGTAGTTTGTAGACCTCTTCTAATTAATTCTGGTTCAAAATAATCATGACCTTGAGCTCTAGCTTCAGCTAAAGTTCTTGGCATATTTGATTCCCAGTCGTCAAAAGATCTATGGCTAAATGATACTCTAGTAGCAGCTCTAGCGCCCCACTGATGAGCAACACGACCATAAATTTTCATGAAATTTCTATCACCAACAGTTAAAGCAACTCTGTTGCCTTGGTTAAATGGTGATTTTGTAAATAGGGAAATAACACCTTGTTGTGTGTCAGGACCATACATCGGAGATGCTGGACCACGCACTAACTCAACTCTGTCTACATCAGAATCATCTGGTGCAAAGAATTGAAGTAATTGTGCATTAACAACAGGCGCTCTTGTCCATCTATTGTCAACAACAGCGTGAATTGCACCTGAAAATGGGCCATTAAATCCTCTTAAAGTAAGATTAGAAGATTCAAGACCAGTTTTCTGGTACTCAACACCTGCTTGGTTTCCGATAACATCTGTAATTGTAGTTGCGCTTCTAGCTTCGAGTTCTTCTCCACCAAAAACTGTAACACTTGCAGGTGCTTCAGTAACTAATTCTTTTTTCAAAGATGCAGAAACTACTACTTGATTAAGTCTAATATCACCTCTATCAAGAGTTAGGTTTACACTGCTAGCCTGACCACCGCTGATAGTAACAACAGCACTTGCATCTTCATATCCAATGTAGGATGCAGTAACGGTGTATGTACCATCGCTTAGGCCTGAAATACTGAATGATCCATCTTGATTAGATGAAGCACCAGAATCAGTACCTTCGACTGCTACATTAGCTCCAGCTAGAGCACTACCATCATCACCGCTAACGGTTCCTGTAATGTTCTGAGCAAAAAGCGTTGCAACAGAAAAAAGTAAGGCAAACATATATTGAAAACTTGCTTTGTTAAGTTTCATTATTTATACCTCTTTTTTATTATTATCAGTTAGTTTTTTCCGTGTCTTTAGACACAGAGTTATCAATTATTTTCAAGGTATCACTATAAATGAAAAAAACCAAACAAAAAATCTTTACTATTATTAACTTACTTTTCGATGAAAATGACAAGAAAAATCATATTTTTACTATTATTATCTATTAGTATCAATGCGCAAACAACGGAAGAACTTATGGAAGAGAAAAAATCAAAATTAACCGATATGCAGTACTATGTTACCCAAGATTGTGGTACAGAACCTGCTTTTGATAATGAATATTGGGATCATAAAGAACCTGGAATCTATGTTGATATTGTTTCTGGAGAAGCTTTATTTGCCTCAATTCATAAATATGACTCAAATTCTGGATGGCCTTCATTTTATCAACCAATTGAGGAAAAAAACGTAAAATTTGAGCAGGATTATGAGTTAATTCTTCCTCGAACAGAAGTAAAAAGTAAGCAAGGAGATTCTCATTTAGGTCATGTTTTTAATGATGGACCAAATCCTACAGGATTACGTTACTGTATTAATTCTGCTGCCTTAAAATTCATTCCCGTTAAAGAAATGGAAGAAAAAGGATATAAGAAATATTTATATCTTTTTGAGACTTAATGGAAAAAGAATCTCGCCTAAAAGATTTTTTAGCAAATCCTTATAAATCTATGTGGAAAATGGCTTTGCCAATTATTGCAGGAATGATGGTGCAAACATTATTTAATGTAGTAGATATTATGTTTATTGGATGGCTTGGCGCAGATGAGGTTACAGCAGTAGCATTTGTCAGTCCTTTATTTTTTATTATAATAGGTCTTGGAGTGGGAATCGGAACTGGAGCGACTGCTACAATAGCTCAATATATTGGTCAAAAAGATAAGAATAATGCCGAAAAAACTGCTTCACAAACATTATTAATCGGTTTTTTAAGTACTATTATCTTAACTATTCTTGGAGTGATTTATGGAGAAGGGCTACTATCTATTTTAGGGGCTGAGGGAGAAATTTTAACAATAGCTTATTCTTATTTAAGAATTCTTACATTTGGTCTTGGATTAGTTATTTTTTCAATGTTTTTTAGAGCTATTCTAGCAGGAGAGGGCGAAACAAAAATTCCAATGATTATTGGGTTAATTGGAACTGTTTTAAACCTAATTCTTGATCCAATTCTTATTTTTACTTTTGAGTATGGTGTAAGAGGAGCAGCTTTTGCAACAATAATAAGTCAGATTGTAATGGTTTTGGCGTACTTATTTATCATTTTTGTGAAAAAATCAACTTTTATATCATTTCATGTTAAGGATTTAAACCCTAATTATCACATAATGTCAAAAATCTTTCAAATTGGTATTCCATCTTCACTTTCCATGCTTATTATTTCATTTGGACAAGTAGTGATGAATAAGATTCTTGTAAATTATTCAACAGAAGCTGTAGCTGCCTATCAAATAGTTTCAAGACTTGATATGTTATTATTTATGCCAATTTTAGGAATAGCTATCAGTTTAACAACTATAGTAGGAATGTTTTATGGCGCAAAAGAATTTGATAAACTTTTATCAGTAGTTTACTATGGAATAAATAGAGCGGTATTAATCACAACAATTAGTGTAATACTCTTTTTTGTTTTAGCTAGTAATATTTTACCTATTTTTAGTTCAAACCCCTTAGTTATTGATATTGGAGTAACTTATTTAAAAATTATCATATTAGCTTATCCAGCTGTTGGAATAAGTGTTATTTGTTCAAGAGTATGTCAAGCTTTAGGCCAAGGAATGCCACTGCTTATTACAACAATTACTCGTGTAATTATTTTAACAGCTCCTTTATCTTATTACTTTTATTTTATAGGAAAGCCAATTGAGTGGGTTTGGTTTTCTCAAATATTCGCAATTTTAATTGCTGCAATTATTTCTTTTGCTTGGATGCGTTTTTATTTTAAAAAGTTTAATATTGTTAGAAACTAGTCATTCTGCTAACTTTTCTTAATGAAGACCTTAAAAAACCTAGAAGAAGTAAAAAGTTTTGTTGGATCTGAGCTTGGAGTAAGCAAATGGCATCAAATTTCACAATCTCAAATATCTAAATTTGGAAAAGTAACAGGAGATGAACAGTGGATTCATACTGCTCCTGTAAGAGCTAAATTATTATCTCCTTTCAAATCTACAATCGCTCATGGTTTCTTAGTTCTATCTTTACTTCCAAAGTTTTTAGAGGAAACCTATGCTATCAAATCAGCTAAAATGGGTGTAAACTATGGATTAAATCGTGTTCGATTTACTGCGCCTGTTCCTGTAAAAAGCTTTGTGAGAGGAAGGGTTGTTTTAAAAGAGTTTAAAGAGATTAAAAATGGTGCAAAATTGACTGTTGAAGTTACGGTAGAGCTTAAAGATAATGAAAAGCCAGCCTGTGTAGCAGAGCAAGTATTTTTAATCTACGAGTAGTATCAAGGAGGGGAATATTACTAATCTATATTTAATTAGACATGGACAAGCGTCCTTTGGTGAAAAAAACTACGATAATTTGAGTAAAAAAGGGGTTAAGCAATCAATTGCTCTTGGAAAAAAATTATTGAAAAATAATATATCTTTTGATCAAACAATTATTGGTCCATTAAAAAGACATCAACAAACTTTTGATGGCATAAATAAAGGATATGGGGGAGATTTAAGTAATCCATTAATTATTGATGAGTTTGCTGAAAATCAGTTGATGGAAATTGCTCAGCATTTCATTCCTAAAATGTTAAACACAGATAAAAATATTAAGGAAATTTTTAATGCTGTTCCTTTTTGGAAGCGTAAACGAAAATTTTTAGAATATTTTAATATTATTGCAAAAAAATGGATTCATAGTGAGCTTGATTTATCTGAAAAAGGTTTTGAAAGTTATGATAATTTTAGAGAAAGAGTTCGATTGGCAAAAAGTAAAGTATCCTCATTAATGAATGAAAATAGAAATACAATGGTTGTGTCATCTGGTGGTGCTATCACTGGAGTTTATGCTGAATGCCATCCATTGACAGTCGATGAAATCATGAAATTAAATTTTAAGATTAAAAATGCCTCCATTACATTGTTCAAGAAAGAAAATGATACTTTTACATTGGATGCATTTAATCGTAGTTTAATACCAAAATATTTAGAAACATACATTTAGGGAAATTATGGCTTTACCAAATGAAAAATTTGAAGAAATAAAATCAAAAATTCAAAACTTTATTGATAATGAAATGGTTGTTCATGAAGACGATTTTAATATCAATCATAAATTTGCTGATCACTTACCATTTCTTGAAGAAAAACGAAATAAAGTAAGAGAGATGGGGTTATTTGCTCCTCAAATTTCAAAAGAGCATGGAGGATTGGGATTAAGCCTTCATCAACTTGGTCAAATCTATGAAATTCTTGGTAAAACATTTTATGGTCTTTATGTATTCAATTGTCAAGCGCCTGATGCTGGTAATATGGAAATTCTTATTGAGCATGGCACTGATTATCAAAAAGAAACATTTTTAAAACCTTTAGTTGAGGGAAAAGTAAGAAGTTGTTTTTCAATGACTGAACCTGAATTTGCTGGTTCTAATCCAGTAATAATGGGTACAACTGCAGTAAAAGATGGTTCAAACTATGTTATAAACGGACATAAATGGTTTACATCTTCTGCAGATGGTGCTGATTTTGCTATTGTAATGGTAATTACAGATCCAGATCATGAAAATCCTTACATGAGAGCATCTCAAATTATTGTTCCAACAAAGACAAAGGGTTTCAAATTTATTAGAAATATTTCAGTAATGGGAGATGAGGGAGATGGTTGGAATGCACATGCAGAAATTATTTACGATAATTGCATTGTTCCTGAAGAAAATGTTTTAGGTCCTGTTGGAGCTGGGTTTAAAATTGCTCAAGAAAGACTTGGACCTGGAAGAATTCATCATTGTATGAGATGGATTGGAGAATGTGAAAAAGCTTTTGATATGATGTGTCAAAGAGCAGCTTCAAGGGAACTTGCTCCTGGAAAACCTTTGGCGATGAAGCAAACTATTCAAAATTGGATTGCAGAATCAAGAGCAGAAATTAATGCTTCTCGTTTAATGGTTCTTGATGCTGCTAAAAAAATTGATAATGAAGGTGCGTACGCTTCTAAGGTTGAAATTTCAACGATTAAATTTTATGTAGCACAAGTTCTTCAAAATGTTCTTGATAGAGCTGTTCAGGTGCATGGTGCTCTTGGTATGACTGATGATACTCCACTTGCTTCATTGTATAGGCATGAAAGGTCAGCTAGAATTTATGACGGTGCTGATGAGGTTCATAAGTCAAGAGTAGCCAAAGAAATAATGAAAAAATATCTTAAATAGGATTAGAAAGTTTTGAGAGTTCCTCTAAAGCTTAAATTCTACTATTTGCTATCACGATTCATTCAAAAAAATAAAACCCCAAATTTTTCAATGGATTCTCCTAGAGAAATACGAGATGGAGAAGAATTTGCACTAGAAACACTTAAAACTTACTTATCAGAAAATAATATTAATGCTGATGATTTATCAATTAAACAATTTCCTAGCGGATATTCCAACTTAACTTATTTTCTCAAATCATCATCACAGGAGTTTGTTTTACGAAGACCGCCATTTGGTGCAAAGAGCTTACAGGGTGGCCATGATATGTTTAGAGAGTACAATGTATTAAAAAATCTTAAATCTCAATTCTTAAAAGTTCCCGATGTTTATCTTTATTGTGATAACAATGAAATAATTGGAGCACCTTTTTATTTAATGGAGCGAGTGAAGGGTTATATAATTAGGCCAAATCTCCAGCAAAAAGATTCTCCAGGTAAAGAGGTAATTCAAAATGTATCCAAATCTTTAGTTTCTACATTGGTAGAGCTACATAATGTTGATATAGATCAAGCTAATTTAAATGAGCTTGGAAATATTAATGGCTATGTTAAAAGACAGGTTGAAGGTTGGATAAAGAGATACAATCATTCAAAAACTGATTCTATAGCAAATATGGAATTTATAGCATCTTGGCTTCATGAAAACCAACCTGTAGAAGTTCAAGGGTCTATTGTGCACAATGATTTTAAATATGATAACCTGGTACTTGATAAAGATAATCATTCAAAAATAACCGCAGTCCTTGATTGGGAGATGGCCACAATAGGTGATCCTTTCATGGATTTGGGAACTACTCTTGGCTATTGGGTAGATAAAAATGATTTACCAGAGCTCAAGTTGTTTCAATTAAGTGCAACAACTCTTGATGGCAATCCAACTAGAGAGGGTATTTTGGAATTATATGAAAAGGAATCTGGAAAAAATATCACTAATCCAGTGTTTTACTATGTTTTTGGACTTTTCAAGATCGCTGTTATTGCACAGCAAATTTATTTTAGATATAAAAAGGGGTATACAAAAGATAGAAGATTCTCATTACTGAATTTAGCAGTAATGTCTTTATCAGTTATGGCTAAACAAGCTATAATTAAAAATCGATTGAGTGATTTGTTTGAATAAAAAAAAAGGCCTTCAATTGAAGGCCTTTTTTTCTAGTAAAATGAATTGATTATTTTGTATCCATTCTAGCAGCTGCCCATACAATGACACCTGGTAGAATTTTATTTACAAAATCAGCTAAGTTGTAAACTTGGTTTACAACGTCCATATTTACTCCGCCACCAAAATAACCTAAAGCGTAACCAGCTGGGTAAATAATCCAACCAAATGTTACAATTTTCTTTAGACTATCATACGCATAGTGACCTGCAGCATTTTTTGATCCAGCGTTAGCTTCAGCAGCTTCACCTGACCATAGTTCTCTAAGGCATAGACCCCAGAAAAGCATACCACCAACAAAACCAGTAGTTGAGTTAATAGCAGCAACTGCACCTGATTCTCCTAAATACCCGAAAACAAGCATTAGTGTTGAGAAAACCAAGAAGTCTGTGGAAAACTCCTGCGCTTACGTTAGTTACCGCAAGAAGAACAATATAAAGTTCAACCATTAGTAATGGCACAGTAATTAACCAATCAATGTATCTAATTGCAACAACTTCAGTACCACCTGCATTTCTCATGTAGATGTAGTGAATAGCAGCAATAAAACATACTAAAAATGATACAGTTAATGATGTTTTCCATTTTGGATTTACATTGTCACGCTCCATCCAAAAGAATAAAGCAGCAGCAATCAAAGCCATATTAACTACGAAGAATGTAAAACCAGTTAGTGTGTCTGGTGACATTCCAATTAAGTTTATAAACATGTTATATACCTCATTTTTGTTAAATTCAAGACAATATAGGATAAAAATTATTTAAAACTCAAATATTTTAGGAATAATGTTGAAAAAGGAATTCAAAGAGATTTACGAAAAAATTGAGAGCTTGATGTCTGAAGCTTTAAAAAAATTCTGCACATCCATATAGAACATTCTCTCTAGCTACTGTCGACGAGAAAATGCCTAGTTTGAGAACCGTAGTATTAAGAGATTTTTCATTAGAAGAAAATTACTTTGATTGTCATTCAGATTTAAGAAGTCCAAAGATTAAACAGTTAGAAAAAAATAATGAATTCTCAGCTTTATTCTATTCATCTGAAAAAAAGATTCAATTAAGGTTTAAAGGAACTGTGGAAATTTTTCATAAAAATTCTATTACAAAGCAAAGATGGGACAATGTAACTCCTTCATCCAAAAGATGTTATATGGGACCTTATAATCCTTCAGATATCTTAGAAGAATATCATCCTAATATTCCAGATAATGTTCAATTCAAAGATCCAACTGACCAAGACTCCTTATCTGGCTATAATAACTTTGTAATAATTAGATGTCATTTTTATGAAATTGATTTTTTAAAGCTGAAGTATAGCGGACATCAGAGATGCAAGTTCATTTTTAGATAAAGAAAAAATTAATGTAAGTTGGGTTGCGCCATAACATGAAAGGAACAATCATATTAATGACATTACTTGTCATTTTTGGAACAATCTTTAATTTTTTAACCATCAAACGATATTTGAGAAAAAAGCAAGATGAAGAAAAGTAAATTAATCCTATTATTTTTTGTAGTAACTTTTTCTATGAATTGTTGCTCAAAAAAAGTTGATGTTATAAGCATGCATGAATTTCAAGATAAAATTCTTGATAATAAAAACTGTTGTGTTGGATGTAAGAACAGAAGAAGAGTATTATGGTCCACTTGGACACATTAATGGCTCCATTTTAATTCCAATAAATGAGTTGGAAGATAGGATTGATGAGTTAAACGATTATAAAGAAAATACTATTTATGTTGTATGCAGAAGTGGAAACAGATCAGGGTTTGGAAAAGACATTTTAAATGAAAATAATTTTACTGCAGTCAATGTAGATGGGGGTATGTTAGATTGGAAGGCTGATAAAAATGAAAGATAAAAAAGAATTAGCTTTGTATTACAAGAAGTCTTTACTAACAATTATAATAATGTTGATTATTTTATTCATTCCATTTTTTTTCTATGCGAATTAAACAGAAATATATGATTGATTTTGCCAAGGGTGTGACATGGCTTTTGGTGCTCTATCTAATTTACTATTATAACCAGGCTGATAATCTTACTGCATGGGTTTATTTTTGCTTGCATGGTTCTTATGGTATTATGTGGGTTTCAAAAAGTTATATTTTTCCTGATAAAACCTGGGAAAGTAAAGTTGGAATTCCTTACGCTTTATTGATTTTAATTGGTTTGGTTTTATATTGGGCACCTGCGTACATAATTACTTCTTCAGGACATCAAGCTTCTTTAGAAATCATTGTTTTAGCTATATGTACTTTTTCAATTGGAGTGTTTCTATCATTTTGCTTCGGATATGCAAAAATTCATTTATCTAAAATATCAATCTGGTCTAATAACTGATGGTTTTTGGAAGCAATGTAGACATCCAAATTATTTTGGTGAATTATTAATATATCTTAGTTTCGTTATAATGGTAATCGAAACACCTTTATGGTGGTTACCAACATTGATTTTAACATTATTTATAATAGCTGTGTGGATTCCTAATATGATTAAAATTGATAAATCTCTTTCGAGGTTTGAAGAGCATAAATCTTACAAAGAAAAAACAGCTTTTATCATACCCTATATTTTATAATGAAATCCAAAATAGTAATATATTATGACGGAGTTTGTTTTGTTTGTTCGTCTGCAATTAATGCCTTAATCAAAATGGACAAAAGTGATATTTTGTATTTTAGTCCTTTGCAATCAAATTATGCAAGATCTACTATCAATAAAAAGTTTTTGCAGGGACATGAATTCTGTAATTGTTAAAAAAGATGAAGAGGTTTTTTCTAAATCATATGCAGCTTTTGTAATTTTAAGAGAGCTTAAAAGTCCTTTAAGATATTTATTTTATTTGGTCCCAACTTTTTTTGCAGATTTCATCTATAACTTGATAGCAAAAAGAAGATATAGCTGGTTTGGAAAAAAAGAAGAATGTATTTTTCCTATAGATAATCCAAAATTTTTAATTGATTAATGAAAAAAGAGCAATTTTCTAGATTTTATAACATGGAAACCAGATGGTATGATGAGGATATGCTTGGACATATTAATCATGGTACAGCCGTTGCATATTTCGAAGATGCAAGAGTTAGGCACGCTCACGATATTGGTCTTTTTCCATATGATACTGATAAATTTCCATTCATTGTTGCATCAATGACTTTTAATTTTTTAAAGCAAATCAAACACCCAAAAAATTTAACTGTTGGGTTGAAAATTTCTCGAATTGGTGGTAAAAGTTTTGATTATGAGTATGGTCTATTTATGGAAAATGATGATGAATGTGCTATATCATGTAATATGACAATGGTTTGCTTTGACTTTTCAAACCAAAAAAGTGTACAAGTATTTGATGAAATTAAAAAAGAGTTTCAGGGGGAATGAAAAATGAATATATCTGTTGAAAATGATATTAAAATTATAGAAATGGGAGAAAAAGGTCCAAATCTCCTAAGCGTTGAAAGAGCAAAGAAACTTATAAAAGAGCTTGATTATAGTAATTGTAAAGCAGTAATTATTTTAGGGAATGATAAGGTTTTTAGTGCAGGGCTAAATCTTAAAGATTTATCAAATGCTAAAGAACCTAATGAGGTTGCTTTAATTTTCAATACTCTTGGAGAGCTCTTAGGGCTTGCAGGGATTTTCCTGGGCCAGTTATTAGTATTGTAGGTGGTCATGCTATTGCTGGGGGATGTTTGCTAGCTCTTGCATCAGATTATAGGTATGGAATGCACGGTATGCATAGAATGGGTTTAAATGAAATGGCAATTGGAATAGATCTCCCTCCAGATATGCTTTCAATTATATCGCACTCTATTAGTAGAGATAATCTCTTCGAAGTTGCAACTCAGTGTAAAATGTACACACCCAAAGAAGCCTTAAATAAAGGGTTAATAAATGAAATGGTTGGAAACAGATTTTCTGGAAAAAAGAAGGCCACATCTCAGGCATTAGTAAAAGCAAAAAAATTAGCAGAATTTTATATCAGCGCTGGGGAACCTTTTGTAAGGTTAAAACAATCGTTAATGCGTGAAACAGATTTTGATTATCAAATCTTAATTGATAACTGGTTTAGTCCATCAACACAAGCTAAAGTAAAATCTGTTATGTCATCACTCAATAAAAAATGAAAATAATTGTTGCGGGCGGTACTGGTTTTCTTGGCAAAAAGATTGTCTCTTCATTAGCTAACAAAGGTCATAATGTTTGTGTTTTAACAAGAAATCTGCACAAACATAAAAATACATTCTCAAATAATGTTAATGTGATTGATTGGTCAACAATCAACCCTTCTTTTTTAAGTGATACAAATATTTTGATAAAGCTTAATGGAGAAAAAGTTGACCAATTATGGACCAAATCAGTAAAAAGTAAAATTTTAAATAGTAGAATCGATTCAACCAAAATGCTCTTTGATTTTTGCGTAAAAAATGAAATAATCCCTCAAAAATTTATTAATGCATCTGCTGTTGGAATTTATGCCAAAGAAAGTGCTAATTATAATTTTTCTGTTGATGAAAATTCTGAATCAGGTAATACTTTTTTAGCAAAGGTATGTGTTGAAAATGAAAGCAATTCAGATATATTTAAAGTTTTTGAAGATATTGATATTATTCAGTTAAGAATTGGAGTTGTTCTTCAAAAGAAAATCATCAATTTGTTATCATTGAATTTGTTGCTCTCTTTACCTGTACCAGGCAATAAAAATCATTATTTCCCTTGGGTACATGCTGATGATATTGTCGGATTTATTAATCATTCCTTAGACAATAATTTAGTTGGAGCATTTAATTTAGTTGGATCAGAACTCACAACTCATGATACATTTTTTAAATCAATTTTAAAGCATAAAAAAAGTATTATTTCATGGGTAATTTTCTTACCCAAATTCCTTATAAAATTTATTTTTGGAAATATGAGTGAAATGTTTCTTTATGGTCCAAAAACTAAGCCTTCTAGAACCTTAGAAAGTAATTATCAGTTCAAATATTCTTCTTTGCAAGAAGCCTTATTAAATTTGACTGAATAAATACCTTGGAAAATTTTTAAAATTTGGTAAATTTTGGGCTGTGAAATACTTTAATATTTTATCAAAAGGATTACTCAATTGACTGCTAAAAAAATCTCAAAAAAACTATCAAAAGAACTTCAGAATTTAGAAAATATGGGTCCTGACGCACATGCTGTTGAAGTGCAGAAAGAGTTAGATGCTGAGGAAAAAAGAAAAAATGCTCTAGGTAGAGCAGATGAAAGAATTAAAAGATCAAGGTATCTAGTGGAACAATCAGTATGTATTTATCTGAAATTTCACAATATGAACCATTATCTCCAGATAGAGAAGTTGAACTAGCAGTTTAATTGCTAAGGGCGATAAAAAGCAATGAAAGAATTGGTTGAAGCAAACCTAAGATTTGTTGTCTCAGTTGCTAAAAAATATCAAGGGAATGGCTTGTCATTGTCAGATATTATAAATGAAGGAAATCTTGGACTGATCAAAGCTGCAAAAAGATTTGACCCTTCTAGAGGTTTTAAATTTATCTCTTATGCTGTTTGGTGGATTAGGCAGGCTATTCTTCAAGCATTAGCAGAACAAGGTAGGCTTATTAGGTTGCCATTAAACAGAGTTGGTACAATTACTAAGATTACCAAAGCTGCTGAAAAGCTTGAAGCTGAAATGGGTCGTCCTCCAAAAGTTGAAGAAATTAGTCATCAGCTTGACGTAAAAACTGAAGAAGTGTTCAATGCGCTTCAATATTCAAGAAGACATAGTTCTCTTGATGCTCCTTTTGCAGAAGGAGAGGATAGTTCTTTAATAAATGTCATTGAAGATGAACAAGAAAAAGATCCTGACAACAATGTAATGGATACTTCTATGAAAGAAGAAATTGCTTCTGCGCTTAGCACTTTAACAGAAAGAGAGCGTTCTGTAATTGAAATGTATTTTGGAATTAATCGAGATAGATCTTTTACTTTAAATGAAATTGGAGAACAATTTAGTTTAACTAGAGAGCGCGTAAGGCAGATAAAAGAAAAAGCTATTCGAAGATTAGCTCATAAGACAAGAAGTGAACCTTTAAGAGTTTATCTCGGACAATAGTTTGAATCCAATTCTTATTTTATTTCCTATTTTTCCCATAATCTTGATTATGCACATTCATACTGTTGTTAATGCGCTTCAACTTAGAAAGTCTATCATTAGTAAAGAACTTGACTCACGATGGTTAAAGTATATGCCAGGATGGCAAGAAATTCCTTTAAATATTCAAGCTTCAAGAGAGCTATACAAAAATCTTTTTGAAGCTCCTTTGCCTTTTCTAGTATACTGTTTATTCGCTTATACTGTTGATCATGTTACAATGTTAAACCTTGTTTTAGCGTGGCTCTATGTTGCTTTTAGACTTTGGCATTACTTTGTTAGAATGTCTAATCCAAAAATTTCAAAAAGAAGAGTTCCTTTCCAATATTCATTGATTGTTACATTTATTCTCTGGACAGAATTGTTCATTTTTTTAGTAAAATAATTTTATAGCAGAACAGTTTTCGAAGTCGTATAATCTTCTCAAATGGCAAAAAAACCAAAAATTGCAATTGTGGGAAGACCTAATGTCGGTAAATCAACGCTTTTTAATAAGCTTTCAGGTAAAAGAACGTCTATTGTTGACCAAATGGAAGGCGTAACTCGAGATCGAGTTTACTCTTCAGCAGAATGGTTATCACAAGAGTTTAATATTATTGATACTGGAGGATATGTAAGCTCAAATGAAGATGTATTTAATGAAAAAATTAAAGAACAAATTTCAGCTGCATTAAATGAGTGTGATGGAATTATTTTTCTTGTCGATGGAAAAGATGGGCTAAATCCTAACGATCAATTTTTATCTAAGCTTGTCAGAAAATCTGGAAAGAAATTTGTAATGGGAGTCAATAAGTGTGATACTCCAGAACATAATTTAAGAAAAGATCAATTTTTTGATATTGGTTTTGAAAATCCAATTCCAATATCAGCCTTGAATGGTGCTGGGGTTGGAGATATGCTTGATAATTTGTTTGAATTAATTGATTTTAATTCTATCTCACAATCTGATGATAATACTGATTGTTCTATCACTATAGTAGGAATGCCAAATGTTGGTAAATCTTCATTATTAAATGCTTTAATTCAAAGAGAACAGGCAATTGTGTCTGATATAGCAGGAACTACCAGAGATTCAGTTGATACAATCATTAAATGGCATGGAAAAGATATTAAAATTGTTGATACAGCTGGTCTTAGGAAGAAAAGTAAAGTTGATTCAGATATTGAATTTTATAGTTCCTTGAGAGCTATGGATTCGCTTTTAAGATCTGATCTTGTTTTGCTTGTAGTTGATGCTGAAAAAGGATTTACTAAACAAGAAAAAACTATTGCCAAAGAGGTTATTAAAAAAGGCAAGAGGATGGTTATTCTTGTTAATAAATGGGATTTAGCTTCTGGAACAAATGTTTCTGCTGAGTTGTATAAAGAAGACATGTATATGGAGTTCAAAGATCTCCAGCATTATCCTATACTTTTTGTTTCTGCGCTAACTAAAAGAAGAGTTTCAAATATTTTAGAAATTGCATGGGAAATTTTTACAAAACAGAGAGATAAGTTATCCACAAAGGAATTGAATGTTTGGATAGAAAAAGCTGTAAGAAATTATCCTCCTCCAGCTACGCAAGGTAAATCAATTAAAATTAAATTTGTTGAACAAGTACAACAATCTCCTCCAATTTTTGCACTATTTAGCAATTATCCTAAACTGATATCTATTCAATACTTAAGATATCTACATAATCAGCTTAGGGAATCATTTGATTTAAAAGGGATAACCATTAAGTTTTCATTAAGAAAAGGCTAATGAATAAAAAACAAATTTATAGTTGGGCTCTTTACGATTGGGCAAATTCAGCTTTTGCAACCACTGTTATGGCTGGTTTTTTTCCAATTTTCTTTTCACAATACTGGTCAAATCCAGATAACTTATCTGTCAGTACATTTTATTTAGGGTTAGGTAATTCAGTTGCTTCATTAATAGTTGCTTTGCTTGCACCAATTTTAGGCGCAATTGCTGATAGGGGTAGTTTTAAGAAAAAATTTCTAATTTTCTTTGCTTTTTTAGGAATTGTAATGACTTTAGGCTTGGGATTTATTGCTCAAGGAATGTGGCCAATCGCTTTAATGGTTTACATCTTTTCTACAATTGGATTTTCTGGGGCAAATATTTTTTACGACTCGCTACTTCCATCTGTTTCAAATGAAGAAAATGTAGATGATGTTTCTGCTTTAGGTTTTTCATTAGGATATCTTGGAGGTGGTGTTTTAATTATTATTAATTTTTTAATGATATCTTATCCTGCTTCTTTCGGTTTAGTTGATGCAGTTGAAGCAACAAAATATGCATTTATTTCTGTTGGAGTTTGGTGGGCACTTTTCTCACTTCCTTTAATTCTATTTGTTGATGAGCCAAAATATCATGAGAGCGAAAGTGTATCTGATTCTATAATAAACGGTTTGATCCAATTCAGAAATACATTCAATGATTTAAAAAAACTTAAAGTAGTTGCTACATTTCTTTTAGCTTATTGGTTATATATTGACGGAGTTGATACTGTAGTACGAATGGCAGCAAATTTTGCTTTTACCTTAGGTTTTGATCAAGCATCTATTATGGGTGCGCTGGTAATGATTCAACTTGTAGCTTTTTTTGCCACATTAATTTATATAAAAATCGCAAATTTCATAGGCCTAAAGAATGGTATCTATATGGGAATTCTTGGTTATTGTATCATTCTATTTGCTGGATATTTTGTTGAAAGTATTACTCACTTTTATATTGTGGCATTATTGATTGGTTGTTTTCAAGGAGGAATTCAAACAATTAGTAGAAGTTTGTATTCAAGAATTATCCCTGAGAAAAAATCTGCTGAGTTTTATGGCTTCTACAACATGTTAGGAAAATTCGCTGCAGTATTTGGCCCGGTTCTTATGGGTTCAGTTACTCTAGTATTAAGTAATATAGTTGAAGATGAAATCAAAGCTGCTAGATTTGGATTATTATCAATAATGATATTATTTATTTTAGGTGCTTATGTATTTTCTAAAGTAGATATCAAAGAAGGCGAAGCAATAGCTAAAAATCTTTGATTTAAAAATTGTAATTTTTTCTAAATATCACTAGGTTTAATTTCATTTTTAAGGGGGGAAATCATTTTAAACTTTTCGAAAGAAATTTCTAGTTCAGGTTCTGAAATTTTTTCTGAAGATGCATTAAATTTTTTAGAAAAAGTACATCTCAAGTTCAACGATAGAGTTGATAATCTTATTGATGATAGAGTTGAATATCAAAATAACGTTGACGGTGGAATTTTACCAAGTTTTGATCCAAAAACAGAAGATATTAGAAACTCTGAATGGTCTGTGAGGCCAATTCCAAACAATCTTAAAGATAGAAGAGTAGAAATTACTGGACCTGTTGATCGCAAAATGATTATCAATGCTCTTAATTCTAATGTTAATGTTTTCATGGCAGATTTTGAAGATTCTCTTTCTCCTTCTTGGGAAAACATTCAAAATGGATTAATTAACATGCGAGATGCTGCTCACAGGACAATTTCTTTTCAGCACAGGGTAACCTTAAAAAAATATAATTTACGTTCAAATCCTGCAATTCTTATGTGTAGAGTCAGAGGATTACATCTTAAAGAAAAGCATATTTCATGCAATGGAGTATCATTATATGGGGCTTTAGTTGATTTTGTAATGTACTTATATCACAATCATAAAGCTTTAGAAGCATTTGGATCAGGTCCATATTTTTATATTCCAAAATTACAGTCCTATCATGAGGCTAAATTGTGGAATGATATCATCTCATTTTGTGAGGACGAGCTAAAATTAAAAAGGGGAACAGTCAGAGTGACATGTCTTATTGAAACTTTACCAGCAGTTTTTCAAATGGAAGAAATATTATATTACCTCAAAGACCATATAATTGGTTTGAATTGTGGAAGGTGGGATTATATCTTCAGTTTTATCAAGACATTACAATCTTATCCTGAAAAATTATTACCTGACAGAAGCATTATTACAATGAATCAACCATTTTTAACCAGCTATTCTACATTACTCGTAAATACTTGTCACAAAAGAGGTGCTTTTGCTATGGGGGGAATGGCAGCTTTTGTTCCGTCAAAAGATCATGATGAGAATAGAAAGATTTTACAGAAAGTAAATGAAGACAAATTATTTGAAATAAATAATGGGCACGATGGAACATGGATTGCACACCCTGGGTTAGCTGATTATGTAAACGAAATTTTCAAAGATAAATTTGATACTTTTCAAACTAACCAATTAGATTTTATTTCAGATAAAAAAATTACTGCTGAACAATTATTGGAAGGATGTAATGGAGTTAGTTCAGAAGAATGTCTTAGATCAAACATAAGAATTTCACTAAAATATATTGAAGCTTGGATTAATGGTTTGGGTTGCGTAGCCATTTATGGTTTAATGGAAGATGCTGCAACTGCAGAGATTTCTAGAACCTCAATCTGGCAATGGATTAAGCATAAAAATAGGCTTGATAATGGAAAAATAGTTGATAAACAATTATTTAAGCAATATTTAGATGAAGAATTATTGAATGTTAAAAATGAAGTTGGTATCGAAAAGTTTGAAAATGGAAAATTCAATTTAGCGAAATCAATTTTTGAAGAAATCACTTTGTCTGATAATGTAGAAGAATTTTTAACCACTAAAGCATACGAGGAATTATAATGAATTTAAATGAACAAGTATTAGAATTAAAAAATGACTGGGAGATGAATGAAAGGTGGGCCTATGTAAAAAGGCCATATTCAGCAGAGGAGGTTGTTAAGCTAAGAGGTTCTCTTCAACCTGAATATACTTTAGCAAGAATTGGAGCTGAAAAGCTTTGGAATATGCTTCATAAAGAAGATTATGTTCATTGTCTAGGAACTTTAACTGGGGGGCAGGCAGTGCAGGGAGTAAAGGCTGGTGCAAAAGCAATTTATGTATCCGGATGGCAAGTAGCAGCAGATAATAATAGCGCTGAGGCAATGTATCCAGATCAATCTTTGTATCCAGTTGATTCTGTCCCTTCTTTAGTAAAAAGAATAAACAGTTCTTTTAAAAGAGCAGACCAAATTGAATGGATGAACTCTAATGGTAAGCCAAAATTTGACTTTTTTACACCCATTGTAGCTGATGCAGAAGCTGGTTTTGGTGGAGTGTTAAACGCTTTTGAACTTATGAAAGCAATGATTAAAGCTGGAGCTGCTGGAGTACATTTTGAAGATCAGCTAGCAAGCGTAAAAAAATGTGGTCACATGGGCGGTAAAGTCCTTGTACCAACACAAGAAGCAATAAATAAGCTTGTTGCAGCTAGATTGGCTGCAGATGTTTCAAATGTTCCAACCCTATTAGTTGCTAGAACGGATGCTAATGCAGCCGAATTACTTACTTCTGACATTGATGAGAGAGATGCTGAGTTTGTTACTGGAGAAAGGACATCTGAAGGTTTTTATAGAGTCAAGTCAGGTATTCAACAAGCAATTTCAAGAGGTCTTTCATACGCTCCATATTCTGATTTATTATGGTGTGAAACAGGAAAGCCTAATCTTGAAGAAGCAAAACTATTTGCTGAATCAATTAAGAAAGATCATCCTGAATTAATGTTAGCTTATAATTGTTCTCCATCATTTAATTGGAAAAAGAATCTTGATGATGCTACAATAGCTAAGTTCCAAAGAGAACTTGGTGCAATGGGTTATAAATTCCAATTTATAACTCTTGCGGGAATTCACTCAATGTGGCATGGTATGTTTGATTTGACAAAAAATTATGTCAAATCTGGCATGACTGCTTATGTAGAATTACAAGAGAAAGAATTTGCAGATCATGATAAGGGATATACTTTTTCTGCACATCAGCAAGAGGTTGGTACAGGCTACTTTGATGCAGTGAATAATTGTATTGTTGGAGACCCTTCAACGAGCGCTATGGATGGCTCAACAGAAGAAGAACAGTTTTAATTATTTTTTGAAATAAAGTACTGAAAAAGTCACAATTTTTTATAAATTATCCTCGTGAATAAAGTTTCAGAATTTTCAGAATTAGTACAACCTACTCATATCAATACTGCAGGTACGCTTTTCGGTGGATATATGCTTTCATGGCTTGACTTAGCTGCTGCTAAAGCAGCATCTGAATTTCTAGAAGAAACCGACGCTTGGGGCTCTGTGACTAGGGCTTTGGACAAAGTAGAATTTAAAGAACCAGTTTACCTTGGTGATTGGGTAAAATGTAAATCAACAATTATCGATGCTGGAAATACGTCAGTCAAAGTTCAAGTTAAAGCATTTGCAGAAAGTAAAGATCACGGAAAAAGACTAGCATGCACAGCCGATATAACATTTGTTGCAGTGATTAAAGATGAGAATGGAAAGCTAGTAAGTTTTAAACATAATCTAAGTTTGTAAGGAAAAAAAATGGCACATATAAAAAAATTGAACTTTTTAAAAAATCATAAAGATTTAGTTGATGAAAATTATGGCATGGTTGCTGTACCTACATTTTCAGATAAAATGGATAAAGATTTAGCAGAATTGTTCAAATCTCAAAATAAAACAGGAAAAGTTGGAGATCTTGTTTTTGAAATCGATAATAATTCAAGAATAGTTTATTACGGTCTAGGTGATTCATCTGATAAAACAGCAGAAAATTTTAGAAGAGCAGCTGGGGAAGTTGTGGGTTATGCTTTACAGCATAAATACAGTGATATTGCAGTTGAGTGTCCTGTAACAGATGAGGGTGAATATTTTTGTCAGGCATTTGCAGAAGGTTTGATCCTTTCAAGTTATAGATTTTTAGATTATTTCACGGATGAAAGAGGAGAGTATCATTTGAAGAGCATTACCATGGTTGATGCTTGTAATCAAGATGCAGCAAAAAAAGGTGCAATTATTGCAAGTGCTGTTTGTGATTCAAGAGATCTTGGCAATCATCCTGGAAATGTGACTACTCCAACAAGGTTAGCAAATTTTGCAAAAGAAGTTGGCAAAAAAGGTAATATGAAAGTTAAGTTTTTGATGGGAAAAATTTTTTTTAAGATGGGGTGGGGTTTTGCCGGGGAAAAAAAAGGCAAAAAATGAACCTCCCAAAATTTATTTATTAAAGGAATATTTTTGGGGGAAAAAAAAGTGAAAAGATATTGCTTTTGGAAAAGGTTTTTTAAAAATTTTTTCAGGAGGAGTTTCATTTAAAAATGGTTTTTAAAAATGGACCAAAAAGAAATTTGGGTATGTGCGGGTTGGCGGGTTTTATTTGGAGTGATGAATGCCAAAAAGCTGAATTAAAACCCAAGATGAACCTTGTAGCTATTGCCTTCCCAACCCTAATATTTAAAAAAAACTCAGCCTATAAACCTGGGGATATTCTAACTGCATACAATGGAAAAATTTAAATTTTTTAAAAACTGGGTGCAGAAGGTAAAATTAATTCTTGCCGATGCTTTGGCATTGCAAGAAACATTTACCCCGAGTTTTGCTGATTTTGCAACATTAAAGGGGCTTTGGGTTTTTACTCTTGGTCATATAGGGGTTGAGCAATAATGAAACACTAGTAGAAAACATTAAAAAATTTCTTCCGTAATACCGGAGAACATGTATGGCAACTACCATTATGGGATGAAATTGGGTCAAGTCAAACTGAGGTTGCCATTAAAAAACTTAAAGGGTACCAGGTCAAGCGGGAAATATTTTCTGGGGAGCATTCTAAAGCATTTGTTTAAAAAAATATTCCGGGCTCATTTTTTTGAGTTGCGGGAAATTCATAAACATGTAGAAAACAGAAGTTTTATTCAAAAAAGTGCTTCTGGGCAAGGGGGATAAATTAAATGCTCGAATGCTCGGTGCTTAATGAATAAACTGAAAAACGATTAAAATTTAATTCAGTTTTCAATACAATTGATAACTTCCCTTTACTTTTACTTTTTTCATTAAAATCTGATACTCCCGATCGAGCTATAATTCCAATTTTTTTTCTTTTTGGGTTTGGGCGCTTGGTTTTTCTTTTAGAGGGTTTCTAGAAAAAAAGTTAAAAATCCCAGGTTCTAAGAATAAAGATGTTTTTCCGAAGGGTTAAAAATGAATGGGTTTTTTAAAAAAAGATATTAGTTTAGATCAAGAAAATCATAAATATTTTTAAAAAAAAAGCCTGAATTTTAAAATTTTTTTAAACGTTTTAAATTTATTCCCTTTTTTTTTAAAAGTTTGACCCCAAAAAAAAGTTGCAAAAAGTTTAATTAAAAAATAACCCCAAAATAGGGGGAAAAAAATTTAAAGAAGTAATTAAAGGGGGTAAAGGCCAAAAAAGGAAAAATTCCTTGGGAATTTGAAAATTATTAAAAAAAAAACCAAAACCCCTTAAATGTCAAAAAAAAATTTGGGTGGTTAAAAAAAAAAAAGGGGAAATAAATTTTTTTTTTTGGTTAAATTTTTATTCAAAAAGTTAAGGAAAAGCAGGAACAATTGATTTTTTTCTAAAATGAAAAAAAGTATCCAAATTTTTGATTGGGAAAAATAATAAAAGAATTAAAAAAATTCCTTTAAAACAAAAAGGAAAAATTTTATAAAAAATTTTCCGATTTTAATTTTTTTCATTATTCTTTCAATTTTCATTTTATAAAAATTCTTGAAGTTATTTTGGGTTGAGTTGGTAGAAAAAATTTTTTTATTTAAAAGGAAAAATGATAACCAAAAAATTTTAAAAGTTTAAAATAAAAAAACGAAGGTCTAATTAAATATGTTTAGAAAAGGGAATTTTAAAATTTAAAAAAAAATTTATTCAATAAAGGGATATAAAAAAATAAAAATTACTTCAATAAAAAACACCATTTATTTTTAATTTTAAACCCAAAACTTTTTTTCCCCGTTTTGGTCTTTTTTATTAAAAAAATTTTTGGAAATTTAAACTTGGAAATAGATTTCATATAACTTTCAAATTTATCTCCATGATTTTTCTAATTTTCTTTCTTCATTAGCAATAGTTGGTATGTGAAATATACAAAAATCAATAGAGAGCTAAAGGAAGATAAATAGCTTTTAATGCTAAACTAAAACCTATCAACATTATTAAACTAAAAGTATAATGGATTTCTTACCATTGAAAAAGGTCCAGCAGTAATAAGATTTTTGTTTTATTACCTTCAATATATAATGAAGCCCAAATTCTACCAAATGAACCAAAAACAACCAGTACAAAGCCTAAAATACTCATTTGTAAGACTCAAATTGTAGTTATTTCAAGAGTATAGGCTCTGAAGTCATTATTTGTAACTGATAGAACTATAAGAAGTAAAATAGAGACTCTTAAAAATACATCCTATATTTTGCTAAAAATTTCATAATAATTTATTTGATGCTAATTCTCTTTTCTTGAATAGTTCGCATCCTGGGATATCTCACCATTCTTTAGTGACTCTTTTAATTTATCTTTGTTCAATAATTTAGTTTCTTTTACTTGAAAGAATTCTTCAGGTATTTTTTCTTCATCACAATATGTACTTTTCAGGATTTTTATAATAGCAATAACTATATCATCGCTCTCAATTCTATCTGTATTTGTTTTTTCAAAATTAATGCGAAGATAATCTTTTAATCTTGCAATTTTCTTTTCCAAAGAGTTTCTACGATGTTTTTGATTGCTCTCTATCTCTTTAATACCTAAAGCCAAATGTTCAAGATTTCGGATATATTTTGCTACGTTAGCTGATTTTAATTTGAATTCTCCCTCGATTGATTCTATTTCATTTATTAAATCTGAATCATCATGATCTAATAAGTTGTCTAAAGATTTTTCAAATTCATTTGCGATATCATAGAGAGTTGATTTTGACATGATTTAATATAGAAAAAAAAATAAAAGAAGTTTATAATTCTTTTACTTCTTTAAGTAAATCATTTAGCATGTCTTTTGCATCACCAAAAACCATAATAGAATTGTCATATCCAAATAATTCATTTTGCACTCCAGCAAAACCTGGATTCATACTTCTTTTATTAATAATTACCGTTCTTGATTTGTCTACATTTAAAATAGGCATACCATAAATAGGACTAGATTGATCGTGTCTAGCTGCAGGATTTACTACATCATTTGCACCAAGAATAAGTGCAACATCACAATCCTCAAATTCTGGATTAATTTCATCTAAATCTTTCAAAACATCATAAGAAACATTGGCCTCAGCAAGTAAAACATTCATATGTCCAGGCATTCTTCCAGCGACTGGGTGAATTGCATACAATACTGTTTTACCCATAGCTTCAAGAGATTCGGCTACTTCTCTAGCAACGTGTTGTGCTTGAGCAACTGCAAGTCCATATCCTGGAACAATAATAATTTTTTCTGCAGCATCTAAAATCATAGCCGCTTCAGTTGTTGAATAGCTCTTAATATTCATTTCTTTTCCATCTGAGCTTCCGCCTTCAGACTCAGCTCCAACTGCACCAAATATTACGTTTGCAAGAGAACGATTCATTCCTTTACACATAATGTTTGTTAAAATCAGCCCTGAAGCTCCAACAAGGGATCCGCTAATAATAAGGGCATTGTTACTAATTAAAAATCCTGTAGCTGCCGCAGCAATTCCAGAATATGAGTTCAGAAGTGAGATAACAACTGGCATATCTGCACCACCAATAGGAATTGTAAGTCCAACACCAAGAATTAATGCAAGAACAATAATAACAAAGAATGCATTTAAATAACCACTGTACATTGATGAATCAAAAAATAAACCAGGTGCAAGTATTAAGGAAACTGAAAGCAGAGCAATCACAGCATTGATAGCTTGTTGACCTTTAAATGTAACAGCTCTTCCTGATATAAATCCTTGAAGTTTTCCGAATGCAACAAAACTACCAGTAAAAGTCAATGATCCAATGAAAACACTTAAGCATACAATGATAAATGGACTATTTGGTGATGATAAAAATTCTGAAGATGCAACAAAAGCAGATGCTGCTCCACCAAGGCCATTAAAAATAGCAACCATTTGAGGCATTTCAGTCATTTGAACTCTAGTTGCAAAGATTGCTCCAATAACTGCTCCGATACCACTCCAGCAAGTATTAAGGTAAAGTCAAATTTTTTTCCTGGATATGTTAAGGTAGCAATAATAGCTATTAACATTCCTAATGAGGATAAAAGGTTTCCGCTTCTAGCAGTCTTAGGATGAGATAATCTTTTGATACCTAAAATAAAGGCTACTGCAGAAATTAAATAAAGGATGTTTGTTATTTGAATAGCTTCCATTTTTTACTTCTTTTTAAACATTTTTAACATTCTATCTGTAACAAGAAAGCCACCAACAACATTAATAGTAGCACAAATTAAAGCAGCTAAACCAATATATTTACTTGCATCACCTGCATCTGCTAATATCGCTAGAATTGCACCCACAATAGCAATTCCTGAAATAGCATTTGAACCAGACATTAAAGGTGTGTGTAATGTAGGTGGAACTTTGTTTATAATTTCATTCCCAACAAATACTGCAAGAATAAAAATAGTAATTAAGCTAACAATATCAATTTGCATTACATTGACTCCTTCGTTGGTTGATGTCGGACTTCACCATTTTCAATAAATAGCATTCCATCAATTATCTCGTCTTCTTTATCAAGTTTAAATCCTTCTTCTGAATGGCAGTGATCAATGATAGCCTCAATATTTTTTGAGAAAAGTTGGCTAGAGTGATATGCCATAGTGCTTGGTAAGTTTGAATTACCATCAATTAGCACACCATTGTGATTAACGATTTCATTTTCTTGAGTTAACTCACAATTACCACCATTTTCAGAAGCTAAATCCATAATAACTGAACCAGGCGCCATAGTTTCAACCATACTTTTAGGTATTAACATCGGTGCAGGTCTATTTGGAATCAATGCAGTTGTAATAACTATATCTGACTTTCCAACTCTTTCTTTCATTAGTTCTTGCTGTTTTGCTTTGTATTCATCGCTGGTTTCTGATGCATAACCGCCAGAACCAACACCATCATCAGAATCGCTATCAACTTCGATGAATTTTGCACCCAAGCTCTCAACCTGTTCTTTTACTTCAGGTCTTACATCAAATGCTTCTACTTGAGATCCCAATCTTTTGGCAGTTGCAATAGCTTGTAATCCAGCAACTCCAGCACCTATTACTAAAGTTCTTGCAGGAGAAATTGTTCCAGCAGCAGTCATTAAAAGTGGCATATATTTTCCAATATGATTTGAACCAATTAAAACTGCTTTATAACCTGCAATGTTAGCTTGAGAACTAAGCACATCCATCTTTTGTGCTAAAGTAGTTCTAGGAAGCAAGTTTAAAGAAAATGCAGACACTTTTTTATCTGCTAATTTTCTAACACAATCAATTTCTTTAATTGTCTGTAATAATGATATAAAAAGTGTCCCTGATTTTAAAAGTGAAACCTCTTCATCTGATGGTGCATTTACTTTACAAATGATATCACAATCAAAAACTTCGTTTTGACTAACAATTTTAGCACCAGCTTCTATGTAGTCATTATCGGAATAGTTTGATAATAATCCTGAATCAGATACCAGAAAAAATTCATATCCTTTTTTAGATAATGCAGAAACAGTAGATGGCACGATGGCTACTCTTTTTTCTCCAGATTTGTGTTCTTTTAAAATTCCAATTTTCATAACAATAAAATCGAGGTAAAATTACGCATTTTAGAACATTCATCAAGAACTTTATTCATATTAAAAAAAATTTTTTATTAAATTAAAAAATGCAATTATATCCTAAAGCAAAAGTGTTCAATTCTTTCAATCTAAAAGTATCTGAATTACATACAATTTTTGTTGAAGAGTCAGGTAATAAAAATGGCAAACCGGTCATTTTTCTACATGGAGGACCTGGAGGTGGAATTAGTTCTACTTATAGACAATATTTTAATCCAGATGAGTGGAGAATAATTATGTTTGACCAAAGAGGTTGCGGTAAAAGCACTCCTTTTGCAGAACTTGAAGAGAATACTACATGGGATTTGGTGGCAGACATAGAAAAGATAAGAGGCCATCTTCAAATTGATCAATGGGTAGTCTTTGGGGGAAGTTGGGGAAGCACTTTGTCTTTGGCATATAGTCAAAAACATCCAAATGCGTGCAAAGGTTTAATTTTAAGAGGTATTTTTTTAGTTCGTAAGAAAGAAATTGATTGGTTTTATCAATATGGGGCAAGCAACATCTATCCAGATAAATGGGAATCTTATTTAGCACCAATTCCTGAACATAAAAGAGATAATTTATTAAGCGCATATTATGAAATTTTAACTGGCGATGATCATAAAAAGAAAATTGAAGCAGCAAAAGCCTGGAGCACATGGGAGGGAAGTTCTGTTAGGCTCATCTTAGATGATGATTTTATATCTGATTTTGGTGATGCAAAATTTGCTGAAGCGTTTGCTAGAATTGAATGCCATTATTTTATGAATAATTGTTGGCTTCCAACTGAAAATTATTTAATCGAGAATGTTGATAAAATAAGACATATTCCAGCAGTCATAGTTCATGGAAGATATGATATAATTTGTCCTGTTGTTCAAGCTTGGGATTTACATAAAGCATGGCCAGAAGCAGATTTACATATTATTCCTGATGCAGGACATTCAATTTATGAAGAAGGTATTAAAAATAAGCTACTTGAATACACTGACAAATTTCTTAAGCTTTAGTTTATAAGAAATTCGCAATTATTGCTATTAATGCTCCAGCTGAAAAAGATGTTGAGTTTGTAATATCTATAGCAGAAACAATCAAGCCAGCAATGACTATCAATTTATTATTAGCATTTCTTGGTTGCTCTTTTTCATAGATTATATCTTTTTCTTTTGGAGTTTTTTCTTCTGTTTGAACAATATCAATTTCATCTTCCACAGAAATACTATTTTTGGCAACTAATTGACTGTTTCTCAGGAAAAATTGCAAAGTTTTTCTGTTCGGAGTATTTATTTCAAAAGATTCAATCTCTGAAAATAATTGAACAGCAATTTGAGTAGATTCATCGCTATTTGAAACTTCAATATTTTTTAAAGAATCATTTTTGTAGTTAGCTAAAGACAAGCTATCTGCATTAGCATCATATATCGTCATGTAGAACCATTCTGAAGAATACCAAGCAGTAACATTTTCAAGATTTACTTTCTTGTTTGAATCAAGCTGGATAACTGTACCGTTATTTTTTGATTCAATTTGCAAATTTTTAATTCTTAAATCTTGAGATAGAATAATAGAACTGGAAGCTAAAAATAAAATAGTTACTAATAGATTATTTCTCATCCATTGAATATATTATTTGTTTAGATTCATATGAAACAATTTTATCGATGAAAAGTTCACAAATTAGAGAATCATTTATCAGCTTTTTTGAAAGCAAAAGTCATGCTCGTGTACCGAGTGCACCGGTTCTTCCAATTGGAGATAAGTCCTTGCTATTTACAAATGCTGGAATGAATCAGTTCAAAGCAATTTTCTTGAATACAGAAGAACCTAAAGATTTACGAGTAGCAAATAGTCAAAAATGCATTAGGGTTAGCGGAAAGCATAATGATTTGGAAGAAGTCGGAAGAGATGGATTTCACCATACTTTTTTTGAGATGCTTGGCAATTGGTCATTCGGTGATTATTACAAAAAAGAAGCAATTGAATGGTCATGGGAATTGTTTACAAAAGTTTGGAAACTAGATAAATCCAGATTATGGGTTACTGTTTTTGAAGAAGACGACGAAGCTTTCGACTTATGGAAAAATCAAACAGATATAGATCCAAATCGAATTATTCGTTCTGGTGCAAAGGATAATTTTTGGGAAATGGCTGAAACTGGACCATGTGGTCCATGTTCTGAAATTCATTACTATGTTGGAAATAATCCAGGAGATCAACAAGCTGAGCTGGTTAATAATTCTTCAGAGTATTGGGAATTATGGAATCTTGTATTTATTCAATTTAATCGCCTCAAAGATGGAACTATGGAGGATTTGCCAAAAAAACATGTAGACACTGGTGCAGGACTTGAAAGAATTTGTTCAGTATTGCAAAACAAAGATTCAAATTATAAAACTGATTTGTTTTCAAAAACGATTGAAGATTTAGAAAATTTTTCAAACAAAAAATATCAAGATTTTGAGGTTTCATATAATGTTATTTGTGATCATATAAGAATGCTGTCATTTGCAATTGCTGATGGAGTTGTTCCATCAAATGATGGTAGAGGTTATGTTGTGAGAAGAGTTTTGAGAAGAGGTTCAAAATTTGCTATGAATTTAGAAATTAAAGAACCGATTTTATACAAATTGGTTGATTCAGTGGTTTCGACAATGTCTTCTCATTATCCAGAGCTAAAAGAAAAACAAGAATATATTGAGCAAACTATTCTTTCAGAAGAACAGTCATTCTTGCGAACGCTTGAAAATGGAGTTATTCAGTTTGAAAAAATTGTAAGCAGTACATCTGGATCAGAAATACATGGGAAAGATGCATTTAAGCTATATGATACTTATGGATTTCCACTTGATTTAACTCAGCTTATGGCTGAAGAAAGAAAGATGACTGTTGATATAGATGGTTTTGATGTTGAAATGAAAAATCAAAAAGAGTTAGCTAAATCTGGTCAAAAATTTGAAATGGATAATCTTGATTTAAAATGGAACTTAGAAACTAAAAGCAGCCATTCGATTTTTGTTGGTTATGAAAATGAAAGTATTTCTTCAAAAATTATAAATCACGCTGAAAGCGGAGAAGACATAATAATCATTCTAGAAAATACACCTTTTTATTCCGAATCTGGAGGTCAAATTGGCGACACAGGTATAATTAGGAATGATGACTTTTCAGCTAGAGTCAATGATACCCAAAAAAATGGAGATTATGTTTTACATATATGCACACTAACAAATGGCAATATTGGTGACAATCTTTCTGTAGATTGCATGATAGACGTTGATAGAAGAAATAATATTAAAGTGAATCATACAGCAACCCACTTACTTCATCAATCGTTAAAAGATGTTTTAGGTAACCATGTAAATCAGGCAGGATCTTTAGTTCATCCAGAATATTTAAGGTTTGATATTACCCATCCAAATAAAATTTCTTCAAAGGAATTAGAATCTATTGAGTTAATTGTAAACCAGAAAATAGATGAAGATATCACAGTTGAAACAAGTATTAAAAGTTTGGAAGAGGCTAAAAAAGAGGGTGCTACTGCATTGTTTGGTGAAAAGTATGGAGACCAAGTTAGGGTAGTTACAATGGGTGAGTTTTCTAAAGAATTATGTGGAGGAACCCATGTTTCAAGTACAGGTAAAATTAATAAATTTAAAATTAAGCATGATAAAGCAATATCATCTGGAATTCGAAGAATAAACGCTATTACTCATAATCAAGTTGATTTGTATTTAAAGGAAAAATCAGAAGAACTAGGATTACAAAAAGAAGCAGAGCAGAAGAAAGTAGAAGAAAAGCAAAGTCAATCCATTTTACTTGATAGTGTAAATGTTGATTTAATAGCAAGTAAACCAATAAAGGAAATTAATGGAACTGATTTATTTTTTAGCAAAGTTGAGCTAGGAATCGCTTCAGATTTAAAAAGCTTGAATAAAAAAATTAAAAATAAGATAGACTCAGGAATAATATTTTTATTTACTGAAATTGAAAATAAAACAACAATATCTGTTGGCGTCTCTGATGACTTAATTGCTAAAAATTTAAAAGCTGGAGATTTGGTAAAATCTATTGCATTAGAACTTCAAGGCGGAGGCGGAGGTAGAGAGGATTTTGCTATGGCTGGAATACCTCATACGAATGCAGATGATTTAAAAGCAGTTGTTGAAAAAATAATTTTAAGTATTTTGGAGGAAATATAATGCAATTTCAAAAATTAAATAATTCATTCATCGTTTATGTTGAGAAGGGTGAAAAAGTTATGGAAACATTAACCAACTTTTGTATTGAAAATAATATTCATTCAGGACAATTAGCAGGTATTGGAGCAGTCAAAAATATTGATATTGGAGCATACGATATTAATACAAAAGATTATATTCATAGAAAATTTGATGAAATATTAGAGTTATTATCATTTCAAGGAAATGTAGCATTGAAAGATGGTAAACCATTCTTACATGCTCACATTACCCTAGGAACCCATGATATGGAGGTATTTGGGGGGCACTTATTTGAAATGGAAGTAGCTGCAGTTGGAGAATTCATTATTCATGATTTTAGAGATGAAACTCATCGAAAAATGAATGATGAAATTGGACTTGCAACATTAAGTTTATGTAAAATCGAGGAGTAATTATGTCAAAATTTAAATCACCAAATCCTGTTGGGCCATACTCAATGTTTAGAAAATTATCTTCTGGAGGATGGATAACCTCAGGACAGATTCCGATTGACCCTGAAAATGGTACTTTGAACAATAATAGTGTCGAGGAAGAGGTTATACAAGTTTTTGATAATCTTGAAGCTGTTTTATCGGATAATGGAAAATCTCTAAATGATGTTAGAAAATTTTTAGTTTTTTTAACAGATTTGTCAATTACTCCATTGGTTAATGCTGAAATTGAAAAAAGGCTAAATGAACCATTTCCTGCTAGATCAACAATTCAAGTTGCAGGTTTACCCATGGGAGCAAACGTTGAAGTAGAATGCTTAGGGTAATAAAAAATATTTTCATAGGGATGATTCTAATTTCTCTATGTTTCTCTCAGCAGAAGATTGATTTTAGAACTGCAGAAGAACAAGCAAAAGATCCTAATGTAGCATTAAAAAAGTCGTTGATTTTTCCCGGTGTAGGGCAGTTATACAATGACCAAAAAATCAAGGGATATACTTTAATTGCTGCTGAACTTTTTTCTTTATATAGTTTTAACGAAAATAGAAAAAAATACAAAGACTACAATGAGAGTTATGACAAATCTCAAGATTATTATTTAAGAGAGAGAAATCGTTTTGCTTGGATAGCAATTGGATTGTATTTTTATGGAATTCTAGATTCTGTTGTTGAGGCACATCTAGATGATTTTGATAAAATAGTTAAAGAAAATGATCCACAATCAGAGACAGGAGATATTGATGGAAAATAATAGAGAGCAATGGAGTTCAAAAGCTAGTTTCATTTTAGCAGCTGCAGGTTCAGCTGTTGGTCTTGGAAATATTTGGAAATTTCCATATATAGCTGGAGAAAATGGGGGAGCTGCGTTCCTATTTATTTATTTAATTTGTATTGTTTTAATTGGTTTACCAATTCTTAACATTGAAATACTGTTAGGAAGAACTACTAAAAAAAATCCAGTAGGAGCATTTAAAACGCTTACAAATAATCCTTTTTGGAAATATGTAGGTGCGTTGGGTGTCTTAGCAAGTTTTACCATTTTATCATTTTATAGTGTTGTTGGTGGATGGTCTTTGGCTTATACATATGAAGCGTTAGTAGGGACTTTTAATACTCCAGCATTTGCAAATCCTTCAACTGCAGGAGATTTTTTTAATTTAAGAAATAGTAGTCCTTTATGGGTTTTAGGATACCATACTTTATTTTTATCTATTGTTGTCTTTATTCTTTTATCAGGAGTAAGGGCAGGTCTTGAAAAAGCAAGTAAGTTTCTTATGCCAATATTGTTATTTATTTTGATGATATTGGTTGTCCAAGGATTAATTCTCCCAGATGCAAATAAAGGTGTATCATTCTTATTTCAGCCAGATTGGTCCAAGATTAATGGCCAGACATTCCTTCTAGCTTTAGGACATGCTTTTTTTACTTTGAGTTTAGGTATGGGAGCAATGATGACATACGGAAGTTATTTATCTGATAAAGACGATATTGTTAATGCATCTTATTTAGTTGCATTTTTAGATACTGTCATTGCTATTTTAGCAGGTGTAGCAATATTCACTGTAGTATTTTCATCTGGTTATGATCCTACAGCTGGACCAGGTCTAGTGTTTCATGTACTACCACCATTATTATCAAACTTAGTTGGAGGGTATATATTTGCATTCTTATTCTTTTTATTGCTCTCTATCGCTGCAGTTACATCTGGAATTTCAATATTAGAGGTAAGCGTTGCTTATTTAGTAGATGAGAGGAAAATGTCTAGAAAGAAAGCAGTATTAATGATGGCTGGTTTAGTATATCTTGGCAGCTATTCCATGTGCATTGTCATTCAATGTTCTTTCTGACTATACTTTTAACTTACAAGATAAAGCCTTTACATTTTTTGATATTGCTGATTATTTAGCATCAAATCTTCTATTACCTTTTGGAGGATTTTTCTTAGCAGTTTTTGCTGGATATGTATGGGGCATTGATGAGGTTATTAGAAATTTATTAATTGGTGAATCAAATTCTATATATTTTGGTAATGGAATTGTGAAATCAAAAGGATTTAAGTCTGCATTTAGTTTCACTGTAAGATATATTTGTCCAGTACTTATTTTCCTTGTTTTCTTATACTCAATTGGATGGATATAAATTAAATGATAAGAAGACTTTTTCCAGAAGATTCAAATCAGTTTAATTTTCTGCAAAACATTTTTAAATCTTTTGATAAAGAATTTATAGACAGATTAGAAATGTTTTTTCCAATGTGGTGTATGTTTGCATATCAGCACTACTTAGTTAAGAGTTTTGATATTGCTATTTTCAGATCAATGGAAATTAATTTGAACACAAATTATGTCTTTTCGATGATTAAAGAAGACTGGATTGGTATAGCAAATATTCTTTTTCATACTTTATTATTTCTTTGGCTAATGAAAAGATTTGATACTTTTGGTCCTTTCAGGACAGTAAAGTCTGATTTTCAAACAAACTTCCTACTTTTTTTAGCTTTATTCTCTTTGATTGATATCATCTTTTTTGGAAAAATGATGATTGCATTTTTTTTGATGAATGTCATTCTATATGTTATTTACAGATCAGATAGTTATTTCAGTATATTTTTAGCTCTATCTTTAACGGTTATTGTTTTATTGTTATCAGTAAACTCAAATGAACCTATTCTCGCTACAAGTTCTGCAGTATTCCTACCTTTTTTAATTTTTTCTTTAGTATTTAAATCAAAAAAATTAATTATTTACGCGCAAAAATATCTTCCTTTGATAATGTTTATTTTCATTGCCACTAAGGAATTTTGGTTTGCATTTATTGGGCTTTCATACTTTATCTTTTTTAATATGTATTACTATTTTTCCTCTAAAAGAAAGTATGATTTTCTAAGGTTTGATCAGGCTTAATAATATCCTGGTTTTTTTTATCTTTTTTGTTAAATTGTCCAATGTTGACCTTAGTCAAAGCTTTTTGTTCTAAAAAGTTGGTTACACAAGCCATTCCACTAATTACGCCCGGAGATATTTATGTCAAATAACGTTGAAAAGAAATTAACATTTGATGATGTTTTATTAGTTCCTAGAAGATCCTCTGTTTTACCGAAAGAAGTGGATTGTGCTACTAATCTTACAAGAAATATTACTTTAAATATTCCTATAATGAGTGCAGCTATGGATACAGTCACTGAATCTGATATGGCAATTGCCTTGGCAAGACAAGGAGGTATCGGTGTTATTCACAAAAATTTAAGTATTGAAGATCAAGCTTTAATGGTAGATAAGGTGAAAAGATATGAAAGTGGTATGATTAGAAATCCTATTACTTTAGATGAAGAAAAGACTGTACGAGATGCAAAACAACTAATGGAACAATATTCTATTGGAGGTTTACCTGTTTTATCAAAAGGTAAATTAGTAGGAATTATTACAAAAAGAGATATTCGTTTTGAATCAGATCTTAATACTCTTGTTAAAGATAGAATGACTTCAAAAAATTTAATTACAGTTGACTCTGATACAAGCAACGAAGATGCTAAAAAGATTCTTCAAAAACACAGAATTGAAAGATTGTTAGTTGTTGATAAGCAAAATAATCTTGATGGTTTAATTACTGTTAAAGATTTAACTAAGAAAGAGGAATTTCCTTTTTCTACTAAAGATAAAAATGGAAGATTGAGAGTTGCAGCTGCCATAAGTGTCAGAGACGATTGGCACGAAAGGATTAAAGCACTCATAAAAGTAGGAGTAGATGCAATTGTTGTTGATACAGCACATGGTCACTCTGAATTTGTTTTAAAATTAGTTAAAGAAGTAAAAAAAGAATTTCCAAATTTAGATTTAATTGCGGGAAATGTAGCAACCCCTGAAGCAACAGAAGATTTGATAAAAGCTGGTGCAGATTGTGTAAAAATTGGCATTGGCGCAGGTTCTAGTTGCACTACAAGAATCATTGCTGGAGTTGGAGTACCACAGTTATCAGCTGTTATGGACTGTGCTCAAGTTGGGATTAAAAACAAAATACCTATTATTGCAGACGGTGGTATTAGGTATAGCGGAGATATTGCAAAATCTTTGGCTGCTGGTGCAAATGTAGTAATGCTTGGAGGTATGCTTGCAGGAATGGATGAAAGTCCAGGAGAGACTATTGTTTATGAAGGAAGAAGATATAAGTCTTATAGAGGTATGGGTTCACTAGCTGCAATGAAAGAAGGGGGCGGTGAAAGATATTTTCAACAAGAAAAAGATGAATTAAAATTGGTTCCAGAAGGAATCGAAGGAATGGTTCCATTTAGAGGTCCAGTTAATAATACAATTTTCCAATTAATTGGAGGTTTAAAATCTTCAATGGGCTATTGTGGCGCCAAAGATCTAAAGTCATTATATGAAAATAAAAAATTTATTGAAATTTCATCTGCAGGAGTTAAAGAAAGTCACCCTCACGAAGTAAGTATTATCAAGGAAGCCCCAAACTATCAGGGTCACGATAAGTAATTCTTTATTTTAAAGAATTTAAATGATTAGTAATCTTAGATTTTTGTCTAGCAGCATTATTTTTATGAATAATATTTTTGCTAGCCATTTTATCAATGAATGAAACTGCACTTGAATAATATTCATCAGCAGCTTTTTTAGAGTCAGAAGATAATACATTTTTAATAAGTGTACGCATCCTTGACTTGTTTTGAGAGTTAATAGCTCTTCTCTTTAAGTCTTGTCTGTCTCTTTTAATTTGTTGTTTATGTCTATCCATAAAATGTGATTGCAACTTATTCTTTTAAGAAATAGATGTCAATAATTTTCTAATTTGATTATGGTTTTAAGTTTTATCCTTTAAATTACGCTATGTCGTCAAAGAATTTGAAAGAAATTGCAGATAAAGCCAGAAAAAATGATTTTATTTCCATCTCTGAGTTAATGACTGGTATTGAAACTAGAGTTTTTTCAAGAAAAGAAGTGTCTCAAATAATCTTCAAGGAGTCTCATAAATCATTAAAGATTGGAATTACAGGTCCTCCTGGTGCTGGAAAAAGTTCACTAATGAACAAGCTTATTCCACTGATTAGGAAAGAAAATTTATCGGTAGGAGTAATTGCAATTGATCCTTCAAGCCCAATTACTGGAGGCTCTTTTTTAGGAGACAGAGTAAGAATCAATAATGCTGTAAATGATGATAATGTTTTTGTAAGGAGTATGGGATCTCGAGCAGAGCTTGGCGGAGTAACTGAGCTAGCAGAAGATTTTAGTGATATTTTAGCGTTTAGTGGAAAAGATATAATTTTTATAGAAACTGTTGGAGTAGGACAATCTGAGTACAGTGTGTCTGAAATCACTGATTTGACTACTTTAGTTTTTGTTCCTGAATCTGGAGATGAAATTCAACTTCTAAAAGCTGGGATTTTAGAACTAGCTGATGTATTTGTTGTTAATAAGTCAGATAGAAAAGATTCTAATCTATTAGTAAAATCTATAAATAATATTTTATCATCAACTAAAAAAGACTCAAAGAAAATTCCAATTTTCAAAACAAGCTGTAAAACGGATGAGGGTATTGAAGATTTTTCACAAGCTATTACTTCATACTTCAAATCCATGAAAGACAATAAAGATATACAAGAGAAGCAAGTTTTAAGATATAATCGAAGAATAAAATCAATAGTTGAAAAAGATATTTTAAGTCAATTTTGGAATGAGGAAAGAACAGCTCTTTTAGATGGTATTGATAAAGCCTCAATAAAAACAAAGTCACCATACGAGCTTGTTGATGAAATTAAGGGAAAAAATGAATAATAATGATATGTCAATAGTAGATCATCTTGAAGAATTAAGATGGAGAATTTTAAAGTCGCTAGGTTCGATACTTTTGATGTCAGTTTTAACATTCAATTTTGCAAATTTTCTTGTAGATATTCTCATAAAACCTGCTTCTCAAATTAATTCAGATTTAAACCTTCAGGTTTTAACAATTCAAGGTATGTTTCTTTTAAAATGGAATTTGGCTATCATTGGAGGAATTATTTTATCTCTTCCAGTTATAACAGTTCAAGTTTGGAAATTTTTATCTCCAGGCCTTTATGATAAAGAAAAGAAGATACTAATTCCGCTTATCCTTACCGCATTTATTTGTTTTATTTTGGGAGGTGTTTTTGCTTATAAGGTAATCTTACCTTTTTCTTTAGATTTTTTTGCATCAATGATAACAGCTGATATTCAAAATAATTTCTCAATCAATTATTATTTTAGTTTTGTACTATCATTGATGATTGGAGCAGGATTAATTTTCGAATTACCTGTCGCATCCTTCTTATTTTCTTCAATTGGATTAATTAATCCAGAATTTTTAAAAACATACAGAAGAGAGGCTATTGCTATAACAGTTGTTCTTTCTGCGATAATTACACCTCCAGATCCAATTAGTCTGATTATAATGTCTATTCCAATGTTAATCTTGTACGAAATAAGTATAGCCGTATCCTGGTTTGCTAATAAACTTTTTAATAATGAGACATGAAAAAGATTTTAGTCATCAGAATGAGTGCAATTGGTGATATTGTTCTTGCAACATCATTTCTAGAATCAGTAAAACAAAAATATCCTGAAAGTGAGATACATTTTCTTATCAAGAAGGAATTCTCTGATCTTGTAAAAAAACATCCAATTATTGATAAACTTATATCTTTTGACAAAAAATTAGGATTAAAGGAGCTATTTCGATTAGGAAGATTTTTAAGAAGCAATAATTATGACATAATTTTTGATATTCATAGCGTTTTTAGAACAAGAATTTTATCACTTTTTTTAAGAAAGAATTTATTTAAGCAAATAAGAAAACCGAGATTAAGAAGATTCCTATTGTTTTACGGTTATCAAAATTTTTTTGAAGAAAGCTTCAGTCATATAAAAATGTATCATACCTTATTAGGACAAGATAAAACTTTTCCTCAAACAAACTTGTATATTGATCAACTTGAGGAAGAAAAAACTAAACAGTTTTTAAGAGAAAATAACATTGGAAATAATTATATAGCTATTGTTCCAGGTGCTGCGTGGAGTCAAAAGCAATGGTCGATTGACAATTACAATAATTTAATAAAAAAGTTAATTCGTTCGTTTAATTCAAAAATTGTAATTCTTGGATCTACAAATGATGTTATTTGTGATAAAATTATTAAACATGACAAAATCATAAACTTAAAAGATAAAACATCTTTAAGAATGGCAATGGGTGTAGTCAAATATGCGCAGCATACTTTAGGAAGTGATACTGGTCTTTTACATATTTCTGAAGCAATGGGGACACCAGTAACAATGATTTTAGGTCCTACATCCAAAGAAACAGGTGCCAGAGTTACATTAAGTGACTCAAGAGTCATTGAAAATAAAGATTTATGGTGCAGACCGTGCTCACAAAATGGTAGTAGACCTTGTTATAGAAAAGAACAGTACTGTATGACTGAAATAGATAGCGAAAAAGTGTATAGCAATGTAAGTAGGGCTTTAACATTATGATTGTTCTAATATTTTTATACAACCTTTTAGCTCTTCCAATACTTTTACTTTTATCAATTATTTTTTCAATTTTTAACACAAAAATAAGAAAAGGATTAATTGGAAGATTTAATTCTTTTTCAGCACTCAAATCATTCCCAACGAACAAGTTTTCACAGATTTATTGGTTTCATTGCGCATCTTTTGGAGAATATCAACAAGTTGAGACATTAATTGAGCAAATAAAAAAAAGAGATCAAGGTATAGGAATTATAACCTCCTTTTTTTCACCATCAGGATTTGAAAATGTAAATGATAGAAATATTGATTTGAAAATTTATTTACCATTTGATTTTATTTTTTCATCATTTAGGGCTTTAAGGATAGTAAAACCTAGTAAAATATTCTTTACTTCAAGTGATTTTTGGCCAAGTTTTTTATTTGCTGCAAATCAGTTAAATATTACAACAGTTTTAACATCAGCAAGATATAGAAAATCATATAACATATTTTTGAAAATGTTTAATAAGATATTTTGTGTAAGTGATAATGATTATCATCAAATAAAAATGAATATTTCAAATGATGAAATTTATAAAATTGGAAATCCTCGATATGATAGAATATTAAATAATTTAGAAAATGTTGAATATAAACTCGATCCTTCAATAAAAGATGAAGGTAATATATTGATTTTTGCAAGTATGTGGGATGAAGACAATAAAATTATTTTTGAAAAGTTTATTAATTCACCATTAGTTAATCATTTTGAAAAAGTGATAATTGTTCCTCATGAAGTAAATGATTCCTATTTGAATTACTATTGCTCTGTTCTTGAGGATAATGATTTTTCATTCAAAAAAATAAATCAATATCAAAATTTTAACCAATTTGAAGAAAAGTATATTATTGTTAATAAAGTAGGTTTTCTTTCAAAATTATATGCTCAAAGTACTATAACTTATGTTGGAGGAGGCTTTTCTAAATCGGGAATACATAATATCATTGAGCCCGCAGCTGCTTCAAATCCAGTTATTTTTGGTTCAAATTTTCTGAATTCTAATAAATCTGACGCTGAAGGTTTAATAGATGTTTCAGGTGGTTTTTCCGTCGATTCTTATGAGCTATTTACTGAAAAAATAAATTGGCTTTTAGATAAAAATAATTACAATAATTCATCAAAAAATTGTAAAACTTTTGTTACTGAAAATTCTGGCTCCACGGAAAAAATTTTAAAGGAATTATATGAGTAAATTATTCAAAGTTAGCGATATATTTCTTGTCCCTAATCTAATTACAATTCTGAGATTTTTTCTTATTGCTCCAATGATTATAACTTACAAGCATGGAATGCAATCGTATTTCTTAATAATACTTTTTGTATCATTATTATCAGATTTTCTAGATGGAATTGCTGCTAGAATTCTTGACCAGAAATCAGAGCTTGGCAAGACACTTGATCCAATTGCAGATGGAATTACGCTATTTGCTTTTATAATCCTTTTTAATCAAGAAGGTCTAATCTCAACTTGGTTTATGATCTTTTATTTTTTAAGACAATTAACAATTTTAATATTTTCATTATGGTATTTACCAAAATTAAAAACAGTTTATGGATCCAATATTTTAGGCAAAACAGGAGTATGTTTTTTAGGAGCTGCATTATGTATTTTTGCATTTAAGGTTCAGAGTATATATTATATTACGCCTGTGTTATTAAATATTGCCGCTATTTTACTATTTATTAGTCTTCTTGATTATCTAAGATTTTTCCTTAAAATAAAATAAAAACTCTACATAATTGTCATACATATTATTTTACTTTATCGTTAATAATATTTAAATTATTGGTCATTATGGCAGACTTTAAAGTAGAATCAAAATTTTCTCCAGCAGGAGACCAGCCAACAGCTATATCTGAATTATCTGATGGATTGAAGGAAAATGCATCTCATCAGACTTTGCTTGGTGTAACTGGATCAGGAAAAACATATACAATTGCAAAGGTAATTGAGGAAGTTCAAAAGCCGACTTTAGTTATTTCTCATAATAAAACTTTAGCAGCTCAGCTCTACGGAGAATTCAAAAACTTATTTCCAAATAATGCTGTTGAATACTTTATTAGCTATTACGATTATTATCAGCCTGAATCATATATGCCAGTAACTGATACATTTATAGAAAAAGATTTCTCTATGAATGAGGAAATTGATCGCCTGAGATTAAAAGCAACCAGCTCTTTACTGCAACGAAAAGATGTTATTGTTGTTAGCTCTGTTTCATGTATATATGGTTTAGGTAATCCCAAAGAATGGAAGAAGCAAGTGGTTCATTTAAAGCTTGATGATTCTATTAGCAGGTCTAGCTTAACTGAATACCTTGTCGATATTTATTATCAAAGAAATGATCAAGTTTTAGAGAGTGTAATTTTAGGATTTTAGGAGATATTTTTGAAATCTTTCCAGCTATGAGGATAAGGCTATCAGAGTTGATATTTTTGACAATATTATTCAATCAATAGTATCATTTGATCCTCTAACAGGAGAAGAACATTCTGAGCATGATGAATTTTATCTATATCCAGCAAGACATTTCATTTCTGATAAAGATAAAAATGATTCGGTTATTAAAGAGATAAAAAGAGACTTAATTGAGAGGACTAAGTTCTTTAATGAAAACGAAAAGTTTTTAGAAGAACAAAGAATTAGTCAAAGAACTAATTTTGATATTGAAATGATCCAAGAGATTGGATATTGTTCTGGTATTGAAAATTATTCAAGATATTTTGATGGAAGAAAAGAAGGCGAAAGACCTTTTACATTGATTGATTTTTTTCCTGAAGATTTTTTAACTGTAATAGATGAGTCTCACGTTACTTTACCTCAAATCCAGGCTATGTATGGTGGAGATAGGAAGCGTAAAGATAATTTGATTGATTATGGGTTTAGATTACCCTCAGCATATGATAATAGACCGCTAAAATCAGATGAATTTTCAACACTTCAAAATCAAGTTATTTACGCATCTGCAACTCCATCTCATAGAGAGTTAGAACTATCTCAGGGGGCAATTACTGAATTAATTAATAGGCCTACTGGATTGGTAGATCCTGAGTTGATGATTAGACCTTCTGCTGGTCAAATTGATGATCTTATTTCAGAGATAAAGATTAGGTCGTCAAAAGATGAAAGATGTTTAGTTACTACATTAACTAAGAAAATGGCTGAAGACCTATCCGAGTATTTAAGTTCTGTCGGTTTAAGAGTTCGATATCTTCATTCAGAAGTGAAAACTATTGAAAGAGTTAAAATTTTAAGAGATTTAAGATTAGGTGATTTTGATGTTTTAGTTGGAATCAATCTATTAAGAGAAGGATTAGATCTTCCTGAAGTATCATTGGTCGCAATTTTAGATGCTGATAAGGAGGGATTTCTTAGATCTAAAAGTTCATTGGTTCAAACAGCAGGTAGGGCAGCTCGACATGAGCAAGGTAAAGTAATTTTATATGCTGATAAAATAACAGATTCGATGAAATATTTGATTGATGAAACTGATCGAAGAAGAAAAATTCAAATGAAATTCAATAAAGAAAACAACATTACTCCAAAAACTGTTAAAAAATCAGTTGAAGAAATTATGCAATCAACTAGAGTTGCTGAATCTTACAGAGATAGTGAAATTGAAGTTAAAAGAGATGTTGCGACGGACAAGTTTTTACTGGAGGATAAAAAAATTGTTGTAGAAATGATTAGAGAAGAGATGCTTGAAGCAGCTGAAAATTTAGAATTTGAAAAAGCAGCCAAGCTAAGAGATGAAATGAACAAACTAGAAAAAGAAATTAAGTTATAATCAACGGAGATATTATGAATATAGATTTAATTAAACAAAAAGCAGGTATTATTGGAGAAAGCGATGCTATTAATCAGGTTTTAGAAATGGTTGCCCAAGTAGCAAATGTAGATATTTCAGTTTTAATTAATGGAGAATCAGGAACTGGAAAAGAATTAGTAAGCAAAGCATTACATTTAGGCAGTAAGCGTGCATCAAGTGAGCTTGTAATTGTTAATTGTGGAGCTATTCCAGAAGGAATCATAGAAAGCGAGCTTTTTGGACATAAAAAAAGGGGCTTATACAGATGCTGCAGATTCCAGAAAAGGATACTTTGAAACAGCTAATAAGGGAACAATTTTTTTAGATGAAATTGGTGATATGCCATTGGAGACTCAGGTTAAAGTTCTTCGAGTCTTAGAATCAGGTGAGTTTATGAGAGTGGGTGATTCTGTAACAAAGAAAACAGATGTAAGAGTTATTGCTGCAACGAACAAGGATTTGGCAAAACTGGTCCAAGAAGGGAAGTTTAGGCAAGATTTGTATTATAGATTGAAAACCGTAACAATCAATATTCCACCATTGAGGAAAAGAGCAAATGATATTAGGCTATTAGTGGATAGGTTTGCATTGCAATTTAGCAGAACAAATGATATTAAGTATAAAGGCTTTACGCCTGAATCAATTAAAGAAATGCAGGATTATCATTGGCCAGGAAATGTAAGAGAATTGAGAAACTTTGTAGAAAGTATTTTAATCTTGCAGAAAGGTGAAAGAATTACTGCAGATATGGTTGCTAATCAGTTGATTGGAGATAAAATTGAGCCTATGGAAAATAATACCTCTCTACCTGTAGTTGTAAACAGAGATCCTGATCAAGCAGAAAGAGAACTAATTCTACGTCAACTACTTTTCTTAAGACAGGACATTGAAGATTTAAAATTAATGATGAAAGAATCTAGTTTTTCTGAATTAAATTCATCGAGAAGCATTAATCAATCATTTGGTTCAGCAATTCAGGATAATGAAATATTTGATGAGAATGAAAATCTTATTAAAGGTAAGATGATTGGAGCTTTTAACACTAAGGATCTTGAAAAAGAAATGATTATAAGAACTTTAGAGCATTTTAATAACAACAGAAGAGCAGCAGCTAAATCACTTGATATGAGTGAAAGAACTCTTTATAGAAAAATAAATGATTATGGCATTGAAAAGAAAATTAAAAAAGATAGTTAATTCTTTATCAATTTTCATGCTTGTTGGATGTAGTTATTATTCCATGGCAGGATCGATTCCAGCCAATATAAATAACGTTTATATCCCACTAATAGAAAATGATACTGCGGAATTTGAGATTTCTGAAAATTTAACTTCAAAAATAACGCAAGAAATTGCTATTCAAAATATTTTAAAAATTACAGATGATAGCAATAGTGATAGTACTATTCTGGGAGTGATAACCAGTGCTACCGATGGACCTTTTACTTTTGATAGTAACGAGCAGGTAGATGAGTATCGATTTTCAATCTCTTTAAAAATTTTGTGGGTTGATAATGAAAATGAAAAAAATTTAATTGAAAAAACTTTTACAGGTTTTGGAAATTATAGTATAAATAATGACCCATCTTCGGATGGAATAGATAATGATAACGACGGGATTCTTGATGAAAATGATGATGATGAATTTGGAGATTCAAGAGAATTGGCAATTAATATTGCCATTAACAAAATTGCATCAGATGTTGTAAATTCAATCCTTTCTACATGGTAAAAAAATGAAAAATATATCAATAAATAAATTAAAAGATTTTATAGGAAAAGAAGTCCAGCTAAATGGATGGATTTATAATCTTAGATCTGTTGGAAAAATTTGGTTTGCAATCGTTAGAGATGGTACAGGTTTTGTCCAATGCGTCATTACAAGCAATGATGTTTCTTCTGATGTTTTTGAACTTGAATCTAGTCTTACTCAAGAATCATCTGTAACTGTTAAGGAATTGTTCAAGAGGATTCTCGTTCTGATTTAGGCCTTGAGATTTTAGTAAAAAATATAGAAGTAATTCATATTGCTGAAGAATATCCGATTGCTTTGAAAGAGCACGGAGTAAGCTTTTTAATGGATAATAGGCACCTTTGGTTACGATCAAAGAAGCAGTATGCCATAATGAAAGTTCGTCAAAATGTAATTAAATCAATTAGAGATTTTTTTGATACAAGAGATTTTGTGTTAATTGACTCACCTATGTTTACTGGAAATGCTGTTGAAGGCACTACTACATTATTTGAAACTGAATATTTTAATAGATCAGCTTATTTAACTCAAAGTGGACAGCTATATCAGGAAGCCGGGGCAATGGCCTTTGGAAAAACATATTGTTTTGGTCCATGTTTTAGGGCTGAAAAATCAAAAACGAGAAAACATTTAACAGAATTTTGGATGGTAGAACCAGAAATGGCATTTTATGATTTAAAAGATAATATGGATTTGATTGAGGAATTTATTGTTCATATTGTTTCTCAAAGTATTGAAAATTGTAAAGAAGAGTTAAAAATTTTGGAAAGAGATATTACATTGCTCGAGAAAGTAAAATCTCCATTTCCTCGAATAACCTACGATGAAGCTGTTAAGCTCTTACATGATAATGGTCAAGAATTTAAGTACGGTAGTGATTTTGGAGCACCGGATGAAGAATTGATTGCTTCAAAGTTTGATAGCCCTGTTATGATACATAGTTGGCCTCATGAGACTAAAGCTTTTTATATGAAAAGAGATGATTCTGATAAACTTGCTTTAGGGGTAGATGTTATTGCACCAGAAGGTTACGGTGAAATAGTTGGTGGGGGACAAAGAGAAGATGATCACGACACCTTGGTTAAGAGAATAGAAGATCATGGACTGCCTTTAAGCGCATTCAAGTGGTATTTAGACTTAAGAAAATATGGTTCAGTTACTCATTCCGGATTTGGATTGGGGCTTGAAAGAACAGTTTCATGGATATGTGGAATAGATCATGTAAGACAAACCATTCCTTTTCCAAGAACAATGGGAAGATTGGAGCCATAATGAAATTTAACGGAAGAATTGCTGTTTTCGGAGGAAGGTTTATTTCAGAAGAAATTTATAACGATACCGTAGAAATTGGGAAACGAATGGCCGAAAAAAATTGGTTGGTTTTCTGCGGCGGCGGTGAAGGTGTAATGGAAGCTATTGCTAAAGGCGTATCACTTGGCGGTGGAACATGTATTGGAATTTTAAAAGACAAAGATTTTAAAACTGGAAATGAATATCTCAGTATTCCAATTTCAACTGGATTGGATATAACTAGAAATGCCTTAATTAGCTATAATTGCGATTTAGGTGTTGCAATTTCTGGAGCCTACGGAACACTTAGTGAAATAGCCTTCACATTAGCTCAAGAAAAGCAATTAATTGCTTATAATAGTTGGGATATTCCAAAATCAATTCAAGTGAAAACTATAGATTCTTTAATTGAGGAAGTAGATAAGTGTCTAAAGCATTAAATGTTGCAGTTTGTCAAATAAACCCTACATTAGGAAATTTTCAAAAAAATATTGATATAATTTCTAAAAACTATAAATCCGCAGTAGAAAAAGGTGCAGACTTAGTGGTCTTTCCAGAAATGTCCATAACAGGATATCCTCCTCAAGATTTACTCAATAATAAAGAATTTATTAGTCAAAATATTTCCTGCTTGAATGAGCTTACTAAGTCAATAACCATTCCATGTATTTTGGGTTATGTTGATTTTGAGGATAATAAAAAATTCAATGCAGCTGCTGTGTGCCAAGATGGAGAAATAGTTTATAAATATCACAAAATTCATTTACCAAATTATGATGTATTTGATGAAAGAAGATATTTTCATAGCGGTGATTCTATTGGAATATTTGACTTAAAAGTAAATAATTCTGATTACAAAATTGCGTTACAAATTTGTGAAGATTTATGGGAAGATGAATATGAACGAAAAATATCAGGAGAGATTATAGAAAATAACCCTGATTTAATTATTAATATTTCAGCTTCTCCATTTGCAAAAGATAGAAAAAATGACAGGATGAAATTAATTCAAAGCAAATACAAGGATGCAAATTGTCCATTTATTTATTGCAATCTTGTTGGTGGCCAAGATGAATTGATTTTTGATGGTTTCTCGATGGTTTTTAACAGCGAATCAGAATTAATTGACATTGCTAATGGTTTTGAAGAACAAATTCTAATAACCGATCTCAAAACAAAAGAATTAATTGAAAATATTTCTCCAAATGAGCAGTTATTTAAGGCATTATCTTTAGGAATTAAGGATTATTTCATTAAAACAGGACATGAAAAAGCTGTTATTGGACTAAGTGGAGGTATTGATTCAGCGTTGGTAGCTTGTCTTGCTGTAGATGCTCTTGGTTCAGAAAATGTATCTTTGATTTCAATGCCTTCAAGGTTTTCAAGTGATCATAGTAAAAGTGATGCGAAACAATTAGCTAAAAATCTTGATACAAATTTTAAAACAGTAGATATCGATAGCTTATTTCAAGCTTATTTAGATGTTATGAATGTACATTTTGATGGGTCAAATCCAAATGTAGCTGAAGAAAATATTCAATCAAGAATAAGGGGAAATATTTTAATGGCATTTTCAAACAAGTTTGGCTCCTTAGTTTTATCTACAGGAAATAAAACAGAATTGGCGCTTGGATATTGTACTTTATACGGAGATATGAGTGGTGGGTTATCAGCTATTGGAGATTTAAATAAAACTGAAGTATATGAGCTTTCAAAGTGGATTAATCAAGATAATGAAACTATTCCTAACAATATTATAAATAAAGAACCATCAGCAGAGCTTGCTCCTAATCAGGTTGATCCATTTGATTATGATTTAATTAGTCCAATTGTAGATAAAATTGTTTTCGGAGATGGAAATGAGCAAAATGAACAATATTTAAGTCTGAAAAAGAAGATAGATATTAATGAACATAAAAGAAGACAAGCTGCTCCCGTTCTTAGAGTAAGTAAAAAAGCTTTCGGTATTGGAAGACGAATTCCAATTGTAAATCATTTCAATGAGTAGTACGACAAAACCTATAAGAAATTTCTGCATTATTGCACATATAGATCACGGTAAGTCCACACTTGCCGATAGACTTCTTGAGCATACTGGAACCATTTCAAAGAAGAAGATGCAAGATCAAGTTTTAGATAATATGGAACTGGAAAGAGAAAGAGGTATTACCATTAAAAGTCATTCGATTCGAATTGATTATAATGGACATATTTTAAATTTAATTGATACACCAGGCCATGTTGATTTTACTTATGAAGTTTCAAGAACACTATCTGCAAGTGAAGGTGCATTGTTAATTGTAGATGCAGCTCAAGGAATAGAAGCTCAAACTGTCACAAATTATTTACTAGCTATTGATAATGATTTAGAAATTATCCCTGTTATAAATAAAGTTGATTTACCTAATGCCGATATAGAAAATGTTACATCACAAATTATTGAATTAGTTGGTTGTTCAAAGGATGATATTTTGCTAGCAAGCGCTAAAACAGGAGAGGGAATAGAAGATATTTTAACTACAATCATTGATAAAATTCCTCCTCCAGACGAACCAAAAAATGAAGAATTTAAAGGTTTAATTTTTGACTCAATATATGATAGATATAGAGGAGTTGTTGCTTATGTAAGGGTATATGAAGGTTCATTGAAAAAAGGTAGTAGAATTAAGTTTTTTGCCCATAATACACACTATGATGTAGATGAAGTAGGCCATTTTGTTATTGAAAGAAAAAAAGCAGATTCCATTAAAGCTGGAGAAGTAGGATATATAATAGCGAATGTCAGAGATATTGAACATGTTTTGGCTGGAGACACAGTTACAAATTTTAACAAGCCTTGTAAAAACCCTTTACCTGGATTTCAAAAGATAAAACCTATGGTTTTTTCAGGTCTTTTTCCATCGGATGCAGGAGATTATGACGATTTACGAACTGCACTTGAAAAACTTAAGCTAAATGATGCTTCGTTATCTTTTGAACCAGAGGTAAGTGATGCCCTTGGTTTTGGTTATAGATGTGGATTCCTTGGGTTGCTTCACATGGAAATCATTCAAGAAAGATTGGAAAGAGAGTTTGATCTTTCAATTGTTACAACCAGTCCAAATGTAAAATATTTGGCTAATCTAAAAGACGGTTCTCAAGTTGAGGTTCAACGTCCTGCTTTATTGCCTGAACCAAAATTCCTTGAAAGTTTAATGGAGCCTATTGTTACAGCAGAAATTCTTACTCCTGTTGATTATATAGGCAATGTAATGAAGATATGTGAAGAGAAAAGAGGGAAATACAAATCCACTCAATATTTATCTAAATCAAAGGTGCAACTTATATATGAACTACCTTTAGGTGAAATTCTTTTTGATTTCTATGATAAAATGAAATCTGGCTCAAAAGGTTACGCTTCTTTTGACTACACATTTAAAGAATATCAAACTAGCAAACTCGATAAACTAGATATTTTAATAAATAAAGAACCGGTTGATGCATTATCAATGATATGTGCCAAGAAAGACTCTTATCATAGAGGTTTAGCCTTATGCCAGAAGTTAAAGGAGTTAATTCCAAGGCATCAAATTCAAATCCCTATTCAAGCTTCAATTGGATCAAGGGTTATTGCAAGAACTAATATTGCTCCGTTTAGAAAAAATGTTACTGAAAAACTCTACGGTGGAGATGTTACTAGAAAAAATAAATTACTTCAAAAGCAGAAAAAGGGTAAAAAAAGAATGCGAATGATTGGAAGGGTTGAAGTTCCTCAGGAAGCCCTATTGGCAGTTCTTAAAATATAGCATGTTTTCTGAATATTTTTTTAAATCTAAATCTTTATTTTATAGCTTACTTGTCACTTTACCTCTCTTTATAATTTATGAAATTGGAATTTTCTTTTTGTTCCAAGCAGATATATCGTTTTCTAAAAATGGAGCAGATGTTTTAATTGAAGAATTTATTAAAATGCTAGGATTGAACGGATACTATGTAGCTAGTTCTATTTTTATAATTGTACTTTTTTTTGTTCTTTTCAGTCAAAGAAAAAATTTTAAAACGTTTGATATATCTATTAAATATATTTCAATTATGATTATAGAATCTTTGCTTTATGCAGGTGTTTTATTGTTAGTTCTTCAAAATATCTATCTAATTCAGGGTTTGACAATTAATGTAATAAATAATATCATTTTATCTATTGGGGCAGGGTTGTATGAAGAGCTTATTTTCCGTTTTTTATTATTATTTATTTTAACAAAATCATTTTCATTCATTTTCAAAACCAATGAATCTTCTTCCCTAATTCTATCGATTATTTTTAGTTCAATTCTGTTTTCATCATTTCATTATATTGGAATCGAGTCATTTACTCCATTATCATTTACCTTAAGATTTATTGCAGGTGTTTATTTATCATTGATATATATAAACCGTGGTTTCGGTATTGTTGCTTTAACTCATGCATTTTATGATTTATTTGTTATTTTTCAATTAACTTAGCCTATGAAAAAAATATGTTTTTATTTGATGGTGATAAGCCAAATTTTTGCTCAAACAACTATTGATACGTTATCAGTAACAATTTATCCTGAATTCTCTTATCCTGGGGTGGCAATAGAATATAAGTTTGATAAATTTGGAAGTGATGAAATTGAATTCCCTGTATCTTCAGATATAGATTCTGTGCTTTATACAGTTTCTGGAGACGGATTAGAATTTGAACAAATTTTGAAAACAAATGAAAATTCTTTACAAGCTATCAATCAGGATGGAAATCACACTATTTATTTATTTTTAGATAGATTTATCAAAGATCCCGGTCCAAGAAAATTTTCATATGATTTTGGGTCGAATCAAACAATTAAAACCTTTATTCTGGGAGTTCAAATACCTTTTGCTTCAGAAGATTTTATAGTAAATGCTGAAGGTTTTTCTCTTGAAAAAGTTAGAGATCAAAATGGTCTAACATTTTTTCAGGGAATTATTAATGATTTTTCAGAATCATCATCGTCAGAGATTAATTTAAGTTATTATAATCCACATGGAAATACGTCAATTGAATATGCTGCAAATATAAGCACTCAAGATTCTGTGGTTCAGCCACCACCAACTGCAAGTGATAGATTTGTTAGATATCCTTTCATCACTTGGGAGCCAATGATAGCCTTTTTGCTATTATCAATTATTTTAGTTGTTATCTATGAGTTTCAAAGGATTAGAGATGAATAGAATATTAATTATTTTAATATTTTTATTTACATCACAAGCCTGTGACTATAAACGAGATTCTATTGGTGGAAACGATGATATTGTTGTTCTTGCTGCAAAGGAAGATAGAGAAAAAATAGGTTCTTTATTATCCATTGTTTTCAATGATACTCTTTTAACCCCATCTCCTGAATTATTCTATAATATTAAATTTGCTGAACCAGAGAGCTTTTCAGCGCTTAAAACTCAGACAAATCTTGTAATTGCATCTATTGGTGATTATGAGCTAAATCCTGCAACTAAGCTAACCAAAGATTTATTAGGAGAAAGCGCATTTAAAAAAACACTAAATGATACTCCTTTAATTTTATCAAGAAATCAATTCGCTAAAAATCAATTATTTATGATAATAAGTGGTAATGATTATGAGCAAATAAACGATTACCTAGTTCAGAATAGCACTTTTATAAAACAGCAATTCGATGAAAATTTTTTCAAAAAACAAGCTCAATATTTCTTAGAAAATGAAAGACAGGAAGAATTAGAGTCAGAAATCTATAAATCATATGATTGGACAATGAAAATTCCATGGGGATGGGAATTGATAAAAAATGACAGTGATAAATCATTTTTTTGGATTGGACAAGAACTTCCATTTAGATGGATTGCTGTTCATTGGAGAGATGGAAATCATTTTAGCAAGGAAGATGCTTTAGAATATCTTCAAGAATTTCCTCAAGAGCATTTTAGTTCTATTAGATATAATCAAGATTATTTGAATATTGAATTTGATGATTTCAATGATGAATCAGCTTATAGAGTTTTTGGTTTATGGGAATCAATTGATGATGCTAAAGGCGGTCCATTTCAAGGATATATCTTTTATGATTATGAAAATGATAGAACCTTTTATATAAGTTATATAGTTTTTAATCCTGGAGGAAAAAAAGCATTTTATATGCGCCAAATGGAAATGATTGCTAAAACAATAGATATAAATTAAATGAAAAACTTAGTTATTCTACCAACTTACAATGAATCAAAAAATATTGTTCAAACTATCAATTTAGTTTTAGCTCAAAGAGATGATTTAAATATTCTTATCATCGACGATAATTCTCCTGATGGGACTGCGAAAATTGTTAAAGACTTAAATAATGAAAAAATTTTTATAATTGAGCGTGAATCAAAAAAAGGTTTAGGCTCAGCATATGTTGAAGGCTTTTCATGGTCTTTAAAAAATAACTATCAAAAAATAATTCAAATGGATGCAGACTTATCTCACGATCCTAAAGAAATAAATCCTATGTTAAATTTATTGGAAAGTAATGACCTTGTTATTGGTAGTAGGTATGAAGGAGGTTTGAGAGTAATTAATTGGCCTATCAGAAGGTTGTACATCAGTTATTTTGCTAATATTTATGCAAGAATTATTACTGGTGTTCCTGTTAAAGACTTGACAGCTGGATTCAAGGGCTGGACAAAAGATACTTTAAATAGAATTAATTTTCAGGAATGTTCTTCACAGGGATATTGTTTTCAAATTGAGACTTCCTTTAGAGCTTTTCAAAAAGGTTGTAAGTTGATTGAGCATCCTATAGTTTTTACAGACCGAACAGTTGGAGAATCAAAAATGAGTAAGGCTGTAATGATAGAGGCAGTATTTAAGGTTTGGATTTTTGGTTTATGGAGATTACTAAGGTTAAAAAGATGAAAAGACATTATTTACCATTTGAAAAACCTTTAAAAGATTTAGATTTTGAAATTGAAAAATTGACAACATCCGAATCTGATTCAAAACAATTAAAAGATTTAATTGTTGAAAGGGAAAATTTGGAAAAAGAAATTTTTGCAGATTTATCTCCTTGGGAAACTGTCCAACTAGCCAGACATCCAAATAGACCTTATACCCTTGATTACATCAATGCTTGGTGTGATAATTTCACAGAATTGCATGGAGACAAAGCTTTTTCAGATGACAACGCAGTTGTAGCAGGAATTGGAATCATCGACAAAGTAAAGGTTGCTATTATTGGTCAACAAAAAGGAAGAAACACCAAAGATAATATTTTTAGGAATTTTGGGATGATGAAACCTGAAGGTTATAGAAAAGCATTAAGAGTTATGAAGTTAGCTGAGAAATTTAAATTGCCTATAATTACATTGATTGACACCCCTGGAGCTGACCCAGGTATTGGAGCTGAAGAAAGGGGACAAGGGTATGCTATAGCAAATAATCTTTTTGAAATGGCTTCAATTAAAACTCAAATTTTATCAATTGTCATTGGAGAGGGAGCTAGCGGTGGCGCATTAGGCATTGGACTTTGCGATAAGATGATTATGCTTGAGAATACTTGGTTTTCTGTTATCAGTCCTGAGGGTTGTGCATCTATTTTATGGAAAGACTCTTCAAAAGCACCAGAAGCTGCTAAATCCTTAAAGCTCACTCCTAAAGATTTGATGGAACATAATATTTGTAATATGATTGTTTACGAGCCTTCTGGAGGTGCACACAGACATTTTGATGCTACTGCAGACATTCTTAAGGAAACAATTTTAAGTGAAATAAAAGAATTGCAAAATAACTTGAGTAGTGATTTCTTGGAGTCTAGAGTTTCAAGATATGATAAGCTTGGTGTTTTTAGAGAAGATTAATAAAAATCGTATCTGTAATCTTTAAGATCAGCATTATCTCTTAATGCTTGTAGCCAATTACCCCAAATAGCATTTTGTCTATCAATAAGTAAACTAAATTTTATAGCATCTTTCTTTTCTTCAAAATCACTAACTACAACATCAGCGATATCAATTACTTTTAAAAATGCTTGACCTCTTAAAGTTGGTAGAGGACCAATAATATCACCTTCTTTAGAATTAGCTAGGGCACCAACTATGAAGTTACTCTTACCAATAGATTCAAAACTTCCAATTAAAGCTGAATTTGCTTCAGCAACGTATTCGAGATTTTCATTATTTTGAAATATCGCTGAAAGGTTCATTTCGCCTTTATTATTATCTTTAATAGATTCGGCTAAAGTTTTAATATGATTTTTTTTGAAATCAGATAAAAATTCATTTTTTAAATCTTCTTTAACCTCTTCAAAAGATATAACTGTTTCTTTACTAACTTTATCAAGAAAAAATACCCCAAAGAAATTATCATTTTTAATAGCATCAGAAGTTGAACCTTCAACATTATTGAACGCAAAATTTACTGCACTTCTTCCAACTCCAAAATTATCAACAAAAATTGACTCTTTTCTTAGACCATTAGAGTCTTGAATTTCCAATCCTAAGGAATCAGCTAATGCAAAAAATCCAAATTCAGTTGCTTCTAAGCGCAAAAATGCTTGCAGTATCTTTAAGTTCGTTTTCAGTACCTCTTCCAGGTTGAATAGTTAAAAGAATATGAGAGGCATTAACTTGCTCATTACTGTCCACAGTACGTTTATCATTAACTTTTATTACATGATATCCATATTCTGTTAAAATTGGGCCAACAATTGAACCTTTTTCAGCTTCAAAGGATGCTATTTCAAATTCAGGCAGCAACTGACCTTTATTGAACCATCCAAGGTCTCCGCCTTTTAAGTTTTGAGGGTCAGCACTATTACTAGGATCTTGCGTATATGTATTGGCTAATAAGGCAAAATCTTCACCTTCATTTAATCTAAAAATTAAATCTTCTGCTTCAAGTTTAACACGTAATGAATCTGTTGCATTAGAAGTTATTGGCCATTTAACATATTTTAAATACCTTAATTCAGGTTGATCATATTCAGAAATATTTTCATTATAAATATTGTTTAATTCATTATCAGATGGTCTATCTGCCAATAATCCATTATAAAAATCTTGATCGATTGCTTTTTCAGTTACGTGAAGAACTTCAATTTTATAATCCAGAAATCTTTTTTTGTAATCTTCTAGAACATCACTTGAAGAAATAGCAGCTGCATTTGTAATATATTGCTGTAATTTGTAGCTTGGCAAATAGACATTTTGCATGAAATCTTCAATTGGTTTCCAGTCGATTTGTCCAGGATTTAATACAGCATCTAAATATTTTTCTAAATCAAACCTTCCAAATGATTGAAAAGCATCTGAATTCTGTAAAAATGGGGGAGGGTTGTTTTTCATTTGAAAAAGAACTTCTTCATCGCCAACCACAATTTTGTTCTCTACGATTTGTTCTTGAATAATTAAATCAGCAATCAATCTTTCCCAAACTACAGCTCTTATATATTCTCTTTCCTCATCTGAAATTAAACGACCAGACTGCTGATCCAGTCTATTAATTTCATTAGAAACTAATTGATTAAAATCTTCAAATAATATTGGTTTTCCGTTTAATGAACCAACTTCATTACCTTGACGACCACTAAAAATGTCAGTGATGCTTGCACCACCGACTAAACCGCCAATTGCCATGCTCGTAACAAAGAGGACTAAAATAGTCCACATTACTACTTGCATTCTACTTCTCATGTTTGTTATAAGACCCATAGCAAGCGAATTTATGACAGCATCAATGTTTATGCAAATCTATTAAAAAATTGATAATAGAATTTTGAAAAATACTTTAAATTGAATCACTTTTAAAAAAACATGAGTAAAACAATACAGAAAATTCAATCATTTTTGAGTCTGAGAAAGCCATCAAATGAAGATGATGAAAAATTTATATCTGGAATAGATTCACCGTATCAAGCTGCAAAATTAAGAAGTGCGTCAAAAAATAAAACAGTAGATAAATTTCATTCTCCAGTAAGCTTTTCATGGAAAGCATTTTGGAAATCCTTTATATATGAAAATTTACCTCCAGTTATTTTTTCTCCATTAGCAGCAATATTCCTTGAAGGATCTTTTTCTAGAGCATGGCATGTTTCTCAAAATAGACAGTTAATTGCAATATCTACAAAACACCATTCTTTATCGACAATCCGTAATAATTGGTTGATTATTTATCCTGCATCCTGGTTAATGAATATTGGGCTATTTTTAGCACTTTTTTCAGAAAAAGAGCTGATTCTCAATATTGATCCATTTCACATGATCCTAGCTTACTTGCTCTTATTTTTTAGAAGACTAATTATTGCTACTAAGTATGGATATTTTAGACCGGAAGATTTAGAGCGTTTATGCTTACCAGCTCCAGATTGGGATGATAATAAAACTGTCAGAAGATTAATTGCTCAAGGATGGATGCGCCCATGGGAGTTTCCAGGATTAATTGAAGATGAATTAACTATTGCTATGGATGAAAATGATATTTGTTTACAAGGAATTCCATTTGAACCAAGCAAAGAAACAAGAGATAAATTAATTAATGAGTCAAATAATGAACTATTTCCATCTTCTACAAGTTCAACAAAAGAAAATGAACTTCCTTCCGGGTTTATTCTTTACAATATAATTAATTCAGTTTATAGACTACCTGCGCTCAAATATATGCAGCAATTGACATATTTATGTATGTTATTATTACCTGTAGCAGCATTCTTGTCAAAATATTTTTATGGAATGGACTTATTTGGAGTTACTCCTCAAGAAAAAATTATTTCAGTAGCAACTCTTCTTGGACTTTTCAATGGATTTCAACTTATGATGTTTGGAATGGTTTGTGCAGCAGACTATGAGAGAAGATATGCTACATCAAAGAAATTAGGGGAGCTAGTATCTTACCCTGGTTTAAAACTTTCTTCAATTTTTAAAAGTTTTTATAAAGATAAAAAAGAAGATAGAATCTTTGTCGATTTACAAAAAAGAGTCAATGTGTTTGCTTGGATGAACATGAGAAATGTTTTACGATCGTTTGGTGAAACATATTATCTTCGAATTCAGGGTTATACTTCAATTTTAATTTTTTATTCCTTGTTATGTGTTGGAATATTAAATCTGATAGTATGGACAGGAATGAAGCACCATATTTCCACAGTGTATTTAATTGGAACAGTAATTGTTGCTGTTTCAGTTATTTGCTTATTTGCAATTTCAAAAGCCATTCAACTACAATCTCTTAGCGCAAAGCATAGGGATTTTATCAGAAATGAACTTTTCATTATTGAAGAAGAAATTTGGGAGCTCAAGCTTGCTGGTAAAGGAGAGGAAAGAATTAACGATTTATCGAGTGCAAAAGCCTTATTACAGCAAGTTGATGAATCTATCAATTATAAAGAGTTGATTTATAAACCAACTACTATTTTTGGTTATGCTGCAAACAATGGTGTTATGGGCTCAGTGTTGGGCTTAGTATTAACTGGAGTACTTTTTGCTATCCAAGGATTCGTTTCGGTTGGAATAGTTTATGATTCTATGGGTTGGTTTATTCCATAAACTATTAGATTATTTTCATTAAAAATCTATATATTCAAAAATATGAGATATAAATACTTAACTATTATTTTAATGTTTAGTGCGCTTTTGGCACAAGATAAAATATCTTTAGAGAGTGTACTTGATGGTACATTTAGAACTGAATCAATTGGAAGATATGATTGGAAGAATAGTTCTGATTCATATTATTTTTCGGAAAGAGGTGATGAAGGGTTAGAATTTTATGAATATAATCTTGCTTCGAATGATACTTTAAAAGCTTTTACAGTCAAAAAGAATATCATTAGCAATTTTTCGTATTCGTTTAGTCCAGATCAAACAAAGTTACTTTTGAAAAAGAATTCAGTAAAACTATGGAGACATTCGTCTTATGGTTCATATTATGTGTACGATATATCGTCAGAATCTTTAACCCCTGTCACTACTGATCCTGATAGTTTAAGAAATGTAAAATTTTCTCCAGATTCAAACAAGCTAGCATTCGTTCGAAATGATAATAATCTATACCTTTTTGATTTAATTAATGAAGTTGAAGAACAGCTTACTATGATGGGAGTGAAGATATTTTAAACGGACATTTTGGATGGGTTTATGAGGAAGAATTTGGTACTTATGATTCATATAAATGGAGTCCTAATAGTGAATATATTGCGTTTATTAGAGAAGACCAAACATATGTTAAAGAGTATGCTTTGGTTGATTATGAAGCACAATATCCAGTTGTTAAGTATATTAGGTATCCAAAAACCGGAGAAGATAATCCTATTGTTTCGATTAGTATATTAGATTTAAAAAATAAAGAATATAGATCAGTCAATTTACCAGATACGGCATATTATATTCCCGATATCATTTGGCAAACCAATTCATCTAATCTTTATTTTGCTACTTTGAATAGGAAGCAAAATGATTGGAATTTATACAAATATGATTTCGATACTAATGGGGCAGATCTAATCCTAAATGATTCAAATGATTCTTGGATTGACAGAGATCCGTTTATTGTTCCAGGTGAAATTGGCACATGGACTACTAAGAGAGGTTTTAGTTTTGCGATTATGGATGATGGAGAAATCATCTGGATTTCTGAAAAAGATGGATTCAGTCATATTTACAGAAATAGACCCGATGGAAGACCAATAAATCAAGTTACTAGAGGAAATTGGGAGGTAAATAACATAAGTGCAATTGATTATAGGAATAAAACGATTTATTTCTCAGCTAAGAAAGAGACTGAAACAGAAAATCATCTTTATTCCATTAAATTCAATGGTTCCAGACTTAAAAGACTTACCAAAGAAAAAGGCTCTCATTCATCATCTTTCTCTCCAACATTAAACTATTTCATTAATTCATATTCAAGTTTTACAGTTCCTCCGAAAACACTCATAAGAGAAGATAATGGAAAGATTGTTAGAATTCTCAGAGAAACAGATAAGTCTAAATTTGATGCTTATAATCTAACCTATCCTCAACTAATTAATATTTTTACAGATGATGGTACTAGGCTTAATGCTTTAATTACATATCCTCATAATTTTGATCCAATGAAACAATATCCTGTTATTCTTTATAATTATGGTGGTCCTGGGTCACAATTAGTTATCAACAGATGGGGTGCAGGAAGTCACACTTTACATCAATATTTTGCAAGTAGAGATTTTATTATTTTTTCATTTGATAATAGAGGTACTGGTGGAAGAGGAAAAGCATTTAAAGATTTAGCTTATGGTGATTATGGTAAATATCTTGTTAAGGATCATATTGAAGCAGCAAAATATTTACAAGGTCTGACTTATGTTGACGGAGATAATATCGGAATATGGGGCTGGAGTGGCGGCGGTTATTTGACTAACATGTGTATGACTTTAGCCAGCGATTATTTTAAAGCTGGTATATCTATTGCTCCAAATGTAGAGCCGTTACTGTATGATACTATTTGGACAGAAAGATATATGGGGTTAGTTGAAGAAAATCCAGAAGGATATAAAAATGCCTCAGTACTTACACATGTAGATAAAGCTAAAGGACATCTACTCCAGATACATGGAAATGCAGACGATAATGTTCATCATCAGCATTCAATAAAGCTTGCTAAAGCGTATGCAGAACATGGAAAAGATATGGAGATGTTCATTTATTCAAATGCTAACCATGGAATGTCTAATAACAATTTTTTAAGCGAAGATTATCCAGCTGATGGATGGAAGAATAGATACCATCTTTATAAGAAGATGGCTGATTTCTTCATGGAGCATTTAGTAACAGATAATTTTTAATTTTCAGATTGCATTGCAATTTTTTGGAATTGTTGCATTGCAGTTTCATGATTTGACGTAATATCAATAAGCTTATCTGCCCATGGTAAATTTTCATTTTCTACTAAACTCTGTAATCTATCTATGCTGTGAGTAAACATTTTTGGAAGGAAGGTAGGGGTAGGAGACCCTCCAGTACCTTTAGCTTTTGTTTGATGCTGATAAGGATCTGGCGCTCGTAGAATATAGCTAACAACCATTTTATAATGATCTATTCGATGTTGAATAATCCATCTTACTGCACTAGCTAAGATTTTTTTATTATCATTACTAGATTCAATCTTTGAAAAATAATTTGAGTTTTGAATAATATTTCTTGTTTTAACAATCATGGCATGATGCGCAGGAGGTCTGTATCCAACTCTAAATGATTTTAGTAATTTTGTTAGTGAATCAACTTCAACATTTTTTGGTAAATCGTCAGAGCTTACATACCCTTTCTCTAACACTCCTTTGATCATAGATTTATCAACTATTTCATCTGCGATATATGCGTGAGTATGATTACCAACGCCAGTAATTTCATCTGCGATGGGATGATATGAGCTGTTTGCACCAGTTTGGCCATGTAAATTGGATAAATAGCAACCTTTAGAGTTATAATCTTCGTTAAATATATCTCCACAATTTTCAAAAAATAAACCCTCTTCAGGATAGATACTTCCTTGATTTCCAAAAAGGCCTTGAATAAAAATCCTTACTTCTTTGTTGTAAAGTAATGGTTCACTTACTTTCCACATCGCATTAAATAATTGATTAGACTGCATTGTAGCTAATTCAATTTTTTCAAGATTTTCTTTAATATCATTTCCCTCAACTGCTAAAAGAGCATTTTCAATTAACATATTAGATGTTCTTTCCATCGCGAGATGTGTCATTCTAAATCCTTGTTCGTTTCCATCAAAATCATGGAAAGCAACTAAAGGCTTAATTGATCTTATATAATCTATATTTTTACTTAAATCATCATAATTATCTAATTCTTGATCTGGAAGAATTCCAGAACGTAATACATAATCTGCAGCATACTCAAATTCAGGTTGTTGACCTGTAATTCTTGAAGATAGTAAAAGCAATCCTGATAGTGGCCATGGAATGAATGAACATGCTTTCTTTTTTCCGTTAAAGATTGGCTCAATTTTAATTCCATTTGCTAACCATGAGGACCAGCACCTTACGTTTGCAATTAATTCAGCTGATTCTTTTGTTGGATTAGCAATATGATTTTGTACATCTAAAATAAATTTATCCATTAATCCATCATCAATTAATTTTACTTCATTAAAAAGTGTATTCTGTCCAATTAAACCTGTTTTTGAATTATTGTGCACGGTCATTTCAAGTGCAATATCTGATAATATGTTATAAGGAGCTGGAAGTTTTTTAAGGGTCGAGTATGGCAAGGTTGAATTAGGTTGCCATATCAATTCTGATGTTTGTTGAATTAAGTTTGCATCAAACTCTAAACCAAATAAATGTTCATTAAATTGAATTCCATTTCCAAGGTATGGAAAGTGATCATCTGTATTAATTGAAATATTAGATTTCATTTTTACCAATTAGGTTATCAATAAATTTGAAAACAGATTCATCATTCCAAAAAGCGCTTCCAAGATCCTTTACTATAACTTCTCCATCAGAATTAACAATGAAGGTAGTAGGAATACCTGAAGTTGCAAAGAATTCATCATCTGTGATAATTTTGTAAATTGGCAGTTGTTGAAGACTTTCGTCTTTTGGTATATAATTTTTTATTACCTCTAATTTTTCTCTAGATAAATATAAAAATATAATATCTTCTTCATCTTTGTATTTTTCATACAGCTCAGCCATATAAGGCATTTCGGCTAAACAAGGATTGCACCAAGTTGCCCAATAGTTGATAAAAAGATTTTTACCCTTAAAATTTTGAAGAGTGAAAATATTATTTTCAAGATCGGAGAATTGTAGCATATTGCTATCAAAATCTATTGTTGTAACTTTCATATCTTCAGCTGATGGCGCTTCAAGTTTAGGAGCTTCAATTACTTCATTTAAATACATAATTGATAAGTCTTTATAATACTCTTTATATTTCTTTAAATCGTTATTTACTTCATTGAATTTGTACGATAAAAAGACAATACAAATGGCCATTCCAGCAATGATAATTTTTAGTATTTTAGGGTTCATTATTTTTGATATTATATAGTTTTTTTGAATAAAATACTTAAATTTTAAAAATTATGAAATGTTTAAAATGCAAACATACTTGGGTAAGAACCAAGTGGTATGAATATATTAGTTTTCTTGCAAAATGCACTAAATGTGGTAGCAGATTTATTTTAAGATACTAATTTGTTCATCTATATATTCAATCTATTAGTAAGGCTTAATGGGCGAAATTCATAAAATTCCAAAAAATGTTAAAGACTGCTATGCAGTGATATTTTCTTACAAACTGAGTGATAATCTAGAAGGATATGCTGATATGGATCAAAAAACTATTGATGCAGTGACAGATATACCTGGTTATCTTGGATATGAAAAATTTGGTGATGGAAAGGAAAATACTTTTATATCATATTGGAAAGATTTAGAAAGCATAGATATATGGAGAAAAAATTTTCTACATATTGAAGCAAAAAAACATGGCAAGCAATGGTATAGTAAAATGAGAGTCCAAACAGTAAAAGTTCATGATGATATCAATTTTTGGTTATGAATCAAAAAATATTCCAGGTCAATAATCTTCATTTTTATTTTCGAATTACTATATAATGAAAATAAGCTATTTGACTTATCATTTTCAGAGAATAAAAATGATTTAATGGAAAAGCAATTATCTTTAAAAATTAATAAAAATACAACTTCAAAATTTGCTAAAGAGGTCCAAAATCAATTGAATGCTTATTTTCAAAGAAGATTGAAAAAATTTGATATTCCAGTTCATATTGAAGGTTCAGAGTTTTCATTAAAAGTTTTTAAGGAAATGTCCAAAATTCCTTATGGAAAAACAAAAAGTTATAAGCAGGTTGCTGAAAAAATTAAAGAACCTAAATCTGCTAGAGCAGTTGGAAGAGTGAGCGGTTCAAATAAAATCCCTATTATCATACCTTGTCACAGAATAGTTGGAAGTAATGGAGAGCTTGTAGGTTATAGCGGTGGAGGTGGATTGCTATTTAAATCGTATTTACAATTATTGGAGAAATCATGAAAAAAATATTACTACTATTAATTTTTTCTCAGATTATAGCTCAGGAAGCGTTAAATGAAACCATTGTTTTTGAGAGCAGAAATCCATTTTCTTTTGAAGAGGTAATTACTGATCTTGATAATCAAGAAATACAAATTGTTTCAGGAATTTTAGGATTTCCAGCAGATTTTGATACAGAAAAAAAATACCCCCTTATTGTTGGAGTTGCAGGCAGTTTAAACTGGGGTCCACATCATTTAAAATATTTAGAAATGTATCGTTCATTAGGGTTTGCTACGTTTCAATTACAAAGTTTTGATAGTAGAGATGTACAGTCTACAGTTGGTAGTCAGGTAGAAGTTACTTCAGCAATGATGATTCTTGATAGTTATCTTGCGCTTGAAACGTTGTCAACACATCCAAATATTGATATAAATAGAGCTGGAATAACAGGATGGAGCTTAGGAGGCACTGTCTCGCTTTATTCTGCCTGGATACCATTAATCAATGCTATCAATAATGGAGAATTTAGATTTGCTGCTCATTTACCAATTTATCCTGGATGTTTAGCATACCCTTATCCTGATGAATCTATGATTTTTAGTCAAGCACCAGTGCATATTTTGATTGGCGAGTTGGATGATTGGGTACCTGCTTCTGCATGTACGAATTTTTTAGATAAGTTGAGTGAAAGTGGATTATCACATAACATAGATATTACTATTTATGAAGATGCTCACCACTCTTTTGATAGAGAAATGGAGTTAACTACAATTGGGCATGGTTATACACTTGGTGATTGTTTCTTTCCAATGAATGATGAAGGTACCTTATTTTTAAGTGAATTTTGGAAAATCCCAATTAATTCTCCCACAATGCAAGAGTTGGCATTATTGACCTGCGCAGGAAGAGGACCTACAATGGGTGGGAATGAGGAAGCTAGAGAAAAATCATTTAAATTTGCCGCAGATTTTTTTAGCAAAAATCTAATGAATTAACTTTTTAAAAAAATTCTCTTAAAAAGATAATTTATTTGTTAGTTTTCAGTATGGGGACGCGCTATAAAATTCTATTTTTAATAATTTCTTTATTCATAATAATAAATTATGCTGTAAATGTTTTTTTGAGTCCAGCAGAAGTTTCGTATGAAGGCATAAATGAAGAGCTTTCATTATCAGATGATGTGGAAGTATTGTTCGATGATTATGGTGTTCCAAGCGTTTTTGCTGTCAGCGATTCTGATATGTTTAAAGTAGCAGGTTATTTGGGTGCTAGAGATAGATTGTTTCAAATGGCCTTTTTAAAATATGCATATAAAGGTCAACTTAGTGCTGTTGTTAATGATACACTTTTTACAGAAGATCGTTTTTTAAGAACACTTGGTTTTGAAAAAATTGCTCAAAAAACTTTGAACAAAGTACCTTCAGATATTCTCGCACACTTAGAAGACACGTGCTATGGAATAAATGCCTATGTCCAAAGTTTATCTCCATCAGAATATCCGCTTGAATTTAAATTATTACAAATAGATGAACTTCCTACTTTTGAACCTCTTGATATTGTTGCATTAAGTACAATGATGGCTTGGGAATTGCAAGGAGGATGGGATTCTGAACTATTCTTTGGAGCAATTAATGAACAACTTGGTCCAGATTATTTATCAGAAATTTTACCATCTTATGATCCAAATTTTGTTACTATTTCTTCAAATGACGTGTTACTAAAATCATTTAAGCAGTATGCCAGCGATACTGAAAATTTGAGAAATTTATTAAAAACTGATAGAGATGGTTACGGTTCTAATGCATGGGCAGTTTCTGGAACAAAAACAAAATCTGGTAAGCCTTTACTAGCTAATGATCCACATCTTGCATACAATTTACCTCCTTGGTGGTATGAAATTCGTTTAAAAAGTAATAATTACAACTTTGGAGGTTATGGTTTGTATGGTATTCCTTTACCTGTAATAGGACATAATGAAAATATTGGATGGGGCTTTACAAATGTCATGACAGATGATATGGATTTTTATATTGAATCATTAAACGAAGATCAAACACAATATTATGTTGATGGTGAATGGAGAGATTTAATAATTGAAGAAGAAGAATTGGTTCTTAAATCAGGTTCTAAGCGTAAAATTATTATTAGATCTACTCATAGAGGTCCAATCATATCTGAAATACATCGAGACGCTAAAGCTTTGAATAAAGCTATATCATTTAGATGGACAGAATTTGATGCGTTTGACGAAACCACTGGCTTATTTATGCTTGCAAAAGCAAAAAATTGGGAAGATTTTAATGAAGCTTCAAAGTTGTTTGGAGCTCCTGGACAAAATTGGACGTACGCTGACAAAGAAGGAAATATTGGATGGAGACCAAGTACAAAAATTCCTATCAGACTTGATGCTGATAAACTTGTTCCTTTTGATGGAACTACAACGAAGTATGATTGGCAAGGATACATTCCCTTTGATGAAATGCCATTCTCTTATAATCCTGAAAAAGGATATATTTCAAACGGAAATAATAAAATTGTTGGTAACGAATATCCTTATTATATATCCAGATATTGGGCTGATCCTAGTAGAGCTACTCAAATTGATAGGAGATTAAACACGGACATAAAATTATCAACTGAAGATATGAAGTCTATTCTTAATGAAGTAACTGCTCCATTTGGCCAACAATACGCTCCACTTTTTGTTCAGAACTATTCGTTAGGTTTTTCAGATAACGCAGATAAAATATATGAAATGCTAAAAGATTGGGATGGTGTTGAATCATTAGATTCAAAAGGGGCTGTTGCATTTCATGCAATTTATATTCACCTTGTTCAAAATATATTTCAAGATGAGTTACAGAGCTTTGGTGATGGTTCATTTGATACATTCTATAGCCTTAAATACATAAGAACGCAAGCAATTAGAAGCATTTTTGATGGTAAGACTAATCTTTGGGTTGATAATGTAAAAACTGTCAAAAAAGAGACTCTTAACGATATTGTGAACAAGTCTTTTGAAGACGCATTTATTTTTCTTAAAGATAAATATGGAAATCCTTCAGAACTTATATGGGGAGATGTTCATCAAGTTACTTATGAACATAATTTAGATGCAGATCCTCTGGTTCAAAGATTAATAAATTTTAGTGTTGGACCATTTCCAATGGCAGGCTCAGAAATGACTCCTAGAGCTGCAAGCTATTCTGTTAGCAAGCCTTTTGATGTTCGAGCAGGTTCCTCAATGAGAAGAATAATTGATTTTTCTGATTTTGATAATGGTTTTAGCATACTTCCAACTGGGCAATCTGGATTATTTAGATCCAAACATTATCGTGATCAAACAGAGATGTATAATAGAGGAGAATTCAAGCCATTTATGTTTACTTATGATGCTATAAATTCTTCAAAATCATCAAAATTAGTAATCAAATCAAAATAAGTATTTGCAAAATTTTATTTTATGTTTTAATATTTTCTCGTGAAAAATAACTCAAAAACATGGAAGTGGTATTTTCAAGTCGGGGGATCTGTCTTGTAAGCCAAGTTCATGTAAACAAGATTTTGAAACCCCGTTTATCGGGGTTTTTTTTTACATAAAATGAAAAATAAATTATCAAAAAAAGAATTTAACTTGCTTGCAAAAGATGGAAGAAAAGTTGTGCCTTTTTTCAAAAGAATAATGGCAGATACGATTACACCTACTGCAGCTTGGGCAAATTTATCAATGCACTCCGATTACGGATTCATTCTTGAATCTGTGGAGAAAGCAAAGAAAAATGGTAGATATTCTTATGTTGGCATAAATCCATCAAGGATCTTTGAATATGACCAGAGGTCTTTATTTGAGGTTATTAATGGTAAACGAAAAAAAATAGATGCTAACTTCTTTGATTTTTTGAAAAATTTAAATGATTCACATAAAAGCCAAAAACTAGATCAACTTCCACATTTTACAGGAGGAATTGTTGGTTACTTTGGATATGAAATGATTGATTTTTTCGAAAATGTTCCAGTTAAAAAAACGAAATATTTACAAATACCTGATTCAAAATTTATGCTTTTTGAAGACATAATAGTTTTTGATCACTTAAATGGTGATGCCATTGTAGTATCAAACGTTAATCTTGAAAGAAGTGAAAATTTAAATGAACTTTTTGATGAGGCTAATTTTAGAGTTGATTCCATTGGAAATTTATTACATTCGAATCACGAATTTAGAACTCCATTAGTCACAAAATCATTTCCTACAATCTCTAACTTTAAAAAAAGTGAATTTGAAAAAATTGTAAATAAAGCAAAAAAATATGTTAAGTCTGGCGATATTTTTCAAGTTGTTTTGAGTCAAAGATTTGAGCGAAAAACCTTATCAGAACCTTTGAATGTTTACAGAGCATTAAGGTCTATTAATCCTTCACCATATATGTTCCATTTAAAAATTGATTCATTTGATGTTATTGGTGCTTCTCCTGAGCTTATGATTAAAGTTCAAGAAGGTGAAGTTGAAATTCGTCCAATAGCTGGTACTAGATTGAGGGGTAAAAATGCAACTGAAGATGAAAGAAATGCTCAAGATTTGTTAAACGATAAAAAGGAATTAGCTGAACACTTGATGTTGCTTGATTTAGGAAGAAATGATGTTGGAAGAGTTTCTGAATTTGATAGTGTCAAAATTAAAGAAAAAATGAATATTGAGATGTATTCACATGTGATGCACATCGTTTCAGATGTCAGAGGAAAACTTATGAAAGATAAAAACATTTTTGATGCTTTAAAAAGTGGTTTTCCTGCCGGTACAGTTTCAGGAGCACCAAAGATAAGAGCAATGGAGATAATTAATGAATTAGAAAATGATAGTAGGGGTATTTTCTCAGGAGCGATTGGTTTTATAGATTTTAACGGAAACTTAAACACTTGCATCTCAATAAGAACTATGATTTTAAAAAACGAAATTGCATACTTTCAAGCTGGAGCTGGTATTGTTTATGATTCGATTCCATCAAAAGAGTATGATGAAACTGTAAATAAAGCAAAAGTCATGAATGCTGCAATTGATCTTGCTGAAAATGGATTGATAAAATGATACTTGTTATTGATAACTACGATAGCTTTACTTATAATCTTGTGCAATATATTGGTGATATAAAAAAAGATATTGTTACCAAAAGAAATGATGAAACGTCCTTAAAAAATGTTAAAGAAATTAATCCTTCCCATATAGTTATTTCTCCTGGGCCGGGAAAACCTGAAAACGCAGGAAATATTGTTGAAGTCATTCAACATTTTTATCAAAAAGTTCCAATATTAGGTGTTTGTCTAGGACATCAGGCAATTGGATATGCTTTTGGTGGTGAAATAGTTCAAGCGAAAAAAATTATGCATGGTAAAGTCTCAAATGTTAATCATTTTGGTTCAAAATTATTTAAAGGTATAAATGATAGCTTTAATGCCACTAGATATCATTCGCTAATTGTTGATAAAGCCTCTTTACCTACTTGCTTGGAAGTAATTGCTGAAACTGATAATAAAACCATCATGGGACTTAAACACAAGACTTCAAATCTTTATGGAGTTCAATTTCACCCTGAATCGATTGCTACAAAAGACGGTAAAGTCATAATTAAAAATTTTTTGGAAATATAGATGATTGAATCAATAAAAAAAGTTGTAAAAAAAGAAAACCTCAACGAGAATGAAGCTTTTGAAATTATGCTAGAATTAATGAAAGGAAATCTAGATGACATTCAAATTGCAGCTTTATTAGTTGGTTTAAGGTCAAAAGGAGAAACAGTTGATGAAATAACTGGTTTTGCAAAAGCTATGCGACAAACTATGATTGAATTAGATCTTAATTTTCCTGCTATTGATATGTGTGGTACAGGCGGAGATTATTCTGGAACATTTAATATTTCAACTGCATCATCAATTGTTGTAGCTGGAGCAGGAATAAAGGTAGCTAAACACGGTAATAGATCTATGACATCAAAATCAGGTTCAGCTGATGTTCTCGAAGCATTGAACGTAGATATAAATAAATCAAATGAAAATTGTATTCGAAGTTTAGAAAAAAATAATATATGCTTCATGTTTGCTCCCAATTTTCATCCAGCTGTAAAAAATGCTATGAATGTTAGAAGTAAATTAAAAATTAAAACAGTTTTCAATATTTTAGGTCCATTATGCAATCCTGCAAATGTTAAAAATCAAGCAATGGGAGTTTTTGATTCGTCATTGACTAAAATTCAAGCACAAGTATTAAAAAATTTAGGTTCAAAGAATGTTATGGTTTTTAACGGAGATGATGGCCTTGACGAGCTTACTACAACTTGCGGTTCTAATATTTCTTATTTTTTAAATGATAGTAAAATTATCAACTTAAAATTTGATCCAAAGTCTGTAGGAATTTCTTTGTCAAAACATGAAGATTTACAGGGAGGTACTTCAGATATTAATGCAAAAATTATTTTGGATATTTTAAATGGAAAAAAAGGTCCTAACAGAGATATAGTTTTGCTGAATGCCGCTGCAGGAATCATGGTTGGAGGTAAAGCAACGTCTTTAAAAGAAGGTTATTCTTTAGCAAAAGAATCAGTCGATTCGTTATCGGCTCTCAATGTATTGAAAGGTATTCAAAAGTGAATATTTTAGATAAGATTTTGAATCATAAAAAAACAGAAATTGAGAAAATTCCTGAAATACATTTAGAAAGCTCCAACTTTAAAAGACTCAGTTTAAAAAAAGCTTTAAAAAGAGACAAAATATCTATAATTGCAGAAATAAAATTTGCATCACCAAGTGAGGGAATAATTCTTAAAAAGGGTGAACATATTCAAATTGCTAAAGATTATGAAAATGCTGGCGCTGCAGCTATTTCTGTTCTAACTGATAGACGATTTTTTAATGGTGATATTAAATTTTTAAAGGATATTAAAAATGCAGTGAACATTCCTGTTATGCAAAAAGATTTTATCATAAGTAAAAAACAAATTTTACAAGGAATGAGCCATGGCTCTGACGCTTTCTTATTAATTGCTGAAGCCTTGAACTATAATGATTTGGCAGACCTTTATAACCTTGGATTAAATGAGAAATTGGAAACATTAGTAGAAATTCACGATAGAAAAAACCTTTTAACTATTAATGAGCTTTGTCCAACAATTGTCGGCGTTAATTGTAGAAATTTAAAAAAAATGGAACTTGATTTTTCAAGATTTGAGAGATTTTTTCCAAAACTACCTAAAGATTCGCTTAAAGTTGCAGAAAGTGGTTTTAAAAGTACCAAAAAAATAAAAATTGTTGAACAACTGGGATATGATGCCATACTTATGGGAACATCTTTGATGAAAAGTAAAAATCCTGGAAAAAAACTTGAAAGAATTATTAAAGAGTTATGATAGATTTGAAAATTTGCGGTATAACTAATTATAAAGACGCTTTGCATGCAAAAAATGCAGGGGCAACTGCAATTGGGATGATATTTTACGGTAAAAGCCCAAGATGTGTTGATATAGAAAATGCAAAAAAAATCAGCATGAGTTCTTCTGGGTTAAAAAAAATTGGCATTTTTGTAAATGAGAGTAAAAATATTATTAATGATGTCATAAATGAATTAAATCTTGATGCAATTCAGCTACACGGAAATGAAACACCTGAATTTTGTAATAATTTCAAAGTTCCGGTCATAAAAGCTTTATCTGTTTCAAAAAAAAGTGATTTAAATGTAATAAATAATTATGATGTACACGCAATTCTGCTTGATAATAGAACAAGAAATCAATTTGGAGGTACTGGTAAAATCTTTAATTGGAAAATAATTGAAAATGTTAAATTCAATCTTCCAATCATACTATCAGGGGGTTTAAATGAGAATAATATTTTGGATGGTATTAATCAGATCAATCCTCATGCAGTTGATATAAATAGTGGTGTTGAAAAAAGTCCTGGATTAAAAAGTAAGTCAAAAATCTTTAGGATTGTCAAAATTTTAAAACAAACAAAAAAGAAGGAGTTTAGTTTTGGATAGTTTAGTTAAAAAATATAATATGCCTGATAAGCATGGGCATTTTGAAGAATTTGGTGGAAAATATGTTCCTGAAACTCTTATTCCTGCATTGGATGAATTAGAGCAGGAATATTTAAAGAGCAAGAAAGATAAAAATTTCCAAAAAGAATTTTTTAATTTGCTTAAACATTATGGAGGTAGACCAACTCCATTATACTTAGCTAAAAATATTTCCGAAGAACTAGGTTTTAATGTATGGCTTAAAAGGGAAGATCTAAATCATACCGGTGCACATAAAATAAACAATGCTCTTGGACAAATTTTATTGGCACATAGAATGGGAAAGAAAAGAATCATTGCTGAAACAGGAGCAGGACAACATGGTGTAGCTACTGCAGCAGCAGCTGCTAAATTTGGTTTAGAATGTATTGTTTATATGGGCGAGGAAGATATTGAGCGTCAAAAGCTAAATGTGTTTAAAATTAATTTAATGGGAGCAAAAGTTATTCCTGTTACTTCAGGATCTAAAACTTTAAAAGATGCCACAAATGAAGCAATTAGGGATTGGGTAACAAATGTAGAAGATACATTTTACATTATTGGTTCTTCTGTTGGACCTCACCCATACCCAATGCTTGTTCGTGATTTTCAATCTGTAATTGGTACTGAAACAAAAAAACAATTTACAGATATGACAAATAAAAAATTACCTGACAGACTTATAGCATGTGTTGGTGGTGGGTCTAATGCTCTTGGTTTATTTTATCCTTTCATCGATGATGACGTAAAAATAGTTGGAGTTGAAGCTGCAGGAAAGGGGATTGATACAAATCAGCATGCTGCTACTCTTACAAAGGGTGAATTTGGTGTATTGCATGGTGCAGCATCAATGTTACTCAAAGTATGGATGGTCAAATTGCTTTACCTTATTCTTTATCCGCAGGTTTGGATTATCCAGGAATTGGTCCAGAACACAGTTATCTTCAAAAAACCAAAAGAGTTGAATATTCATCAGCAACGGATAATGAAGCGTTAGAAGCATTCAAGTGGTTGTCTGAAAAAGAGGGAATAATTCCAGCTTTAGAAACTGCACATGCTGTTGCTTATTTAAAAAATAAAAATAATAATATCAAAAAAATGAACATGTTATTTTGAATTTATCTGGAAGAGGAGATAAGGATATAAATACTATTGCAAAGGAATTGGGTATTGAATTATGAATAGAATAAAAAAACTTTTCGCAACAGATTCTAAAAAATTAATAGTATTTATTACTGCAGGTTTTCCAAATAAAGATAGTACGAAGGATTTAGTTTTGGAAGCATTAAGGAGGAGCTGATATGATTGAGATAGGTATTCCTTTTTCGATCCTCAAGCAGATGGACCAGTTATTCAAGAAGCAAACGAAATAGCTTTAAACAATGGAATTACACTACTTGAAATTTTTGAACAAGTAAAGGAGATTAGAGAGAAACTGACGTCCCTATTGCGCTAATGGGTTATTATAATCCAATTCTTAGGATGGGTACAAAGGATTTCATAAAAAATGTAATGATGCAGAAATCGATGGGGTTATTCTTCCAGATTTACCTCTTGATGAATCTGTTGAATTTTGTAATAATTTAAAGAATAAAAATATTTCTCCATACTTCTTGTAGCTCCAAACACTTCGGAAAAAGAATTAAGAAAATTTCAAAACTTGCAGGAGATCTAATATATGCTGTAAGCATTTTAGGTATTACTGGTAATGACTTGAGTTCAAAAATAATTTGGAGAACTACTTAGCAAAAGTAAGAGAAAATAGCGAAACGCCATTTATGGTAGGTTTTGGTATAAGCTCAAATGATGATGTTAATTGGTTTAATAGTTTTTCAGATGGAGCTGTAGTTGGATCTGCAGTTATAAAAAAGTTCTCAAAGATACAAAAAGGGTGTTGTTGAAAATTTTGTAAAAAACCTAAAAAAATAATTTTTGTTTCTCAATTAGATTTTTATCACTAATATGCTCTGATGAAAAATTTTAACAACTATTATTTCTATTTTAGATGCAGGGGGACTATAGGCGCCTGATAGAATAATTATATCACAAACTATAGAAACCCTAGCAAAAAAATGTTAGGGTTTTTTTTTGGAGGAATTATGATTGAAATAAATAATGAAAGAGAAAATATTGATAACATTGATAATATGATTTTTGACCTTTTAGTAGATAGGTTAGATCCTGTTATGAAGATTGGTGAAATCAAATCTAAAATAATATACCAATTGAAGATTCAAAGCGAGAAAATTCCATTTATGCTAGAATTGATGCAAGATTTTCTGAAAAAAAAGGCAAAATATTTAAAGAAATATATCAAAGTGTAATATCTGCTTCTAAAAAAGTTGAAGGGAATGAATTATGAGTAAGTGGACTAAAAATTCTTGGGAAAATTTTACTGTTAAACATATACCTGAATACAAAGATAAGGATGCTTTAAAAAAAGCGTTAAAAAGATTGAAAAATTTCCACCATTAGTTTTTGCTGGTGAATGTAATAGTCTTAAACAAAAACTTGCTTCAGCTGTTGAAGGTAAAGCTTTTTAATTCAAGGTGGAGATTGGCTGAAAGTTTTAAGGAGTTTAATGCAAATAAATAGAGATACTTTAGAGTCATTTTACAAATGAGTGCCATTTTTACTGCAAAAATGAAGGTTCCAATATAAAAGTAGGAAGGATTGCTGGTCAATTTGCTAAGCCTAGGTCATCTGACTTTGAAACAGTTAATGATAAAACATTACCAAGTTATTTTGGAGATTCTATAAATAGTATTGAATTTTCTGAAAAAAAAGAGAGCCTAATCCTTCAAGGCTTTTAAGAGCATTATTCACAATCAGCATCTACACTTAATCTTATTAGGTCTTTTGCACAAGGAGGATTTGCAAACTTAGAAAAGTTAATTCCTGGAATATGGGTTTTGTAAAAGCTACACCAGAAGGAAGGAAATATGAAAAATAGCAAACCAAATAAATGAATATCTTGATTTCATTGAAGCTATTGGAGTAAATACTTCCTCTGTAGATTATCTAAATTCTGTAGATTTTTACACAAGTCATGAAGCATTGCATTTACCATTTGAATCTGCACTTACAAGAACAGATTCAATTTCTGGTAAAACTTTTGCTACATCATCGCATATGGTTGGATTGGAGACAGAACAAGATTTTTAGATAGTGCCCATGTTGAATATTGTTCTGGAATTGATAATCCAATTGGTATCAAATGTGGACCAAGTTTAGATCCGGTAGAGCTCATAAAAATAATTGATAAAATTAATCCAGATAATGAGGTTGGAAAAATTTCATTGATCTTTAGGTATGGTGAAAACAAAGTCCAAGAACATCTTCCAAGCTTGATTGACGAAATAATTAAAAATGGAAAAAAGTTTTATGGTTTCAGATCCAATGCATGGTAATACAGTGAAATCTTCCTCAGGTTTGAAAACAAGAGATTTTAGTTCTTTATTGAACGAAACTTCTCAGGCAATAAGATTCTCAAGGATAAAGGATGTCATTTGGGTGGAATTCATCTAGAAATGACAGGACAAAATGTTACTGAATGTACTGGTGGTATTTATAAATTGAGTGATGAGGATTTAAATTCAAGGTATCACACTCATTGTGATCCAAGATTAAATGCTAATCAAGCATTAGAACTATCTTTCAATATTGCTGAGGAATTAAAAAAGTAAATGAGATTCCAAGGAACATTGCAACTTCCAGGTGATAAATCTATTTCACAAGGGCTATAATGCTTTCTGCCATTGCTGATGGGGAAAGCTGTGTAAAAAATTTAAATGATGGAGCCGATCTTCAGTCCACAATAAATATTTTGAAAGATTGCGGTGCTTTAATTGAACAAAGAAACGAAAAAATAATAATTAATGGAAGAAAACTTCATTCCCCAAAAACAGAACTTGATTGTGGGAATTCAGGAACCACTACTAGGCTTATTGCAGGCCTGTTATCTTCACAAAAATTAATATTCACATTAATTGGAGATGAATCATTATCTCAAAGACCAATGAACAGAATAATTCAGCCTTTAAAAAAAATGGGTTGTATAATGTCTTCAAACAAAGGATTATTGCCATTGTATGTAGATGCCTCCAATGGAATAAGCGCCATAGATTATGATATGGAAATTGCAAGCGCACAAGTCAAATCAAGCATACTTTTTTCAGCGTTAGGTGGAAATAATGTATCAAGTATTAATGAGGTAATTCCAACAAGAAATCATTCAGAAATTATGTTAAAAAACATGGGTGCATCGATTGAAACACAAGGAACTAAAATTTTCGTTCATCCTCTTGAATCAAAATTAAAAGCAATTGACATTTCTGTACCGTCTGATCCATCTTCATCTGCTTTTTTTGCTGGACTAGCAGTTATTAGTAATAATTCAAAATTAAAATTGACAAATGTATTACTTAATGAATCAAGAATTGGATTTGTAGAAGTTTTAAGAAGAATGAATTGCTTGATTATACAATCAAATGAGTCAATTCATAATGGCGAAAAAGTAGGAGATTTAACATTTAGTTCATCAAGCATTAAAGCTGTAGAAGTTGAACCCGAAATCATACCCTCAATTATTGATGAAATACCAATATTAGCAGTTGTTGCAGCTTTTTCAAGCGGTGTTACTGTTTTCAAAAATGTTGAAGAATTAAAGTATAAAGAATGTGATAGACTAGGTGCTATTATACATAATCTGCAGGCATTTGGAATTAAGGCATATGAAAATAATAATAACTTATACGTTGAGGGAGGAAAGGTAAAAAAAAATGTCACAGATTACTACATTTGATGATCATAGAATTGCGATGGCATTCACGATTTTGAGCCTTGCTGCTTTTAAAAAATATGATCTCGATAACGCAAAATGTGTTGATATATCATTACCAAATTTCTTCAAATATTTCAGTGAGATAACCAAATGAAATTTGCAGTCATAGGAAACCCAATAGATAAAAGTTTAAGTCCCCAACTACATAATATTCTTTATGAAAAATTAAACATTTCGAACTGTTCTTTTGAAAAAATTTGCTTAGAAAGTAACGAGCTAGATGATTTTTTTAATAATGATTTTAGTCAATTTAATGGTATTAATGTCACTATACCCTTCAAAGGTAAAGTAGTGAAATTTTTAGATATTATCGACGATGAGGCAAAAATCTTAGGTAATGTAAATTGTATTACAAAATTAAATAATATGATTTGTGGGTTTAATACTGATAAGCATGGTTTTGATATGCTGCTAATTAAAAATGGACATAAATATTAAGGGAAGAAACTGTGTAGTTCTTGGCGCTGGATCATCTGCAAAAACTGTAGTAAAATGTTTAATTGATCTAGGAGCTGGTAGCATTATTATAAAAAATAGATCTATCGAAAATGCTCATAATCTTCAAAATTTTGCTCACTTTAGGTTTTAATAATATTGAATTATTTAATTCTGATTTTACAAATTTAGATCTTGCAATTAATACAACTCCATTAGGATGTATAAGGAAGACTGTGACAATTTTTTTGATATTCCTATCCAAGATCATACAGTATTAATTGATCTTATTTATACTTCTAGGGAAACTTTATTTTTAAAAAAATTTGATCAATGCTCCAAAAAAATTAATGGCCTTGATATGTTTATTTATCAAGCTTTGAAGTCTATTGAAATTTGGAGAGAAACTAACTATAATTTGGATTCACAAATTGAGTCCGTGAGAAAACAATTGGAGAACATAAAATGTTAAAAAAAATATCATACATGACCGCTGGTGAATCGCATGGAAAAGGATTGATAGGTATAATTGAGGGTATACCTGCAGGTCTTCAGCTAACTGAAGAATACATAGCGGTTGATTTATTAAGAAGAATGCAAGGTCATGGAAGAGGAAAAAGAATGAAAATTGAAAAAGATTTCGCAGAAATTTTTTCTGGAGTGCGACATGAACATACTCTTGGATCTCCGATTTCTCTTATAATTAAAAATTTAGATTGGGTGAACTGGGAAGATAGAATGGCAGTAGGTAAACCTAAAAAAGAGCATAAAAAAGTAACAATGCCACGCCCTGGACATGCAGACTTAGCAGGAATGATGAAATATGATTTTGATGACATTAGAAATGTTTTGGAGAGATCTTCCGCAAGAGAAACTGCAATGAGAGTTGCTATTGGTGCTATTTGCAGAAAACTATTAGATGAAGTAGGAATAACCATTGGTAGCAGAGTATATCAAATTCATGATGTTGTTGATACTAAAGAAGTTGACCATTCTTTAACGATGTCTCAATTAAACGATTTAGCTGACAAATCCTCAGTAAGATGTTTAAATAAAGATGCGGAAGAAAGAATGATTAACGTTATCGATGAAGCGAAAAGTAATGGAGATTCGGTTGGAGGTTCTTTTGAGGTAATTGCTAAGGGAATGCCTTATGGTTTAGGAAGTTATATCAATGCTGATGGAAAGCTGCAGGCAAGAATTTCCCAAGCAATGATGTCTGTTAATGCATTTAAAGGAGTAGAGGTTGGAGCTGGTTTTGCATCATCTGCGGCATTTGGAAGCGAACTTCATGATGAAATATTATTTGAAAATGACAAAATCACTCGTTCAAGAAATAATGCGGGTGGAATTGAAGGTGGAATGAGTAATGCTCAACCAATACATGTTAAGGTGAGTATGAAACCTATTTCAACGCTCATAAAGCCCTTAAGATCGATAGATTTGAATACTATGGAGCCCAAGCTTGCGCATAAAGAAAGAACAGATTCTTGTGCGGTTCCTGCAGCATCAATAATTGGGGAAAGTATGTTGGCAATTGTACTTGCCGATGCATTGCTTGAAAAGTTTGGTGGAGATAGTATAAAGCAATTAAAAAAACACATAGAGAGCAGTGGAAAATACTAATCAAATATATCTAATTGGAATGATGGGTTCTGGAAAATCATCCACTGCAAAAGCTCTTTCCTTAAGCTTAGGATGGAATTTTATTGATATCGATAATGAACTAACTAAGTCATTTGATATGTCCATTAATGATTTATTTTTGGAAGGAGAAAACAAATTTAGAATGTTAGAATTTGCTGAATTACAAAAACATATTTTAAAAGAAAATACTGTTATTGCTGTTGGTGGTGGAGCAGTTACTCACAAAGATAGTTATGAATTGTTAAGCTCAAAACATTGCATTTATTTAAAAACATCTAAAAATATCCTATTAGATCGGCTTAAAGATGATAATTCAAGGCCATTATTAAATGTTCAAAATAAAGATAAGGTAATTGAAGAAATTATGCTCAAAAGAGAGCAAAAGTATGAAGCGTTATGTAAAAGTGAGGTTTTGACCGATAATCAGACTATTCAGGATAATTGTAACCAAATTTTGGAGATAATAAGTGTCCAATAAAATTAAAGTTGATTTAGGAAATAATAGCTACAATGTTAGTTTGATTGAAAGTTTCAAAAATTCAGTTGTAAAGTTTGCTTCTTCAACAAAATCTCAATGCATGCTAATTACCCAACAAGAAATTTTAAATCTTTATAAAGATGAAATAAATGAGCTCTCTAATTTACCCAATGTAAATATTTTTTTGATTGATCAAGGTGAAAAAGCAAAATCATTTGAATCCATATCTTTAATAGTCAATGAGATGTCTAAAAAGCATTTTGATAGATCATCATTAGTTTTTGCAGTTGGTGGAGGTGTCGTTGGAGATGTTGGAGGGTTTGCATCATCAATTTTTATGAGAGGAATTAAATATATTCAATATCCAACTACTTTACTTGCAATGGTTGACTCTGCTATTGGTGGAAAGACAGGAATAAACTTAAAAGATGGTAAAAATTTGGTTGGAAGAATTTATCAACCTATAGCTGTAGAAATTGATACCAATTTTTTATCAACTTTACCAGATAGAGAACTGCAAGCTGCTCTTGCAGAGGTTGTAAAGTACGGTTTCATTTATGACAGAGAATTTTTTGATTATGTAGTTGCTAATTCAACTGAAATTCAAAATAAAGATATAGATGTTTTACAAAAAATAATTATCCAATGTTGCGAAATAAAAAGTGATATTGTAAGTGAAGATGAAAATGAGAATGAACTTAGAATGATTTTAAATTTTGGTCATACTGTTGGGCATGCAATTGAATCATTCACTGATTACAAAAATTTATTACATGGAGAAGCAATTTTTTATGGTATGAAGTGTGCATTATATCTTTCAAACAAATTTGGAAGTTTATCAAATGAAGAATACGATATATCAACCCGGTTGATATCTAAATTTGAATTACCAAAACTTGATATTAATAACAGAAAGATTTTTATTAATTTTGTCAAGAATGATAAAAAGTTTAGAGAAAAAAAAATTAGGTTTATTTTGTTAGATGAGATTGGTAAATCAAGAATAAGTGAAGATATCACTTTTGATCAAATTGAAGAAAGTTTGGGCGTTTTATGAAATTAATTGTTATTAATGGACCAAACCTGAATTTACTTGGAGAAAGAGAGCCTGAAATCTATGGTAGCGAGTCTTTGAATCAAATCAATGAATGGATTCAGAATCATGAATCATGTAAGAATTTAGAATTTGAATTTTTTCAATCAAATTCTGAAGGTGAAATAATTGACTTTTTGCATTCAAAAAGAGGAAAAGTAGATTATTGTATTTTAAATGCTGGTGCGTTAACTCATTATTCTTATGCTTTAAGAGACGCTATAGTTGGCACACAAATTCCCACTGTTGAAGTACACTTATCAAATATTCATAAGAGAGAAAATTTTAGAAAAACCTCTGTTATAAAAAATGTTTGTATTGGACAGTTTTTTGGCGAAGGAAAACAAAGTTATATTAATGGTATAAAACATATTTTGGAGATAAAAAAATGAGAGTAGGTATTCAAGGAATTGAAGGAAGTTTTAGTGAAGAGGCTGCAAAATCATATTGTAAAAAATTTGGAATTGAAAATTTTGAATTGAAATACCTTGTTAGTTCAATGAACGTTCTTGATAACTTATCAAATAATTTAATAGATACAGGAATATTTGCTATGGAAAATGCTCAAGGGGGAGTTGTAATTGAAAGTGTAGAGGCTTTAGCAAAAAATCAATGTGAAATTATTGATATGTTTTATGTAGAAATTAGTCAAAATTTATTAGCAATTGATGGAGTTTCAGTTGGAGATATCGAAGAAATTCATTCTCATGAACAGGCGCTAAAACAATGTAAAGATTATTTAGCTGAAAAATTCTGGTCAAAAAAGCTTGTTGAGCAGGATGATACTGCTAAGGCTGCTCAGGATTTAGCAGAAGGGAAATTACCCAAACAAGTTGCAGTTATTGCAAGTAAATTTTCTGCGAAGAAATATGGACTTAACATTCTTGATCATGATATACATGATCTTAAGAAAAATCTAACTCTATTTTTGGCTGTTAAAAGGTTGGAATCATGAATAAAGTTAGCATTATAGGTTTTGGTAGGTTTGGAGCAATGCTCCATTCTTTACTATCAAAAGGTTTTGAGGTTGATGTTTTCGATAAAAATTCAATTGATAATTCAGATGTCAATGAGGTTTCACTTGAAGATGCATTTAAAAATGAAACTATTTTTATTGCTGTTCCGATAAGAGACTTTGAAAACTTAGTTAAAGATATATCTAAAAAAATTTCAAGCGGAAAAACAGTAATTGATGTTTGCTCTGTAAAAGTATTTCCTAAAAAGGTCATGTTAGACAATTTATCAAATGAAACAGATATCATTGCTACCCATCCGTTATTTGGTCCTGATTCCTTGAAAGATAGTGGTTCTGTAATGACAATGGAATCCGTGCGAAATACTTTTGGAAGATATGATTTTTGGAAAAATTATTTTGAAAGCCAAAACATTTTAATTGAAGAAATTTCTGCTGAGGAGCACGATATGATGGCTGCCAGATCACAAGGGTTAACACATTTTGTTGGAAGAGTAATTGATGATTTTGGAACTAATCAAACAAGAATTGACACAGAAGGTTATAAAGCATTGCATAAACTTGTAAATCAAACTTGTAATGATACTTGGGAATTATTTGAAGATATTCAAAATTTTAATCCTTATACTGAAAAAATGATTTCGGAATTAAATGAAAGTTTTCGAAAAAATTAGCGAAATTATAGAAAAATAAGGGAAATATATGGATAATATTTTTAATAAAATTAGTATTAGTTTAATTGTTTTAGGGATAGCATTTTATGCGTTTGCAATGACTTTTACTGCACTTATTCCTTCAATTCTTGGTCTTTTGATGCAGGTTGTTTTATTTTTTGGAAGAACTTTCCCAAAATTTCATAAGCATTTTGCTCATGTAAATGTTTTAATTCTAATTCTTGGTATTGGAGCTACTTTTGGTTCTGTTTCTGATTTAGCGGGCTTTTTGCTTGGCGGGAATGAATTAGAAAGACCTTTAGCGACCATCGAACAATTTACTACATTTATTTTGTGTCTTGTTGGATTTATATTATCAGTTAAGTCGTTTATTAATGCTAGAAGAGGTTAGTTGAAACTTTTTTCTATTGATAAAGTTTAATATTTAAGTACAGATGATTAATAACCAGGAGATATCATGAAACAATTACTTATTTTATCAATATTTTTAACAAGTATTTTTGCTCAAGGTCAGATGCAACGAAAAAATGCAGATGATATGAAAAAAATGGAAATGCGTAAAAAACGTATGGAGCAATTACAAGATAAAAAAGAATCTACTATGATTGGGATTCAAACCAATTATTTAGATTTATCACCAGAACAAGCGCAACAGTTTTTTCCAATGCAAAAAGAATATAAGGACCAGGTACGTGAAGCTCAAAAGCAATATCGCGAGAAGGTTGGTAAGCTGCGATCTAAAGCAAAGGATGTATCAAAGTTTGACGTAGATACTGCAATAAAGTATCAGCTTGAAATGAAGGAAGAAGTAGCTAAACTAGAATCTGAGTTTTTGAAAAATACTACAAGCGTATTAAGCAATGAACAAAGAACAAAGTTAGTTTTTCAAGAAGAAAGAATGAAGTCCGAGACTGCAAAGCGAGTCGCTAAACGAACTTCAGATATGTCAAAAAGAAATTTTGACAGAAAGAAAAAATTAAAATAAATTTCATAGTACAAAAATAAGGGGTTATATGAAAAAACTATTATTAATGTTTTCACTAATTTTTATGGTCACTTCATGTGATGATAACATGTCTTACAAACAAGAAATGTCTGATACGCAACTTATCGAAGCAATTATTAATGATCCAAATAAATTTGAAGTAGACGGCGTTGATATTCCTCGATCTTCACAGTTTGTTGTTGCTGCAGAATACTATGATTATATGATGGTCAGTGCTGAAATTTCTCCAGAATTTGGGTATTTAGTTTCTATGGGAGATATGGCACTTGATGCTGGAGATATTACCGAAATATTCTTTGCTAAAGATGGAAGAAAATTAGGTAATAGAGATGGAATGGATGATAGAAAAAGACATAATAAAAGATGTTTTAAATTTGTATTTCCATTGACTTTTTCACTTGGAGAAACATCATTCACTGTCAATGACTATCAAGATTTTAGAGAGCATAAAACCCAAATTATGAAAAAAGGGGAAAAGAAAAAGCCTGTATTTGTATTTCCAATTCAAATTAATTTTGGGTAGAGGCGATGAAGTAGAAACAGAAATTCAATTGATGATGAGCTTAAAGAAGCATTTCAAGCTTGTAGGGTGAAAAAGATGACAAAAAATGTTTCACCTTTTGGTTTTCCTGTAAGTTTTACTATGCCTGAGGGAAACTTTTTTAACGCAGAAGATAAAAAAGATGGGGGGGGGAAAAAAGGGGAAGCTTTCTATAAATCATAACGGGGAAAAGAAAAAAACCTGAAGTTGTTTTCCCCAGGATTTAATTTTGAAGATGGTTCTTCATTAACGGAAAATTTTCCCCGAAGAAATGAAGCAAGCTTGGAAAGAAAATTGAAAAAAGATGGGAGAAGAGCTGAAGGAGAGAAGGAACTGAGGTTTAAATTAAATTTTATTTTTTGAAAAAGGGGAAAATTAGCCCTTTTGTTTTGGGGCCGTAGCCGTTTGGGGGAGCGCGTGGATGGCATTCACGAGGTCGTCGGTTCGATCCCGTCCGGGTCCACAAAATCCATTAAATAAAAAAAAAATTTATTTTACAATTAACCAAAAAAACTCTATTTTTTTAATTATTAAAAAAAGGGGGGAAAAAAAGAAATTGTTTGATTCATTACCTTTTGCTTGTTGCAGCTGGGCTATTTGTGATGTTTGCATCACCGCCAACTGTAAATTTTGAGAAGTTGAGTCAGCTGGAAAAAAATTTGTAATGAAAATAAGAACAGGGAAAACATACGTTTTAGGAAGTGATAATCCGAAAATGTTATGGGTGCAGTTGCTGCATAAATTCTTTTGATTGAAAAAAATTTTCATTTTATTCTTTAGATTTTTTTAACGAAAAAGAATGCTGGTGAAAAAAAATGGCTGAATCAATGGAATCCTAAAATGCAACCTTGGGGGTTATTCCGAAGACTTCAGGGTGATACAGAGATTTATATTGGTTTGGGCTGTTGAAGATAGAGTGTGGAAAAAAGTTTAACAAACTCAAGATTTGTTGAAGTTTTCCAGTTGGGAGATGGAAAATAATGGATTTTCTCATGGAGAAGAAAACAGACCTTCAAACGAATTTGGGGTTATGGAGGTAAATGGGAGGGGGGGGGCGAAGAAAGCAAAAAATTTTGGTGTCCACTTGTTTTTCCCAACGAGGGAAACCGAATATTGAAGGTGTTTTAAACAAAGATGTTAAGGATTTCTTAATTTCGAGATGGCAGAGATTTGAAGAAATACTAAACAAAAAAAGATCAAAGGAAAATGCAGAATTTTGATAATTTTAAACATTGAATGGAAACCTTGGTTGTTGTTTCCTTAAAAAAAATACCGACCCTTAGCGCGTTACGTTATTCAAGGGGGAAGGGGGTTGGTAAAGATGGTTCGTTTTAAAAAGATTGTTGAGTGGTTTATTTTGATATCGAGGAAAATTTAAAATTTTTACAATTGCTCAGGATATTCAAAAAGAATAAAATTTCTGATTGCTGCACTTTAAGACAATCTCACTTTTTGAAAAAAATTCATTTTACAATTCAACCAAAAAACTCTATTTTTGTAATTATTAACAAAAAAAAAGGGGTAAAAATATGAAATTAGATTACGATTCATTACCTACATTAATGCTTGTTGCAGCTGGACTATTTGTGATGTTTGCATCACCGCCAATAGTTAATTACGAAGCGTAGAATCTGCAGGAAGAAATATGCCATTTGATGGAGAAGAGAATCCAAATTATGGCAAAGCTATGTATTGTGGTGCAATGATTATGTAGAAAGCGTTTGCACTCACAGAAGCATATTCCACTTAGACAAAGAAAAATTCTCTTTGGCTCATGAAAGAATGCTGCCTTTGCTGATCAAATGGATGATCATGAATCTTATTCTTGGAAGCCTTGGGCAATGGTTCCACTCAGAATGGTTATGATGATGGAGCTTTTTGTTGTTTCATGGTCATATGACGAATCTGTTCAAAAAAATGGTTCTAAAGCTGCAAGTCATTACATTGATGTTTTAAGATTTAATGATGAGGATGTGAAGGTAAACTTTCAGGGATGTGGAGCAATGCCAAGAAGAGATGCAGAAAATTCAGAATATGGTTTACCTGAAGGTGGAAAGTTTATTGGAAGAGATCCAGAAAACGAATGGTCAGGAAGACCTTGTTTTTTCAAATAGAGGTGAAGTTGAAAACTTGAATCTATGTTAGCTTTTAATGAATGATATGGATGCAGATGGTGCTTCAGAATATTTTACCGACCCGTTTTTACTTTTAACGGTTCCGGAAGTTACCCATGAGAATCTTAGAGAACTTATTGCGGGAAGGAAATCGCAAAATTGGGATGCATGGTCAATGATTCCAATCAAAATCAAAGATACCGATCCACAATCTGGATTAATTGTTTGGTCGACTGCAAGAGTTGAAACAAATGAAGGAAATGTTTGGGAAGCTGATGTTTCAGAAACATATTTTTTTGATTTAGATGGTAAGATTAGTTCTGTAACACAGTATGCTAAACCAGTATATCATCAACCGAAGATTCAGAATAGTAAATACTAAAATCTTTTTGTTGGGCAGATTTATGCCCAACAAAAGAATTATTGTCTTAAATTAAACTATCTATTATGAAATCAAAATTTTTAATACTTGTCTTAATTTTAATTACAATAGGAGTTTATATGAATATGTCACCTGAAGAAAAGAGTTGCAATCATATCTACAAAACATGGGGAAATGGTTGTTGAGTTTTACCCTAACGTTGCACCAATGCATGTCGAAAGTTTCATTGCTCTAGCAGAAGAAGAGTATTTAATGGAACCACTTTCCACAGAGTAATACCTGGTTTGTTATTCGGGGGGAGATCCAAATTCAAAATTAGATAATAGATCATTACATGGAACTGGAGGACGCGCTGGAAAGTTTTTTGGGCTTGGAGATGAAAATGACCAAAACACCTGGCTAATTCCAGCTGAATTCAATGATATTCCTCATACCAAAGGAATTTTATCAATGGCTCGAACAAATGATCCAAATAGTGCATCAAGCCAATTTTTTGTTTGTCATGATAATGCACCTTTTTTAGACAATAATTATACTGTTTTTGGTAAGGTTATTAAAGGTCTTGAAGTAATAGACTTAATAGTAAATGCTGAAAAAGACATGAACGACAATCCATTAGAAAAAATTGAAATGACAGTAGTAATCAAAGATAGAAGCGAAGTAGTACAAGATTAATTAAATTTTTATTTTATTTTGGGGGATAAATGAAATATAATTCTTTTCAAACACCAGAGAGAAGACTTTTGGGAGCTGGACCAACCAACCTATATCCTGAAATTTCAAAATCCTTAACAAAGCCTGAAGTAGGACACCTTGATCCAAAATTTGTTGAAATGATGGATGAAGTAAAATCCATGCTAAGATACCTATTTCAAACAAAGAACGAATTTACTATAGCTATTTCTGCTCCAGGAAGCGCTGGAATGGAAGCAAGCTTTGTTAATTTGGTAGAACCTGGAGATAAAGTTATTGTTTGTGTAAACGGTCTTTTTGGCGGTAGAATGGTTGAAAATGTTGAAAGAATTGGAGGAGAAGCAATTGTTGTAAATGACGAATGGGGAAATCCAGTTTCCCTTGATAAACTTGAAGATGCATTGAAAAAGAATCCAGATACAAGCGTTGTTGCTTTTGTGCATGCTGAGACATCAACAGGGGTTAGAAGTGATGCTAAAGAAATTGCTGAGATTGCAAAAAAGTATGATTGTTTAGTTATTGCTGATACTGTCACTTCATTTACTGGAATTCCAGTTTTGACAGATGAATGGGGATTGGATGCAGTATACTCTGGGAGTCAAAAATGTCTTTCTTGCGTTCCTGGATTATCTCCATTGACATTTTCTGATAAAGCTATTGAAAAAATTAAAAAAAGAGATTCAAAAATTCAAAGTTGGTTCTTAGACCAAACTTTGGTTTTAGATTATTGGAGCGGACAAGGAAAGAGAAGTTACCATCATACAGCTCCAATTAATTCAATTTTTGCCTTACATGAAGCTTTGAGGCTTGCATGTGATGAAACCCTTGAAAATTTATGGAAAAGGCATTTTGATGCTCATTTAAGACTTAAAAAAGGTCTAGATGAAATGTCATTTGATTTTGTTGTTGAAAAACAATATAGATTACCTCAAATGAATTCCATTCACATTCCTGATGGTTATGATGATCTTGAGATTCGAACAAAATTACTAAATGATTATAATTTAGAAATTGGAGCAGGTTTGGGAAAATTTGCAGGAAAAATTTGGAGAATTGGGCTGATGGGATACAACGCTAGAAATGAAAGCGTTGATTATTGTCTTGATTCTCTAAAAAGTGTTTTAAATAAATAATTCAGAATTATCATTTAAAATTTCTTTGGCAGTATCGTAGCCAATATCAATCAGTTCATTAGCTTTATGAAAATCCCATCCATAAAACTGGTCTATTGGAGGTTCAATTAAAATATTTGGTTCATTATTTTTAAAGCTGAGATGAGTTACATTGTTGAGCATAATTTTTGCTGATCTATCAACGATATCAACAATGTTATATTTATCATCATTTTTTTTGGAATTTTGAAGGCCATAAAGGTTTACAGCGATTGTTTGCTGTGAACCCATATCTATGATTGATTGCAATGGTACTGGATCAATCAAGCCTCCGTCAACACAAAGATTATCATTTACATAAGTAGGAGTTAAAACTCCTGGAACAGCAATACTTGCTCTAATAGCATTAATTAAATCTCCACTTTTTGATTCTATTTTAACATTATTTACAATATCAGTTGAAACGGTTGTAAGAGGAATATCTAGTTCTTCAAATGTTCTTACTGGTGTTATTTCTTTAAAAATCTTAATAATTGCATTTCCATTCATGATGGACAATTTTGGAAAAATAGGATCAAGTTTAAAAAGTACATCTTTCATAAAACTTTTACGAGAACGAACTTCTTTTTCAAATATTTTTAGGCTTCCAGATGCATAAAGAGCTCCAATAAAAGATCCGATACTTGTTCCTGAAACGTAGCTTATTGGAATGTTTAGCTCATCAATAGCATTTAAAACTCCAATGTGAGCATATCCTCTTGCAGCTCCTCCGCCAAGTGCAATACCAATTTTGTAATTTTTTTTCATCAATATTTTTATTATACTAAGCAGAAATTATTACCCAACAAACAAATAAGGAATATTTACTATGTATTTTAGACTTTTATTTTTTTACATTTTTATTATCATGGCATGTAATACAAACGAATCCCCAGATATTTCTGCAGAAACATCAAAAAACACTGCAGTTCCATTACGATCAGAAATAGATGATAAGTATAAATGGGATATGTCAGCGATTTATGCAACTGAAGAAGCATGGGAAAAAGATTTAAATTATGTTAAAGAGCTTTACCCTGGTTTAGCAGATTTTAAGGGAAAACTTTTGTCATCTCCTGATGTACTTTTGGAAGCTATAGAATTAAGAAATAAAGTAAATCAAACTTTATGGAAATTATATCATTATGCTTCAAACTCATCGAATGCCGATGTTAGAAATGAAAAATTTCAAGAAATGGTTCAAAGAGTAATTAATACATCTGTTAATATTGGAGAAACTACAGCTTATTTTACTCCAGAGCTCATCGAAGGAGATTATGAAACTTTAGAAGATTTTATGTCGCAGAATGAATATTTAAGAACATATGAAAAACAATTCAAAGACTTATTTATTTCAAAACCCCATATTTTATCTGAAAAAGAAGAAAGATTGCTTACAATGGCAGGTAAAATTACTGGTGTTGCTAATGATGCATATGACATTATGAGAGCAACAGATTTTGTATGGCCAACTTTTGAAGATGAAAATGGAAATAAACTAACCATGTCTCAAGGAAGATATGGAAAGTATACTAAATCCACCGATAGAAGAGTTAGAGAAGATATGTATGAGGCCCTATATGTACCTTTTAAAGGAAATATTAATACAATGTCTGTTCTTATGAAGGGAAATGTAGAAGGTCACATTTTTTATGCTGATGCTAGAGGATATGAAAGTTCATTAGAGGCTAAACTTAAGGGAGATGGAATATCAACTGATGTATATAAAAATTTAGTAAACAGTGTAAATGATAACTTGCAACCTTTACACAGATGGGCTGAAATGAAGGCTAAATATCTTGGTGTAGAAAAAATTAAACCATTTGATACTTATGCGCCATTAGCTGATTCAACAGTTGTTTATACTTACGAAGAAGCACAAGAAATGATTTTAGAGGCTTTAGACCCGCTTTTAAGTTCAAATGAGGGAGAATTAAGAAATTTTACTGAAAAAATGTATAATGAAAATCTTATTGATGTTTTTGAAAGTCAAGGTAAGCAAAGTGGAGCATATATGTCTTCGACTTGGGGATTACCTCCAAGAATTAAGCTTAATTTTTCTGGAACATTGGATGATATTTTTACACTTGCTCACGAACTTGGACATGCTTATCATTCTTATTTAAGCCAAAAAAATCAGCCTTACGCTACTTACAGATATACCACTTTTAATGCTGAGGCAGCAGCAATTGCGACTGAAGCCTTGCTAATGGATCATTTACTTGCTAATGCAAAAAATGATGATGAAAAAGCATTTTTGATTCAAAACTATATTCAAAGCATTGGATCAACATATTACAGACAAACCCGATTTGCAGAGTTTGAGTTGTTGATTCACGAAGCTGCTGAGAATGGACAAATTCTTACTGAAGATTTCCTTACAGAATCATTCGGGGAGATGTATAGTAGATATTGGGGACCTTATATGGAAATTACAGAAGAAGAAGCCTATTCTTGGTCCAGAATCCCACATTTTTACTATAATTATTACGTTTATACCTACGCAACATCCTTCGCAGCAGCTGAAAAAATAGCTGAGAATGTTCGAAATGAAGGTCAGCCAGCCATAGATGACTTTATAGCTTTTCTATCCTCAGGAAGTCAAGATTATCCTGTAGAATTACTTAAAATTGCAGGTGCTGACATGACAACAAGTGAGCCATTTGAAGCCGTTTCAAGAAAAATGAACTTCTTAATGGATGAACTAGAAAAAATTCTTAGAAGTAAAATCTTTAAAAGACGTTGAGCTTTAGAAAGAAAATAAGACAGATTCATTATTGGATTTCTCCAATTATAATCATTCCGATTATAATTATGGTTTCAAGTGGTATAATGCTGCAATTAAAAAAGCAGTCAAATTGGATTCAACCTAATGTTGAAGTTACCTCATCAAGTAAGCCAGTAATGCTACAATCTTATCTTGATGCTGTATCAACTGTAAAAGAAGCCAATATTTCATCCTGGGATGATATTGAAAGAATCGATATTAGACCGGACAAGGGGATAGCGAAAATTAAGTCGAAAAACAATTGGGAAATTCAAATTGATATAGAAACCTCTGAAATATATGCTACTAATTATCGAAGATCTGATATTATTGAATCAATTCATGATGGATCATTTTTCAGTGAAGTGGTTAAATATGGATGGTTTTTACCTTCAGGAATTTTGCTTTTGACCTTAAGTTTAACAGGAATTTATATGTTTTTTATTCCTATATTAAAGAGAAGAAAAAGAAATAAATGAAAAAATTAGTATATCTATTATTCTTAGCAACAATTTTTGGTCAAGAAGCATCAAAAGATAATATTCAGAATATTTCTATTGTTTCAACAACTAATGTTTATTCTGAATTTTATGACTGTGGGTGTCCTAAAAATCCACTTGGAGGTTTAGCTAGAAAAACATTTTTCTTGAAAAATATGATGCCTGGCAGAGATTCATTTTTAATTGATGCTGGAAATGCTCTCTTTGATAGTAATCAAATAAATCCTGACAATCTTTCTATTGAAAACAAAAGGTTTAAAGCTAGGAATTTTGTTAAAACATTAGAATTTTTAGGACAAGATGTTGTAAACATTGGTTCTAACGACTTCAAGGGCGGAGTTGACTTTTTAATTAATATTACTGACAATTCTTCAGTTAATTTCATTTCTGCTAATCTTTATGACAAATCTTCTAATAAACTCTTATTTAAGCCTTATCATATTCTTGAGAAGGATGGAGCTAAGAATAGCTTTCATTGGTTTAGAGTCAATCAGCAAGATCAAACTTTCCCTTATAAACAAGAATTTTATTGAAGAAGGAAATAAATACATTTCTGAAACTAAAATCATCAGTTGATATTATTGTTATGTTAGTAAATGTGCTGATGAAAATTTAATTGATTTGTCTAAATCTTTTTAAAAATGCGGATTATATTTTCTTGAGCGGCTCAACAAAAAGAACAGAACCAAGATCAAAACAATCAGATTCTGGAGCTCTTGTTTATGGTGGAGGCATTCAAGGAAAGCATTTAAGTATACTAGATATTCGAATAAAAGCACCAAATGAGGCTATAATTGATGTTTCTGCGCCATTTAATCGTCTCCAGGAGATAGATTATCGCCTAAACCGATTACAAGCCAAAGATCCTTCAATTAGACTTGAAGAGTTATATGCAAATCAACCTAATGTACTTTCATTGATTGAAAAATATCAAAAAGAGGCTACTGAACTTGGAATTTCTTTAGCAGGTCATCAAAATAGAAGCACTTTTTTTAGCATTCCTCTTTCTCCAACTATACCTGATGATAAAGAAGTTGCTGCATTCATTCAAGAAATTGCTGATAAAGCAGATTTTCCTCTCAAAGACTAACTTTATTTTTTTTCTTTTTTATAATTTAAAATTGTTTTATTATGACATGTTATGCGAGTGTAGCTCAGCTGGTAGAGCACAACCTTGCCAAGGTTGGGGTCGCGCGTTCGAATCGCGTCACTCGCTCAATTCTTTGTCCACTCAAAAAAAGCATCAATAATTCTTCGGTGAACTTCCATTGAGCTTTGCTTTAATTCTTTTGTTCTAAGTGCATAATACCATGCTAGAATTTTAATATCTATATGTTTAATCATAATACCCGCTCCATATCTATTAGATAGGGTGGTATTAAACTTATTAAGGTGATAAATAGTTAATTTTTTTGAACTTTGCTTCAATGATTTATTTTTAGATGATTTAAAAGCAATATAAGTTTCAATAGCAGTTTTTAGGTTCATTTCTTTTTTGCCGCCTTCTTTTGCTTTAAACATTCTATCTAATTCTTTTTTTTGTTTTTTACAATCATCCCATGAAAGGGTAGGGCCAAGCTTTCCAATAGTAATATTATAGTACCTTTTTTTATTTTTTAATGGATCAAATGCATATGTAGAATACATTACATATCCATCTTCTTTACCATTTCTTTTACGTTTATATATACTACTCATAATTAAAAATTATACTTAATTTAATGTTAATATAAACAATATAATAATATAACACACATTAATTATACACACTTTGTTAATAACTTTTTAAATATATAAATATGTTAACTTACAGTAATTTAGTGTTTTATTAAAAACTTTTTTTTATGCAAGAAAAAATTGAAATAATAAGTAATAATCGTAAAGCATTTCATAGCTATACTATAATTGATAAATACGAATCTGGTATGATTCTTTTAGGAAGCGAAGTCAAAAGTTTGAGGGAAAAAAAACTAAACTTAAAAGATAGTTTTGTAACCTTAAAAAAGAATCGCTTCTACCTAGTGAATGCTCATATCAGTCCCTATTCACATACTGGAATTAAAGGTCATGAACCAACGAGAGATAGAGAGCTGCTTCTTCATAAAAAAGAAATAATTAAGTTAAAGAATGTTGTTGCTCAGAAAGGTCTTACTATTGTACCTTTAAAAGCATACTTTAAGAGAGGAATTGCAAAAATTGAATTTGCTACTGCTCGAGGAAAAAAAATGTATCAAAAAAAAGAATCTTTAAAAATAAAAGATCTAGATAGAGAGGCAAAAAGAGAAATGAGAGAAAGATAATGGCTTTTTTACCTGTAGACGAACAGTTAGAGCTTATATCTCGAGGAACTGAAGAAGTAATTCCTCTGAATGACTTACGAAAAAGCTTGAAAAATCAATATCTGACAATAAGCCTTTAACAGTCAAGCTTGGTTGTGATCCAAGTAGACCTGACCTCCATATTGGACACGGAGTAGTATTGCAAAAATTAAGAGACTTTCAAGATTTAGGCCATCAAGCGGTTCTTGTAATTGGAGACTTTACAGCTATGATTGGTGATCCGTCTGAGCGAAATAAGACACGTCCTCAGCTTACTTTAGAAGAAGCAAAAGTTAATGCAGAATCATATATTGAACAATCTAAAGTATTACTTGATGTAAATAATCTTAAAGTCATATTTAATAGCACTTGGCTTAATAAAATGAACTTTGAAGATGTTATAAAATTGAGCAGCAAATATACAGTTGCTCGTATGATTGAAAGAGATGATTTTACTAAAAGATTTGAATCAGAAACTCCTATATCTATGCATGAATTTTTATATCCCTTAGCACAAGCAATGGACTCTGTTGAAATCAATGCTGATGTAGAGCTTGGAGGAACTGATCAAAAATTTAATTTGCTTGTTGGAAGAGATATTCAGAGAGAGTACGGTCAAGACCCTCAATCAATAATTACGCTTCCATTGTTAGAAGGAACTGACGGAGTAGAAAAAATGTCTAAATCTTATGATAATTATATAGCTTTAGATGATTCTCCAGAGGATATGTATGGAAAAATTATGTCAATCAATGACTCAATGATTTTAAAATATTATAAACTTGCCGTCTTTGCTGACAGAGAAAAAATTAAAGAAGTAAAATTACTTCTAAAGGATGATGCTAATAATCCTAGAGATATAAAAAGAAGTTTAGCAAAAGAATTAGTTAAAAAATATTATTCTGAGGAAAAAGCTGACTTAGCTCAAAGCTCTTTTGATCAAATATTTGTTAAAAGAGATAATCCTGAAAATATGCAAAGTCGTAAAATAGATTCTGATGTTGGGTTGCTTGAGCTTTTAACAGAAGAGGGTTTAATAGCTAGCAAGGGAGAAGGTAAAAGGCTATTAAGCCAAAATGCTGTAAAAATTAATGGGGAAGTTTGTAATGATATTAACCTCATTGTTTCTCCGTCGAATGAAGAGCTTGTTATAAAGGTTGGTAAGAGAAGATTCCTTAAGGTTACCTCTTAGATATTATTTTTTTGTTACTCAATTAAAATAAATCATATAAATTCAGAAGTTTATATTTAAATGATTTGGAAAATTTATGTCTGATAAAACTGTAAAAATTACTGATGAAAACTTTGAAGAGCTTGTTATTAATTCTGACAAGCTTGTAATTGTTGATTTTTGGGCTGAGTGGTGCGGTCCTTGTAAAGCTATAGCACCAATTTTAGATAAAATTTGCGACCAATTTGGCGATAAAGTAGTGGTAGGTAAGGTAAATGTCGATGAAGTTAAGCAAACGCCCGTAAAATACGGCATAAGAAGCATTCCAACCCTTTTATTTTTTAGCAACGGCGAGATTGTTAAACAAGAGGTTGGTTTACAGTCAGAACAGACATTAATTGATAATGTTAACCAAATCATTAGTTAACAATATTAATTAGATGACAGATAAAACTATTCATAATACAATCATTATTGGTTCGGGTCCTGCCGGACTGACTGCAGCTATCTACGCTGGAAGAGCAAATTTGAAGCCTATTGTCTTTGAAGGAAATCAGCCTGGTGGACAATTGACAATTACCACAGATGTTGAAAATTTTCCTGGGTTTCCGAATGGTGTGATGGGTCCAGAGATGATGGACTTATTCAGAGATCAAGCTAAAAGATTTGGGGCTGAATGTTTTTTTAAGCATGTTACAAAAGTAGATTTTAGTTCAAAACCCTACAAAGTTTATGTTGGAGATGAAGAATTTCTATCAGAAACTGTTATTATTTCTACTGGAGCTTCTGCTAGAATGCTAGGATTAAAAGAAGAAGAAGAGCTTATGGGTTATGGAATTAGCACTTGCGCAACTTGCGATGGATATTTCTTTAAAGATAAAAACATCGTTGTTGTTGGAGGTGGTGATTCAGCAATGGAAGAAGCATCGTTTCTGACTAAATTTGCAAAAAAAGTAACTATCATTCACAGAAGAGAAGTATTTAAAGCTTCAAAAATTATGTTTGATAGAGCAAAAAATAATCCGCTCATTGACATAATGGTTAATAAAAGCATTGATTCTATTATCGGTTCACAAAAAGAAGGAGTCTCAAGCATTGTGCTTAATGATACTATTTCAGGAGAAAAAACTACTTTTGATTGTGAAGGTGTTTTTTATGGAATTGGTCACAACCCTAACACAGAATCTTTTTGATGGAGTAATTGATTTGGATGATAATGGATACATTATTACTAAACCTGATTCCACTTTAACAAATATTCCAGGAGTTTTTGCATGTGGAGATGTTCAAGATGATCATTATCGACAAGCTATTACTGCTGCTGGATCTGGTTGTATGGCCGCTATAGATGCTGAAAAATATTTAGAAGATATCGAATAGTTTTGCTGTCCTTTTTGGAGGATGCAATGGAACTTAAACAAATATATGATGTTCAAAACCTTAAACTAAGGTTTAAAGATAAAAAAGCTTTAGAGATAAAAACTTTGAAGTTTCACAATGGATTAATCTACGGCATTTGTGGAAATTTTGGCTCAGGTAAGACTTCTTTATTAAAGGTCTTAGCTGGAGAAACTAAAGAAACAGGCGGTACCGTTCTTTATCAAGGAAATGAATTTAAAAAAGGTTTTTGGGAAAATAAAGAAACACCAAGATATTCAATATCTTGATGTTAAATCAGTAAATTCTTCTTTAACTGTTGAACAATTCATAAAGAAAAAATTTCCTAAAAACTCAGCAAATAAAATCTAGGCATTTTACTAGCTTTCAAATGGAAGCAGTTTGGAAAACCCCAATTAACTTAATTTCAGATGGGGAGAAGCACTGGCTTAAGACTGTTATTGGAGTTGAAAAAGACCCAAGAGTGTTGCTGATTGATGACTATGGGTTATCAATTGATCCACGAACAGAGATAATGCTTAGAAAAAAGATTGTCAAAATGAATAATATTCTTGGAACAACAGTATTATTGTCTTCAAGCAATGATTATTTTTTGAAACAATTTGCTAGTGTAATAATTTATTTAGATAATGGACATGTTTCAAAAGTTAGAAAAGGTTTTAAAAAGAATTCATCGTACAAGAAAAAATAACCTATTTTTAATTCAATTTATTTTTTTCTTTGATGTTCTTTTTGCACAAATTGATCAACGATTCGATTTGTATGACTGGGAAATAATAAGACAAAATGAATCTATAAATTCTATTTCAGAAGGATATCAATATATTTTCTTTGCTACCGATGCAAATGGTATTCTAAGATTTAATAAATTTTCAAGAAGCTTCGAATCAAACCTTTTTTTAGGTCAAGGAATTAAATCAAACAAAATTGAACATGTTTATGCTGATAGGAACACAGGTATACTTTGGATAATTGGCAATCGAGGATTAGAATTTTCTAGTACTAGAGAGGGTAGCTGGAATAGGATTCAACTCGATAATTTATCAATTAACTCTTTAAGAAGTATCGAAGATTTAGGATCTTCAAAAAACTTCTTATGGATAAAGACAGCTTCAAGATTTATCAAACTAGATCATGTTAGTGGATCTTTTCTTGGAGTATTTACTTACCCAGATGAAGAAGGTATTGATTGGGGTGACATTGGCTTTAAAAATAAATTTATCTATAAAGATTTTTCATTTGAGGATTATTTTATTGAACAGGGCTGGCTTTTAGGAAATGATTCTGCGGCTGATAATAATGGTGTTTTTCATGATTATAATTCATTTTTAATGACTGAAAATGGATTTGGTTGGATTGGATTATCAAATGGACAATTGCTCTATATTGATGATTTTAGCAAAACTATAACTCCTAAAACTGTTGGTATTGCAGTTTCAGTACCATTAACTGTTTCTGTCGATAATGATTTATGGTTAGGAGGCATTAATAATACTAAGGTCAGTGGAATATCTTCAATTGATAATAGTTTTAGTGAAATAAATAATTTTTCTGAAACAAATTACTCTGGATTTTTTAATGCTGATTTTTATTCTAGTGAAATAATTAACAATGAAGTATGGTTTGGTTCTGATGGAAAAGTAGTTGTTTATAATAAAAGAAGTGATTTTTTTAGAACTTTAGGTTATGAAAAGGGCATACCTTCACAAAGAATTGAATTTATCGAACATTTAGATGATAAAATTTATATAGCTTCAAAAAATGATTTGATTGTTCTTGATATAAAAAGTAAGAAAATTATTAATTCCCAAATCTCAAATCTTATAAAAATGAATAATTTATCAATCAATTATTTAGATGTGATAAATGATAAGCTTTATTTATCTCTCAATGGTAGAGTTTATGTTTTTGATAAAGAAGAAAATATAAATGTTGAAAAGTTTGAATTCTTAGTGAACGATAATTTTAGGGTGAATGAAATTTATGGAAAAGAGAACTCCTTATTTTTTTCTTCTGAAAAAGGAATTTTAAGCAATGGAGATAATAAATTTATTCCTTCAAGCTTATATTTCAACAATAGGGTAAATGACATTATACTCATAAATGATAATTTATACATTGGAACATCTGGTGGCTTAGCGATCTATGATTTAGTTGAAGAGCAATTAAACAATTTCTATGATTTTTCTTTTATTAGAAATATTTTTGAATTGGAACAAGTTGATGAATTTTTGGTATTACTTACAAGTACCGGTTTAATTAAATTAAGGCTATCCCTATGAAAAAAAATATCTTAATACTTCTTTTTACAACTCTAGTCGGAGCTCAAGGAATCAATTCAAATATTAATTCTTTCAAAACAAATGTAGTCTTGAGACCATCAGAAAATAATATCGAAGTAATTGCTTTTGTTGAAATATTTAATAGAAATCTTCAATTTTTGAAAAAAGACACCAACTTTGAGTCTTCTTATGATCTCAATATTTCGCTTATATCTGAAGATGGTAGTAGAATTGATGAAAAATCTTTTTCAGAAACTATTGTAGTTGAAAACTTTTCTCAAACTGTTTCAAGAGCTAATCCCAAACTAATTATTACCTTCTTTTAATATTCCTTTGCAAGAGTTTAATGTTAATTTTTCTTTAAAAGATATGGATACAAAATTGACTGGAAAGAAGGAAAAAAAATTCACAAAAAAGAATCTTCCATCTGGAAAATATTCTAAAATTTTTGAACCAATATTTGTTAAGAATAAAAAAGGAAGTTGGAAGTTTGGCCTTGATAAGTATCCAATTAGTATTAAAAAAGTTGAGGCAAAAGATAATAGATTAGAATTTTATCAATATTTTGCTTTAGAAAAAGGAGATTATTTTTTAGATGTATCATTAATTTCAGATAAAAAAACCGTTTGGAGTAAGTCTTTTGAAGATGAAACAAACAAGAATTATGACTACAAACTCCTTCAGATTCCTATAGAAAACATTGATACATCAGATTTGAGAGTAAAAATTCAAGTTTCTCAAAATGGAAATGTTTCATCTAAATCTTTTCCAATTGAGTTTAGGAATGATTATTTAATGCTTTCTTCAATTAAAAATGTGAATTCAGCATTAGATCAAATGAATTATATTTTAAATACTGAAGAAAGAAAAGAATTAAGAGAATTTAAAAGGTTCAGATAAAGAAAAGTTTTTTAAAAAAGTTTGGGCAAAGAGAGATCCAGATGTTACTACCAAAGAAAATGAATTAATGATAGAGTATTATAAGAGAGTTGCTTTTGCAGAAGAAAATTTTTCTAGAGGTACTTCTGGAGGTTGGAGATCCGATATGGGTATGATTTATATTCTCTTTGGAAGACCTGATGATATTTCAAGATCTATGAACCCTCAACAAAGCTATAATTATGAAACATGGTATTATTTTCAAATTAATGAAGAATTTAGATTTGTAGATGATTTTGGTTTTGGAGATTATAGGCTTAGAACACCATTTATGTACTAAGATTATGAATGACAAAAATAAAAAAATTTCAAAAATATTAGATAAATATAAATCATCTTTTTCAAAAAACGATTTATTGAATTTAGAATCTTTGCTATCAAATGATTTAGAAAGTATCAAAAGCTATTCACTTTTTACTGATGGTGCTTGTGAATTTGATGATGAATACAGGCCTATAAACGCTGGTATTGGAGGAGTAATTAAATTTGATGAGGAAATTTTATTTTCTTTCTCTGAAAATGTTGGTGTTAAAACAAATAATGAGGCCGAATATTTAGCTTTGATTAAAGGATTAAATCTTTGTATTGAAAATAATATTTCTAATGTATCTATTTTTGCTGATAGTGAGTTAGTTGTAAAGCAAATTAATGGAGATTATAAGGTTAAGAATGAAAGAATGGCTGTTTTGCATAAAAAAACTCATGAACTTCTTTCAAAATTTGATTTCTTGGGAAATTAATCATGTGCTTAGAGATAAAAATACTGAAGCAGACGATTTAAGTAAGCAAGGATTATCTAAATAAAAAACTAATGTTTAATAATAAATATTTCATAAATTATGAGCTATGAGTTTCTTTGGATCAATAAAAAATTCAATTTCAGATAGCTTTAATTGGGTAAGTGGTGACATTGCAATAGACCTTGGAACAGCTAATACATTAATTTGGTTATCTGGTAAAGGTATTATTATTAATGAACCATCTATTATTGCCCGTTCAACAAAAACTGGAGCTGTTTTAGCAGTTGGAGATGATGCAAAAGAAATGCTTGGTAAAACTCATGAAGGTATTGAAACGATAAGACCGTTAAGAGATGGTGTTATTGCTGACTTTACTGCAGTGGATGAGATGCTTCAGGGTTTTATTAGAAAAGTAAATTTAAATAGACTCACAAGACCAAGAATGGTCATATGTGTTCCTTCTGGAGTAACAGAAGTTGAAAGAAGAGCTGTTAGAGATTCAGGAGAAAAACAAGCAGCTAGAGAAGTATTTTTGGTTGATGAGCCTGTAGCTGCTGCTATAGGTATAGGTCTTGACATCAGTAAGCCAGTTGGAAACATCATTGTTGATATTGGTGGAGGAACTACTGAGGTTGCTGTTATTTCTCTTAACGGTGTTGTTACAAAAAAAGCAATAAGGGTTGCTGGAGATGAAATGGATGATGCCATTCAACATTGGTTTAGAAATGAGCACAAATTAGAAATTGGCGCCCAAACAGCAGAGCAAATTAAGATTTCAGTTGGATCAGCAATGAGAACACGATCAAGAAATATTCTTGTTAAAGGAAGAGATTTAGTATCAGGTATACCAAAAACCATTGATATTAGAACTGACGAGATAAGACAAGCATTAAAAGATCCTGTTAAAAGAATTTTAGATGTAATAAAAGATGCTTTAGAGGCTACACCAGCTGAACTTTCTTCTGATATTATTGACAGAGGTATTGTTCTTGCAGGTGGCGGTTCTCAGCTTAGAGGTTTAGATCAAGTTCTTAGAGAGAAAACTGGTGTTCCTGTAAATGTTGCTGATGAGCCTCATCTAGCAATTGTTAAAGGTTGTGGTGCAGTCATCGAAGATCTGGAAAAATATAAGCATGTTCTGCTATAAACATGTCTAGAATTCAATTAATTTTTCAAAAACTACCAAGAAAAAATAACCCTAGCTTTTTGCTTAATTGTTTCATTTACACTCATTTTTAATAATGATTCAGATTTAATTAAGAATGCCAAAATAAATTCTTTAAATAGTTTTTCATTTCTCTATCAGCCATTTAATTGGCTAGATAATCAACTTTTTTTAAATAAGAAATTAGAAGTTTTATCCTCTGAAAATTTACGTTTAAGTCTTGAAAATCAAGTACTCAAAGTACATGAAACTGAAAATATTCGATATAGAGAGTTTTTAAATTTTAAGAAGAGAGAAAACATTGATTTTGTTGGTGCTGATGTCATTTCTAAAGGCGTTACTGCTAACATGTCATCAATTATTAATTAATAGAGGTTCAAATGATGGAGTAGTCAAAAAACTTACCAGTTCTTTCTTCAAATGGAGTAATTGGTAAAATTACTGCAGTATCTAGCTCTTCATCTGAAGTTCAACTTATTAGCGATGTCAATTTTAGATTAAGCGTTAAAATTGCTCCTGATGAAGTGGAAGGTATAATGAGGTGGATTGGAGAAGATCTTTGTGAAATTGCTGAACTTAAGAAAATATCTGATATTGAGATTGGTGATATTGTTTTAACCTCTAATCTAAGTATTTATTTTCCTCCAAATCTTCCGGTTGGTGAAGTTGTGAGTATTTTTGAAAAGTCTGATAGTTCAAATAGAGTTGTTACAATGAAACTATTCTCTGATTTATCTACTATAAACCAATTATTTGTATTGTTTAATGAGGTTGAAAATTGAGTTTTTATATAAAATACTTTCCAATAGCTGTTCTGTTACAATTAATATTTTCAGAACTACTTACATTCAATGGCTATCAAGCAAACATTATGTTGTTATATGTAATTCTTTTTCAATGCCGCTCGGTAATACTTCACAATCAACTTTGTATGGTTTTTTAGTAGGTTTGTTTACTGATTTTGTTCTTTTTAGTGGAATTTATGTTGGAGCATCTAGTTTGGTTTTTTCAATTTGTGGATTTTGGGCTTCAAAAATAAGTTTTAATTTTGCATTCAGAAATTTTGATATATACTGGATTTCTTTTGTACATCTTGGTGTTTTCATTTATTCACTATTTAGATATGATTTTTTCTTTTTTAATGATTTTTTCCTTATTCTTAACCAATTGGTTTTTTGTCACATATTTTACATGTTTCGTTGGATTTATTTTAATTTCTCTCTTTTCTTTAAAGGATAAGATTCTTAATGCTTAAAATTGAAAATAAAGCAGATATTTTTCATTATAGGACACTGCTGTTTGTTTTAGTTTTTTCAATATTAACTCTTCTTTCTAGGTATTTTTATCTCCAAGTAATTGAATACGAAAGATACTCTTCCAAGTCTCAAGTAAATAGCGTAAGAGCTCAGGCTACTTATGCGCCGAGAGGATTAATTTTGGATAGGAATGGAGTTGTATTAGTAGAAAATTATCCTACATATATTTTAACAGTAACGCCATATGAGCTTGATAATAAAGAAAAACAATTTCAGATAATTTCGGATATAACTGATATATCAATTGATGAACTTTCAAGAAGGTATAAAAAGTATAATCAAGGAAGATTTCTACCTACCGTCATTGCAAAGAATCTTTCTTTTGCTGAGATATCTCAAATTGAAGAAAGGCGTTTGGAGCTTTCTGGTTTTCAATATAAAAGATTTGATGAAAGGCTTTACAATGATGTTCTTAAAGATGCACATTTTCTTGGTTATCTTAGGGAGTTGGATCGTGAATCAATTCCTTTTTTGGATAAATCTCAGCTATATCGAGCTGGCGAACTTATTGGATGGCAGGGGCTTGAGAAGCAATATGAAACTGAACTGAGATACTCTAAAGGAATTGAATACATTGAGGTTGATACTTATGGAAGAGAAATTAATACGATTAATGATAATAACATTCCAGCTTATCCTGGTAAAAATTTAACTTTATCGATTGATTCTAAACTACAACAGTTTTCTAAGAATCTTCTCATTGATCAAAAAGGAGTCATTTTAGTTTCTAATGTTGATACCGGAGATATCTTGTCTATGGTTAGTAATCCATCTTATAATTTAGATATTTACCGAGGAGAAACAACTGACTCTGATTGGAGTAATTTACTTTCGGATGAAGACAAACCAATTATTAATAGAAACATAGCTGGCCTGTATCCTCCAGGATCATCTTTTAAAATTATTACCGCCTTTAACCTTATAGAAGATGGACTGTTGGACCCTGAAGATAGTTTAATGTGTACAGGATCTTATATTCCTCCAGGAAGTTCAAATACATTCAATTGCTGGAAAGGAGACGGGCATGGATTGGTTGATTTGAATAAAGCAATCGCTCAGTCCTGTAATGTCTATTTTTACGAGACAGTACAATTGATTAAACTAGCAGATTGGACAAAAACTGCTAAAATATTTGGTTTTCAAAATAAAACCGATATTGACCTACCAAATGAATTAATTGGTCAGATTCCAGATAAGGAATTTTTTATAAATACCTATGGAAGATGGGGTTGGTCTGAAAGGGGGGTATTATTAAACTTAACACTTGGTCAAGGAGATATTTTAGTTACTCCACTACAATCATTAAGATATATTAATCACATTGCATCAAAAGGTAAGACTGCTAAGCTTAAACTCAACGCTAATAAAAAAGTTGAATATTATGATGACATAATCCTTTCAGAACAAACTTGGGATAGGGTTATTAAAGGGTTATATGATGTAGTTAATTCAGAGGGTGGAAGTGGATGGAGAGCAAAGCAACCAGAAGTAAAATTGTATGGTAAAACAAGCACTGCTGAGAATCCACACGGAGAACCGCACGCATGGTTTAATGGTTTCTTTGATTTTGAAGGACAAACATATTCATTAGTTGTTTTAGTTGAAAATGGAGGTGGGGGAGGCGCAGTTGCATCCCCGATAGCTGGAGAGATTGTAAAATTTTTTACAAGTGAGCAAGTTGAAATGGTTAATAAATGAGTTTTTTTAATAATTACATTTATGGATCTAATGAGTACTTGGGTAGATTATATTTAATCGTATCATCATTAATTACTTTTGGACTTATTACTCTTTACAGCATTTCAACTGATCCATTATCCATAAGTAGTTCATTTATGAGACAGCTTATTTTTATAATTTTTTCATTATTTGTCTTTTTTGTTCTTAATCAAATAAACGTTAAAACCATACATGATAATTCAACTTTAATTTATATTTTTTCATTTTTACTATGTTTTGTACCATTCTTTTTATCACCTGTAGAAAATACTTATAGATGGATAGATCTTGGGTTCTTTTACATTCAGCCAGGAGAATATTTGAAGTGTGCTACAATCATTTTAATAGCAAAATATCTTTCCAATCATCAGCTAGAAGTAAAAGAAGGTTATATAGTTTTTATTCCAATCTTAATTGCGCTCTTATCATCATTTTTAGTTTTAAATCAGCCTGACTTGGGAACAGCAGTAATTATTTTTGCTCCAGTATTACCTATGATGCTTTGGGCGGGGGTCAATGGTTTTACCCTTTTCCTTTTGATAGCTCCTGTAATTACCATTATTGCCGCTTCAAACAATATGATTTTTAATATTTGGGGAGTTATAATGTTCATTATTTTTATGACTTTTCAGGGAGGTCTTTTGAAAAGAGTTTTGATATATTTTGCAAATATATTTACTGGCTTATTATTTCCCTTTTTTTGGAATGATTTTTTAAATGGTTATCAAAGGCAAAGATTCATTGATTTTTTAAATCCTGATTTAGATCCAATGGGTTCTTCATATCATATAATTCAAAGTATAACAGCAATTGGTTCTGGAGGGATGTTTGGAAAAGGGTGGGGTCAAGGCTCTCAAACTCAATTAAAATTCCTTCCTGTTCAAGAATCTGATTTTATTTTATCAGTTATAGCTGAAGAATTTGGTTTTTTTGGTATAGCTGTTATCATGTTTTTATTCTTTATGCTTATTAAAACTTTATTAGATATTGCTTTTAAATCATCTGACTATTTTTCATCTTTAGTTATAGTTGGTTTAACATCAATTCTTTTTTCACATATCTTTGTTAATTCAGCAATGACAATCGGTTTGATGCCTGTTAAAGGACTTCCAACTCCATTTGTTTCAGCAGGAGGTTCATTTATGCTGCTTTGTTTTATTATTCTTTCATTGGTAACAAATTTTTCAAAAAATTAATTATTATTGGCAGTTGTAGTTTTGATAGTGTTTCGTTAACTTCTTTTGCTCATTATCATGGTTAAAAAAATCTTTTATATAAATAGCGAAATGGAGCCATTTGCGTCGGTTTCAAATTTAGCTAATCTTTCTGTAGACATTCCACTTGGATTACAAGAAAAAGGCAATGATGTAAGATGTTTAATGCCAAAATATGGATTCATCAGTGAAAGAAAATATATTTTAAGAGAGGTTATTAGACTAAAAGAAATTTTATTTGATTATGATGATATTAGTTATGAATGTTCTGCTAAAAGTGCTTTTTTACCTAAGTCTCGTTTACAAGTTTATTTTTTAGAAAATGAAGAAAAGTTTGATGATTTAAACAATTTACTTTTTAAATCAAAAAATGGAAGATTTTTCCCTGATAATGATATCAAGATTTGCAATTTATTCACTTGCTGCAATTAAAATGCTTCCCAATTTATTTTGGTTTCCAAATATAATTATTTGTAATGGATGGACATCAGCTCTAGTACCATTTCTTATTAAAAAATTAGCAGAAAACGATAAAGAGCTTTCAAAAATTAAAACAATATACATTACAAATTCATTAAACAAGGATGTTCTTTTTGATCATTCAAATCTTCCATTTAATGTTGAAACAAAAAAAGAATTAAAATCGTATAATTTAAATCAAATTGGTTGTGCAAATGCTAATGCAACAATCATTGTAGATGATGAAGAAAAAGTATATGGAAACTTGATGAAGACTAAAATTTACAAGGACTCAAAATCCTGCTCACATGTTGATATTTCAAAATCAGATGGAAATTCTTCTCTTTTATTAGATGAAATTGAAAAAGTTATTAAGACGATTTAATAGTATGAAAAAAATTTTTGAAAATTTTAATAAAATTCTTATCACTATAATTTTTTTGATATCTTGTAGCGAAGAAACAATTCTTTATGATGAAATTGAAAATAGCGAAGGAACTATAAAGACAGCTTCATTACCTCAAACAAATAATAAATTATTTCAGTCATTTCCTTCATTTTCATCTAATTCAAAGCTTCATTTTGGTAATGTTAAAGATTCAGAAAATTTATTTTCTCTAGTTCAAATGACTTTGTTTTCAGGAAATATACCACCAGTTAGTTTGGTAGATCTTTTAGCTGATTCAATTCAAGTTGATAGTGCTATGGTTTTTTTTCAAACTTCTGATTCTTTGCAAACTGATTTTACTTTAGGCCTTTATTCAATTATTGCTGATGATGATAGTGTATTTTCAGACTCATTAAATTACTATACAAAAGATAATTTTATTGATTTTGAAAATAATTCTATGCTTTTAAATACATTAAATCTTTCATCTGAAATTGTTGCTCCTGATACAACAGGACTTGATTCAATCAAATTTATGTTTGAAGCAGATTCTGGTAGTTTAGATTTACTTAAAGAGTATTTCTTAGATTCTGATACTTATCCAGCAAGGACATTAATGCTCAAAGATGAAGATGGATTATTAAATGATTTGTTTACAATTGAAAGTAATGAATCTTCTAAATGGACCTAAAATGAGAGTTTGGTTCAAAGCATTTGTTGATGAGGAAACTACGTTAGATACTTTTATTACTTTCTTCTCACAAGCAGATATAAGTGTTTTCGCTCCACCAGTTATTGAAGATGATGATTTCAACTATATTTCTTTAAACTCTGGTCAGGTCTAAGGTCAGTTATTGAATTTGATCTAGGTATTATTGATTCACTTTCAAGAAATGAGCTTTTTAAAAACTCAAATCTTATTCTAGATGTCGAAAATTCTAACCTAAATGAGGATGATGAGTTTTATGTTATTGTATCAGCTTTACAAGACTCTATTCAAAATTGGGGATTTTCAACCCCATTTGTTGAAAATGAAGAAGAGTTAGAAACTATTTCTTCAGATGCAAATTTTATTATTTCAAGAAAAATTGAGGACAACCAAGTTAGAATTCCTATTCAAGCCTTTTTACAAGGTTACAAAATGGTCTATTTCAACATAATGAGTTGATGATTTACAGCGCTCCAGTTAACAGTCCATTTGATAAGGTTAATTTAAACTTAAATGCCATTGAGGTGATGTATGTTGAGCCGTAAAATTTTAATTATTTTTTTTATTAGCTTCATTTTTCCTCAAAATGCATTGAGTGGCTATGGTTTTGGATCTTCTGTTGATAATAGTGAGGCTGCATCTTTAGGTGTTTCAAATGAATTGCTTCCTTCATTTAAGAGCAAAGTTTCTTTATCTAATCCATCAACCTGGCATAATTTGCTTTTCTCTTATTTGAATACCTCAGTTAACGTTCAAAATTCAGTTTTTCAGTCTGATAGTAGTACTAACTTTTCTTTGTCTTCAGCTAAACTTATTATTCCATGGAAGCAAAAATGGCATTTGGAGTTTCTTTTGAGCCATTTCTTAATAGGGAAGTAACAATAAGCGATAGTACTTTTTCATCATTTTCATTTAATGATGAGGATATTTTATTTTCAAGAATAAATAGTTCATCTGGAGGTCCATCAAAAGGTCAATTATCATTTGGTTATAAACTTAACGAAATGGATAGTTTTGGAACTAATCTGAATATTATATTTGGTTCTTCAAGATACACTAGAAATCTTGTAATTGACAACGATAATCATTTGCTCCAATCGAGAGATTATTTTTCAGGAACTATGGTTGATTTATTTTATTCGACAAATAGAGTAAAATTCAAAGATAATCCAATATTTCTATCAGCTTCATTAAGCATGCCTTTAAAAGGTATCAATATAGAAAATGATTCATACCAAGCCTTTATAGATTTAAATGATAACAATTATCATGATGTAAATGATTTCCCAAATGTTGGTCAAGCTCTTTTACCTTTAACCCAAAATTTTAAAGATGAGCTAAAAAATTAATTCACTTAAACTTGGAGCAGATTATGAATTTAGTCCAAGAAAACATTTTCAGTTCGAATTATTACAATTAAGTAATAATGGAAAACATAGTCTTGATAACTCTGTTTATGGAGGACACATCGAAAATAAAAGTAAGCTAAGTTTATCATATATTAAATTTGCTCAACCATTTTCTCGCGATCGTTTTAATTTTAAAGCATCAATGTTTTTTCAAAATTATGGAGTTAAAAATCTTGAAAATATTAATGAAGTTGGTTTAGGTTTAGGAGTAGGTTTTAATTTTGGAATTACAGGAAATCAAATTGATTTTGGATATAAATATGCAAAAAGAGATGGATTGTTTGTTGTTGGAGACGAAACTTTACATATGTTTAATTTAGGTATTAGTATTGGTGACTTATGGTTTGTTAAAAGAAGAGAAATTTAAATTAATAGGAAAAAAGTATGAAAAAATATTTATATATCATTATCGCAATTTTTATTATTACATCAAATTTAGATGCCCAATGTAAAAGAGGTGAACAGTTAAGAATTACAAATGATGTAGAAATAAAAGTTGTTGATTGTAGAGAGGCTACTAGACTGATTTATAATGAAGGATGGTATCCATATTCTATCGAATATGAACAGGAAGATAGATGTCCTCAACTATCTAGTAGTGCTGCTGAATATTATAGGAGTAGCAATTGGGAGTTAAGTGCTCAATCTTACTCTGAGTTGATGGAGTTAAGATGCGATCAATGGAATTCAGATTGGGTAAATGTTGACGATGTTTATCTCTACTGGTCAATTGCATTACAAAATCTTGGAAAATTTGAAGAATCAGAAAAGGTGTTGACTAAAGGTTTAAAAGAGCTTCCTGAAAATACTTCTTTGATGACAAGATTAGCATATGCTTACAAGAAACAAGATAAAATTGATGAAATGATAATTGAATATGAACGCTTGATGGACTCTGGATCTAGAGATATTGATTCGTTAAGAGATTTAGCTAAGGCTTACGGAAAGCAAGGAAGAACAGATGAACAAATTTCTGTTTTAAAGAAGGTTTTAAATATTGATCCAAATAATGCATCAGTTCAGTCTGAATTGGCAAGAGTGTATGAAGATTCTGGTGAGGATCCACTTGAAATTTTTAAAGCAAGATTTGAAGACAATCCAGATAATGCCTCCTATGCAGTTGAGTATGCTGAAAAATTAATGTCTAATGGTGAAACTGACGAAGCAATTGATGTCCTTGAAAATACTTTAAGTTACAATCGTGACAATAGTATGGTTTACATGTCGCTTGGTAAAGCTTACAATGAAAACTCTGATTTTGATGATGCTGTTGACATTCTTGAAGACTTATTTGAGCTTGATAGAAATAATTTTAGAGTTGCATTACTAATTTCTGTAAACAGCATTGAGATGGACGATTTTGAGTCTGCATTTGAATGGGGTCAAAAATCGATGAAAATTTCAAGAAATAATGCCGAATCTTTAGCTCATATGGGTAATCTTTATTATAAAGCTATGCAGTCATGTAGAGGAGATAATTTTTCTCGATCTGATAAAATTGTAGCCTCACTTGCTTACGAATATTTTGTTAAAGCTGAAAACAAAGGCAATTCAAAATATTTTAAGCAAAAAAATTGGTTAGAAGAAAATGAGGTTTTATTTAGTTATGCTGATTGGTTTATGACTGATAAAGATGTTCAAGCTTCTGGAAAGGTTTCTCCAAGTGGAAGATGTTATGAATGGGTTTCAGAATCTTTATCTAAACAATCAGATTGGTAATCAATGTCTATTGTCAAAGAAAAAGACAAAAAAATCTATGATATAATTCAATCTGAATTAAATAGACAAAATGGATATTTGGAGCTGATTGCATCCGAAAATTTCACTAGTAAAGCTGTTCTTGAAACTGCAGGATCTGTTTTAACAAATAAATATGCCGAAGGGATATCCTGGAAAGAGATACTATGGTGGATGTATTCATGTTGATGAGGCTGAAAATTTAGCCATCGATAGAGCAAAAAGACTTTTTAAGGCGGAATATGCCAACGTCCAACCTCATTCAGGTTCATCTGGTAATATGGGTGTTTATCTTGCTTATTTACAGCCTGGAGATTGTATTATGGGTTTAGATTTGAGTCATGGCGGACATTTAACACATGGATCTAAAGTAAGCTTTTCAGGTCAAATTTATAATTCTGTTACTTTTCAAGTAAAACAAGATACTGGATTGGTAGATTTTGATGACTTGCTAAAAAAAGCTAGAGAATACAAACCTAAAATTATTATTTGTGGTGCAAGCGCTTATCCAAGAACAGTTGAATTTGAAAAATTTAGGGAAGTTGCGGACGAAGTCGGAGCATTTTTACACGGGGATATTTGCCATAATTCAGGACTAATAGCTGCTGAAATGCATCCTTCACCATTTCCGCATTGTCATGTTGTTTCTACCAGTACACACAAATCACTTAGAGGTCCAAGAGGTGGTATAATTTTGCTTGGAAGTGATTATGAAAATCCATTTGGAAAAGTTGCACCAAAATCAGGAAGAGTTAAAATGATGTCAGAGCTAATCGATAGCGCTGTAATGCCTGGAATGCAAGGTGGGCCGCTTATGCATATCATTGCCGCAAAAGCAGTAGCATTTAAAGAGGCGCTTGAACCATCTTTTAAAACTTATATAAGGAGAGTGCTTGATAATGCACAATGTTTTGCTGAGGAGTTTAAGTCTAAAGGGTATGAATTAATTTCTGGTGGAACAGACACTCACTTAGTCTTAATTGATCTGCAGAACAAAAATATTTCTGGAAAAGCTGCAGAAATTGCTCTTGACGAAGCAGGAATTACCGTAAATAAAAATATGATCCCTTTTGATCCCAAAAGTCCATTTGTTACAAGTGGAATTAGAATTGGCTCTCCAGCTATGACGACTAGGGGAATGGGTGTAGATGAAGTTAAAATTATTGTTGATTTAATAGATCAAGTCATTTTAAATCATGATAATAAAGAAAAAATTCAATCAGTTAAAAAGCATGTCAATGAGCTGTGCTCATCTTTTCAAATATATGATTAATTTATTAAACAAGTTTTTAGTTCGTAAAACCCCTCTATTTTTGATTTTTATTATTTTGAATGGTTGTGCTGTAAACAATAAAATGATGCTAGGTTCAGAAGTAGCAGAAATTGCATTACCATTATCCTTTGAATCTCAAAAAAGGAAAATTCAAAAAAATCCTAATAATCAACTTTTCTATCTTAATGCATCAAAGAGTCGAATAACGTATGCATATGGAATTTTGATGGAAAAAGGAGATAGATTGATGTATAGCGACTATTATAAATCTAGAGATTATTATGCAAAATCCTTGGATTTATTTGTTATTTCTAGAAATTATTTATTTAATGCTCTAGAAATTAAATACGAAAACTTCGTACAAAAAATGAGGAATAAAGAAGAAATAACTTTTGAAAAAGAGGATATTGACTATTTATATTGGTTAAGCGGTTCTCTAGCAGGATCAATTCAAGCTAGTCAAGGAGATCCTCAATATTTAATTGATCTACCTAATATAAAATGGTTGCTAGAAAGTGCCATAACTGTTGATCCTAATTGGGAAAATGGCACGCTTAGCGCTGCTATGATGAGTGTGTACCTAAACGATCTAAGTGGTGATAAAAATGCTCAAAAAAAAGCTTTATCATATTTTGATTTAGCAGAAAAACAGTCAAACGGTTTAAATGCTTCAATTTATGTTACTTTAGCAGAAAATTATGCTGTGTCGAAACAAAATAAAAAATTATTCATTGAATTACTGGATAAGGCAATAAAAATTGATGTTAATAAGGATAAAAGTTTAAAGCAGTCAAATAAATTGTCTCAGTCCCGCGCCAAATGGTTAAAATCAAGAGTAGATGATTTATTTTATATGTAAATTATTTTATGAAAATTTTCAGAAACATATTAACCCTCCTATTTTTATCAAATATTATTTTTGCAAGACCCATAGTAATTAAGCTTGCGACTGTGGCCCCAGAAGGTACTGAATACTACAATCTCTTGTTTGAAATGGGTCAGAGGTGGCAGCAAGAAACTGCAGGCCAAGTACAGTTAAGAATTTACCCAAATGGTGTTGTTGGTGGCGAAAGAGACACCATCAGAAAAATGAGAGTAGGACAGATTCAAGCTTCGGCTATGTCATCATAGGGCTTGCTGAATTGACAGATCAAATTCAAGCTTTCACGCTTCCAATGGGTTTTCAAAATTATAATGAAATTGATAAAGTAAAGTCTGCGATGTTTCGATGATATATCAAAAGGATTATCTCAAAGTGGATTCAAATTACTTTTTCTAGTTGATATTGGTTGGGTATATTGGTTTTCTGCAGAAAAAATATCAGTACCTAAAGACTTAATGGATGCAAAAATTTATACTACAGCGAGGTGATTATATACAGTCGAACTTTTTAAAAAATTTGGATTTAATGCTGTACCAGTATCAGAAACTGATATTCTAACATCTTTACAAACTGGAATGATAAATAGTATGCAGACGTACCAATTTTATCTCTTAGTTCAGGTTGGTCTGCTTTAATGCCTAATATGCTTGATTTAAAATGGGAGCATTTGTTTGGAGCAGTGATTATCGATGAAAGAGTTTGGAGAAAAATAAGTCCAGAGCACCAAAAAATAATGATGGATATAGCAAATGATATTGGACAAAAGTATCAAAAAAGTGGAAGAGAAATGGAGAAAAAAGCTATTGAAGTTATGCAAGACTACGGTTTGAAGATAAAAAAACCTTCAGATGAAGAAATTGCTGTTTGGAATGATTTCAAAGATGAAATTACTCCTGATGTCGTAGAAACATTCTTGTCGACTGACATATATGAAAAAGTGATTTCTGCTATAAATGAATAATTATTTAAATAGAGCAATAGATTGGCTTTGTTTATTTTTATTTTTGATTCTTATATCTTTTCCAATATTTCAGATTCTTGGAAGATATATCAGTTTTTTTTCAATTCCAGCGTCGCAAGAAATTGTTCAGCACATGACATTATGGATTGGTTTTATTGGTGCAGTAATTGCAGCAAGATCTAATAAATTATTATCTGTCGTAAGAGAACCTGTTTTTGATTCTTCTACAAAAGTGAATTGGCCTAAATTTTTTGTTCATGTTTTTTCGCTATCTATTGTATTTGTTTTATCAATATCATACTTAAAAATGATACAGATTGGTTTTCAGTATCCAGATTATATAGCACCATATATTCCAACATGGTTTGCTCAGGCAATAATTCCAGTAGGACTAATTTTAATCTGGTATCAAATGATAATGACTTGTAGTACAGATTTAAAATATAGAGTTTTGTTAACAGTAATTTCAATTATACCAACTATAATTCTTTATTTCTGGCAGTTTCCACTAGCAAATCCTTTACTACTATGGACCAAAGTGTTATTTGCGATTTCATTAGTAGCTTTTGGACTTCCAATTTTTATTCTATTAGCTTCATTATCAATTTTCTTTTTTTTGTCAGAGCCTTCAGAATGGGCAACAAACTATGATTTAATTTCTACTATAAGTGATAGCGCATATAGAATAGTTGTTTCTCCAACATTAGCAGCAATACCAATATTTACTCTTGCTGGATATATTTTAGCTGAGAGTAATATTTCAGAAAGATTAATTAGATTTTTTAAGGCTAGTCTAGGATGGCTTCCAGGATCAACTGTTCTTATAGTTGTGCTTTTGTGCGCTTTTTTCACTGCTTTGACAGGGGGTTCAGGAGTTACAATTCTTGCTTTAGGAGCAATACTTTATCCAATTTTAATTCATGATGGGTATTCAAAACAATTTTCATTAGGAATAATCACTACTGCAGGATCATTAGGATTGCTTTTTCCTCCAAGTCTTCCAGCAATAATTTATTCAGTTACTGCTGGAATAAATCCATTAGAATTATTTAAACAAGCATTAATTCCAGCAATTTTTTTAATGAGCATAATGTTTTTTTATGGTCTTTATAAAAGACCAAAAAGTAAAACGGTTGAAATATTTGTATTTAAAGATGCTTTTGAAACTGCAAAAATAGCTAAATGGGAAATTGCAATACCTTTGCTTATAATATTAAGCCTTTTTTCAGGTTTTGCTACTCTTGAAGAAAGCGCTGCACTATTAGTTTTATATGTGTTAACGGTTGAATTATATATTTTTAAAGACATATCATTCAAAAATTTACCTAAAATTATAATTGATTGTTCTACTCTAGTAGGTGGAGTATTGATTATTCTTGGCTTTGCTATGGGATTTACTGGCTATTTAGTGGATGCACAAATTCCTTTAAAAATACTCAATTTTGTCCAAAGTACAATTTCTTCAAAAATAATATTTCTTTTAGCTCTTAATATTTTACTTTTAATTGTTGGCTGTTTAATGGACGTTTTTTCAGCTATAATTGTAGTCGTTCCACTAATTGCTCCTCTAGCGACATATTTTGGAATTGATCCATTTCATTTAGCTATAATATTTATTGCTAATCTTGAACTAGGCTATATTACTCCTCCAGTCGGAATGAATTTATATTTATCATCCTATAGATTTAATAAGGATATGCCAACTATTTATAATGCAACTTTACCTTTCTTTTTTATAAGATTAATTGGTGTAATATTAATAACATATATTCCTTTGTTCTTTTACTGATTTATATTTATCTTTATTGTATTATGAGAACAAAACACATTATTTTATCACTGATTTTATTTTCCCAGCTTGCTTTAGCTCAAGGCCAAGCAGGCTCATTATTTTTAACAATTAATCCAGGTGCCAGATCAAATGCTATGGGAGAGGCTCAGATTGGTGTTGCAAACGACGCATATGCAACATACTACAATCCTGCAGGATTGACCAATTTGTCTTCAAAAGAATTTTCTTTTATGCATACCAGTTATTTGCCAAACTTGGCTGATGATATGGCTTATGATTTTCTTACCTTTGCAATGCCATTTAGAGAAGGTGAATCTATAGGTGGACATTTTACATATTTAAATCTTGGTGATCAAATTAGCACAGATGCAAACGGTAATGAACTCGGTTCATTTTCTAGTTACATGTATGCACTAAATCTTTCTTATGCAAAGCAAATTGATGATACTTCATCTTGGGGAGTTAATGGAAAATATTTTTATCAAGAATTAGCTGTTATAAATAGTTTTGATGCTTCAAGTGGAAGTTTTGCAGTTGATGTTGGTTACTTTAAACATAATGCCATGGATAATCCTAATCTTAAACTTGGTGCAGTATTAACTAATGTTGGACCTGGTGTAAGCTTTGATGATGGAGAAGAAGATCCGCTCCCAACCCGTCTAGGTTTAGGATTATCTTTGTTAACCCTAGAAGGTCAAGCTACTGTTGCATTTGATTTAAATTATGAGCTTAATGACCAAACTGTTGTAACAAACCTAGGAGCTGAATACTATCTTGTTGAAGATTTTGCCTTGAGAGCTGGATTTCTTAGTGATCCATCTGGCGATATTAAATTACACTACATTAGGTCTAGGTGCAGACTTAGGCACTATTGCATTTGATGTAAGTTATGTAATAGGCGGTGAACTTGATCCTCATTCAAATATGGTCAGGTTCTCTTTAAGTGGATCTTTCTAATGTTAAATTCAAAGATAAACGTTAGGGAATCTTCATGATATTTAGATCAATTCCAGTATTATTTACCTTCTTTATTTTTGGATGTGGAATGTCTAACCCATTTGATGATAATATTGCATACAAAACTAGATTTGACGATGGCTTAGCTTTTTTCGAAGAAGAAAATTACGTCAAAGCTTCACAACAATTTAATATTATAGTCGATAGAGCATCACATACAGACTTAGGAGATGATGCATTATTTTTCTTGGCTGAATCATATTTTTTAAACAAGGACTATGATCTAGCTCTTGTTGAATTTGAAAAGCTTGTATCAAGAATGGGTTTTAGCCCTTATATAGAAAAGTCAAGATGGAGAATATGTGAAACTCTTATGTTGTTATCCCCAAATTTTTATCACGATCAAGAATCGAGTAAAAAGGCTATTTCTCAGATCCAAGAGTTTCTTGATGACTTTCCTAATTCTGAATATTCTAAAGATGCAGATAAGCTTATCAATGAATTGCGAACACGTTTAGCCGAAAAAAATATGGAAACTGGAAAGTTGTATGTTAAGCTTAAAGCTTATGACTCCGCAATAGTTTCTTATAAAATTGTTGTAAATGAATTTTATGATACTAAGTTTTTTAATGATGCTAATATGGAAATTATTAGATGTTTAGCACTTCAAAAGAAAAGTGATGAGGCAAAGCAGTTTTTGACTGATCTTGAAATGAATGAAAAATCAGTTGTTACAGATTCATTTAAAGAACAAGCTTTGAGCGTTATTAAAGATAACTCTTAAAAAAGGGTATAATATGAAAACATGTATCTTTGGCGGAACTTTTGACCCTCCTCATATTGGTCACTTGCTTATTGCTCAAACAATCATTGAATCTGAAAACTTTGATAGATTAATTTTTTTACCAGCATATTTATCTCCAGTAAAGCAAGGCAGAGAAATGTCTGCACCAGAAAAAAGGCTAAAAATGCTTGATATGGCTTTGCTAAATAATGATAATTTCGAAATATCTGACTTTGAAATTAAAAAAGGAGATATTAGTTATACTATAGATTCAATTAAGTATTTTAGAGATGAACTAAATATTGAAAAAAAAGACCTTTACTTCCTTATGGGAAGTGATACTTTAATGGATTTTCATAACTGGAAAAATCCAAAAGAAATTTTAGATTTATGTAATATTATTGTTGCTACAAGACCAGGATTTACTCCAAGCAATATTCCTCAGTGGGTTTTAGATAGAGTGCACTTTGCTAATATCCCTCAATTTGAAATTTCTTCAACAAATATTAGAGCTAGATGGAGAGCTGATAAAACTATTAGATATATGGTAACAAAAGAAGTTTGGGATTTTATAAATGAAAATGGACTATACTAATGTTATCTAGTTTATTTTTTTTAATCTTGGGATCTTTAGGTTTATATTTTGGCTCTGAATTTTTAATTGATGGCGCTAAAAGTTTAGCTAAAAAATTAAAAGTTTCTGACCTTGTTATTGGTTTAACCATAGTTTCTATAGGAACTTCCTTTCCTGAGCTTGTAGTAGGCCTAATTAGTGCGTTTCAAGGCTATACTGATTTTGTTATAGGTAATGTATTAGGCTCAAATATTGCAAATATTGGCCTTGCTATTGGTTTGCCAGCATTATTTTTTAAAATAGATTTTGATTTAAAAAACTCAATTGCACCATTTATTTATAATCTTTTAGCATGTTTGATGTTATATATTTTTCTTCAGGACAACTTAATTAATTCTAAAGAGGCTCAGGGCCTTCTCTTAGTATTTTTTGTTTATATCATAGCTAGTTTTTTAAGACCTAATATTACATCATGTAATGGAGAGCTTGAAAATGAAAATGTCTGTCCAGCATATCAATCAATTCTGAGAATAATTGCTGGATCAACTATACTTTATTATGGGTCAGTATTATTTGTAGATAATGGGGCAATTCCTTTAGTCGAACAATTTGGTTTTTCTGAAAAGGCAGTTGGAATGACAGTTGTTGCAATAGGAACATCCTTACCTGAGTTATTTGTTACATTAATGGCGCTTTCAAAAAGAGAGGTTGGTATATCATTAGGAAATATTATCGGATCAAATATTTTTAATATTTTATTTGTTTTATCAACCATTGCTTTGGTGACTCCAATTGAAACTACTAATGTAAATTTTGAATTATTTTTAGGCGTAGGATTTTTACTTTCTTTAATGTTTTTTATTTATCTCCACAAGGGATTAAATAAAATAACAGCTTCAGTATTATTTATTGGATACATAACGTTTTTATATTTGCAGTTTTATGGTTGAGTTTAAAAATATTTCTTTTAGCTATTCAAAAGATTCTGGCGTTTACGATATAGATTTAAAAGTAGATGATAGCGAATTTTGTTTTCTAGTTGGTCCAACCGGCTCTGGTAAATCTAGTCTTTTAAAAATGATTTATTTTGATATTCTTCCTTCTGAGGGTGAAATAGATGTTTTAGGCTATAATTCTCAAAAAACAAAAAAAAATAGCATTCATAAGCTTAGAAAAAAAATTGGTGTAATTTTTCAAGACTATAAGCTCTTAAAACAGAGAACAGTTTATGAGAACATTGCATTGCCGCTTCATATCAATGGAGTTGGTAGAAAAAAAATCAAATATAATGTCGAAGAGGCTTTGGAATTGACTGATTTATTAGATTATCAAGATAAGTATCCTGATCAGCTTTCTGGCGGGGAACAGCAAAGAGTATGTATTGCTAGAGCAATTGTTAAAAATCCTGAACTAATTTTGGCAGATGAACCTACAGGTAATCTTGACCCAGCTGCAGCTCACAAGATTTTAAAAATTTTAGAGCAAATAAATAAAGAAGGAACTACTATTATAATGGCAACTCATAATTATAAACTTATATCAGATAGAGATTATAGAATAATTGAGCTTAAGGCAGGGAGTTTGGTAAGTTCATGATTGATCAATTCGCTTTTTTAATTGCTGAAGGATTTAAAAGTTTTTATCGAAATAAGCTTGCTAGCTTTTTATGTGTGATTACAATCTTTATTAATTTTTCAATATTAGGTTCTCTTTTTGTAGTTGGTTATAATACAAACTCCCTAGTTGATTTTTTTAGATCAAAATATTCTTTTGAAATTTTCCTTCAAAATGATGTTGATCAAGATGTCTATACTGACTTTATAGATGAATTATCTAAAAATAACATAATTGCAAGCACAGAACTTATTGATAAAGAAAAATCTGCAGCTATTTTTAAAGAAGAATTTGGAGAAGACGTTGTTGATATGTTGGGCTACAACCCTTTACCTTTATCAATCAAGGTTTTTATAAATGAGGAAAGCTTTGAATTTGATCAAGTTGATTTATTGATTGAGTCAATCAATACATATGATTTTGTTGACGAAATTGAGTACAGAGGAAGATATATTGATGACATAGAAGATCGGATTAACCTAGCTATTTTCTTGTTTTTAGTATTTGTAATAGCAATCATATTTCTATCATATCAAATCATTTCAAATACTGTTAATCTTTCAATGACAAATAGGAGAGATTTTATTGATATTTTAAAGTACAATGGAGCTTCCGGAATATTCATTAAAATTCCTTTTTATATTGAATCAATTTTATACTCTGTTTTTGGTAGTGTTTTTTCATTTTTATTTGTTAAATACTTTTTTATTTCGTTTAACACATATTTTGGAGTAAACGTGAAATTGGATGATTATTTATGGTTGTGGATTATTGGATTTTCAATATTTATTGGATTATATTCGTCCAATCAATCAATGAAGAGAAACATGAATGAATAAAAAGAATAAAAATGGTGTTGATTCACCAAAAAAAACTAGTTCAACAAAAAAGCCTACAAAAAAGGATTTAGAGCTAATTATATCTTCCTTAGAGGACAAACAGCTTCGTCTTAAGGCTGAGTTTGACAATTTTCGTAAAAGAAAAGAGTCTGAAATATCATCATTGTTAAGATATGAAGGTAAAAGTTTTATTTTAGATTTTCTTAATGTGCTAGATAATCTTTCCAGAGGCATCGATTCTTACAAACAAGAAGAAGTAAAAAAAGCTCTATTAATGGTAAAAGAAGATTTTAATAAAAAACTAGAATCTAAAGGTGTTAAACCATTTGGTAAGGTTGGAGATAATTTTGATCCAGAATTACATGAGGCTTTAACAACAACAAATGATTCAAAAATTGATGATGATATCATAGTTGAAATATATGAATCAGGATACAAGTATAAAGATTTAATCATTAGACATGCTAAAGTGGTGGTAAATAAAAAATGAGCAATTTCTATGATATTTTAGGCGTTTCCAAATCTGCAAATGCAAATGAGATAAAAAGAGCTTACAGAAAGATTGCTATGAAGTATCACCCAGATAGAAATCCAGATAACAAAGAAGCTGAAAAAAAGTTTAAAGAAGCTGCAGAAGCTTATTCAGTATTAAGTGACGAAGGAAAAAGAAGACAGTATGACCAATTTGGCCATTCTGCATTTAATGGAATGGGTGGTCAATCTGGATTTAATTCAATGAATATGGATGATATTTTCAGTCAATTTGGTGATATTTTTGGCGGCAATAATCCTTTTGAATCATTTTTTGGTGGGGGCAGAACTTCATCCAGGCCTAGAGCAGGAGCTGATTTAAAGGTAAAAATTATAGTTTCTTATAAAGATATTGTTAATGGTGGAGAGAAAAAACTTAAAATTAAAAGATTAAAGCGCGCTGAAGGACTAACTTTGACTACATGTCCCATGTGTGGTGGTAGTGGTCAAGTAACAAAAGTCACGAATTCATTTCTTGGTCAAATGAGATCAACAAGTATTTGTCCTCAATGTAAGGGATATGGTAAGGTGGTAGATAACATTCCCTCTGGAGCTAACAAGGATGGCATGAAACCTGTTGAAGAAACTATCAAAATTAAAATTCCCACAGGAGTTGAAGATGGAAATTATATGACCTTAGATGGGCAGGGAAATGAAGACATTAATGGTCAAGCTGGAGATTTATATGTTTTTTTTGAAGAGGAAAATCACGAATTCTTTTCGAGATATGGAAATGATGTTTTATTGCAAGTTGTTTTAGGATATTCACAAGCTGTATTTGGTGATAAAATTGATATACCAACAATAAATGGAACTGCTAAGCTTAAAATACCAACTGGTATTCAGCCAGGACAAATTTTAAGAGTTAAGGGCAAAGGTTTTCCATTAATAGGAAAGTCTAGAAGAGGTGATCAGTTGGTGAAAATTCAGATTGAAGTTCCTTCAAAATTAGGTAGTGATGAAAAAAAATCAATTGAAGATCTTTTGAAGATTCAAAGGAATAAAAAAATTAAATTTCAAAGATTTGAGGATTAATATATTGCTATGTTTGTGAATTATTGTAAATTCGGTGGAGCCAAAAATGGATAAAGCAAAACAAAAATTTTTTAACGACTACCTTGAAGTAATAACCTTCTTTATTTTTATTTTAATTTTACTGGTGATTTACATTCCTAGTTTAATTTGGAAAGAAGAAGATATGTATAAAGAAGAAAGTCGTTTTCGAATGCAGACTGTCTACAATGTTGAAAATTTTCATAATATCCTAACTGGAGCTTATGAAACAGATGGAAAGAAGGCAGTTACTTTGGTAAATGCTGTGAGGGATTCAGTAATGGCCGATTCAACTTTTTTAGGAGAACAGATTGTTAAACTAAATGGCGAAGAATTTTTAGTTGACGTTCCTAAAGGTTTTGATGTTGAATACGACACAACTTTTGGGTTAAGAAGAATTTCTAAAGAAACTATTGTTGACACCACCGTTACAGTACTAATGATGTCCGAGGAAACCGGAATGGAAGATACAGTTTATGTTCAAAAGAAAAATTTATTTGACGTTCAACAAGATCCAATGTTTTTGGGGATAGTTGAAGAAACAACTTTTGAAAGAGTAGAAACTGTTTCTTATTTTGATAGAAGATTTAGAAAAGAAACTGATCCATACAATTTTGCATTTTTACCAGATGATACGCAGTTTTTCTGTCCTTTGACAGGTGAACCATACATTATTGAAATAAATGATGAAGGAAATTCTGTTAGAGTTTCTAGTCCTATACGTTCATATCGTGATAATAGATATGGTTTTTTTGCACTTAAAACAAGAAGTCATGGTTATATCATTGACGGATCACGTAGTTGGGATAATTAGTTGATTGATTTACTTTCTATTAGATAATAAATCTCTATCTGTATTTACAGAATCATCCACTAAACAGAATCTATCACTCGCATCTAAAGCTAAGTTACATTTAAGTATTTCAAATACATTAAATGATTCAAAAAAACTCAATTCTATCATTGCCAGAGCATTAGATGAAATCAGCGAAGAAATTAATTTAACAAATAATTTAGCTTCTATTATTATTGATGATTCTATTCTTTCTCACTCCATAGTTATTAGATCAAAAAAATATGATAATATTGATCACCAAATCAAAGAAGAAAGCGAGTTGAAATGGGGAGATAATACTACCAATTACTTTTTTGTTTCTGAAGAAAAAAAGACCCCAAAAAATATATTTCATTCAGTTGCAATACATCATTTATTGAGGGAAAAAATAAAACTAAATTTTAACAATTTTGGTTTAAGTGTAAAATACATGGTTCCCTTATCATCAATTTTAACTGTCGGCTTAAAGCCTTCGCAATTTTCTGTAATAAAAAAAGGTAATAAATATCAATTTTTTGGAAATACAAGAAAAGGTTTTATGTTTTTTAAATAAATTTTTCTGGAACAAAAAAAGTAGAAGAGAAAATTATTGGCTTATTGGATATACCAAAAATAAAAAAGTCAGATTTAGTTAACCAAAATTTAAAGTTTATATTTTTTAACAAAACAAAAATTTTTGAGTATTTAGCAAATTATATTTTTAATAAAACTCCATTATTGAACTTTGCTGAGACCAATAATGCACAAATTGTATCTGGTCAATTCAATATTAAAACCCCTTCTTATTCTCCTTTACATAAAGAATTTAAATTTGATAATATAATTAAAAATTTATCATCTGGTTTTCTATCATTCTTGTTTCTTTTATTGATAGTTTCAATGTTTTCAAACTTTGATTTTTTAAGGATTGAAACTTCTTCAAATTTCAATGAATCAAATATAGTATTTGAAGATATGGTTGAAGAAAAGTTATCACCCAATAACTCAATTTTAATGATTAAAAATTTATTATTTTTAAAAGATAGATTTTCAGAAATAAATAGTTTTTTATTAACTGAGTCTGAATTTATTGTCAACGGCGATAGCGTTGAATTTGAGCAAATTAATTCATATCCAGCTTTTTCAAAAAATAATATTAGTTTTAATGAACTACTAATTGTCTTATTCGAAGTTGAAAAGAACCTAAAATTTAAAGTCTTTGAATCGGAAGTTGATAAAAAACAAATCCAAAATGTAGTTTTAAAGTTCAACAGCTTTGAAAATTCCATAAATGCACTATCTATTATGATTGAGTATGAAAACCTATCTTTAAGAAAAGCATTTCTTGAAAATAATTCTAAAAGTATTCATCTATATATTTCAATAATAAAATGATGAAAATAAACTCTGGAATATTTAGAAATTCTAGTATTGAAACCTTAAAAAACTCCTCTTTTAGACCAACTACTTCAATATGTCGAAAAAGTTTTTTTGATACTATAGGCCCCTTAGAAAAAAAATCGTTTCTTGATATATTTGCTGGTTCTGGAATAATGGGCTTTGAAGCTGCTAGTAGAGGCGCTAAAAATGTCACTTTTGTAGAATTGAACAAAAAATACTTAAATCAAATCATTTCAAATTCTAAAAAATTTAAATATAATCAATTTTATTTTATGGCAAGAGATGCTCATAGATTCATTAAAAAATCAGAAAATTTTGATATAATTTTTGCTGATCCACCTTATGAACTTTATGAGTTAAATTTATTTGTCAAAAATGCTGTGAAAAAGCTTAATAAGGGGGGCATATTAGTTATTGAATGCTCTTCAAAGGAAACGCTTGAAGGATTCGATAAAATTGCTAAATTCGGGGATACAAACTTACTATATTGGAAAGTATGAAAAGGATAATATATCCAGGAACATTTGACCCGATTCATTATGGTCACATCGACATAGCTAGAAGAGCATCAAAGTTGTTTGATGAGGTATACATGTGCGTGTCAGATAATCAACATAAAAATCCACTCTTTTCACATGATGAAAGAGTTGAAATGATTGAAGAATGTACAAGTGATCTTGATAATGTATCAGCATATTCAAATCCAAATAATCTGGTTGTGAAGTTTGCACAAGATAAAGGAGCTATTGCTATAATTCGAGGTTTGAGGCATGTAAGTGACTTTGAGTTAGAGTTTCAAATGGCAAATGTTAATCATGGAATAAATTCTGAAGTTTCTACAATATTAATGGTTTCAAATGAAAAATTTCTACATTTAAATTCCAGTATTATTAGAGAATTAGCAGAATACAACACAGATTTATCAAAATTTGTGCCAAAAAATGTTGAAGAAAGGCTAATGGAAAAGCTAAAAGGTTTATAATGGCAGATAAAATTCAAATTAAAGATGGAAAGTTAATTGTTCCTGATCAACCAATTATACCATTTATTGAAGGAGATGGTATTGGACCTGATATTTGGGCAGCAGCTCAACGAGTAATTGATGCAGCAGTTGAACATACTTATCACGGGGCTAGAAAAATTGAGTGGTTAGAAGTTCTTTGCGGTGAAAAATCCTACGATAAAAATGGTGAATGGCTTCCTGAAGAAACATTAGAAACTTTACGATCACACTTAGTTGGAATTAAAGGTCCATTAACAACTCCAATTGGTGGAGGAATTCGTTCTTTAAATGTTGCATTGAGGAAAGAATTAGACTTATATGCATGTGTAAGACCTGTCAGATGGTTTAGAGGAACGCCTGCAGCTATTTTAAATCCTCAAAGAGTAGATTTTGTATTATTTAGAGAAAATACGGAAGATGTGTATGCTGGTATTGAATTTGAAAATGGTTCAGATGAAGCAGGAAAAATAATTGAATTAATGACTGAATTTGGTCAAAAAAAATTAGATTCCCTGAATCAAGCTCTTTTGGACTAAAACCTATTTCAAAGAAGGCTCTATTAGGTTATTTGATGCAGCTCTTAATTATGCTATTGATAATAACAGAAAATCAGTTACTATAGTTCATAAAGGCAATATTATGAAGTTTACGGAAGGTTATTTTAAAAAGTGGACGTATGCTCATGCAGAAGAACATTATGGAGATAAAGTGTTTACATGGGCACAATATGATAGAATTCAAGAAGAAAAAGGAACTGAAGCAGCAAACACTGCTCAAAAAAAAGCTATTTTAGATGGAAAAATTATTATAAAAGATGTTATTGCTGATGCATTTCTTCAACAAATTTTACTACGACCAAATGAATATGACGTTATTGCAACTATGAATCTTAATGGTGATTATTTATCTGATTCTGCAGCAGCAGCAGTTGGGGGTATTGGAATAGCTCCAGGAGCAAATATTAATTACAAAACAGGACACGCCATTTTTGAAGCAACTCATGGAACTGCACCAAAATATGCTGGTTTAGACAAAGTAAATCCATCTTCAGTAATTCTTTCAGCTGTTATGATGCTGAACTATATGGGATGGAAAGAAGCTGCTAATTCCATTGAATATGCTTTAGAGAAAGCAATTTTTAATAAAAAAGTAACTTATGATTTTCATCGCTTAATGGATAATGCTACTTTATTAAAATGCTCTGAGTTTGGCGATGAAATTATCAGCAAATTCTAATAAGTCATGTTTATCGATAATGCAAAAATTGAGCTGCAAGCAGGCAATGGTGGTGATGGCGCAGTAGCGTTTCGAAGAGAAAAATACATTGATAAAGGCGGTCCCAACGGCGGAGACGGCGGTAGAGGTGGTAACATTATTTTTGAAACCAATCCCAACCTTCACACTTTACAGGATATTCGATACAAAAAAATGTATAAGGCCAAAAATGGTCAAGCAGGTGGATCTAATAATCAAACCGGTAAATCAGGAGAGGACTTAATTATTCAAGTTCCTTGTGGAACTATTATAAAAAACATTGAAAACCAAACCATTATCAAAGACTTAATTAAAGAAAATGAATCATACATTATTTGTAATGGAGGAATTGGCGGAAAAGGAAATGTTCATTTTAAATCTGCAACTCAACAAACTCCAAGATTTTCTCAAGAAGGAACAAAAGGCGAATTTTTATCTGTCGAGCTTGAATTAAAAGTTTTAGCTGATGTTGGATTGGTTGGATTACCAAATGCTGGAAAATCAACACTTTTGTCGGTGTTGACGACGGCAAAACCAAAAATAGCAGATTATCCATTTACAACATTGCAACCTCATTTAGGAATAGTTAAATATGGAGAATATCAGTCTTTTGTGATGGCTGATATACCAGGATTAATTGAAGGTGCTAGTAAGGGAAAAGGATTAGGACATCAATTTTTAAAACACATTGAAAGAAATAAAATTTTACTTTTCATGATTGATGTTGAAGAAAATAACCCCATTGATGTTTATAATCAATTGATGGATGAGCTTGTAGGGTTTAACAAGGACCTTCTTGAAAAAGATCGGTTAATTGTTAGAACAAAGATAGATACTGCATCAGAAGATGTTGTTGAAAGATGGAGTTCATTTCCAGAAGAATTCATCGATATTTCATCAGTTTCAAACAAAGGGTTAAATGTATTAAAAGATAAGCTTGTATCTTTTCTATCGGCTTCATAGTATTCCTAATGTAAATTTAAAGACTTGGAGAGGTGGCTGAGTGGCTGAAAGCGGCACCCTGCTAAGGTGTTATACTCGTAAGGGTATCGAGGGTTCGAATCCCTCTCTCTCCGCATATGAATTTTTCTTTTAAAAAAATTTTAATTTTTATATTGTCGTTTCCATTTCTGCTTTTAGTTTTAATAATTGGAGCACCATTTAGAATATTTAGTAAACTGCCTCCAGTTACAAGATCTATAATTCATAGTCCATACAGTTTTTGTGTTGAAACATTAAGTCTTATCGAAAATAAAATTGATTTAATTTTTAACATCATTGCAATCATATTTATTTCTGTCTCAGTCTTTTATATTTTTCATCTCATTTTTTAAGGAGTTACTATGGCATTAACATACTCATCAATGCTTGAATTAGGTTCAAAAATGCCTCATTTTGAGCTTAAAAATGTAATGGACGATAAAATGTATGCTTCAACTTCTTTTTTCAACAAAAAACCTTCATTAATTATGGTCATTTGCAATCATTGTCCATATGTCATTCATTATCATGAGGAATTGAAGAAAATGAATAATGATTTTAAGGATAGAATAGATTTTGTGGCAATAAGCTCAAATGATATCATTAATTATCCACAAGATGGACCAAAGCAAATGAAGCAGCTCTTTAAAGATTTAGGTTTATCTTTTCCATACTTGTTTGATGAAACTCAGAATGTTGCTAGAGCTTTAAAAGCAGAATGTACTCCAGAATTTTATCTTTACAATAATAAAAATATGTTAGTTTACAGAGGAAGAATGGATAATTCATCTCCTGGAAATGATATTGAAATTACAGGGAATGACTTAAGAAGTGCTTGCACAAACTTGTTAAATGGAAGTACTATTTCTTCAAATCAACACCCTTCAATGGGATGTAATATCAAGTGGAAATAATTCCTATTTAAATCTGTCTAAGATACCTCTAATGATATCTCTAATAATTATTAGAATAATCGATAGAATGAACAGACCAATTATAACAATTAATACTATTTCAAGACTTTCAAACATTATAGGTTTGGTGAAGGTTTAAATTGAATTAATTTTTCTGCAGCATAAGCAAACTCAATTAGTTTCTTATCATCCCATTTTGAACCAATAAAAGACATTCCAATTGGTAGGTTATCAACATATTCAAAAGGAATAGTCACATGAGGATAGCCTGCCATTGCTGCATAACTACCATTAACCCAAAATTTATATTCAGCAATTGCTTCATCGTCTCCACCTTCATGGTTGATTGCCCATGCAGGGCTCCAAGAAAGGCCAACCAAAGCTTCAATATCATATTCTTTAATAAAGCTATCAATTTCATCTCTTGTTTGTAAAACGCGTTCAAGAGCAAGTAAGTATTCTTCTTTTTGTGATGTTGTATCATTACTGTCGTAAAAATGACTTTGATCAAAATGTTTTAAAACTTCCTCTTTATTATCTTCATTAAAAGCAATTAGCTCATCAAGTGTTTTAAATTCTGAATTCGAGCTAGCCAGATATTGTTCTAATCCAACTTTAAACTCATACAATAAAACAAGCAACTCTTCGGGACCAGGATATTCTCTGTTATCATCAATATCTATAACTGTTGCACCAGCTTCTTCAAGCATCATTCTAATTTTTTTAAGCATAAGCTTTCCATCAGAATTCATACTACCCGTCGGTAAAAGTCCAAATCTTTTTCCAGCAAGGCTTGAATCATTTAAGTCAGAGGTAAAATTAAAATTAAAATCATCAGGAATATTAAGTGTCGCCGGATCATTCAAATCAACACCAGAAATAATTTCTAAAATTTTTGCTGCTGAACTCACAGAATTCGCCATAGGTCCAGCAGTATCTTGCGTAGAAGATATTGGAATAATTCCAGACCTACTTACCAGTCCAACAGTTGGCTTGATTCCAACAATACCATTTACGGAAGAAGGACAACTTACAGATCCGTTTGTTTCAGTACCAATAGCAACATCAACTAATCCAGTAGCAACAACAACCCCTGAACCAGAACTTGAGCCACATGGTGTACGCATTTCTCCGTATGGATTTATAGTTTGTCCTCCCATACTAGACCATCCACTAGTTGATGTAGAAGAGCGAAAGTTTGCCCATTCTGAAAGATTTGTTTTTCCAATGATAAAGTACCCGTTATCAATAAGTTTTTGAGCCAAAAAAGCATTTTTATTTGGAAAATTGTTTTCTAATGCTTTTGAACCAGCAGTATTGGCAAAACCTACAACATCAATGTTATCTTTCACAGCAATAGGTTTTAAGCCTTTCTTTAAATTTTCTTCAATTTGTTCATTAGATAATTTGCTTATATAAATATTATATTTTTGTTCAATATCTATATTTTCACTTGATTTAGAGCATCCACAGATGAAAAGAATTACCAAAATAAATATAAAATTTCTCATTTTTAAAAAACTCCCTTTTTTGTAAAGTGTACTTGACATTTTAATTAGTTTAGTTTAGTATTACGTAATTTTTACTTAAAGATATTAAGGAGAAATAATGACTAAAATAACACATAAAGGATTATGGTTTAAATATTCTTCTTAAGCGATGAAGATAAAAAACTTCTAAAAAACTTTTTTATCGCTTTGCTTTGTGGATTTTTAGATTGGGCTTTCTTCAGATAAATCATCTCTGACAATGTGGTCAGAGATTTTCATCCTTCATTATTTTATATAATGCCTTCCTAGCATTAATTCCTGGTTTTTTTACTATAAAATACAATTATGAATTATACAAAAATCAGGACGAGTTATATCAAAAGTTTCATGATTTCTCATTAATAGCAGGTTTTATAGGTTTTGCAATTTTTGGTTTAATTTTACATTATGTATCTCTTTACACTAATTATCAACCTGTATGGATGGATTATGTTTTATGCTCCATTGTTGGAATGGTTATTGGTCAAGTATATTTTTATAAAAAATTTATGAATAATGAAAAACAATATTAAAAAACTAAGAAATGAATTGAAAATCAGTCAGAAGGATTTGGCTGAATCTTTGAACGTAAGTAGACAAACTATCAATGCAATTGAAACTGGTAAGTTTGATCCATCACTTACTCTAACAATCAAAATTACACGCTTTTTTAAAAAGAGCTTAGAAGAAATATTTATAATGGAAAAACAGTAAAAATGAAAAAATTAATTTTCCTTATTTGTATGATCGCAATTAGTTATGGACAAACTGTAACAAACGGTGGCTTTGAAACTAATGTTTTCAATAGAAACACTGGCGAAAGAATCTATACAGAGTATTACGATGAAAAGCAGGTAAGAATTAAAATGATTCGAACTGTAAAAGGGAGGATGAATCATGGACCCTATAAAGATTTTTATGAAAGTGGAGCATTAAGAACAGAGGCAAATTATCGTAACGGAAAATTTGATGGTTTATATACTTTTTACCATGAAAATGGACAGATTTATGTACAAGTTGATTATAAGCGAGGGAATTTAAATGGAGATGTATCGTTTTTTGACGATCAAGGCCAATTAATTGAGATGATTAAATACAAAAATGGTAAACCAATTAACGAAGGAAAATAAAATGGAACCAAGAATACAAAATGGATTTTTAAGAGCAATTATTTTTATGCCAATATGGTTTGTAACACTTGCTTTATTTATGACTTTAACATCAACCTTATTGATGTTTGGGTCAGGAGTAGATATGGCTGACGAAAATGCAGTTCAAGCATTATTTGAAGTAAGTTTTGACTCGCCTATCATGTTATTCCTAACTGCTTCGCAGGTAGTAGCAAGTTTTTTAGCTTTATGGCTCGCAACAAAGTTTATTGATAGAAAACCTTTAATGTCTATCGGATTATCTGTAAAAGATAAAGCAAACGAAATGTTAATAGGTTTAGGTTTCGCTTTAGCATTTATTGGAGGTCTATTTTTTATTTTATGGTTGTTAGGAGCAATAACTATTACAGGGTACGTTGGTTTTAAGCCAGGAGTGTTCATCGTAAGTATGATGTTATTTTTAGCAGCATTTGATGAAGAGATAATCTTTAGAGGGTACGTATTAAATAATATGATGGATTCATCTAGTAGATGGGTTGCTCTTGCTGGTTCTTCAGCATTATTTGCTCTGATGCATGCTGGAAATCCAAGTGTTTGGAGTAACTGGGTACCAATGACTGAGTTATTTGCTGCAGGATTCATTTTAGGAATAAGCTATACTTTTACAAAGAATTTATGGTTTCCAACATTTTTTCACTTTGGATGGAATTTCTTCCAAGGACTTTTTGGTTTTGAAATCAGTGGAATTAATGTTGATTCATGGAAAATGATTAGTCATGAAAATACAGGTAACGTTCCTGATATTATTTCAGGTGGAGCATTTGGTATTGAAGGCTCGGTAATTACTTTGTCATGTACCATAATTTGTACTTATTTTATCTATAAGTACTACAATGAACTCGATAAATAAAATATTCTCACTTTGCATTGCACTAGCGTGCTTTGTATTAGCATATAAGTTTTATCCTTCTTCAAACATCCCAGAAGGGATGTTTGAAGATCCTAATACTGGAAAGCCAATGTTGCTTGGCGAAGTCTTAATTGATGAATTAAAACAAGAACCTTTTTCAGAATGGTACAATGATGAATTTGATAATTATGAACTTGATGTTGAGCTTCTAAACGCCATATCAGAACCTAATCAATATAATTATGAGCTTTTTTTAGGAACATGGTGCGGTGATAGTAGAAGAGAAGTGCCAAGATTAGAAAAAATTTTCATTGAGCTGGGAATTGATTTTAATCAAATAACTATCATCACAGTTGATAGAGAAAAAGTTAGTCCTGAGAATGAGCAAGAGGGTAAAGATATTCGATATGTTCCCACTCTCATAGTTAAAAGTAATGATATTGAAATTGGAAGAATTGTTGAATCTCCTTCATCTGAATCTGCTACACTAGAAAGCGATTTATTTGAAATCTCATTAGGAATTCCTCCTACGCCAAATTATAGCGAGGAATAAATATGTGGAATTTTATAAAAATTTTTCTCATTGATAATTGGGATTTTCCATTGTATTTTTATGTAGACAAATGAGCTTTTAAAAGAAATTCGTGACGAATTAAAAAGAAATGGATAATATCGGAAATTAGGCTGGTTAGGATCAGCTATTATCCTTTTTTTGGGATGGTTTAAAAATGAGAATGATAAATGGCTTAGGCGCTGCATTTTGGGTGCTCTATGGAGTTCTTATTGGAAGTGAAAGTTTAATGTTTGTAAACAGTGCAATTATTTGTATTCACCTTTACAAAGTGTTAATTAAGTAAAACTATTTACTTTGTCTTTTCAGAAAGAAAAGTGTTAGATGCATTAAAAATAATTTCTTTTCTTTCATCTTTTAATCTTTCTAGAGCTCTTGGCATCACTGCTAGGCGAGGATTAGTTTTAAAATATTCAAGATTATTTTTTATAAATGACCAATAAAGTCCATCAACAATATCACACCAAGGACCTTTCTTAAAGTTGCTCATTTTCATTATATAGCTTGATCCACAAATATAAGGTTTTGTTGAGAAAACACCTCCATCAGCGAATGTTCCCATACCATAAACGTTTGGTACCATAACCCATTCTGAAGAATCAACAAACATTTCCATAAACCATTTATAGATTTCATCCGGATGAATTCCTGAAAGATTCATAATATTTGAAATAACCATTAATCTATTAATATGATGGGTGTATCCATGCTCTAAAGTAAGTTTTATGGCATTATCTAACGGATCGATACCAGTTGTACCATCATACCAGTCCTGAGTCATTTTTCGCTCATTTTTAAAGAAATTAAAGCCAATTTGTTTATGACTTCTTGTTTGATATACTCCTCTGATAAATTCTCTCCAACCCATTATTTGTCTTACAAAGCCTTCAACAGAGTTGATAGAGATTTTATTTGATTTGCTAAATGCGACCGCTTTTTCAATAACTTCCATTGGGGTTAGTAAGCCAATATTTAGTAAGGGGCTAATTGCAGAATGAAATAAAAAACTATGATTATCTAAATTGCATCCTCATAGGGACCAAACAGCTCAAATTTTATTTCAAAAATTTATCAAGATATTCAAGAGCCTCTTTTCGATTAAATGGAACCCAAAAATCTTCCGATGTATCTCCAGGATGATCAGTAAAATTTTTATCAATGAAGTCATTTATAGTCGATAGATGGCTACTTGAATATTTTTTATTTGACGGGATTTCAAGACCTTTAGGTATTTTTTTTCTATTTAATTCATCATAATTCCATTGACCGCCCAACGGTTTTCCTTCTTCCATAAGAATATTTAGCTCTTTTCGTGTTTTTCTATAAAAATTTTCAAGCAATAAGGTTCTTTTTCCTTCTTGATAATTTTTAAAATAACTCCTGTCATGAATAAACATAGGGGACTGTAGAACTTCAAATTCAATAGTTTGATTTTCTAAAAAACCTAAAAGCGTAGATTCAAACTCTTTATCCTCAATTTCATAGATAAAGATTTTATTTGGCTCAATGATTGTAATGGTTTCTTGTAGTTTTGAAATAAAGGAGGATTCAAATCCGTTATTAAAATCTTTATAATGAAGTTTATATCCAGAATCAGACATTTCATCTCTGTATTCTCTCATAGATGTAAGAAAAAATGAGATTTTCTTTTTATGATGTTTTTCATATGTGCATAAATCGAAATCCTCGCACATAAAAATATCGGATATTTCTTGCGGATGATTACTTTTATCAAAAAGTTGATTTCCTAAAACAATCAGTAAAGACTTCATTTATTTTTGACTGTTCTTGTATTCTTCAGGGGTGAGTGTCTTCATTGTCAGGGCATGAATTTCTCCATGCATATACTCATCGAGCGCTTTATAAACTAATTGATGCCTTTCAATTAAACTCATGGACTCAAAATCAGGACTCACTAATGTCATACTCAAGTGATAATTCCCTTCAAACGTAGCATGATTTTCATGCTGAGCAGTGTAGTCATAGACATTAATGTAGTCTACAGAAATTTCATCTGAAATTTTTTTAGAAATTATGTTCTGTAATTCTTCAAGCTTCATTGTAAATTCGTTACGTGATGTCTGAATTTAATTCAAAATTCATAAAATACTTATGTCTTTTACTCTTTTTAAAAGGGTGTGCTTACTTTAATACATTCTACAACGCAGAAGAGCACTTTGATCTTGCTGAAAGAATTAGAATCGAAAACTTAGGAAATCAGATTCCTTCTAGAGCAATTCAAGAGTATGGAAGAGCAATAGATAAATCAGAAAAAGTTCTTAGGGAGTATTCTGATAGTAGGTATGTTCAAGATGCTAAGTTATTAAAAGGAAAATCTCATTATTTTAGACGAGAGTATGATAGTGCAGTGCTCATTTTCAATCAACTGATTCAAGAAGAGGGGTTTGATCAGGAAGCAAGATATTGGTTAGCACTATGTAAATGGAGAGATTTAAAGCCTCAGCCTGCAATTAATGATTTAAAGAACTTAATTAAGAAGTAGATTCAGAAGAATTTATATCAAGAATATTTTCTTTCACTTGGTGAAATTTATTTAAGTATTGATAACTCGGAAGATGCTTACAATAATTTCAATAAGGGAGCAAATCTTAGCAAAAATCGACTATTAAGAGAGCAAGTATATTTTCAAATTGCGAAATTTCATTTGAAACAAAGATTTTGACAACGCATTGGAAAGTTATCAAAAAGTATTAAGTAACACAGTTTCAATTACCAGAATTCAAGACTCAAACTTAAAAATTGTTCAAATCTATCGTTTAAGAGGGGAGCTTGAAAAGTCAGCTAACAGAATTCAGGAATTGATTATTGATGAAGATTTTAGCTCTATCAAATCTGATTTAGATTTAGAGCTTACAAAAATCGAGTTTGACAGAGGAAAAGTAGATTTTGCTATCCAAAATTATGATCGAATAGGAAAAGATTATCCAAACACTCAAACTGCTATTGAATCATATTATCTATTATCAGAGATTTATCTTAGAGCTCCAAATGTTGATTTTGAAAAAGTACAATTTTTTATGAATGAATCAATGAGACAGAATACAAACTCTCCCATAAAACAAATCATAGATAAGAGGAGAAATGAAGTTGAAAAGTTGATCAAGCTTGATGCTGAATTAACACAACTTAAAGATTCTGAAAGAGTAGAAAGTTTATTTCTTGCTGGACAGATATTGGCTTTTAATCTTTCAAAATATGAAGAATCAAAAATGTATTTTGAAGAAGTTGTAATAAAACATCAATCTAGCGATTATTTTCCTCGATCACTTTTTGCTTTATATACGATTAACTTGAAGATTGGCAGTGAGGAATATTTAACTTATAGAGATAAGATCTAAACAGATTATCCAAACTCTGATTTTGCTAAATATATTATCAATTCTGAAGGTATTGATATAGAGCATTTACCTCAAAAACTTTATCACAAGCAGAGCAACTAAAAGACAAAGATTTAAATAAATCGTTAATGCTCTATAGAAAAGTTATGAATATTGATAAATCTTCTGATTCGTCAAAGATTGCAGCTTATTTTTTAGGTATGCATTTTGACTATGAAGTATCGCTTATAGACAGTGCTAAATATTATTATGAATTTTTATCAGAAAATTTTCCAAGTTCATCTCAAGCTGAAAATGCAATCAAAAGATTAGAGGTGTTAAATGCTGAATAATCTTAGGGCAAGACTACTTTCTTTGAAGTTTCGAGCTATTCGAAGAGCAGTTATAATTTTAATAGCTAAAATTCCTAAAGATCTGGAGAGGGCAATTACTTTTGGAGATGCTTTAAATCATTTTCTAATGATTTCTCCTTTTAGGCCGTTATTCAAATTTTCTATACCAAAAAATATTAAAGTGAATGTTCATGATTTAACTTTCGATTCACCAATAATATCTGCTTCATTCAAGGATGATGTTAGTTCACTGTTTCAATGGCAATTAATTGGTATTGGCGGTATAACTTATAAAACAGTGTTAAAAATGCCATCTAAGGGCAATTTAAGGCCAAGAATACAGGAGGTAAGCCATGATGGTAATTATGCAATATTAAACTCTTTAGGTTTGCCTACAAAAGGAGTTGTGAAATTCCTTCCTCAAATTAACAATAAAAAATTAACAAAATTTAATAGACCTATAGGAATCAGCATTGGAGGAAATTCATTCGAAGAATATCTTTCGGTATTTAGCGAGATAGATCATCACCTAAATACTATAGATTTTTCTCAATTTTTTTACGAAATAAACATAAGCTGTCCAAACACTGACGATGGTAAATGTCTAAGTGATGATTTAGAAAGTTTAAAAAATTTAATCATTAAATTTAGAGACATTTCGTCAAGAATGATTGTTGTAAAAGTGTCTCCAGATAGTACGAATGAAGAAGTGTTAAAAGTTTGTGAAATTTTATCTAATTTTTCCAAGACTGCTATTAATATTGGAAATACTAAATATGTAAAAGCTAGCGATGTAGGCTTATCATCAAAAACCTTTTCAAAAGAGGGAGGAGGATTGAGCGGAAAAAGTCTGTATGCCAATACATTAAGAATGGTAAAGTTGGTTGCATCAAATTATGATTTACCAATTATAGCTACCGGCGGTGTATCATCATATGACAATGTTAGAGAGTTGCTTGATAATGGTGCATCTTTGACAGGAATGGCTACATTGCTAGTGAGTGATCCATTTCAAATTCCTCTTATAAACTATAGGCTTTCAAATGATTAAAATTCTATTAATTTCCCTAGTTTTTATCACTGCTTGTGGATCAAATATTGCATATGGTGATTATGTCGACACAACCGGTTGGTCAAGAAAGCAAATTGAATCAATTAAAAATCACCCTAAAACTCAAATTGGCATAGCATCTTACTATGGAAAGAAGTTCCATAAAAAACGTACTGCTAATGGAGAAATTTTCAATATGTATAAAGTAAGCGCTGCTCATAAATCATATCCGCTTGGAACAAAAGTTAGGGTTACAAACCTTGAAAATGGCAAATCAATTAAGCTTGTAATTAATGACAGAGGACCATTTGTTAGGGGTAGAATAATTGATCTTTCATATAAAGCTGCAAGAAAATTAGACTTTGTAAATCAAGGAACTGTTAAAGTTCGAATTGATGTAATTCGCTTAGGTGATAACAAGTATTATAAATGAGAAAAATTTGCTGTATAGTTAATCCAGTAAGTGGTTTAAAGAAATCACTTAAAGTATATTATGAAGCAAAAAATCATTTTGAAAAATCTAACTTTAATACATCATTATTTGTTTCAGAATATCCAAATCACATAAAAGATTATGTATCAAAAATTGATAAAAATAGTTTTGACAGATTAATAGTTTTTGGTGGAGATGGAACGATTAATGAAGTTGTAAATGGATTACAAGATTCAAATAATCTTCTCAGTTTTAAGCTTGGAATTGTTCCAACCGGTTCTGGTAATTCAGTAGCCCATGATACTGATTTATTGGATGTGAAAGATGCGATTAATAAATGCGCAGGTGAGAATACAATAAAAATGGATGTTAATCAGGTTGATTTTGATTCCTTTTCACAGCTAAGTGTAAGCGTTTTAGGATGGGGTATGTTTTCTTTTGGTAACATAAGAGCAGAAAAATTGAGATTCCTTGGTCCAATAAGGTATGATGTAGCGTCAATAATTACGCTTATAGAAAAGAAAATCCATAAAGCTGAAATTCAAGTAGATGGAGAACAAAAAATGCTAGAATGCGCTTTTATTGTTGGTTGCAACAGTAAGCATACAGGTAAAGGGATGATTGTTGCTCCTAACGGTGGTTTTTCTGATAAAAAAATCGATCTTATAACAGTAGGTAAAAATGTTAATAGGTTTCAAGTTTTTGAGGTTTTTCAAAAAGTTTATAAAGGTACTCATGTAAATTTACCATTTGTTGAGAATATAAAAGTTGATTCCTTTTCAATTGATCCTGGAGAAATGAGTTTTTACAATATTGATGGAGATATTGTCGAGAGTCAAAAAGCCTCTGTAAGAGTAGTTCCAGAAGCAATTAATCTTTTGATATAAACAAAAAATAATTATTTTGATAAATGTCATCGCTACAGTCTAGAATTTTAATTGGATTAGTTGGTTTCCCTTCAGTTATTTATGTCATACTGAATCATATTCTAGTTTTCAATATGATTGTTGTGTTCTGCTTTGCATTAGCATTTAGAGAGTTTATTAAGATTGTCAGTAATTTTAATAATCGTACTTATTGGTTGTTTTTCGGAACGATTTACATCTTTGGGAGTATGATGTCTTTGATTTATTTGAGAAGTATTGATAGTCTTTTAAGTTCTCCATTTACTTTTCTGTTGTTTGCTGGAGTCATGATTAATGATTCAATGGCCTTTATTGTTGGTAAGACATTTGGAGGACCAAAAATTCTTCCAACTATAAGTCCTAAAAAAACGTATTCAGGTTTATTTGGAGGGTTGATAGGATCTATAGTCTTCATATATTTGTGTGAGCTTTATTTTTTAAGCGGATTTGAATTTACTTTAACGGAAAGAGATCAATATTTCCTTGTTTTTGTGTTCAATATTATTGGATTTATTGGCGATAGTTTTGAATCGTTTATTAAAAGAAAAGCTAATGTAAAAGATTCTTCAGGCTTGCTTTTGGGTCACGGAGGAATGTTAGATCGATTAGACTCTTTAATATTGACAACACCAGTAACAATGTTTTATGTTATTGCGTATTATTTATGAGTAAAAAAATTAAATCAATTTTAGCTACCGATTGTGGTAGTACTACAACTAAAGCTGTCTTAATTGAGTGGAAAGAAGACAGATACCGCCTTACTTTCAGAGGAGAAGCTCCAACTACAGTAGAAGCACCATTTGAAGACGTTACCAAAGGTGTTTTGAATGCTGTTATGGAAGTTGAAGAGCTTTCTGGGAGAACAATATTAGATGGAGATAAAATTATCACTCCTGATGACGGATCAAAAGGTGTGGATATTTATGTATCAACCAGTTCAGCTGGTGGAGGTCTTCAAATGATGGTAGCAGGTGTTGTTAAGTCTATGTCAGGAGAAAGTGCTGAAAGAGCTGCTTTAGGAGCAGGGTCAATTGTTATGGATGTACTTGCTTCAAACGATGGAAGACTTCCTCACGAAAAGATTACAAGAATTAGGCAACTAAGACCTGATATGATTCTCTTATCTGGAGGAACAGATGGCGGTACGACTACTCATGTCATGGAATTAGCAGAAATATTAGCTGCTGCAAATCCACGTCCTCGTCTTGGACAAAATTATAAACTACCAGTTATTTATGCTGGAAACAATAAAGCACAAGACTCTATAAGAGAAACTCTTGGTGAGATTTCTGATTTGGATATTGTAGATAATATTCGACCAGTTTTAGAGCAAGAAAATCTTGAACCATCTCGAGATAAAATTCATGACTTGTTTATGGAACATGTTATGGCGCAAGCACCAGGATATAAAAAACTTATGTCATGGACGGATGCTCCTATTATGCCAACACCTGGAGCTGTAGGTTCATTGATTGAGATGATAGCTAAAAAAGAAAATATTTCTGTTGTTGGTGTTGATATTGGTGGAGCTACCACTGATATTTTTTCAGTTTTTGAAGGTAAATTTAACAGAACTGTAAGTGCTAATCTTGGAATGAGTTATTCTATATGCAATGTTTTAGCTGAGTCAGGATTAGATAATGTTTTACGTTGGGTTCCTTTTGATATTGATCGAAGTGAATTAACAAACCGAATTGGTAATAAAATGATTAGACCTACAACAGTTCCTCAATCTCTTGAAGAACTAGTTATTGAACAAGCAATTGCCCGAGAGGCGCTTCGTTTGTCATTCATTCAACATAAAGAATTTGCAACCAGCTTAAAAGGAGTACAATCAGAAAGAACTATTTCTGATGCATTTGAACAATCCTCAAGTGGTCAATCATTGGTTAATATGATGGACTTAGATTTGCTTGTAGGTTCTGGAGGTGTATTATCTCATGCTCCAAGAAGACAACAGTCAGCAAGAATGTTAATTGATGCATTTATGCCTGAAGGTATCACTCAGTTGGCAGTTGACTCAATATTTATGATGCCTCAATTAGGTGTTTTAGCAAATATCGATAAAGATGAATTGAAAGAAGATGCATCTCAAGCCGCTTTGGAAGTATTTGATAATGATTGTTTGATACGTTTAGGAACATGTGTAACTCCTGTAGGAAATGCTAAGCCAAACTCTAAAATGGCTGATGTCACTTTAACTTTTGGTGATGGTTCTGTAAAAGAAATTGAGATAAATGAAGGTTCTCTTGAAATGATGGAACATCCTTATGAGGAAGTTAAGGTGCATATTAAGCCTGCAAGAGGTATTGACGTAGGAGCTGGAAAAGGTGAAGAATTAGAATCTGTAATCTATGGTGGAGTTGTTGGGCTAATTTTTGATGGAAGAAATAGACCTATTACCTTATCTAAAGAATCAGATCAAAGAATTGATAGTTTATTAAACTGGTCAAAAGCTGTAGATGAATATCCTAAAGGAGAAATGTTTTAATGGCTCATTCATATACTCCCGGTCTTAAAGTTTTAAAGAAAACAATTTTTAAAAAAGAGAGAATTTTACCTCTTAAAGGTGATGTGCTTGTGAAAAGTGGAGACCAATTAACTCCTGATACAATTGTTGCATCTACAAACCTTCCAGGAAATGTTCAAATGCTTAAAGTAAGTAATATATTGAATATTGATCCTAAAGATGTTGTGGAGGCTCTTCAGGTAAAAGAAGGGCAGGAAGTTAAAAAAGGCGATATTATTGCTGAAACATCTGGCATTTTTGGAATGTTTAAATCATCTGTCGAAAGTCCAGTTGATGGTACTATTGAATCTATTTCTCAAAGCACTGGAAGGGTTGTTGTTAGAGAAGCTCCTATACCTGTTGAGGTTGATGCCTATGTGAGCGGTGTTGTTGATGAGGTTGTTGAAAATGAAGGAATAGTATTAAAGTCTAATGCCGCATTTATTCAAGGAATTTTTGGAATTGCAGGAGAAAAAAGAGGCGATTTATTACTAGTTTCATCTGGTCCTGGCGAAGAACTCACTGCAGATCAAATTACAGGCGATATGAAAGGAAAAATTTTAATAGGAGGATCTTTTCTTAGTCTAGATGCTTACAAGAAAGCTTTAAGTGTTCAAGTTGCTGGAATTGTAGTTGGAGGCTTTAATTATTATGATTTGAAAGCTGTTCTTGGATATAATTTGGGTGTTGCAATTACTGGTACAGAAAAATTAAATACAGCTCTTATTGTAACAGAAGGTTACGGTTCTATTCCAATGAGTGAAGCTACTTTTTCATTACTGAAAGAAAATGATGGCAAAGCTGCTTCAATAAATGGTGCGACACAAATCAGAGCTGGAGTTATAAGGCCAGAGATAGTTATCCCAATTGATGCTGGAAATACAGATGATGATTCAAGCTCAAAAATGCCTGAAGGCATTCAAGAAGGCAGTACTGTGAGAGTTATTAGAAGTCCTAATTTTGGAAAAATTGGAAAAGTAATTTCATTACCAGCTGAGTTGAATAAGATGGAGTCAGAGACAATGGTTCGTGTTGCAGAAATTAACATAGATGGAAAAAATATTTTGATTCCAAGAGCTAATTTGGAGATGGTAGAAACCGAATGAACGGCTCATTAAAGTTAGAAGATAAAGCATTTCTAACTAAGCTTGCCGAGGAAGTCAAGGCAAGAAGAATGACAACTCCTGCTATATTTTTTTTAGAAATGATGAGACCTTTGAACTTTGTTGGAAGTCAAGCTATGATTTTTTTTGGGCCAATAATTAGTGCATTTGTCAAAACAGATGGTTATTATAAGGCTGCTGAAATTTTTGAAAATCATAACAGCGTAGAATTTTTAATTCAAGAAATTGAGAGATTAGACAAAAATGAATAATAAGTTCACAGTATATGCAGGAGGAATAGTTGGTATCATTTTACTTACTTTTCTGCTATCTGTGATTCCTGATTCATTTAATTTTTTCAGAGAAGAAAAATCAGCAATGTTCGTTTTTACCTTAATTGTAATAATGATTATGCTATATGAGGTAAAGCTCGCAAAATCTTCATCAGAACCAACTTTCTTAAGAACCATTCCAGGACTTAAAGCTGTAGAAGAAGCTGTTGGTAGATCTACGGAAATGGGTAGACCAATTCTTTACGTTCCAGGAATTATGGATATGAATGAGGTAGAAACTGTTGCAGGTGTAGTTGTGCTTGGTCACGTTGCAAATATGACAGCTCAATATGAAACCGATTTAGATGTACCTGTTGCTAGAGCTATTGTGATGCAATCTGCTAGACAAGTAACTAAAGAAGCTTATTTGACTCAGGGTAGACCAGAAATGTATAATGAAGATATGGTCCACTATATTACTGATGATCAATTTGCTTATGCTGCGGCAGTAAATGGAATAATGCAAAGAGATGAGCCAGCAGCATGTTTATATATGGGTAAATTCTTCGCTGAATCATTATTGTTTGCTGAAACAGGTAATAGTATTGGTGCTATTCAAATTGCCGGTACAGGCTCACAAACTCAAATACCGTTCTTTGTTACTGCTTGCGACTACACATTAATGGGTGAAGAGTTTTTTGCTGCAAGTGCTTATTTATCTAAAGAGCCAGAATTAATTGCTGGTATTACTGCTCAAGATATTATTAAAGTTATTCTAGTAGGATTTATTTTACTATCAATCGTTTCAAGAGCATTTTTTGATTTAGGTGTTACTGATTTTAATCTTATAACATGGCTGGGATTATAATATGTTGTTGAAGAGATATATCCCAATAGCTATTGTTGCTTTTTTTGGAGCTCTAACTTTAAGCGCATGGTTTATCGACAATGAAACAATCGAAACATTTGCCAATGATGATGCCACTCAATTCTTTGATATTATCGCAGCATTTGCTGTTTTCCTTGGTGCTTTAAATTCTATTAAAGTTACAGTTTATAAAAGTGTTAAAACAGCAATCAGGTTGGATATATAGTGCTATTGCTATTGCCTCCTTCTTTTTTGCATTTATTATTGGTTTCTTTATTAGAGGTGCGTATTTCGTTGGCGAAGATGTATACTTTAGTCAAAAAGCTGCTGAAGCTGCAATTTTGAGCTCAGGATCATCTGAGGTCGTTGTTCCTGTTGATTGGGGAGCACACGTTCAAACGGACGGTAGTTTATTCCAATGGATGTTTAAATACATCTTTTCACCGCTATCAGCAACTATGTTTGCTTTACTAGCTTTTTTTGTTGCGTCTGCATCATTTAGAGCATTTAGAGCAAGAAATTTTGAAGCATCATTATTATTAGTAGCTGGTATAATAATCATGCTAGGAAGAGTGCCAGTTGGAAGTTTGATTTCTAGTTGGACAATTATGTACATTTTAGCTTTTAGCATTGGTATTGGCATTAATACTTACGTGAAAAACCGAAATATGGTTTTTGGATGGATCCTTGGTAGCTGTGGTTTAATTACTGGATTTGGAATGACTATGGGTTGGCCAATTGATCAGCCGGCAATTTTCTTTTTACCTGCTTTACAAGAATGGATTTATCTTGTGCCTAATCTAGCTGGTTCAAGAGCAATTTTAATTGGTATAGGACTTGGAATCGTCGCAACAAGTCTTAGATATATTTTTGGTTTAGAAAAATCATATTTAGGTGAATAATGAAATTTTTAGAAGATATAATATTAAGGCTTGGTGCAGTAGATAGAAGAGTAATCTTTGTTTTAATTGGTTTGGCTGTTCTCATTCCGTTATTAACGCCAATAAGCTTACCAGTTAGAGAAACACCTACTACTGTAAAGTTTTATGATGGAATTGATAATATACCAAAGAATTCAAAAGTATTAGTTTCGTTTGATTACGGTCCAAGTACTCGTCCTGAAATTCATCCAATGAATGTTGGAGTGTTACGTCACATGCTACGCAATGGTCATCAGATTTACATATCATGTTTATGGCCGGATGGAATTTACATGGCTTTAGATGCTTTAGAAGAAATTACCGATGAAGTTAATCCAGATAATGTATCTACATTTGATATCAAAGAATATGAAGACTATATCTTATTAGGTTATAGACCTGGAGCTGAAGCAGTGATTAAAGGATTGGCAAGCGATTTAAGAAAAGTATATACTGTCGACGCAAATGGAAACTTCATAGATGACATTGAAATGATGGATGGCATAAAAAACTTGAACGATTTTGCATACATATATAGTGGATCTGCTGGCTATCCTGGTACATTTGAATGGGTCAAGTATGGTGGAGATCCAACTGGAGTTCCTATGTCTTCAGGTACCACATCAGTTCAGGTAAATGAAGTTATTCCTTATGTTCAAACAGGGCAGTTAATAGGATTGTTAGCTGGTATGCCTGGTGCTGCAGAATATGAAAAATTAATCAATGTACCTGGAATCGCAATTCAAGGTATGGCTGCACAGTCATTTGCTCACATTGTTATAGTATTTTTTATTGTTTTTGGTAATTTGGCATTCTTTTTAAAGCAGAGAAGAGATAGGAAGTATTAATATGAGTTTTTCAGCAATATTAGGAGCATGGATTGCCGCGTTTTTAACGCTTGGTATTTTTTCTTATCTTTATAGGGACAATCCATTTTATAAGATTGCTGAGCACGTATTTGTTGGTGTATCTGCTGCATATGTAGCGGCAATTAGTTTTTGGACACAAATTTATCCAAATCTTTTTGGACGACTATTTCCAAAAGATGGTCCGCTAGCTTTTACTGGTTTAGAGTTTGATTTTAATCATGAATTTAATATTCTTTATTTATTCCCAATGTTATTGGGTATAATGATGTTGATAAGCGTCTTCCAACAATTTAATTGGATGGCACGTTGGGGAATTGCTTATACAGTTGCTATTGCTGCAGGATTGAAAGCATTTGGTTATTTAAATTCAAATGTTCTTAATCAGGTTAAAGCTAGTTCTGTGGACATATTTAGTGGTTCTTTACCACTTTTTAGCTTAAATGGAGATAGTGTTTTTAATAACATTGTCCTTGTTGTTGGTACTTTAAGTGCATTGATGTACTTTTATTTTTCTAAAGAGCAAACAGGAAACTTTGGAAGATTTACAAGATTAGGTATTTATTTCCTTATGGTAAGCTTTGGAGCATCGTTTGGATTCGCAGTCATGGGAAGAATTTCATTACTAGTTGGAAGATTTAACGATTTAATTGAATATTCATCTGCTGATTATAATTATGCAACTCTTGGCGTCTTGGTATTCATTATTGTTACTTTAGGATTCTGGTCATTCCAAAATCCTGAACGAAAGGAGAACTAGTAAATGAACAAATCTGATATTAGAAAAGTTATCAGCGAAAGTATATTAGCTGATGGGATGTCACCTGTTATAGATCTTAAAAAATCTCACGGATCATGGCTTGTTGATAAGGTTACTGGAAAAGAATATTTAGATTTATTCTCAATGTTTGCTTCTTTATCAGTTGGTTATAATCATCCATATGTCGTAGAACAATCAGAAAGATTAAAAGTTGCTGCAATAAATAAGCCTACAAATTCTGACGTTTATTCTCAAGAAATGGCTGAGTTTGTTCATACATTTAAAAGAGTTGCTCAACCAGATTATTTACCTTTAACATTTTTTATTGAAGGCGGAGGTTTAGCTGTAGAAAATGCTTTAAAAGCAGCATTTGATTGGAAGAGAAGAAAAAATTTAGCTAAGGGAAGTTCTGCCAAAGGTGAAAAGGTTATTCATTTTCAACAATGTTTTCATGGTAGAACAGGTTATACAATGTCTTTAACTGACTCTCCAGATAAACGTAAAACAATGTATTTCCCAAAGTTTGATTGGCCTAGAATTACCAATCCAAAAATAACTTTCCTATTGAAGATAATTTAGATAACATATGAGCTTGAAAATAAAGCAATTGCAGAGATTAAAAAATGCGATTAATGCAAATCCTGATAATATTGCCTCTATCATATTGAGCCAATTCAAGGTGAAGGTGGTGATAACCATTTTAGATGTGAGTTTATGCAAGGATTAAGACAGATTGCAGATGAAAACGATATTATTTTAATTTATGATGAAGTTCAAACAGGTGTGGGAGTAACTGGAAAAATGTGGGCTCATCAGCATTTTTCCAATGGAGACTGTTCAACTAGCGAATGTCAATGTGGAGATGGTTTGTTAGCTAAGCCTGATATCATATCTTTTGGTAAAAAAACTCAGGTTTGTGGTGTTGCTGCAAGTACTAGATTTGATGAAGTTGAGGACAACGTTTTTCGTGAGTCATCTCGAATAAATTCTACATGGGGTGGAAGTTTAGTTGATATGGTAAGATTAACAATTTACCTAGAGCTTATTGAAAAAGAAAATCTTGTAGAAAAAGCTGCGCAAACAGGATTATTTTTACAGGAAAGCTTACATAATCTTCAAAATGAATTTCCTACTTTAGTTTCAAATGCAAGAGGTAAAGGATTATATTGTGCTTTTGATTTACCTTCAAGTGAAGATAGAGATAAGCTAGCTAATTTATTACTTGATGAAGGATCTATTTTATTAGGTTCAGGAAATTATTCTATTAGATTTAGGCCTCATTTAAATGTTACTGAAGATGATATCAACTTCGGTATGGATTGTTTTAGAAAAGCTCTTAACAAATTATCATAATGTCTGATAAAGGTCAGTTATTTGTCATTGGTACTCCAATAGGCAATTTAGAAGATATAACACTCAGAGCAATATCCACTCTTAAAAATGTTGATGTTATCCTTGCGGAAGATACTCGAAACTCAAAAAAAATATTAGATGCTCATAATATAGATACTAAAATGATGAGCTATCATGATCATAGCAGTGAAAAAGAAATAAAAAAAATCGTTGATTTGTTGCTTGATGGTAAACAATTAGCACTTATTTCAGATGCTGGCACACCAACAATCAGTGATCCAGGATATGGATTAATTAGAGATTGTATTAAAATGATATCGGCATTGTTCCAATTCCAGGTGTATCATCAATTACAGCTGCTATGAGCATATCTGGATTACCATCAGATTCATTCACTTTTGTTGGTTTTTTACCACAAAAAAAAGGTAGATTGAAAAAGATTAAAGATTTAAAAAAATTAGATAATACAATCATACTTTTTGAAAGTCCCTTTAGATTGGAAAAAACATTAAATCAATTGTTAGAACATCTCGGTGATAGAACTGCAGTAGTTGGAAGAGAATTAACTAAGTTGTATGAAGAAGTTATTAGAGGTAATTTAAGTGATATAATTATGCATTTTTCTAAATCAAAAGTAAAAGGTGAGATAGTAATAATGATAGGTAAAGATGATGACAGAATCAATTTCTAGCGGAAAGTTTATTACAGTTGAGGGAATTGATGGTTGTGGTAAAACAACTCAAGCAGAATTTATAGTTGATGGATTAGTAGATGCAGGTCTTTCAGCAAAGCTTGTAAGAGAGCCAGGCGGAGATCCAATATCTGAATCTATAAGAAAGTTATTACTTCATGCTGAAGAATCTATGTCAGATAGAGCTGAGGCCTTGCTTATGATTGCTAGTAGAGCTCAATTAACAGATAAAGTAATTCTGCCGCAAGTAATTAATGGAACATGGGTTGTTGCGATAGGTACGCAGATTCAACTTTAGCATATCAAGGTGGAGGTAGAGGCTTAAGTGTTCAGTCTTTAGATAGTATAAATGAATTTGGTACATATACTCTCAAACCTGACTTGACATTTTTTATTGATATTTCAGTTGATGTAGCAAATACTCGAATGAGAGTTGAAAGAGATAGGATTGAGAAAGAAGGGGACGGATTTCAGCAAAGAGTAAGAGAACAATATTTAAAATTGCATGAAAATGAGCCTGAAAGAGTAATCTTAATTAACGGTGAACAATCAATTGAAGATGTTCGAACTGAAATCTGGAACCATGTAAAAGAAAAACTTGAATTATGAAATCATTTAAATCTTATTTTTACGCGCTGTTAGTTCTAACAGTTATTTCCTTTAGTTATGTTAGGACGCAGCAAATGGATATTTACAGAGAAATTGCTCGTTCTCAGCAGCAAATAATGACTGTTTATAAATATCTTCTTACGGAATACATTCACGAGCTTGATGTAACCGAACTTACAACAAGAATTATCGATTCAATGCTTTCAAATTTTGATCCATATACGGAATATTATCAAGAAAAAGATCTCGAAGATTTATCATTAAAAACAGAAGGTGAGTTTAGTGGTGTTGGGCTTGAAATTTATATGTACGAAGATCAGTTAACTGTTGTAAGCCCAATTGAAGGATCTCCTGCATCAAGGTCTGGAATTTATACTGGAGATGCAATTATGAATATTGATGGTGAACCAACTGCCGGTCTAGAATTAAAAGATGCAACCAGCAAGATTAGAGGTAGGGCTGGAACTGAAGTAATATTAACTATCAAAAAACCTAAAACAGGCGAAGTGCAGGATTATTCGATTATTAGAGATGTTATAACAATTAAAGATATTCCTTTTTATGGTATGGTGAATAATGACGTTGGATACCTACGAATTACTAATTTTTCAGTCAATACTGCTAATGAAACTAAAGATGCTATAATAAGCCTAATGCAAGACGGAGCGAGTAATGTTATTATTGATTTAAGAGATAATCCTGGAGGACTACTGTCTTCGTCATTAGACTTATTAGATTTAATTCTTCCAAAAAATCTAGAGCTAGTTTCAACAAAAGGAAGGGCTGGTAAGAGTATTAAAAATTATAAAACACTAAATAATGCGCTTATCCCAGAAACGATTAACATGGCAGTTTTAATTAATGGCGCAAGTGCTTCTGCGAGCGAAATTGTTGCAGGGGTTCTTCAGGATTATGACCGAGCTATTGTTTTAGGTAGTCAATCATTTGGAAAAGGTTTAGTGCAAACTGTGATTGGAATCAATCAAGAAACTGCTCTTAAAATCACCAATTCTAAATACTATATTCCAAGCGGAAGATCACTTCAAAAAAGAGAATTTATTGATGATGATTTGATTGCTGATTCCTCAACTGTCACAGATTCGTTATTTCAAACCAAAGCAGGAAGATCAGTAGTTGGCGGGGGCGGTATAGCTCCTGATATTATTGTAAAAGACGAAGGATCATATCCACTTGCTGCTTCCATTTTAAGAAGTGGTGCTTATTTTAAATTTGTTCAGGAGAATAATGATCAATATGCTTCAATTGATGAAGTTTTAGCTGACAATGAATTGATGACAAAATTCAAAGTATTTATTGAGGAAAATGATATTAGTGGATATGTTGATGGTCAAGAAGATTTAAAGCTAGCAAAAGAAAAACTTTCCAAAAAAGAAGAAAAAAATTTATTTATCAATAATGCTTTTAGTGTTATAGAAAAACAAATTGAAAAAACTCAATCTGCAATGTTTGAAGATGAAAAAGAAATTATACAACGTATGATTCATGGAGAATTTGCATTCTACTATAACGGCTATGAAGGTAGATACAATCTTTACTTAAAAGATGATATGGTTGTTTTAAAAGCGCTTGAAATTTTTGCTGATGAGTCTCAATATTTATCCATTTTATCAAATACAGAATCCACTGAAGTGGCATCTGTTAATAATTAATAATGAGCTCAGATCTGCAACATATCGGACTCGATATTGGATCTTTTTTTAAGCAAAAAAATATATCCTCAGTGTTTACACTCTGTGGCGGTCACATCTCTCCGATACTAGTCGGATGTGAAAAAGAAAATATTGATATTATTCAAGTTCGTGATGAAGTATCTGCTGTATTTGCTGCTGATGCGGTTTCAAGATTAACTGATTCTGTAGGAGTAGCAATTGTTACAGCAGGGCCCGGAGTTACTAATACAATTACAGCAATAAAAAATGCTCAAATGGCTCAATCTCCTGTTTTGCTTATTGGTGGTGCAGCAGCAACATTATTAAAGGGAAGAGGCTCTCTTCAAGATATCGATCAAATTTCCTTATTAAAAACATATGTAAAATCGGCTGTAAGCGTCAAAAAAACTAGAGATGTCATACCAACACTAGCAAATGCCTTAAATATAGCCACTTCAGGGGTACCAGGACCCGTATTTGTTGAATTACCTATTGATTTATTTTATCCAGAAAAAGATATAAGAAAAGAATTTATAAATCAGCTTCCTAAAAGTGGATTTTTTGGAAAAATTGCTCATTGGTATGTAAACAGACACCTTAATGATTTATTTTCATCAAAAAAATCATCTATAAAGGTTAAAACCTGTAAAAGAATTTAAATTAGATCAACGAAAAATTGATAAAGCTGCACTTGCTATTGTAAAAGCTAAAAAACCTGTTTTTCTTTTAGGAAATCAAGTAACACAAAATAAAGAGTTTTTACCAATGTGTTTAAAGAGTATAGATAAGCTTTCAGTACCAACATTTACCTCAGGAATGGCTAGAGGTTGTTTTGGATCTTCAGATAAGTACTTTTTTAGACATAATAGAAAACATGCTTTAAAAAATGCTGATGTGGTTCTTACTTTAGGTATTCCGCTAGATTTTAGATTGGGATATGGATTTTCAATCAATAAGGATGCAACTTTAATCTCTATAAATAAATCAAAAGAAGACTTAAATAAAAATAGAAAACCTGATATTGGAATGAATGCAGACCCGTCAAGAATTATGCATGAAATAGGAAAAATTATAAATCCACCTTCTTGTCAACCATGGTTAGAAGAATTAACCAAACTTGAAGAAAGTAGAGAAAATGAAATTCAGCAATTTTCAGAACATAAAACTGATTTTGTTAATCCTGTTTATTTGTGTAAGACTGTAGATCAATTGATAGATGATCAGAGTATCTTGATTGCAGATGGTGGAGATTTTGTAGGAACTGCATCATATACAATTAGGCCAAGAAATCCGTTAGGATGGTTAGACCCAGGACCATTTGGAACCTTGGGAGTGGGTGGTGGATTTGCAATTGGAGCCAAATCCTCATTTCCAGAAAAAGAAGTATGGGTTTTCTATGGGGATGGAGCTAGTGCGTATAGTTTAGCAGAATTTGATACATTATGCAGACACAAATTGCCCGTGATAGCAATTATTGGTAACGATGCATCTTGGCAGCAAATTGCTCGAGAGCAAAAACAAATGTTAGGAAGTAACATTGGTACTGAATTATCTTTTAGCGCTTACGAAAAGGTAGCTGAAGGCTATGGTGGAAAAGGGTATTATGTAGATAATCATGAGTCTTTATATGAAACTTTAAAACAAGCTAAAGAGGATGCTAAGTTGGGACATCCAGTGTTAGTAAATGTGAAGCTTTCAAAATCCGACTTTAGAAAAGGTTCAATATCAGTATGAGGATGAATTTCAAATTTATAACAATTATAATTATGTCATGCTTTTATATGAATGTGGGAGTAAACATTTTATTGAACCAGAATGGTTTTTACAGATAATGCCTCCAAACTTTCCTCATCACTATGAAGCAGTATATTGGAGCGGTTTTTTTGAGCTTCTTTTTGGATTTTTACTTATAAATCCAATGACAAGACAGCTTGCTGGGTGGGGAATAATTTTTGTCATGATTACAGTTTTTCCTGCAAATTTATATCTTGCTGTAACGGACGGGCAGCGATGAATATTTCCAAAGAACTTGCTTGGGGCAGGTTACCATTTCAATATGTGTTTATAGGACTAGCGTTTTGGCATGCAAAGGATAATTGAAAAAATTTTTAATAAAATCATGCAATTTTTTGCTTGGTTTATAATTAATTCAAAAGATAAATAGGAGAAAAAAATGTTTAACAGAATTGTTTTAATATTAATTATTACAGGGTTTATTTATGCTCAAGATGAACAAAAAGTGGTTTTAATTACGGGTACTGCATATGGTATTGGCAAATCAACTGCTGAACTTTTAATTGAAAAAGGTCATATTGTTTATGGGGGTGATATTCTTGTTGAAGAAAACTTATACTTAAATGATATTGGGGGTACCGCACTTGAAATGGATGTTACAAACCAAGAACATATAGATAAGGCAATAAACCAGATAATTTCAGAGCAAGGTAGAGTAGATGTGCTTGTCAATAATGCAGGTTTAGGTGTTTATGGTGCAATTGAAGATGTATCAATGGAAGATATATATTATCAATATGATGTGAACCTTTTTGGTTTGGCAAGAGTTACAAAAGCAGTTTTACCTTATATGAGAGAAAAAGAAAGTGGATTAATAATAAATATAAGCTCTGTATTAGGTGAAACATATGGACCATTAGCTGGTTGGTATTTATCTACAAAACATGCTTTAGAAGGATGGTCAGATGCACTAAGAGTTGGAACTGAAAGAGTTTGATATCGACGTTGTTGTTGTACAACCAGGTGCTATTAATACCAATTTTTCAAATGTTACAAAAACATATATTGATAAGTATAGAGAAAACTCAGCTTACAACATCTTTATGGAGAACCTATAACAGATACTGGAAATGAGGTTTTATCAAACCAATCAGATCAATTGTTATTGCTAAGGTAATTAATAAGGCAATGAATGCAAGAAATCCTAAAACAAGGTATGCTGCTGGAGCATATAGTAAAATTGGTATATTTTTGCGTAAAATTATGACAGATAAGATGTTTGATCGTTTATACTTTTATTAGGATTAGAAAGTGTATTATATATTGTTATCCTAAAATTTTAATATTTAGGGCGATTAGCTCAGTTGGTTAGAGTATCTGCTCGACACGCAGAGGGTCACTGGTTCGAATCCAGTATCGCCCACATATGGTAAAAAATATTTTTATAATGCTATTTTTTTTTTTAGCGTGTGAAGATAATATCACAAGTGAACAAGAAGATGGTCATAACCATGACGACCACGATCATTCAAGCGATACAATTTTTACTCCACTTGCTCCTCCTGAAAATGGTTTTCAATTAAGATTTGGACCGATGGAAATACCCCCAATTCAGAACGAGAGGTTTTTCAATATACTGATATTGGACATTCGGAAGATATTTATGTAAATCGTGTTGAATTTGAAATGAGACCTGGAAGTCATCATTTTATACTTTATTCATTTAATCCTGGGACAACAAATCTACCAAATCTTAATGAAGTTAGAGATTTGTATGACGAAAGTGGTCAATATAATCAAAGCACTTTTCAATCCATGGAGGAGCATATTGCTCTTTTTGGTACGCAATGGTCTAGACTAAATTACCAACTACCTGCTGGTATTGCAGTACGTTTACCAGCTGAATTTGGATTAGATCAAAACAGTCACTATGTTAATCAGTCCGATACAACATTAATTGGAGAAGTAATTACTAATATCCATACGTTAGATTATAGTGAGGTAGAACATATTGCAGAGCTTTTTCTTTATCAAATGAACAAATTTATTTACCTGCAAATCAATCAACTACAATCACAAGAACATTTTACTTTGACAGTGAAAATAATATTGGTCAACTTTTTTCACATGCACATCAGTTGATGACAAATTTTGTGGTAGAAATTGATGGTGGTTCAAGAAATGGTGAAGTGGTGTACCAAATGATGATTGGTCCCATCCTCCAATAGTAAATTACGATCCAGCAATCAAGTTAAATGCAGGTGAAGGTTTAAAAATGATTGCAACTTACAACAATCCACATTCTTATCCTGTCATTTATGGTCTAAAATCTACTGATGAAATGATGATGATTTTCGGATGGAGATTTCAATAAAAATCTTATCGTGAATAATGATATTCCAAGTTGGTTACTAAAGCAACTACCCTACGAACATTCATGGATAAACGTTGGCAAAAAAATGCATATTATGAAGAAAGGTACTGGTAAACCTATAGTAATGGTGCATGGAAATCCTATGTGGGGATATTTATATAAAAAAGTCTTAGATGGGCTTGATGATAGTCATAGATATATCATTCCTGATTTAATTGGTTTTGGATTTTCTGAAAAGGTGAGTATTAATGAACACTCACTTGAGGCTCATAGTATGTGGATGGCAAAATTTTTTAGTACTATTGAAGAAGAGAAAATTGGTCTTGTTGTTCATGATTGGGGGGGAATGATTGGAATAGAAAGGTGCAATGAAAGCAGGAAAAAAAATTGATGGCTTGGTAGTAATGAATACAGCAATAACTGCTCCAAAAGATGGGTTTAAGCCTACTTGGTTTCACAGTCTTTCACAAGTACCGCTTATTAGTAGTTTTTTGTTTAGAGGTTTAAATTTTCCCCTATCATTCTTAAATCGTTTTGCAAGTGTTCCAGGATCATTTGATTCAGAAGCAATGAAAGCATATAAATATCCTTTAAGAAAATTTAAAAACAATTGTGCTCCATTAGCATTAGCAAGAATGGTACCCAACAGCATGCATCATCCAAGTGTGTCTCTTGAACAAGAGATTGAGACATATCTTGGTTCATATGATGGTCCTGCACAAATTGTTTGGGGTATGAATGATCCTGTAATGTGGAAGTTAAGAAGAAGAACTTCTAGATTATTACCTCAAGCAAAGGTAGTAAAAACACAAGCAGGACATTTTGTTCAAGAAGAAACTCCCGAAGAAGTAATTACAGCAATTAAAGAAATTTTTAAATAAACGCTTTACAAAATCTTTAGAATTAAATATTATAATCACGTGAAAAACACTTTAAATATTAATTTTGATAACATTGCAATCAGCTTTTCGGTATTATGTGCATTACACTGTCTTATTATTACCTATTGCTGTAATTTTTTTTCCTGCAATATCCGCTACTTTTTTAGGATCAGAAGATTTTCATAAAACACTACTTTACTTTGTTATTCCCTCAAGTATTATAGCATTATCACTTGGATGTAAGATGCATGGAAAATATAATGTTTACCTTTATGGAATCTTTGGAATAGCTACCCTTTTAATCGCAGCCTTTTTTGGACATGATTATTTTGGTGAAAATGGAGAGGACTATCCTTACACTTTTAGGAGCAGGAATTATTGTTTCATTATGGACATTTTAAAAATCAAAAATTATGCGCTGAATGCTGTAACTTAATTATTTTTAAGACTATTTATTCCATTTTCATTTTTTATCAAATCAAAAGAATCAAATAAATCACCAATAGCAGTATAAGACCTATAGGAGAGTTTTATTTCCATCAATTGATATGACCTTTAAATAACTGTTTTTTTTTTCACCAGCCTTATGTCGAGTAACTTTATATTGATCCCAGGTGGGGTTTTTTTCATATTGTTTTGGTCCACTTGGATACAACATAAACTGTACCTGTAGCATCTTTAATATTGGTACCGGTTTAAAAAATTCTTTTTTTATATAAGCTTTCAGATCCTCTAGCATAAGTATGATCATGTCCTTGAAGTGCTAAATCTACACCATATTTATCAAAAAGCGGCTTCCAGCGTTTACGTCTTTCTGGATAATCTCTTTTGGTTGTTGCGGAGTATAATGGATGATGAAAAAAAGCAATTGTCCATTTATGAGGATTATTTTTTAAAACATTCTCTAACCATTCCATTTGTTCATCAATTTTTACATTACTGTTCAAAGCAATAAATCGAACACCCTTATTTAAACTAAAAAGTAATTGGTTTCAAGAAGATCGGAAACGCCATTATTTGGTAATGTAAATTGATGATTCCATTGAATAGATAATGTTTTCTTTCTTGTAGGAATATCTTTTTGGTATAGTGGTCTATATTCATGGTTACCAGGAACTGCTAAAGAAGGAAGGGTTCTATGAATCCATCCACCAGCAGCAAACCATTCATGCCATTCTTCTTCATTATGAGCATCATCAATTAAATCTCCAGCATGTAAAATAAAACTAGCTTCAGGAGCTTTTTTATAACCTTCTCTAATTAATCTTGACCACAAATCATAAATGTAATTTTGGGCATCTCCAACATAAAGAAATGAGAACGGTTCATTGGTCTTGTGCGCGGTGGTAAATTGTATCCATTCACTCCAATGTTTGCCATCGCCTACACGATATGCATAGGTTGTGTTGGGTTCTAAGCCAGTAAAAGTAACTGAATGATAGTTATGATTTAAAGTGTTAAAAGATTTTTTTGAATTCAAATAGTGATTTACAACATTTGAATATTTCAGATTTGAAGTTTTAGCAATAAACCTATCTGATTTTAGTACAAATTTTGGATCTGCCTTTGCAACAGCAATTTCCCCAAAACCTTTATTAATTTCTCTGCTAGTTCTCCAAGTTACACTGACAGTAGTGGCTGGATCATCTGAATAATTCAATAAAATATGATCAGGAAATTTTTTTGGGTTACTCCAATTTTTATCAAATTCTGTTTTCTTTGGAAAAGACTGAGCAAATATCATTGTGCTCAATAATAATGTCATTAAAGTTAGTTTTTTATGCATCGCTTATAATAACAAATATTTCCTTCATTGCGTAATTAAAAAAAAAAGATTTAATTTTTTTTTTAAAACAAGGATATAAAAAGAAACAAATAATTTTTATAGCACTTTTTCTACTCATTTTATGCGAAAAAAACCAACCAATTGAAAACTTAAAAATCCCAATGTGTATAGTATTGGATTTGGTTCATGCTTAACTCAAGAGCGTTCAATGCCAATTTTCAATACCATTAAAGCAGAAAACTATGATTTATTTCTCATGTTAGGCGATAATGTTTACGGAGACTCAGAGCGTGAAGATTTGCTTGAATTAAGAGAAGCATATGACAAACAGCGTCAAAATTTTGATAGTTTCAATTTTAATTTTCCATTTGAAGCTATTTGGGATGATCATGATTATGGTTTAAATGACGCCGGAAAAGAATATGCATATAAAGAAGATGCTGAACAATTATTCTTAGATTTTTGGAACATACCAGAAGATGATATAAGAAGAACAAGACCTGGTTTATATTTTGAATGGATTGAAAGTATAGATGGAGTTACTGTTCAAATGTTATTTTTAGATACAAGATTTTTTAGAGATGGATTGCTTCCAACCGATGAAAGAGGTGCACCAGGAAAAGAACGCTATCTTCCACAAACAGATACTTCTACAAGTATGCTGGGAGATGTTCAATGGAATTGGCTAGAGCAAAAAATGGCTTCAGAAGTAGACCATCGAATTATTGTCTCATCTATTCAGTTTTTAGCCATGGGTCATGGTTGGGAAGCATGGAAAACGATGCCTCATGAACGACAAAGATTAATTGATTTAATTGATCAATCTTCTTCTGATTCTGTTTTATTTATTTCAGGAGATAGACATAGAGGCGGATTATATCAATTAACTTCTGCTTCAGGAAAAAATATTGTTGAAATGACATCATCTAGTTTGAATTTATCATTCACAAATGATGAAGAAGCTGGTCCTTTAAGAGTTGGCCCTACATTCGTTCAAGAAAACTACGGTGAAATTCTATTAGACAAGTTATCAAATGAACTAACAGTGAACCTTAAAGATAATCAAGGAAGAATTATCCAGTCTGTTGATATTTAATGCTGTCAATCTATTACGTTCTTAACCTATTATTTCTATTAATTTGTTATCCGATTATAAGTGCGCAGTTAAAGGATATTAGAAAAAAATGTTCCTGTGCTTGAACCTCCTACTGATTTTCAAGGCGAAGAACATGTTGGCAGTGAAAAAAATAAGCATATAGTTTTTATTGGCGAAAGCACGATGGTAGCTTTGGGAATGCCTTCACACAAAAAAGCATTTGCAGGAACCCTTGCAAGAAACATTGCCGAAACTACTAACACCAATATTTCATGGAAGGTGTATGCCAAAAATGGAATTACTGCTGAAAGAGTTCATTCAAAGCTTTTAAAGCAAATAAATGATGAGCAGGTGGATTTATTTGTAGTTGGTTTAGGAGGAAACGATTCATTTCGCTTTACACCACCATGGAGGTGGAAAAAAGAAATGGAAAATATTATCAACTACTTAAAGAGTAATTTTCCATCCTCAAAAATAGTTATCATTAACATGCCGCCAACAAGAGAATTTCCTATTTTTTCAAAGTTGATGCGTTTTTTTGTTGGAAATATGACAGATATTTTAAGAATAAAGTTGAAAGGAATTGAAGGCAATAACGTCCTTTATTTAGACGATAAAATTACCTTTAATCAATTTTTATCCATTGCAAATGATACGAAGTTAACTATAGATGATTTCTTTGAAACAGATCGGTTGCACCCATCACTATATACTTATCAGCTTTGGGCAAAAAGTAGTGCAAATGATATTTTAGAAAAAGGATTCATAAAGAAAGAGGGACTATAAAGTCCCTCAATTTTGTTTACATTGAATTAATGTATATTGAACTGAAATACGTTTCAATTATATATTTTAATACTATTATGCCTGAAATATCTGAAGTTAGACTTACAGCTCAATTTGTTACTGAAGCAAATATAAATCATACTATTCAAGATGTCATTTACCTCAAAACTAACAAGTTGAAATTGGTTGAAAATATAGACGTTGTTGGAAAAAAATAAGTGCAGTAAGTAGAGGAAAAGAGCTCAAGTTGTTTTTTGATAGCGAGCCAGTTGTTATTTCACTGGGAATGACCGGATGTTTTAAAAACTTTCAAAAAAGAGGGTAAAAAATAACATTGGAAGCATGGCATATTCGTTTTCGAATGAGTGATAATTCTTGGTTTTGTTGGAGCGATGTTAGAAGATTTGGAAAAAGTATTGCTAAAGATTGGAATCCAAATAGAGGACCTGATGTATTTGACGAAGAAAAAGCTTTCCGTGAACACATTATGGATAACTTAAATCATCGAGATTTTTTGAAGCCAGCTCATACTGCAATTATGAATCAGAAATGGTTTAATGGAATGGGAAATTATCTTAGAGCTGAGATCTTAGGTAAGTGGGATAAGAATCCTTTTCAGCCTCTAAAAAAGCTTATCAATAAGTCTTTTTTAGATCATGTTATTGAACAGATACATGATACGTATAGATTAGGAGGTGGGGAGCTATATTCTTGGATGAATGAAAACAAATCTCATCAAGATCAGGCATTCCATAATTGGATGCAGTTTTATGGAAAAACACAAAAAATGACAGATGCTCAAGGTAGGACATTTTGGTACGCAAAAAAATGGCATAAGGCTTTAAAACTGTTATAAATTATACCATGGATTCATCAATCATCATTACATTTGCTATTCCATTATTTTTTGGACTAATTCTTATTGAGTTTTTTTATGGTGTTATAACCAAACAAAACAACTATCGAATCAATGACGCAATTACAAGCATGTCCTTAGGATTGATTAGTCGTTTTGTACCCATTTTAGGTCTAGGATTTCAGTATGTTGTTTATAAGGCTGTTGCAGAGCACTATAATTTCAACCTATTAAACGGTGAAGAAATTTGGGTATGGGTTACTGCTTTTGTGTTGTATGATGTTTGCTATTATTGGATGCATAGAATTCATCATGAAATTAAGGTATTTTGGGCAACTCACGTTGTGCATCATCATGGCGAAGAATTCAACTTGTCAACTGCACTGAGACAAACCAGTACTGGTTTTCTATGGAAATGGGTTTTCTTTCTTCCAATGTTTATTATTGGAATTCCTCCTCATATTTATGTATCGGTTGCAGGATTAAATTTGGTATATCAATTTTGGGTACACACAGAACATATTGGAAGATTAGGATTTTTAGAGTACATATTTGTTACTCCATCAAATCACAGAGTTCATCATGCACAAAATGAAGATTATCTTGATGCAAATTATGGAGGAGTGTTCATTCTTTGGGATAGATTGTTTGGTACCTTTATTGATGAAAGAACAGATTTAAAACCTGTCTACGGAACAGTAAAACCTTTAAAGTCATTCAATCCATTTTGGGCCAATATTGAAGTTTTTTATCAAATGATTTTTGACTCGTATCATACTGCGAAATGGTCTGATAAAATTAAAGTATGGTTTTCGCCTCCTAGTTGGAGACCGGACGATGTTTCTTCATTATATCCAATTCAAAAGAACGATTTATCAAGTTTTGAAAAATATGATCCTGAAATAACTTTGAGAGAAAAAATCTTTGCGGGTACGCAGTTTGCAGTAATAAATATCATGACAGTTATTATGCTATTTAACGTTCAGAATTATCTATATGCAGAAATTATTGCTATTGTTTTGCTAGTGGTATCCTCATCTATTACTAATTCATTTATATTGGACGGTAAACGATTTGGATACAAGGCTGAATTATTTAAATCCATTGCAGTATTGGCTTGTTTAAATCTAGGATACTTCTCATCCTCAATGAGCTTTTTTGTGATGTGTTATGCTCTATTTACTTTGCTAGTTTCAACATTCATTCTTTTATCGAGAGATAAAAATATTATTTCGCCAGTTTAGTATGTCTGAAAATCCAAAAATTGCTATTATTGGAGCTGGTCCATCAGGAATTACGGCACTTAAAAACCTAGCTACTAATGGGTTTGATGTAACATGCTTTGAAATGAATGATCAGATTGGAGGAAATTGGGTTTATAAAGACAAGACAGGTCATTCAAGTGTATTTAAGACTACACATATTATAAGTTCAAAAAAATTCTCAGAGTACACTGATTTTCCAATGCCTGATGATTATCCAGATTATCCATCTGGAGCTGAGCTGCTAGCTTATTTTAATAGTTATGTTAACAAGTTTGATTTAAAACAGCATATAAAATTTAATACCAAAGTTGTTAAGGCTATACCGCTTGAAAATAAATGGAAGTTATTTTTTGAAGATTCAAGTGAAGATTTTGATTATTTGATAGTTGCAAACGGCCATCATTGGAGTCCAAGAATTCCTACTTTTGAAGGAGAGTTTAGTGGAGAGCTGATGCATTCTCATCAGTTTAAAAACAATGAATATTTTAAAGACAAATCTGTGTTGGTTGTTGGAGGCGGAAATTCTGCATGTGATATTGCTGTTGAAGTAAGTAGGGTAGCTAAAAAAACATCTATTAGTATGAGAAGAGGATATCATTTTATTCCAAAGTTTATGATGGGAATTCCTTCGGATGCTTATTACGCTAAAACCTTATGGATTCCACAACGAATAAGACTATTTTTTCAAAAATTAGCTCTCAGAATTGTTCAAGGTACTTATGAAAATTATGGATTACAAAAACCCGATCATGACATATTGCAATCTCATGCAACTGTAAATTCAGAACTACTATATTTTATTAAGCACGGTAAAATAAGTCCTAAAAAAAATATAAGTCGTTTTTCAGGAAATAATGTGGAGTTTATTGATGGAGAAAAAGAAGATTATGATATAGTTCTTTTTGCTACAGGGTACAAAATAAGTTTTCCATTTTTTAGCACTTCAAATATTGATTATGAAAATAATGACATTGATTTATATAACTTTTGTTTTCATCCCAAGCATTCCAATTTGATGTTTGTTGGATTATTACAACCGCTAGGATGTATCTGGCCTTTATCTGATCTTCAGTCACAGCAAATAGTGAAATATTTAAGAAATGAATGGAATGTGCCAAAAGATTTTGAACAAGCTGTTATAAATCAGCAGAACAGTATGCCATATGACTTTATAGATACACCAAGACATAAGTTAGAAGTTGATTTTCACGAATTCAGAAAGCATCTTCAGAATGAAATTAATTAAGGATAGGTAATTGAAGAATGAACCATCATACAAAATAATCATTTTTTTGGTTGCTGCTTGGATTATTATTTTTTTATCACTTTTAATTTCATTTCAGATTGGATATTAATAAATATCAAAGTTTTATCATTCAAAATTAATTTTGACATTAAATAATGTAAAGTGTACTTTACAATATGAAAAAGTTTATCAAAAAGTTCATTAATAACAAAACAATATTCACTTTAATTATTTTTTTTAGCATTTCAATTGCAGCAGATAAATCTTATAAAATTTTATCTACTGACATTCAAACTACCATAAACAATGATGGTACAATTAATTTTATTGAAACTAGGGAATTTAGTTTTAAAGGAGATTTTACCTTTGTTTATCAGGATATTCCAAAAAGAGGATTTGATAAAATATATGATATTCAAGTATCTGAAAATGGTATAGCATACTTTAATAAAGACACAAAAGAGGATGGTACATTTATTATAGATGAAAGAAAAAACTCTTATAGAATTTATCTTTATCATAATTCTTCAAATGAAAATAAAAAATTTACTGTAAAGTATACTTTGGAAAATCCATTTACCGTTGGAGAAAAAGATAGCCAATTTTACTGGATTTATTTATCTGACAGGTGGGATAAAAGACCAGGCGATCTATATATAACACAGAAATTTTCCTCAAGACATTCAGGATAATGATATTATTTACGATATAGAATATCCATCTAATTCTGATAAATATGAATTTAATACTGACAACTCTTCATTATCATTTTTCTCTTCAGATTTTTCAAGCAACACTGAAATGAAGCTTCGAACTATTTTTCCATCATCATATTTTGTAAATGTTGAGATAAATAATGAAAATTTTTCATTAGCAGCATTAGAAGAGAAAAAAAGAAATAAAGAGTTGGTCCAATACTTTATTGGATTTCTTGCACTATTTTCCATTGTTTCATTTATCAGTTATTATAGAAGAAACTTAAAAAAATTCAAGCTAGACATTGATGAGAATCAGCAATTTACATCATTCCCATCAGACCACCATCCTGTTGTTATTAATGGACTGATCTATCGTGAATTGACGCTTGGACCTACTGGGTATGGAATATTATCAACATTATTTGAACTTGCCTCATTAAAAAAATTATCAATTGAGGTAATCGAAAAAGGAAAATGGTTTTTTAAATCAAAACGTTTGAAGGTTACTGTTCACAATACGGATATGGATGAGGTGCAAAGTAGTTTTGCAAAACTATTATTAACACGTTTAAGAAAGTTTGGCAAGAATACAACTTTTAAAGATGTCTTTAGTGAATTTCAGATGCGTTCGTATAAATGGAAGAAATTAAAAACAGAGGAGCTTTCAAGAAATGGTTGGGTAGATACCTCTGGTGCTGATGAAAAATATAGACTAGCAATAATACAATTTCTAATTATGGGTGTAATTATTGCATTTTCAATAATATTTAAAACCTTTATTGGTTTCTTATCTATCTTACCCTTGATTTTCTTTTTATCAACAATCATTGGAAGCAGATTAACTAAAGAAGGGCAATTGCTTTTCAATCAATGGGGGCTGTTTATTCATCAACTTTCAGAAAATAAAATAGATGTAAAACATTTTGATCCTGAATTACTCTTCAATATTGTTTAGCATTAGGAGTTCAGCCTGACAGTTTAAAAAAAGTGATTGAAAATGTTGAGCATCAGAATGATAGTTCATATATGTGGATGTATTATGGTTCTAGCTCAGATATTGGCTCTGTTGCATCAATTGTTAGCGATATAGCAACAACCGGTACTACAGTTTCTGCTGCCTACGGAGGTGACGGTGGCGGTGGTGGCGGTGGCGGTGGTGCTGGCGGTGGCGGTGGCGGTGGTGCTGGATAAACTGCTAGTCACATTTAACTACCTACTTGTCTTAAAATTTTTTATTTACTAAAATTGTTTATTAAACAATTGGAGCTGTAATAATGAAAAATTTATTATTAATCTTTTTTCTTTTAAGTCTTGGATTTTCTCAATCTAAAGTTTCAATTCAGGATAAAGAAATTGAGATAAATGAAAACGAGGCAGTTGTAGAAGTTTTAGGAATGGTTTGTTCAATGTGCGCTTTTGGAATTGGTGAAGGTTTTGCAAAAACTGATTTCATCGACAAGTCTAAATTTACAGATGGTGTTTCTGTTGATATTGATGCTCAATATGTACAGCTTGGTCTATTAGAATCAACAAATATAAATCCTGAAAAAATTGTACAGGTTATTGAAGATGCTGGATATGATGTAAACCTACTTTTTATTCTCCAGAATGAAAAATTAACCAAGTTTAGCACGGACAAGCTAGGCATTTTACAGCCAATAGCATTTAATCTTACTTCTGACATTGATAGCTAAAAAATCATTTATGTTGAGAAAATTTTTTGCTTTAATCATTCTTTTTAGTGCTATATCTGCTCATCCAGTAATATTTAAAAACGGAAAGGTGTTTTGGATAACACAAAATCCTAGTTTCAATGATATAAGGTTTGGTGTTTCTAAGACAAGCAATTGGTTAATTGGTGGAAGATTTCTTGAGGACAGAAAGTCAAATGAAACCTTTGCATTAATTAATAATAATTATTTAGCCAAGAGGTGGAATAACAGAAATTCTCAAGCAAATCTTTACTTGCTTTCAAGCGTTGGACTCAATACTAAAAATTCTAAAAGTATGGGTACTGTTGGAATACATGGCGACTGGGAAGATAGACGATTTATGGTTATGCAAATGCTTGAATATTATTCTCATAGCAGCGCTTTAGTTTCAAATACTCGTCTTGCATATAGTCCTTATACAGTAGACTATTCAAAAACCTCAACCTGGCTTATAGCACATTACAGAATTGAGTATTCTGATAACAAATATTCTTATATGTTTTTTCCAGTAGTTCGATTATTCAAAAAGAATTATCTTGTTGAAATTGGATCTAATGGAGATAATACATTTTTTTCTTTCATGACACATTTTTAGCTGGTTCTATTTGTTTTTTTAACTCCAAAGCCTTATTTTCTTCGCGAATGCTAAAACAATTAAATAATCTATCAAATAGTCTTATTTCAATTTTAGATACAAAGGTAGGATTCTATCTATCTTTAATATTTACTGTTGGTGTAGCATCATTAATTTTTATACAGGTGCTTACAAATGGATGAAATGATAGCAAAAATTGTTCATATTTGCTTAGATAGCAAATTAGTTTTAGTATTGATTTTTATCGCATTTGTACTAAAATTATTTAGTGTTTATTAAACTTAACTTACAGAGGGAAAAATGAACTCAAATTCATGGTATCTTTTAATGATTCTTTCAATTCTGATGGCTGTATTACTATTCCTGAATGTTCCAGGATATGAAAATGCTGCATCAGCAAGACAAGTAGGAGTTTTTGTAGGATTATGGGCTCCAACTTTTGGAATCTTAGGAGTAAGAGCACAATTAAATGAGAAATAATCCTTTTCATTTGGTTTAAAAGAGGGGCTTTTTAGCCCCTTTTTTTTTATATTTCATCCATGATAGAATGGGGACCATTTACATTTCAGCATCCAATAGAGCTTCCAATGTTCTTTTTGTGCATTATTTTCGTTGTATTTATGGTATTCAACTTAGCTATGAATGAAGACGATTAAATGCTTTCAATTAGAGAATATGTCCATCAGTTAGATTGGAACAATATTTGCAGAATCCATGACAATGCTAGAATTATTGAGCTTGACGGATCTGTATCTGAAAAAGCTTTTATACCATTAGCTGATTGTTATAAAGAAGAAGAGCTGTTTGATTCATCTATTTTTATTGGTGAGCAAAATAACGAAACAATAGGTTTTGTAGCTTTCAATGAACACGAGATTACATGGCTATATGTTGATCCTAAGTTTTTCCGAAATGGATATGGAAGAAGATTGCTAAATTTTGCATTAGAAAAAACCTCTAAGCCTGTAAAAGTAACGGTGTTAAACAATAATTTTAGAGCAATATCATTATATAAATCATGTGGTTTTAAAGTTATATCTGAAAGCAAGGGAAAGATTCCTTTGACGGATTTTGAAGCAACTGGCTTAAAAATGGAAAAAGCTGATGAAATCGTTTAACTTTTTTCTGCTATGGATTTTTGGATTCTTTGCTCTTCTTGCATTTGATTTGTTTGTAGAAGCATTTATTTTTGAGTGGTTAGACTGGAATGGAACAAATAAAAATGATTGGTTTTTTGCTTTGTGGTGGGGGGTTGTTGCAGTTTGGGTTTTTTTGGGTTTAAAAAACTTTTTTTGTTTTTAAAAAAACAAATTTTTTTTTCCCTTAAAAAAGGAAAACCCCCCTTTCCCAAAAATTTTTGTCCTTGTTTGTGGATTCTTTTTTAATTGAAAAAAAAGGGAAAAAAAACATGGGAAGAAGAAAATCTATTGCAGGAAAGGGGAGAAGAAATAAAAAAAAAATTTGAGAAATAATATGAAAAAAAAAAAAATTTATATGCTTTGTTCTAATGAGTTTCCCTTTTTTTTCCCTTGGGGCAAGACGGTAATGAACTACTGGGGAAGGCAGAACATTTTTTAAACCCAAAAAAAAAGATTGAAATTCAGGGAAAAAATTTTAAGACCCTTCACTTGCTACGAAGTACTTTGGGCTGATGAAAAGCGATCAAACCAGATTTTGAAAGTAAACCCCCCCCATTAGCAAAAAATGCCATTAAGTTTAAAAATATGCGAATTCAAAAATTTCAAAAGGAGATATTGTTCAAAACAAACAAGCTTTCAAAACCAAGTTTGGGAAAAACAATAATGTTTCAATTTAAAGGAAAAAACATTTTATTTTTAAATATTTGGTACATTTAATAGGTAAAATACATTTTAACCATTAACGTTGGTAGAGGTGAAGAAGAGGAGGAAAGATATTAAAGAAAAAAGGTTTGGTGACGATTCAAATTTACACCCAGTTTGGGAACAAATATGATTGATAATTACCAAATGAGTTATACTGAATTTCTTCACATTTATTACGAAATTTTTTTTGAAAATATTGAGCTTTTTTTCGGGGAATGAATGGGTAGATAATTCAAAAAAAAGTTAAAATAATTTACAAATGTTAAAAACTTATTACCTTGGATAGATTATATCTTTTGAAAATTTTGATATAAAAAAAAACGCAGTTTTTTACAGCAGGATATCGGGCTGGGTGGTACTTTGAACGAGATTTTTGATGAATAAATTAGCAATCCATTGGTTCAGAAGAGATTTTAAGGTTATCAGATAACCCATCCTTGCATTTTGCAGCTCAAAATGGCCCTGTAACGCCTATATTTATCCTTGATACAAATAACACTCCAAAAAGAGTTTAACCTCGGAGAAGCGAGTTCCTGGTAGCTTCATCATTCTCTTTAATTTCGAACAATTCATTAGCAGATAAAATAAATTCTGTTTTTCAGGAGATCCCAGAAAATTATTAAAGAACTAATTAGCAGTCATGACATTGAATCATTTTCATGGAACCGATGTTATAGTCCTTGGGAAATTGAAAGAGATACAAAAATTAAATCTCTGTTAAAAGATAATGATATTGAAGTGAAGACATTTAATGCTTCGCTATTATGGGAGCCTTGGGAGATTTTAAAAGATGACAATACTCCTTATAAAGTCTTTCACCACTCCTACTAGAAAAGGCCGTTTAAAAACATGTCATTCCAAGAGAGGTTGTTGAAAAAATGATTATAGTTTTTCTGATAAGCTTACCTCTTCGAGAGATATAGATTCTTAAACCCTTCCAAAACATCATTGGAAGGATAAGTTTAATAGGCATTGAAAATTGGAGAGGAGTCTGCACGGAAAAATATATTCATTTCAGAGACAATGGTTTAACTGGTTATAAAGAAGGTAGAAATTTTCCTGCTCAAGAAAACGTATCGGTTTTATCTCCTCATCTGCATTTTGGTGAAATCTCACCCCATCAAATATGGTTTGATAATAAGAGTTCTGCCCACAGAAAAGACGTTGCTCATTTTCATAGCGAGTTAGGATGGAGAGAATTTTCATATTATTTGATATATCATTTTCCATTTATGTGTACAGAGAATAAGCGATTTGATAAATTTCTTGGTCAGAAAATCAAGATTTTCATTGGCATGGCAAAAGGGAAAACAGGCTATCCAATTGTAGATGCTGGTATGAGACAGTTGTGGGAAACAGGGTATATGTGCATAATCGTGAATGATTGTTGTGATCTTTTTTTTAGTAAAATCTGTTAGATTGATTGGAGGGTCGGAATGGAATGGTTAATGATTGCTTATGATGCAGATTTAGCAAATAATACTGCTAGCTGGCAATGGACTGCAGGAAGCGGAGCTGATGCTGCGCCGTATTTTAGAATATTTAATCCTATATTACAGGAAAGAAATTGATCCAGAAGGTGAGTATACTAAGCATTTGTACCAGAGTTAAAAAAATCTTCCTTCAAAATTTTTATTTGCTCCATGGGAAGCAGATGATTCTGTTTTTGAAGAGGCAGGTATTAATTATGGTGAAGATTATCCAAACCGATAGTTTCTATAGAAGAATCTCGAGATATTGTTTTTAAAAGCATATGATAAAAATTAAAGGATAAATTGAATTATTAAATTTAATATATAGATTAATTTTGGTAGCCAACTAAACTAGAGTAAAATATGTATCTAGAAAACTAAATAAACAATTAGACGAATTTCATTTATTGAAACATCCATTTTATGTTGCATGGAATAATGGAGAGTTGAACCAAGAAATATTAAAAGATTACGCTGAACAATACTATCAGCACATTAAGGCGTTTCCTCACATCAGTGCTACACATTCAATTTGTGAAGACATTGAAAACAGAAAATTTTACTTGATAATCTTAGCGATGAAGAAGATTTCAATAAAGCATTCACTCCAATGCTTTGGAAACAGTTTGCACTAGCGGTTGAGCGGATAAAAATTCTGTTGAAACAGTTGAACATGAACATTTCACCTCAAAGAAATGATTGATAATTTTTTCAGACTTTCAGATCAACGTATGCAGAAGGATTAGGTGCTTTATATGCATATGAAAAAGACAGGTTCCTGAAATTGCAGACACCAAAATAAAAGGGATCAGTGGGGATTATTACGATGTATCATCTGATGAAGGCTTAGAATATTTTGTTGTTCATAAAGATGTTGATGTTGAACATAGAGAACAAAGCGCCGGAATAATGAATAAGCTTTCAGGATGAAGAAAAAGCTATTAGCCAAAGAAGCTGGCTTGTCTGTGCAAAAGTGCTATGGGGTTTTCTATCTGGCCTGTGTGAAAAGCATAATATTCAAGCTTAAAAAAAGAATTAAATAATTTTAGCAAGCCTTAGGTCTTGCACAGACTTTATTCCAATTACGGAATCATCAATTGGTGCACCTTCATCTTGCACAGGCCTGACACCAGATTTTGATAAACTCATCATCTGGAAATAAGTATTTTTCTTTTATCAATACCACATTGAGCATATTGAAAATATCCTTTTTAAATCCTAGTGATATAAAATTCACTATAGATGATTTTGAACCGTATTGAGGACTTAATTCTGCATAAACATCTGATGCTGTAAAATGTTTACCATTAAAAAAGTTTGACATAATGTAAAGAACAGTTACAGATAGTAGTAGATTGTAAAAGAATCTGCGAGCTCTCTCATGTTCTGAGGAGGCATATTTTGGGGATTGTATCATATATTGAATTAGTTTTCTCCTCAAAATCTTTTCTTGTCTTAAGTTTTTTCATTATTTAAGAAAAACAAAAATATACTAAAATATTGGTAGATCAAAGTAATATAAAATTTACTATTATAATTAATTTTTTTGAATTCATCGTATAAATCCGTATTATGCGCGCAATAAAAATGAATATTGAACAAATAAAAGAAACAATAACAATCGTTAAAGATTATCCTATAAGGGTATAGTATTTAAAGATATTACTACACTTTTAGAAAATCCTGAGGCATTCAAATCTACTGTTGATATTATGGTAGATAAGGTGAAACACTTAGATTTTAATAGAGTGTAGGAGTTGAAGTCTAGAGGATTTTTCTGGTCTGGACCAATTGCTTATGCTTTATCAAAATCATTTGTATTAGCTAGAAAGCCTGGAAAATTGCCAAGAAAAGCAGCTGAAAAGTTCTTTTCTTTAGAGTATGGAACTAATACTGTACATATTCATGAAGATGCAATTTCAAAAGGAGATAAAGTATTAGTAGTAGATGATTTAATTGCAACCGGTGGTACTGCAATGGCCACTGCTGAACTTTGTCAGGAATTAGGTGCCTCTGAAGTGCATATAATTGCGTTAATTGACCTACCTAAGTTAGGTGGATCAAAAATTAGCTGATAAATTCGGTGAAGTAATAACTCTTATAGATTATTAATCATTAACGAATAATGAGGAGAATTGAAGAAATTTTATTGATTCTCCATCAATTCTAAGTTTGCCTGACGCAATAGCTCGGGCAGCACTTTCTGTTTTTAAAATAATTCCTTTCCAAGTATCAGAATCAACAGAAACAATTACATCATAATCATCATTGTAAGAATTTGATATTCAGCAATTTGGTTTCGATACACTCCATATGTTTCATTTAAGTCAGTAATATTAAAACCCACTTTAATCAATTTACCTTTTGCTTTAATTGGATCAAGTCTTGGTCCCATAGCATCAAAAAAAGTGGATAGAGGAATATTTTTTGCTTGTTCTGCAGATATAGAATATTCTAACGATGGAGTTATTTTACCTGATAATTCATATGCTTCAGATAAATAGTAGTTTCTAGCTATAGGTTTTTCTCAATCTGTGATAGATTTTCAAGTGATTCACTATAAGTTTTTGATATCTTTTATCATTTGGAAAATTTAATAATCCTATATCGCTCAATTCTGCAGCCCATTGGTAATTTGAAGAATTATTAGCTTTGTTAATTTGTTCTATTAATTGCTCTTTAGAGCCAATCAATTCAAAAAATATGTCTTGCTCTTTTTTCTTAGATAATGGCTCTAAGTTTACCGCTCTTCCGTCGAAAAATCCTAAATATCCATTATAAACATTTCTAATGCTCCAAGATACTTTTCCATATTTTTCTTCTAAATCATAACTTTTCTAAGAAAAAGGGAGGGTATTCAAATTCTTCAACCAGTTCATCTGGTGTTTTGCCAGCATTCACCTCTAAGCATAATCTGAATAAATTGAATGGCACCCCTTAAATCGATAATCTTCTTCTTTTCTCTTCCCAAGAAAAGGGGCCAGGGAAACTAATCAAGTATTCGGTTATATGATCGAAGCTCAAGGATTTATACCAACTTTTTAATTTTGAAGAATTTCCTCATAGTATAAGTTAAAAAATTCATATAATATTATCAATAATAACTACCTTTTGGGGAATAAATATATTTGACACTTTTCACCGGGTATGTTGAATTTCAAGTCAAACCCCCAAGAAAGTTTTTTGTTTGAATTTAAAAAAAATTTTTGATAAATTACTGGGGTTGTTAAAAATAAAAATTTAGGTAAACCCAAAGCCGTGCCCTTTTTTTAAGCTTCGGAAAAAATGACCAAATTGTTTCATCCTCTTCAGAAATTTTTCGAAGTAATTGTTTTGGTCAAAAATCCTTTTGAAATGTAGATGGAAAAAAACCTTTTATTGCCCTCAAAAAACCGGGAGCCCCTCTCCAATGACCCCACATGTAAATGGTATAAATAAAGCTTCTTTTGGTAGATTAGAGATTTTTTAAACTCATATTAATTTGTTTTCCAATTCAGGATCTTCTTTTATCATGATATATAGGTTCCAACAATAAGTATTGAATTGGCAAAACCATAAAATAAAATAAACATTTCTACACTTGTAGATTCCTTTTTCAAAATAAAAATCATCATCTAATGAATATTTCAGAAAATGGAGCTGAATTATCAGTATTGCTTCCATTATCATTAAGAAATAATTAGAGCCAAAAGTAGATAAAATAAATTCTCATATTTTAAAATATAAGTCATATTCGGTATATTTTAAATAAATTAGATTGTTATAATAATCGGGAAAAAAAAAAAAAAATACATACATAAAAAGAGTTTATATCATTTTCAAGAGAAAATTTATTCCTCCGATGAGTAAATCTTTCGTAAGGGGAAAATTTTTTAAAAATCGGGTTATCAGGTTTTCACATTTTTTTAAAAATCTAAAAATGGAACCTGTTTTTCTTGATGATCACTTGATAGAATTGTAGGAAAAGCTCAGGGAATGAAAATGAATTTATCTTTTTCAAAACAGGATATTAAAATTTGGGTTTATCAAACATTAGAAAAAAAAGATTTTTCAAAGGTGAGGTAATGTGATGATATTTTTTCGGTAAAGCCCAGATGATATTTCAGGGTTTTGTTTCATCCAAGAAGTTGATTTTTTATTGTTAATTCCAATTAAAAAAAAATCCTAAGGGAAACTTATCAAAATGGAATTTCATTAGGTCTGTATGAATTTGAAAGGATTGATGCTGAAATTAAGACACCTATACATATTACGGGGAATGAAAGCCAAGGCTCTGTGCATGAAAGGGGGTTTTTATGAAGGTGTAACAAGCAAAGATGAAATTTAGAAGGAACTACTTTTCATTTTTTTTGTTAAAAAGACTGTAATAAACCCCAAAACTTGATGGAAGAATTTTAGGAAGGTTAAAGAAAAAATTTTTTAAGAATTATGGATCCAAAAATTAACATTGAATCTTAATTTAATTGAGGGTTTAAAACAGCGAAGCATTTATAGTTCGAAAAAGAGATTTAAAACCTGTAGTTTCATAATGGGAATAAAAAAGGTGAGGAAAATTGGACCAGGTTTTTAAAAATTGATGAGCTTTATCAACAGGAGTTTTTAAAAATTAATATATAAAATAAGCAATTAATTGCTTATACTGGGAACAAGATGATTATTTTTAATGTATAAATTAAAATAACAAAATAGAGAGGAAAAAATGAAAAATCTAACTTTTGTATTATTTTTATCATTCATTTTAACTGGATGTGCTATGCAAGCTCTACAGCTCCTGCAGAATCAAATGACTTTACTTTAGGTAAAGTTCAATCACAGTTAAAAGAGGGAATGAGTTCATCTCAAGTGGTGTCTTTACTTGGTTCACCAAATTTAGTTACAAGCACGAAAGATGGTGGAGAAGCATGGACCTATGATAAAATTTCACAAGAATCTGAATCATCAAGCGTTTCTGGAGCTGGAGCAGGTTCAAGTGGTAATTTTTTGGTATTTTTGGTGGCGGTCGTTCAAAATCGTCAAATTCTAGTAAAAACCTTACTTTAATTGTAAAATTAAATGCAGAAGGTCTTGTTACAGACTTTAAATACCAAAGCATCAAATACTAGAAGAATGAACAAAAATTTTCTCTTAGCCTTATCATTGGGCGTTGTACTTAGCGGATGTGCATCTATGATGCCAGAACGTACAACAGCTGTAAAAGAGCAACTGAAACTAAAGAGTACGAAGTTTCCACCAAAGAGCTAATAACTGCTTCTATCGGAACATTCCAAGATCTTGGATATACTATTGATGTTCTTAATGCTGAGTTTGGTTTAATTACTGCAAGTAAGAAACAAGGAACAACTGCAACTAGAACTAATCTTGAAGAAGATCCTTTGAAGCTTTCTGGCGCGCATTAACTGGAATTGAAAATAAAGATGATGTTATAATAGCTCCATTGACTTTATCTGCTACAATTACTGTTAAAGAAATTTCAACCGAACCGACATTATCATCTTTGAGAGTAAACTTTGAAGGTGGAGATCGTAAATTCTCTGATTTATTTTTCAAAAGTTTCTTTGCCGCTCTTGATAAATCATTATTTTTAGATCAAGCAATTAATTAAAATGTTTAAAAAATTGCAATACACTCTTTTCTTTTAACCTTTTTGTTAATGAGTTGCGCCTCGTCAGGTGGCTCATCAAAAAATCTACCGCTGCTCAAAGAGCTGTAGAAACAAGAGAGTACGACGTAAGCTCTAAAGACTTAATGCAGTCTACAATTGGAGCTTTCCAAGACTTGGGGTTTACAATTGATACATTAAATGAAGAGTTTGGACTAATTACAGCTAGCAAAATTGAAAAACCTAAAAAGAAGAACCTTCAGATGCTCAAAAAGCTCTAGGAGCTATTGTTGCTATTGCAGCTATTGCATGGTTAATAGCCTCTGACTGGGATGGTGATTCAAATGGTGGTGGAGGAAGAAGTGATGGAGAAACTGTAGTCGTAAAAGACTATAAGCTCTCTGCAACAGTTACGGTGAAAGCCATAAATGACTCGAGCCTTATTTATCATCCTTGAGAGTTAATTTTGGTGGTTCAGAAAGAAAAAAGATCCATGCAATTTTTAGAGAATTTTTTACTTCATCGACAAATCATTATTTCTTGATGAAAACAATAGAAGATTTATCTTAAAAATAAATTCTAATTTCTACTTTTTATTCTTATACTTTATCTCTGAGATGATAATAAAATATCTATATAAATTATTTTTAATAGCAATTATATCTTCACAAATTTTGGTGGATCATTTGGAAAAAGTCATTCCGCAGAACTTTTGAGTAGAGGAAGATCTGTTCCTATTGCGATGTTTGATGATACTCTTGTAGCAGCCAAAACATTTTCATCTCTGACCTCAAGAATTTTAGATGTGTATTCTTATGATGTAGCAGCAAATCAACTTGTAAAAGAATCTGAGATGATTTCTCCAAATCCTATGCCTGGAGATGATTTTGGTTTTAGCATCGCTTTAACATCTGACTATATGATTGTTGGGGCACCAGGTTATAAAAATGGACATGGAATTGCTTATTTATATAAAAAAATAACGGAAAAGGGGAGTTAAACAATACTTTTGAGAATCCAGTACCTTCAAACGTAACTGGAACACCTCATAAGTTTGGTTATAATGTTACATTAAGTGATGAGTATGTATCTATTTCATCTCCATTTTACAATGATGGGCTTGTATATGTTTATAGCTTAGATAGCATTGATAGCAGTAGAATATCAAGCAAACCTTTTCACACAATAGATGTGAGGAAACTAGGAGATGTTGAAGGGTGTTATGCTATTGGTCCCAATAAGTTTGGATTTGGTATTTCAACTTCTTTTAACAATAATAAATTACTTATCGGATCGTTGAAAGAATTTGTTTACATGATTGAATATAAAGACGGGATTCCATTTGGAATTGACATTCCAAGTCCAAGTAGTGTAAAAAGTGAAGAATCTAAAATTAAATTCGGTGAGTCAGTCTATGTAGGAAAAAGAAATTTGTATATATCTGCACTTGAAGATGACGGTGGTAAGGGTCGTGTTTTTGTATATCCCTATTTGCAATCAACTAGAACTGATGACGATCAAAATCCTTGGACAAATCCTTATGAAGTTCAACCCGTTTTATTAGAAGAAAATTCACATTTTGGATATAAGATTGTTGAACGTGATGATAAAGTTTCCATATCAACTTTTAATGAAGGTAAGATTTTTAATTATATTATTAATAATTCTGATCGTCTTGAGTTAATAGACGACATTGAAAGCACATCTGATGAGTATTTTGGTAGAAATATAGTATTAAGTGATAATCTTTTGGTTACTGGGGCATATTATGCGGATAAGCTTTATGCTTTTGACTTCAACACATCAAACAAAGGTATTGTATCAACTTTTTCAACTGGTATTGGTAGTACATCGATTAAAAATAAAATTGAGTGTACAAATGGGTTTGCTGGATCTTATCCTTGTAATGAAATTGACTTAATGTCATTTACTGTCTAAGACAGAAATTGGTGGTTCAAATTCAACATCTTTAAATGATATTTGGGGATGGACAGATCCGCAAACCGGTAAAGAATATGCATTTGTTGGTATGAGCAATGGAACTTCTTTTGTTGATATTTCAAATTCCGAAAATCCAGTATATTTGGGGAGATTGCCAACTCAAACTTCGAATTCTACTTGGAGAGATATAAAAGTTTATCAAGACCATGCGTTCATTGTATCAGAAGCAAGCGGACATGGAATGCAGGTTTTTGATTTAACCCAACTTCGAAATGTCAACGGAAATCCAACTACATTTTCTAATACAGCATATTATAGTGGTTTTGGAAATGCTCACAATATTTTTTTTAATGAAGATACTGGTTTTGCCTATGCAGTAGGTACTGGAACCTGTGGACCAGGAGGATTACATATTATTGATATTTCTACTCCTAGTTCACCAACAAAATCTGCCTGTGTATCAGACCCAAATACTGGGAGATCAAACACTGGATATTCTCATGATGTTCAGTGTGTTGTTTATGATGGTCCTGATTCAGCGTATGTAGGAAAAGAGATTTGTTTTGGCTCAAACGAAACCAGAGTGTGGATTTCAGATGTTAGCACTAAGTCAGATGATAATAGTGGTGCTAAGACTATTGGTCTTGGTAGTTATGACAACTATTATACTCACCAAGGCTGGTTAACCGAAGATCACAGATATTTTATTGTTAATGACGAGTTAGATGAGTCTAATAATGCTTATAATAATACCAGAACCTTTAATTTGGAATGTAGAAGATTTAAATAATCCAGTAGTACATAAAACGTACTTTGGCCCAACACCAGCTATTGATCATAATAATTATATTATTGGAAATAATGTATACATGTCCATTATACAGCTGGATTAGAGTGATGGACATTTCAGATATTTCTAATCCAACTGAATCAGCCTTTTTTGACGTTTATCCAGCAAGTAATAATACATCTTTTGATGGTACTTGGAGTAACTTTCCATATTATGGCAGTGGAAATATTGTTGTAACGGTATAGATGAAGGATTTTTGTTGTTAGTCCTAGGGAAGT
>BOWX01000002.1 GCA_019650355.1 Fidelibacterota bacterium
TAAATTTTGCAAGCAAACCGCGAGCTTTTTTAGCATTAAAAGAAATAAATTTAAGATCGCCATCACGATATTCTTTAAATACTGTATTTAATATATCTCCCTCTAAATTTTTTTGATTTATAACATTAAAATATTCATTTGATGAACAATTTATTATGGTTTTGTTCTCATGTTTTTTTATATTTTTATTTAAATTATTAGTCACTTCATTACTCCAAAAATCATATAAATTCTTTCCTTTTGCATTTTCAAACTTTGTGCCCATTTCAAGTCTATATGGTTGAATTAAATCTAAAGGTTTTAACACTCCATATAAACCAGATAGAATTCGTAAATGATCTTGAGCAAATTCTAAATCATTTTGATCAAATGTTTCTGCTTGTAGCCCTGAATAAACACCTCCATCGAAAGCTAAAATAGCTTGTTTTGCATTGTCTTGGTTAAAAGGCAAAGACCAATTATTAAAACGTTCTTTGTTTAAATCTGCCAACGAATCACTGATTTTCATTAAATCTTTTAAATCTTGTGACGTCAAATTCTTTGCTTGATTAATAAGCTCCTGGGCACTTTCAATAAAATCACATTGCGTAAAAGCTGAAACAGCATCTTGATGTTTAAAATTTAACTTTTTTGATGGTGATAATAATGTAATCATTCTAACTCCTTTAAATTATCTATTATAACATGATGAACTGGAATTGATTTTTGTTCCACAAAGTTAAACATTACAAAGGTATGAATAGTTTGAAAAGATGGTTCATTTTCTCCATCAACAAAAATACCTTGGTGCACATCATAACTTTTGCTTCCTACTCTAGTAATACGACATCCTATATCAAGTTTAACTGGATGGTGAACTTGCTTGATATAGGTAACATCCATTGAAGCTAATAACCCTGCTGCGGTGCTTTTTAATCCCAGATCATAAGTAGTTTCTCCGTAAATATGATCAATAAAATCTTTATGTTTTGTTTCAAGTAAACTGAGGTAAACCGTGTGATTAATGTGACCTAAAGTATCTACATCCCTCCACCTGGTTTGAGCTGATGTAAAAAAGTCATAATCGCCTCTAGTTAAAATCTTTTTTTTCATATTAACTTAATTTTGTATTCATTGCATAAATCCCAAACCTTCTGCCAATCTTCCTTATTGTATGAGGCTCTTGAAGATTTGATTTCTTTACATTTAAAAAAATATTTACCAGATACATTTTGTACCTCATTGGAGGTTGACAAATAAATACTACTGGAATCTGCGCCATTATCAACAGTTCTAGCAAACATTTTTGCTCCAAATTTTACAATATATTTTATAAAATTTCCTTCATTTCCTGCAATATTTGTATCCACAAAACCAGGATGCAATACATTTACCGATACCTTATCTTGAATTGATGATAGTTGATAGGTAAACATAATATTCATTAGTTTAGAAACACAATATGAAGTCCAAGCAGAAAAGCTTTTTTCAGAATTGATATTTTCATAATCAACTTCTGCGCCAATATGCGCATTTGAAGCAACATTCACTATTCTTCCATCATTAGATTCTGAAATAATCTCTAATAACTCTGTTGAAAGAACAAAATAATTCATTTGATTGGTAGCAAATGTTTTTTCAAGTCCTTCTGTTGTGATTTGTTTTGTTTTATTTGCTCCCCCAGCATTATTTAACAGTACATCAATTTTACTGTACTTTTGTTTAATTTTATCTGATAAATCTTTCACATTAGCAACTAAACTAAGATCACATTCAAAAAAGTCTAAATTTTTATTTCCAGTTTCTGAGATAATTGTCTCAAGAGCTTTTTTACCTTTTTTGGGATTTCTTCCAACGAGGATTAGATTATAGTCTTTTTTAGCAATAGATTTAGCTGCAGCTAAGCCTATTCCGTCTGTTGCCCCTGTTATGACGATATTTTTGTGCATATAACTCTTATTTGAAGAATTAAATATTACTTATAAATTCTAACCGATGTTACAAAATTTTGAATCATTAGTTCTTATTTGGCTTGGTTTAGGTTTTATTACCTTTATTACTCTTTTAAAAATTCCAGCTCCTTATGGAAAATTTTCAAAAAAAAATTGGGGCCCAATGATTCCAAGTCAGGTTGGATGGATTGTTATGGAAATTATCTCTCCGCTTGCTTTACTATATTTCTTTTTAAATGGAAATATAGAAAAGACACCAACAAACATTACTTTTATATCATTATGGACGCTTCACTATTTTAATAGAAGTGTTATTTATCCTTTAAGACAGAATAATCCTGCTCAAATGCCACTTCTTATTGCAGTTCTTGCATTCCTTTTTAATGTGATGAATGGATATATTAATGGTACTTATTTTGGTAGTATTCAGGAATATTCTGCTGAATACATGTCAAATTGGAATTTTATTGTAGGTGTATTCTTATTTGTCGTTGGTGCATACATCAATATAAAATCAGACAATATTTTATTATCATTACGATCTAAATCAGGTGAATACAAAATTCCTGAAGGCTTTATGTTTAAATACGTCTCATTTCCAAACTATTTAGGAGAAATTCTTGAATGGATGGCTTTTGCCTTAATGACTTGGTCTCTAGCAGGGCTATCATTTATGATTTGGACCATGGCCAATCTTGTTCCAAGGGCAATTAAAGGACATCAATGGTATCATAAAAAGTTTGAGTCTTATCCAAAGGACAGAAAAGCAATTTTTCCATTTATTATTTAAAATCATGAATTATAATAATTTAATTTTTTTAAGCTTTATTCTTCTTATATCATGTGAAGATAATAATGATGTTGTTTTGGAAAATTGTTCAACTGATTATACCACTTCAAATATTTTAACTAATATTGATGAGGAAATTTTTAATAATGATGAATCTGTTCAATCTTACAGTATATTTTCATGGACGGAAGATGATGATTACAGAATATTAAGAGGAAATGGTATTCCGAATCATGAAGTTGGCTCATTTCCAAATAATAATAATCCAAACACTATTTCTGCTCAAAATATAAATGAAACTTTCACTCTTTGTCCCGAAGTAGTATCAAACGATGGTGTAAATATAAGTGGTCCTGCTCAAATAATAGCGTATGCAATTAATAGTGTAAAGTTTGATCCTGCTACTGCTGGAAGATGTAATGACAGTGGTGTATGCCGTTTAGCTCAAGGTCAAGGAAATTGGAACATTGAAGCCTTAGGTCATGATACATTTGACTTTGGTGATGATATGAACCATGCTCATGTTCAGCCTAATGGTCAATATCATTATCATGGTATTCCAGAGCTTTTGGTTGATTTCTTAGGAGAGAATCAAGGAATGACCTTAGTTGGATGGGCAGCTGATGGATTTCCAGTGTATGCAAAATATGGTTTTTCTAATTCTTTTGACACAAACAGTGCGGTTGTTGCATTACAATCGAGCTATCAATTAAAATCTGAAGGTGATCCTGGACGTCCAAATATCTTAACAGCTTTGGTTGGCGGACCTGGTCAGGGAACCTCAAATCCTAATATTCCAATTCCGATGGGAGCATTTACGCAAGATTATGAATATATTGCAGGATCCGGAGATTTAGATGAATGTAATGGAAGATTTGGAGTCACCCCTGAATTTCCAAATGGAATTTATTATTATGTTGTTACTGAACAATTTCCATTCGTATCAAGATGCTTGAAGGGAAATTTTTAAAAATTTTTTTTCTTTTGTCTTTTTTTGAAAAAATATTCTTGAAGCAAAGCAAGAGATTCACCAGCTAAAAGATTACCTTTTACTACTGCAGGAGTATTTAAACTAACGTTGCCACAAATTTCAAACTTTGAACCACAAGCTCCATAATCTTCATCATAACAGCCAAAATATAAAAACTCAATTCGACTATTAACTATAGCTCCAGCGCACATAGGACAAGGCTCTTTTGTAACATACATGGTGCAATCGTTTAATCTCCAGTCTCCTAAAGTGTTTGAAGCTGCGGTAATGGCAAGCATTTCAGCATGGGCTGTCGCATCATTAAGTGAATTACATTGATTGTAACCTTGGCCAATAATCTTATTTTTATATACTATAATAGCTCCGATTGGAACTTCGTCCTCAAGCATAGCTTTTGTAGCTAACCTTAAGCATTTTCTCATCCAATCTTCATGTGATGTTTGAGTTAGATTGTTTTCAGACATTAGTACGCCCGGAAGGACTTGAACCCACAACCTTCTGGTCCGTAGCCAGACGCTCTATCCAATTGAGCTACGGGCGCATATGTAAAACAGATTAGAACTTATTAATCAAACGCGTGAGCTTCAACCTGATAAACTTTTTTATTATTTTGACCAGCTCCATCAAATTGAACAAAAGCAACCAAGTTTAAATCTTCTATGCTCCAAGAAACTCCTGAATCATTCGGCCAATCATCATCCATAGTCCAATTAAAAACTTTAGTGAATGTTTGACCAGCTCCTAAGCTAATATTATCATGATAGACTTGTTCACCATCTATTGTTCCACCACTTAAAAAATCAACAAATGTCTGATCAAAAACAGTTTGACCATTTGGAGCAGTATATGTGCTATTATCATGCGTTACAGCAACATATAGCTTAAAGCCAGACACTGCGCTTATGTCTGCAGATGAGGTTACCTGAACATTTCCGCTAATATTAAATCCATTTCTAGATCCATTGATATCTATCCTAAAGAAAGTTGGTTGATTAACAGCTGCTCGAGCATTTGTTCTCCAAGTGGTTGCAGTACCAGCAGAATCAACATTTCCATTTGTATACATATGTGGTACATATCCTACATCATAATATGCTTCCCTATTAATTACAGGTTGTGGATTCCAATCATAAAAAGGGTCTCCAGAAGATGGCCACCAAACATGATACCTAAGAAGAATCCATTTATCAGCTAAATCTCCAGCATAAACAGCTGACATGGGATCAAGATAACGATTTAAAGTAGTGTTTTGTGGAAGACAAGGTCCGCAAGTAGTTGAAGTAAATAATTCCATTAAAATTTTTGAATCATATACAATTGCACTACTTCCATCTTCATTATTATTATCAGTAGTAGCAGTTACATTACTTCCCTCTTGACCACATGATAAAAGTATAAAACTAAATAATACTAATATGTTTAATTTTTTTTTCATTTTTACTTCCTTCTAAAGTTAATTGAAATTTGATGTGTAGTCAATTCTAAGACCATCATCAAATGATTGTATATATCTACATACTCCATTTGTACAATCTAACCCACCTCTTAAAGAACCGTAAAATACTTGCAAGGAATCATCAGAGTCAAACTTATATCCAATACTAAAAGAGTCCCATGAATTTGATAAATCAATAATATCACTTCCTTCACCTATTAAAGATTCATCAGCATTTGTTCTTTCATGTGATAAACTAAAAGTCCATTTCTGCTTAAAATTTGCTGAAATGGATAAATAATTATTATACTGATACTTTGTATTAAAAATTGAAGAAAATGAAGATTCATTTTCATTTTTTAATTCAAACCCTTTTTGAGCTCTTTGCATTTCAATCTGCATTTCAATATTCCATATTTCATTTAATGAAATATTTAATAATAAAGGAATAGTAATTGCCCTATTAACTTCAAATGCTTCTCGAGTATCTGAATTGTTTAAAACGGCAAAAGTATCATAGAAAAAATCAAAGCCTACAGAATAAAAAATATTTTGACTTTTATCATATCCATTTAATTCAATGAAAATTTCGTCATAAGGGTATGAATCTTTATCATTAGTTGGAAATAATGAATTGCTGGTCCCAAACGTGGTAGTTAGTGGTTCTCTTTGCCAAACACTGTTTTCATTAAAATGCCAGCCAGTAGTAGAGCTTGACTTGATATAATTAATTACAAGTGTATTGGAATTTTTAAATGATCTAGCAAGCTCTAATTCTATTCCTACCTCATCATTAAGATTAACCTGCTTTGAATTTCTGCTTAATAATTTAAAATTATGTTGATAATAACCCGTTGGAGATTGTTGCAAATCAAGCGCTCTTGCATGATTATTAACAATATTACCCTTATTAATAGGGTTTTGGATATCAAACCTATATCTTCTGTAATTTGTAACGAATGTCCATTTATCTGAAAAATTGATATTAGAAAAATAAAATCCATTACCTCTATCATTTTTTTGAGTATTTATTTCAGATTCTTTGTGTGCAAATGAAAAATACATTTCACCTTTATTATAAAATTTTTCAAATCTTAAATTGGTAAGCAAATGTTCATTTGAGTTGTTTTCATTCTCAATAGATAGAAGGGATACTCCGTAATTTAAGTCATTTAAAGATCTTGTATAGTCTAATCCATAAATAGATTGATTTATGAAATAGTTAGGGCTTCTTGGATTATAATTTCCTAAAACTGTAGTACTATGACTTGTGGAAGTATCTCCATAAATAAAATTGATTGAATGATTATTTTTGTTCCACAGAAAATTAAAACCTCTGGAACCTGTTCAAAATCAAGGTTTTGGTAGTCAGCTTGATTTAAAATTAATCCCCTTCCCCAGGTTTGATAAATATCACCTAATTCAACTGACCAATAATCAGTATAGTATGCAAGAGAAAATTTTCTTAATCCCTTTTCATCTAAACCAATTTCAGGAGGAGAACTTTGCTCAATAGATAGTAACCCCTCAATCATAAAGTCTGTATTTTGTAAAATTAATCTTGAATCAAAAAAAATTTCAGAATAATCATATTCATTTCACTTGTTCCATAACGTGCTTCTAGTTCATTAACAAAACTAATTTGTGAAAATAACAATGACGAAAAAAATGGAAATAAAATTATTTTATTCAACGATTTCCTGCTCAATAATATTTTTAATTTCAATTTCATCACCTACATTGAATCCTCTTTTTCTGAAAATAATTTGATTATTTTTTGTTATAAGAGTAAGTGGAATGGGTTGGGCATTAAATGATCGAGAAAGCTTTTGATTATAATCCATAATGATATGGTAATTATTATCTAAGGGATATCTTTTTGTTTTTACAAACCTTTTTACTTTAGCAATTTCACCAGCTTTATCTGTATTTATGAGAATGACTGATAAATTGTCATAATCTTTAACAAACGTATTAATTTTATCAATTTCTTTAATACAAGGAAGGCACCATGTTGCCCAAAAACTAATTAAAGATATTTCATTTGTTAAGCTCACTAAATTACTGGACTGATTATTCAATAGTTTTACAGAAAAATTAGGAAGATTATCTTGTGAAAAGAGATTTTGAAAAAGAAGGAAAAATATAATTATTTTTTTCATTGAATAACTGACAAAGCATTTCTCAATCTAATTTGACAAATTTCTTTACCCAGTAATAAAATTAAGTCAAAAATCCCGGGTCCAAATGGAATGCCACTAATAGCAACTCTTACTGGCTTCATCACTTGTCCAATTGCAACTTCGTGTTGCTCCATTATATCCTCAAAAATTTTTTCTATTTCTACTCTTGACCAGTCTTCAATTGAAGATAAAGCGGATTGAAAATCTTTGATTATTGCAATAGACTTATCATTAAAAGTCTTGTTCAGTAAATCAATATCATATTCTAATTTGTCTTTAAAAAATATTTCAGACATTGATGTAATTTCAGTGATTGTTTTAGATCTGTCTTTTATTAATTTTACGACTTCTTTTAAATAATCCCATTCAAGACCGTCTCCCCATTCAGGATTCAAAGTATATATTTCATTCATTAAATCTCTTACACTCATTTCTGATAAATGTTGTTGTGAGATCCATAATAATTTCTTTTCATCAAAAACAGCTGATTTCTTTTGAACTTGTTTGAATTGAAAACTATTTATTAATTCGTTTTGGTCAAAAATTTCCTTTTCAGAATCTGGATTCCAACCTAAAAGAGATAAATAGTTCAAAATGACCTTAGGAGTGAAACCTTTATCTTTATACTCTTGGACATTTGTTGCAGCATGTCTTTTGCTTAATCTTTTTTTATCTGAACCTAAAATCATTGGTAAATGAGCAAAAATTGGAGTGTTTAATCCTAATGCCTTATATACTAGTATTTGTTTTGGAGTATTTGCTAAATGATCATCTCCTCTAATAACATGTGAAATATTCATATCTGCATCGTCTACTGCTACAACAAAGTTGTATGTTGGAGAACCATCAGAACGAGCGATGATGAAATCATCTAAATCTTTATTTTGTACTTTAATTGAACCATAAACCATATCATTAAATTCAGTTTCTCCATCTGGAACTTTTATTCTTACAGTAAATGATTTTCCTTCATCAATTAATTTTTTTTGTTCTATTGAAGATAAAGTTCTATACGTTTGAGGAACACGAAAAATTACCTTTTTCTTATCTGATTCTTCTCTAAGTTTATCTAATTCATCTTTTTGAAGAAAACACCTATATGCTGTCCCATTTTCAAGCATTTTGTTCACCATTTCTTGATGTCTATTATTATTGTTAGATTGTAAAATTATATCTTCGTCCCAATTTAATCCCAACCACTTTAAAGCATCTGTAATTTGATCAACATATTCTTTTTTGGATCGTTCAAGATCGGTATCTTCAATTCTTAAAAGAAATTTACCATTATTTTGTCTGGCGAAAAGCCAATTGAAAAGAGCTGTTCTGGCGCCACCGATATGCAAATATCCGGTAGGACTGGGAGCGAATCTTACACGAGGATTCTTCATTGCGGAGGCAAGAGGATTCGAACCTCTGAAGGGCTTACACCCTTGCTGGTTTTCAAGACCAGTGCATTCAACCGCTCTGCCATGCCTCCAAAATTCAGTGTAATTTATTAATTATAAATGAAAATAAAAGATAATTACTATTTAAAAAATTTTACTTACTTGTCGTTAAAAACTAAATATATTAATTTTTGGTTCGCAATTAATTTGTAAAAAAAATTTAAAAGGAAGCATTGGACTTATGAAAAAAATATTAATATTAATTTTGATTTCAAATCTAGCGCAAGCTCAGCTTATGGATCAATCTGAGAAAGAATTAATTCCTGTAAAAAGGCTTGATAATATTGCAACAAAACAGGAAAATGAAAATTTAATTAATCCAACAATTATTCTAAATGCAGGAAAAAGTAAATTTGTTTGGAATGGTGGATTAAAATTTGGTCCTAAAACTCATAATGGAAAATTGAGATTATTAAATGGGAATATCAACTTGAATGGACAAAATATTTCAGGTGATGTTGTTATAAATATGCTCTCTCTTAATAATAGTGAACTTATTGGAACTTCAAGTGAAAGACTTGTAGGTCATTTAAGAAGTGCAGACTTTTTTGATGTTGAAAAATATCCAACTGCCAAATTATCAATCAAAAACAGTAAGGTGATTGAAAAACTTGAGGATGGAAAATATAAAATGCTTGTAAATGGAATATGACAGTAAAATCAAAAACAAATCCTATTTCCTTTGAAGCAATAATTGATCTTGATTCAGATATCAAAACAGCTCGAAGGTATTTTAACATTCAATAGAGATGATTTTGATGTTCAGTATCGTTCTGAAATGCATTTAGATGATCCAAAGTCTTTTTTGGAATAAACTTCAAACTACTCGCGATACTGCTAAAGATAAAGTGATTGACGAAGAGATTGAAATTCAATTTAATGTAGTTTCTATGCCTGGGATTCTATCAAGTAAAAGCTTTTTAGCATTAACTAAAAAACCTCTCATATTAAATAAGGTAGAATGATATAGATATTGATATCAAGATAAGAATAATAATTAATCAATTTACAAAATAATAACTTCTTAATAGCTTCAAAGAATTTTAAATGAGACCTAATTTAAAAGCATAGAAAGTCCATAAAATATGAATAAAATAAAGTTGAAAAAAATAGGCCAATTTGAGTGGATGACCTTCTTTAAAGAGATTAAAACTCTATCCATGCTGTTAGACCAATCACTGCCCAACGTTTTTTAACCATATTGTCATAATCTAGATTCGAAGCAAGAGAGCTAAACCCAATACCAAATAATGCTGCGGCTACAATTTTAAAGCAACTGTATCTAGTGGATATTCAGGAAAATATAAAGCGATTTGCTCAGCACCAAAAAATATCGGTATAGCAACTGCATAATCAAAATAAAAATGGAAAACTAGCCACTTTCTAAGCATTGTAGGAACTTTCATACTAGCTCATCAAATTTTTATAAACTAGATATGGTATTATGATATAAAGTGTAACATCACGAATGAGATAATACATAAAAATTGCAACACCCAATTTCCAACCATATTTTTTAAACATGATTCTGATTGCTTCTCTAATACCAGACTCTCTAGCATTATTACGTAATTCGTTTAGGGCTTTAAACATGTGTGAATATAATAACTTTTAATAAAGTTTTGTATTTGTAAAAGGAATTAATGCTAAAATAATTGCATGAGAATAATAATCAGTTCTATTAATTAAATTATCTGTAAGGATTCCAACTGCTCCATTTTTTTGCTTTGAATTCGAGCGTTTAAAAACTATATCATCAGCGTCTCCAAGCTCATATCCTTCTTTGATAAGATTTGAAATTTTTATTGGCAATGGGAATGTTGCTGTTTTTGCTTTAGATATTTTATTTTTATCTGAAATAACAATCCATGCAAAAGCTTCATAATTATTATCAAGCAAGTCTACTCCACCCTCAATAGAAACAAAATAATCAGCCTCAAGATGTTGAATGTTTTGAAGTCGATTTGTTGCCCCTTTTAAGGTTTCATCATTTGACATGGGTTGATCTGAAACCAAAGAATCAGCTGACACTCCTTCGAATTCAAAACGATCAGTAAAGACTTCTTCAAAAGCCTTTTTTGTGGCATTGATTTTTACTGGATTCCTTGATGCTATAAGTACTTTTTTCATATTTGAATTTATCATAAAATATTGTCAATTAGCGCTTTTGGCATTCTTAAAGAAACAATAATCCACTTTGCTATAGGAATTGAACCTAGCATACTATTTACTCTAACCCTACTTTTGCGCATTTTTTTTAATGATTCAGGCTCATTACTGTTATTAATATCACTCATCTCTAATACTGGAACAATTGTATGCCCTAAAACCATGGGTATTAAGTTTATAGGGTTACTTTCATTATTAGCTTCAAAAATGATAGTTCCAACTATTCCTAAAAAAGAATAGGTAGCTTGAGAAAATAAAACATCATTGCTTTGCTTTGCTAAAGACTTATTAACAATCTCTGTTTGCTTTTTAATCTCATCTGATAAAATTCCTTCAACTGCTCTATCATGATCTTCTAAGATGTTTCCCGTTGATGCTTCTTGAGCCAAGACAAAAGATGTTAAACAAGATTAGTATTATGATATAGTTCTTCATTTTAAAAGTTTAGTACGTACTCGCTAAATCTTCAATGTTAAAAATTCATTCCAATTTGTAGTATAGCTCGGAGAGAGTTTTTCTCTTTTAATTGACCAAGATTCATTCTCTCCTTGGACTGCATACCTGATAGTATCTGATCCAAAAGCTTGATTGATTTGATCAATAGATGCGCTAATACGTTCATCCTTATCTCTTCGGTTATGAAATAATGATTGTTGCACTTCGTTGGATTGCACCAAGTCATTTAATATTACTCCGCATTTCTTATATTCATATCCGCTTCTATAAATCGCATACAACCCTTCTAAAGCAGCGTTAATGATACCACTGGTATCATTTAAAGCAACAGGTAGTTGAACGTTGATATAACGACGATATTGAGGCAAATCAGCGCGGAAACGATTAGTACATAAATATACACCAATCGAGTTTACAAAACTATTTTGTGATCGTAGCTTTTCAGCAGATCTAGAAGCATGTGAAGAAATAGCATTTCTCAAGGTATTAAGATCAGAAATCATCTTGGAGAATGATCTAGAAGTTGAAATACTCTTTTTAGTAATAAATTCACGTTCGAGCTCTATTTTTTTTCTTCCATTCAGTTCATCTACTGTATGCCTACTAATAATTGTCATATGTTTTTGAATCCACTCTGGATTAGCTTGTTTTAAGTGATATGCGTTATAAATGCCATTAATCTTCAGAAATTTTTGCTTTCTTCTTCCTATGCCCCAAATATCGTGAACTTTCACTTTTTGTAGTAAATCTTGGTCATTATTGCTATCAATCAAGCAAACATTATTCTTTCCTACACCTCTTTTGGATAGATGGTTAGCTACTTTAGCCAAAGTCTTAGTTTTTCCTATTCCAATTGATACCGGTATTCCAGTCCATTGATAGATTCTATTTCTAAGTTTTGTAGCATATTTAATAGGATCTGTATAGCGGGGATTTATATTTACAAAAGCTTCATCAATAGAATATACCTCAATATCTGCATTGTCCGAACGGATGATGTTCATGATTCTGTTAGAAATATCTCCGTACAGAGAAAAGTTTGATGAAAAAATCTGGATGTCATGAATCTCAACAAGATGTTTAATTTTAAAAACTGGAATTCCCATTGGGATGCCTAAATCTTTTACTTCTTGAGAGCGTGCAATAACACACCCATCATTATTGGACAATACAACAACTGGTTTATTATTTAGTTTTGGGTTAAAAACCCTCTCGCAAGAAGCATAAAAATTATTACAGTCAACAATGGCTATGTAGCTATCTTGTTTTGTGGATGACATAGGTTACAACTCCCCATACAGAAAAGTCCATCTCTTCGGTAATCTGAATTTTTTTATATTTTTTATTTGCTGCAACCATAAATAGTTTTGTTTTTGTTTTTTGAATTTTTTTTACAGTGAATTCACCATTCAATACACCAATGACAATATCATTATTCTTTGGAGTTTTTGATCGATCAACAACTAATAAATCTCCATCATCAATTCCTTCATCTTGCATAGAATTACCAGATACTCTGATATAAAATGTTGCAGCACTATTTTCTACTAGATACTCATTTAAATCAATTGGTAAATCTAAGTAATCATCTGCTGGAGAAGGGAATCCTGCGGAAACCATAGTGTCTATGAAAGGAACTTCTTTCTTTGATTCTTCAGAAACGGTGAAAAATTCTAGATTATCTATTGTTTTGATTTTTTTAATGGAATTCATTATAAAATATTACAACAAACAATCGATATAGTCAGTAGAAAGATGCCATAAACATCCGATAGATACAGCCCTTAATTGCCAAAAAGGAGTAAACAAAAGTAATAAATAGAAGATTGCAGCATATACAGTGTGCAGCGGATGATAACCAACACTACATCGATTTGGATCAAAAATTGGAGATGAAAGTAAATGATCTAAATCGATAAACATTGTAAGTAGCATAATAATAAAGGCCTTTTTCCAGACTTGATTAAAAAACAACTTGGCAAAAAATAGAGGAAAAATAAAATGAAATGAGTAGTGGATTAAAACTTTAAAAGTCATGAAAACCAAGCTAGTTTTCCAAAATGATTTCTAGGAGTTGGCTTATTATGTTTAGTGTACCATTTCAAACCTCTTAAAACAGATTTAAGATATAATTTTAGTTGTGGTTTAACAAATAGTTGAAAAGGTAAAAATTGGAATAATTTATTACCTTGATTCATCATCCAAGGATGAACTTTTATCGTTAACGCTGACCTATTATCAGATACATCTTCTATTCTCCAAGATACATGAGACTGTCTTCCATTTACTCTACCTATATTAAGATCGTACCCCTTTTTTTCAATCCAAGAAATGATTTTTCTTTCTAAAATGACTCCATTTAAATATTCAAGTCTATCATGATGATTTTCGCCATCCCATGATATGATATCATTATTTTTACAAAATGGGTGGTAATGATTAAGATTGGAAGGTTCAGATATAATTTCCCATAATTTTTGGGAAGATATATCGAATTCTTCGCGATGTTTTATTGAAAAATTATAATTGTTCATTTTTAAACTTAAGGGAATTTTTTAATTTCAATGCAAGCCACTCGGACCTTCAAAATATTTATCGGGGAACTCACTTTTGCTAATTTCAAGCCGGTTCTGTTCTTCCATTTTAAAACTTTTTCAACATATGATTCTTCCTGATGCCCCCAATTCCTAGCTCTGTTCTCAAAATATTTTGCTGAGGCTTCTTCAATTTGATTTTCTTGATCTTCCTATAGCTTCATCTTGGTGTTCTCTCAAGTGGATTATCGCTTCTTTTGGTTATTTGTTAGCCCCCTAAAGGCCTTTTTTGGCTTGTTTTAGAAAACTTTCAATATTCCAAACATTTTTTTTTCTTATTCTTTAAATATCAAATTTTCATTTCATAGCAATAATTGGTATAAGAATATGAATTCTTATGAATCAGACATTTTAAATAAATTCAAATAATTCAGCTTCTTCAGCTTTGAACATTCCCAGTTTATAAAACCAATGGATCATATTTATTAGAAACTATTGTATTCCAAATTCTAACTTTTCTTGGATAAGCAATTTTAATTTTCCTTTTCCTCCATCTTTTATCATTTTTTGTATAAATTTTTTCTTCATCTTTTCATTATATGATGCGTATGACATAATCTAATTTTTTTTTAGAATCAATTTTTTAAAACTTTTTTTTGCATAGCACTAAATCTTTCCCTTTTAAATTTCGCAATGCCAACATATCAAACTTTTTTTTGTTTTATAACTCAAAAAAAACTTTCTGTAGGACATAATGCTAAGTCTGCTTTACCCAATTCAACTTTTTTTGGGTGTAATGCATAAATTTTATCTCTTGGGTCGATAATATTCAATTTTAAAACAAACTTATTAAAAAATCCAGTTTTTGGGAAAAAAAACCCAAATGTTTTTTTTGGGTTCCCCCAAAGCTAATTTTAAATTTTTATAAATTATTTTCTAGGTTTTGGGGGGACAGGGTTGAACCTGCGTGAACTTTCGTTCTACACGCTTTCCAAGCGTGCGCCATAAGCCACTCGGCCACCTCTCCAAAAATTATTTATCGGAGGAATCTTCAGCTTTTTCAGCTGATTTATCTTCAGATGCCGGTTCAGCTTCTTCTGTAGGTTCTTCAACAGGAGCTTCTTCTTTTGATTCTTCTGCTGATGCTTCCTCTACAGGAGCTTCTTCTTTTGGCTGTTCTTCAGCTGGAGCTTCTTCTGTAGGTTCTTCAACAGGAGCTTCTTCTTTTGATTCTTCTGCTGATGCTTCCTCTACAGGAGCTTCTTCTTTTGGCTGTTCTTCAGCTGGAGCTTCTTCTTTTGATTCTTCTTAGGCTTCTTCAACAGGAGCTTCTTCTTTTGATTCTTCTGCTGATGCTTCCTCTACAGGAGCTTCTTCTTTTGGCTGTTCTTCCCCAGAAGCCTCTTCAATTATTTCTCCAAACGATAGAACCTGTTTGGATTCTTCTTCCATTCTCTTCAAAGCTTGATCAAGATTTTCATTCTCTTCGAGTCTTACCATGTTATCTAAGAACTTAATATGACCGGTATCTTCTGAAACAACAGACTTAATATGTTTAACATATTTAAAATTGCTGCCTTGTTTACTGAGCTTTGACGTAAATGTTTGTTTTTTTGCCATAACTGATGGTGAAGTTAATGTAGGATTTTAAAAACTCAAATATTTAATTAATTATTTATTCTTGTTCTTTTGATTCGGCTAAATCTCTCATATCAACTACTGAATCATGCTCATCTACAATTTCCTGTCCTAAAATAGTTTCAATTGCATCTTCTAATGTGATTAAGCCGGTTAGGATATCGTTATCATCTTTAACAAGAGCCATATGATCACGATTTTTTATAAACAATTCTAAAACTTTATCAATTCTATCATTTTCATTTACAAAGGGAACTTCTTGCGAAATCTCATGCATTCTTGTACTAAATTGGTCTTCTGCTTTACGATTAATGATTTCATATCGATTAACCATACCCTTTATAACGTCCAAATTACCCTCAAAAATAGGAATTCTAGTGAAATCCAATGTTTCGTGCTCCTCTAACACTTGACCAACCGTAAAATCGCTTTTTAACGCAAATATTACTGATCGAGGAGTCATAATATCTTTTACCTTCACATCTTTGAGTTTTAAAGTGTTTTCAATAATATCAGTTTCTTGTTCTTCTAAAACACCTTCATCTTCACCCATTTCTGCCATTGCAATAACTTCTTCTCGAGTCACAGTTGCTTCATCTTCTCCAAAGTTTGAAATATATTCTGCAAGAAGTACCAATGGATAAGTAAAGAAAATTAACACTTCAATAATTAAAGTTGTGTTTCCAATCAAACTTCTCCAGTAAACACTTCCTATAGTTTTTGGTATAATTTCAGAAAATACTAGTATCAATAAAGTCAAAATTCCTGAGGCAATTGCAACAGAGCTCTCTCCATAAAGTTCTAAGGTTTGAGCTCCAACTCCAGCAGCACCTAATGTATGAGCAAAAGTGTTGAGTGTTAAGATTGCTGCAAGAGGACGATTAATATTTTCCTTAAAACGCTCTAATCGTTCTCCTTGTGAAGAGTTTTTTTTGGCTAGAATAGATGAATATGATGCAGGCGTAGAAAGCAAAACTGCCTCTAAAAGTGAGCATAAAAATGATAAAAATAATGCTAAGAAGAAATATGCTAAAAGTAGTGTCATTTATCGAAGATCCGCCTTGCTATAAGATCAAGAACATAAAAATGAATTATTGCAAAAATTTCAAAACCAATTATGTGGTATGGGTCTTGTAAAACTAGTGGATTGTTGGCAATTGGTGCTTTAGCTAAATACATATAATTTGCACCATTACCAATTATAGAATTAGCTTGAGAAACTAACACTACGATAAGCTGTAGATAAATAAAGCTAGTCCACCATGCATTATGTCTTAATCTAAATTCGTAATATTTCATTAACCACACTGGGATAATAATCAACATAGAATGGCCAACATAATAATCAAAAATTTTCCAACTGGAAACACCTCCAGTAAATTCTGGGGTTAAAACTGAATGAATAAAACCCACTAATCCAAAAAAATACAAAAACTCAAAAAGAATTTGCTTGCGATAAAAGACAACTATCCCTGCTAAAATGCCAGATAAACCACATAAATGAAGTGGTAAATTTGATGCCATAATGTAGTTATCTGAAAAAATGTAGCCAATTTGAGTAAGTGCTTTGTTACCAAGTTGATAAATACCCATTCCATACAAAACCATATCTCTTTGTTTTGAAGATATTTTACTACCTAAGAAAATCATTAATGGTACAAAAATCAGAACAAATATAAGACCTGTCCACCAAAACTGTCCTCCAATGACAGGAGACCAATGCTCAATTGCAGTTTTATCCATTAAAAATATTTTCCTTACTTTGCAAAAATCTGATTATCGTCATTAAATGCTTTAAATTCAAGTGCATTTCCAGAAGGATCTAAAAAAAACATTGTAGCCTGTTCACCAGCTTCACCCTTAAAACGAATTTTAGGCTCAATAATAAACTTAATTTTTTGTTCTAATAAATGATTTTTTAATTCTTTCCATTGGCTCATAGTTAATACTACTCCAAAATGAGATGCAGGTACATCATCTCCATCTACGTTATTTGAAGCGGGATGATCGTTTTTATCAACTAAATGAGCTACTACTTGATGACCAAACATATTAAAGTCAATCCATGCATCAGAAGATCTTCCGATTTCACATTTTAATATATCTACATAGAAAGATTTTGTTGATTTTAAATCAATAACCGGAAAGGCTAAATGGAAAGGTCTCATTATAACAATATTAGTAAATTGCTCATATCAATCCAAGAATTATATCATTATAATTCTGATTAAATATATATATAAAGTAATACTTTAACATATTTTACTTAAACTAAACATTATCAGCAAATAAAATTATCTCTTCAACAAATTTATCATTGTACTTAGGAGCTGTGATAATATCATTATGTCCACTTCCATCATAAATAGTATATGATGCATTTAGTTTTTTAATTAAATACATAAATGCCCTTTTTGGGGTGGTTTTATCCTTGCTACCAAACACCGAAAGTACATTATCGGGACCGCTAAAATGAATACGTTCTAAATGTGAATTCCATATACTTTTTGAATTAAAATGCTCCATAAGAAATTCACGACTTTCACGTACTTTATGTTTTGACAATTCAATTTTTATAGCTTCAGGCGTATCATCAGTAAAATAAAGAGATCTTGTTAACCATTTAGGTAACTTTCCACTAAAAAGCATTCTCATACCAATTTTCTTGATTAATTTTGATAAACGATTGATTTGCATCTGCTGCATAGCTTTCATAGCTACCCTTTTTGGTGCAAGACCTGTGTTAACAAAAATCAACTTGTGAATTATATCTCCAAGCTGTTGAGCGACATAAATTGCAAATAATCCTCCTAAGCTATGTCCGACAATTACAAAGTTTCTGTCAGGATACTTTTTCATGATTTCTTTGACAGACCGTATTGAAGATTCAAATGCATTATCTAATGAAGAAAAGTCTAAATCTATTAGTGAATACTCTATAGATCTTTCTTCAAGCTTTGGTACTATTATGTGCCAGAAATGAGAGCGAATGCCTACTCCATGAAAAAAAATAAAGTGATTCATAAGATTTGTGCCCGGGGCCGGACTCGAACCGGCACGGAGTATTATCTCCGAGGGATTTTAAGTCCCTTGTGTCTACCAATTTCACCACCCGGGCAACACATTGAGGCGTCGGTCGGATTCGAACCGACGAATAACGGTTTTGCAAACCGGTCCCTTAAACCACTTGGGTACGACGCCAATTTTAAAATAGCGTCGAAATATAGAGATTTAGAGAGTTAATTCAAAATCATTAACCAGTATACCTGGACAAGTGGTTTCTCCAGGATTTCTACCATCATAGGTTTCTATTACTGGTCGTGCTAAAATCTCTTTTCCAACGCCTTCTAAATTACTTCCAAAAAAATTATAAAACGAATCATCAAATCTCATTGTTTTAATTGGGGCAACCATTTTACCATCTTCAACCCAATAACACGCATATCTTGTCAAACCAGTAATTCTTCCTCCAAGCGAATCACTCCAATTAAGATAATGAATGTTTGATATAAAAATACCTGTTCCTAATTTTTGTAAACGTTCATCTTTATCAATGTCTCCTGAATCCATAAAAGGTGATCTCATATACTCTCCCATACCCCATGAATTAGCTTCTTCTGCAAAGTTTGATGATATTCCGTACTCTAAAGCAGTTTTAGAGTTAATTAAGGTATTATTAAGCTCACCTTTATTAATAATATTTACATCCTTTGAAACTTCTCCCCTAGAGTTAAAAGGAGCTGTAGCTTTTGATGAAAAGGATTCATTTAAAGAAAATAAAGGTGATAATTTTTGTTCAGAATTTCTCATTTTTAATAAACAGCTTGATCCATTTCTAAATGAGGATTCGCTTACTCCGTTCCAATTAAACATATCAACAAAATCTGCTACAGCATTTGGTTCAAACCATACTCTGTATTTTCCTGGTTTAAGCTCCATTTTTGGTTTATTCATTAACTTCAGCTTACTAGATGCTTCCTCGAATGCTGTATCAAACTTATTTTTATCCCAAGAACTTCCTGGAAAAAGAACTTTTACCATATTTTCTTTTTCATCTATTAAAGAAAAGTCAAAAATAAATGAATCTTTTTCAAACCAATGATTTGTGCCCTCTGAAGTAGAACATGCTCTAAAAATCTTACCTGAAGTCCAAACTCCAGTCAAATAATCTTTAGTAATAACATCCATTAAAGCTTCCAATATTTCATTTCTGTCTGGTAATTGTCCAGACTTGATCATTTCAACGGATTCAAAGCTATCAGGAAAGCTTGTATATTCATTTTCTGGAATAAGAGATAAAGGATCTCTAAGTGCATGAATTTCATTTCTTAAATTATTTACAGAACTTTCAATATCTGAAGATACTGTAGTTGCAGCTTGAAGTGATTTTTTACCCAAAAAAAGTGAAATAGTTACCGCATAATCTTCAATAATTCCACTTTGACGCAACTTTGAATCATTAAAACGAAAATACTGTGAGTTCTCTCCCTCTAAATAAATAGTTAATTGTTCATTATTTTTTAAAGAACTAAACACTTGTGAGCAAATTTCTTGAAAAATTTCTTTTTTCATTATGCTCCTCCAAATACTTGAACTTTATCAAATTTACACAACGGAGAAGCATGTCCAACTCTTTCAACCTGATTAGGCTCACCTTTTCCGCAATTTGGAGTACCAAACACTTCGTAAGTATCCTCATTACCTGTCATAGAAAGACTTCTCCAAAATGGATTCGTGATTCCTCTGTAATTTGGATTTTTTACAACTTTGGTTAATTCCCCATTTTCAATCAATTTTGCATACTCACACCCAAATTGGAATTTATTTCTGTAGTCGTCAATAGACCATGAACGATTGCTTTCCATGTACACTCCTCGCTCTATACTTCCAATAATTTCTTCTTTAGTAGAAACTCCAGGCTCTAGGTTAATATTTGCCATTCGATCAATTGGAATCCTGTTCCAAGATGATGCTCTAAGATTTGATACACCGTCAATTCCAGAACGTATTTGACTTTCAATACCACCCAACCCCCTAACAAGAACACCATCTTTAATTAAATGTTCTTTTGTAGCAGGCATTCCACCGTCATCATAATTATATGATGCGAGCTGATTATCAACGGTTGGATCAAATACAATATTCATCAATTCAGAACCATATTGTAATGTTCCAAAGTCTTCAAGGTTAACAAAACTTGAACCAGCAAAATTTCTTTCATCTCCTAAAATTCTATCAAGCTCTAATGGATGCCCTACACTTTCATGAATTTGTAGCATCATTTGATCAGGAGCTAACACCAAATCACATACTTCAGTTGGACATTGATCTGCCTCTAATAACTCAATAGCCTGATTTGAAATTTGCTTTGCTTCTGTTTCAATATCATAGTCTTCTACAAATTCAGCGCCAGCTTGAAAACAATGTCCTCTCATTCCATGATTGCTACGAGTTTGTGAATCATTTTTATCTTGAGCTGTTGAGGATAATTCCACTAATACAATATCCATTTTTTGGTCAATGTCGGCACCATTTGTGCTTACAATTCTAGTGTTACGTTCAATTAGCTCTACAGTGGTAGCTGCATGAACAATTCTTTTATCAAAATTCATCATGTTTTTTGATCCAAGAAATGCTAAATCTTTAATATCGTTAACTGATAAATTGCTCAACGGAGACTTCAAATTTGTTTTATATGTTCCCTCGTAACCTTTTCTAACTTCGTCATGATCAAATTTAAAAACCGAAAATTTTGATGCTAGCTGAGCATTATTGACAGCAATATCTATACATTCAAGAATATGTTTTTCATCAAGAAATGGGGTGGCATAATAAGAAAATTGTCCATTTACCATAACATCAATCATCACTCCTTTTGTAGCATTGCGCTGTACATTGTCTAAAGAAAACTTTTTAGTAGAAAGAATGTTTTGTTTTTCTTCAACATAACGAAGACCAACCCATTCTGCTTTACTATTTGCTTGTGATAATATTTTCTTAAAATTCATTTTTTGTGTCAAAAATTCATACAATTTTGCTACAATTTGAAAAAATGGCAATGCTTAAAATTAATTTATGCCAAACTTGCATATCCTTTCTAATTGGCACTTAGTTTGCAATTATAATACCGTAAATATTAACTATTTAACGGAGGTTAAAATGAGTTTAATAAAATGGAAACCATTAAACAATGAAATAGATACATTTGATAATATTATTGATCAATTTTTCAATGACTTATCATTTGATCCACGTTTTTCATTGATGAATACGAATAATGTTTCAAATTATTATAGTGAAAATGAAAAAGAATATTATTTGACTATGGATGTTCCTGGAATGTCCAAAGACGATATTGAAGTAACATTCGATAGCAATCGTTTAAAAATTTCAGGACAAAGAAAGTCTGATAAATATGATTCGTATGAATATGGTAAAATGGAAAGAACCTTTAGTGTTCCAAGCAATGTTGAAACAGATAAAATATCTGCAAAAATTGATAATGGAGTATTAAAAGTTCTACTTCCAAAAGCAAAATCATCACTCGGAAGAAAAATTTCTGTAAAATAATTCTTTCCGATTGAAAAAAAAGAGGGGCTTTTCGCCCCTTTTTTTTTAATATCTATGCATGATTTATAATGACATTCTCGAAACAATAGGATCTACTCCTGTTATCAAACTTAATTCTATTGGAAAAGAACTTGAATGTAATCTTTATGCAAAAATTGAAATGTTTAATCCTGGAGGATCTGTAAAAGATAGAACTGCATTTAGAATGATTGATAAAGCAGAAAAAGAAGGTCGTATTAAACCAGGAGATACATTAATTGAAGCAACTTCAGGAAATACAGGAATCGGACTAGCATTAGCTGCAGCTGTAAGAGGATACAAACTAATTATTTGTATGCCAGAAAAAATGAGTATGGAAAAAGAATTAACAATTAATGGATTAGGTGCAAAAATAGTTCGTACACCAACTGAAGCATCTCATGATGACCCTAAAAGTAATTTTGGAGTTGCTGCACGGTTAAATAAGGAAATTCCAAATAGTCACATCTTAGATCAATGGAATAATGATTGTAATCCAGATGCACATTATCATGAAACCGCACAGGAAATCATTGATGATTTTGGTACAAATTTAGATATGGTAGTTATGGGTGTTGGTACAGGTGGTACTGCTACTGGTATTGGTAAAAGACTCAAAGAAGAAATTCCAAATATTAAAATTATTGGAGCAGATCCTTATGGCTCCATTCTTGGTGGTGAAGACGAATATAAAGGGCAGGCATATAAAGTTGAAGGGATTGGATACGATTTCATTCCAAAAACATTTGTTAACATGATTATGTGGATGATTTTGTCAAGGTAAATGACAAAGAAGCATTCAATACTGCAAGAGCTCTTATTCGCGAAGAAGGACTATTAATTGGAGGTTCATGTGGCTCAGCTATGTTTGCAGCCTTAAAAGCAGCAAAATCGCTCAAAAAAGGGCAAAATTGCTTAGTAATACTACCTGATAGTATTAGAAATTATATGAGAAAGTTTCTTTCAGACGATTGGATGAAAGAAAATGACCTTGTTTAAATTATTTTTTTTATTTCTATTGCAATCTTTCGACTTACACCAAGCTTGTAAGATAATGCTTTATCTGATAGATCTTTCATGTCACTGATATTTTGAAATCTCTTATATATTTTTTCAACTGTTTTCTTTCCAACTCCAGGAATATCTTCAAATTTTGATTTCGCAATACCTTTAGTTCTTTTTTGTCTTTGAAATGTAATTGCAAACCTATGTGCTTCATCTCTTAACTGTTTTAAAATATTTAAGGCAGGTGAATTTTTAGCAATGCGTAGAGAATCTTTTTGTTCTGGTAAAAATAACTCTTCTAAGCGTTTTGCAAGTGCTACTATTGGTAAATCAAGTTTTAACTCTTCAAGTGATTCCAAAGCAGCAGATAACTGTCCTTTTCCACCATCAATCAGTACAAGATCAGGTAACGTATTTTTTTCATTTAATTGGCGTTTGTATCGTCTAAATACCACCTCTCTCATTGATTCAAAATCATCTACTTTATCAACATTAATGTTATATTTTCTATAGGCACTTTTAAACGGTCTGCCGTCTTTAAATACTACCATAGAAGCTACTGTATCCGTGCCTCCTAAATGAGATATGTCGAATGCTTCAATCAGTCTAGGTGGTTTTTTAAGATTTAAGATATCTTTTAATTCATTTAATAATTTTGGAATGTAATCTTTGCGCTTTTCAATATTTAACAACCATTCATTTAGTAATAATTTTGCATTTCGATTAGCAAGTTTTAATTCTTGAAGCTTACTGCTCTTTGAGGAACATGAAATACTACCTTTCTTCCTGCTTTTTCTGATAACCAAGATTCAAGTTCGTTGGACTCATCAGGTAGTTCAGGAAAATAAATTTTATTAGGGATATAAGCTGCATTCATATAAAAATTAATTACAATAGATCTTAAAATATTATCTAATGATTCATCAGAATCTAAAGAAATCTTTTCTCTGCTTAGAATTCTTCCCTCTCTTATTCGTAAAATGACAACTACAAAGTGTTTATCTTTATTTTGATAACCAATAACATCTCTATTAGAAAAGTCAGCCTCCAATTTTCTTTGACCAACTTTAAATGAATTAATTGCCTTTAATTGATCTCTTACTCTTGCAGAATCTTCGTACATCATTTTTGAAGTATAATAATCCATTTGCTTTGAAAGTTTTTTCTTCAACACTCTTAGTTTCTCCTTTCAAAAACGAAATCATATCAGCTACCATATCTTGATACTCATTCTCTGTTATTGTTCTAATACCTAATCCATTTTTTAAAACCATAGGTTGCTTCGTTTCCTCATCAATCTCATTTAGCTCTATATAACAATTTCTTATTGGAAATGCCTTGTATAATACATCTACTAACCTTCTCATGGACTTGACATCCGTATAGGGTCCAAAGTATTTTGATTTATCATTAAATATTTTTCTTGTAATAAATACCTTGGGAAATTGTTCATTGGTTATTTTTAAATATGGAAATGACTTATCATCTTTTAATTGAACATTATACCTAGGTTTAAACTTTTTGATTAAAGTTGCTTCAGTAATAAAAGCATCAGCTTCATCTTGACAAACAATCCACTCAAAATCTTCAATTCTTTTCAATAAAGATTGTTCTTTTGGCGTTCTGTAAGATTTTTTTTGAAAATAGGACTTTACCCTATTTTTTAGGTTTTTCGCCTTACCAATATAAATAATTTTGCCATTTTTATCTTTGAATTGATAAATACCGGGTTGTTTAGGAAGGCCTAAAATTTTGGACTGTATACTAATTTTATGATCTCCAAAATGTTCTAGTAAAAAGAACTAAAACTGCAAAAATTTCTAATCTTCCTAAAATCATTCCAAACATCATAAGATACTTACCAACTATATGCATGCTGTCATAATTATCCATGGCTCCATATTCTCCGATTGACGGACCAATATTACCCATAGCTGAAGCAGCTGCTCCGATGGAAGACTCTAAATTATCTCCTAACATTACAAAAATGATAGATGCTAAAAAGAAGAATAGAACATAGAATAAGAAAAATGCTAACGTTTTTCTTATAAGCTCATCTGACAAAACCTTCTTACCAATTCTAACAGGAATGATAGCTTTTTCGTGAAGAGCTCTTTTTAATTCAACACGAACATATTTATAAAGAGCTACAATTCTAATGATTTTAATTCCACCGCTGGTTGAACCGCCCATTGCTCCAGTAAACATCAAAATGTAAAGCAAATACTGTGAAATAAAAGGTGTCCAACTACTATAATCCGTTGAAGTATAACCAGTTGTTGTAATAATTGACACAGTTTGAAAAGCAACATCCAAAGGAGAACTATTACCGTCATTAAGGAAGCTAAAAGAAAGAATTAAGACTATGAAAAATAAACAAGCAAAAATATAATATTGAAACTCTCTATCTCTTTGATAAGATTTAAGACCTAGATTTACTGCTCTAAAATGAAAAGCAAAATTAGTACCAGTGATCAACATAAAAACTAAAATCACTGATTTTACATAATCACTTTGGCCATTTATACTATCACTAAATGTTGAAAAACCTCCAGATGGCATTGTTGTCATTGCATGGCATATTGCATCAAAAAAAGACATATTGTATGATAATAAAAGAAATAGAGCTAATGTAAATCCAATATAAAATTTTAGTAGTAATCTAGCAGTATCTTTAATTCTGGGAGTTATTTTTTCAGATGAAGGTCCTGGGTATTCTAAATTAAAGATTTTTTCTCCAGAAACTCCAAGCAATGGTAATAATGCTATTGTAAAAATAACAATTCCAAGACCACCAAACCATTGTAAAAATGAACGCCATAAAAGTATACTTCTTGGCATACTTTCAATATCAGTTAAAATAGTAGCACCTGTAGTAGTAACGCCTGAAACAGCCTCAAATAATGCATTTGAATATCCGCCAAAAGCATCCAGATAAATAAAATGGAATTGAACCAAAAATTGCAGCTGATATCCAACATAAAACAATAACTAAAAAAACGTCTTTGTTTGAAAAAGACTTAGCTTTTCTTGATAAATACCACACTGGTAAAGCACAAAAAATTGAAATTGCAGATATTTGAAAAAGATATAAATTTGAAGAATCATAGTATTCTAAAGTTGCAGGAATTAAGAGAAATACAGATAACACTGCAATTAATATTGATAAAAGTCTAAATGTTGGCCTAAGACTCATTATTCAGATTTAAAGATTTTACTTACTTCCCTTATTTTTGAATTAATACAAAATATTAGGACAGTATCATTTTCCATAATTTGAAAATCTCCAGATGGAATCTTAATATGGCCATTATGATTTACTAAAGCCAAAATACATCCATGAGGAAGATTTAGATTAGAAACTGGCAATCTTGAAGCTTTAGAATCTTTTTCTGCAACAAGTTCAATTGCTTCCATATCTAATGAACTAAAAAGCTGAATAACATGCTCTTTTTGGTCAATTCTAATAGATTTAATTACTGCGTTAACACTAACATTATTTTTACTTACAATTGAACCAATTCCAAGATCAGACATATTTCTAACATAGTCTGGGTTCGTAACATGAATAATTGAGTGTTTTACTTTTAATTGTTTAGCTAATATTCCAGCTAATAAGTTTAATTGCTGATCTTCTGTGACAGCCACAAAAGAATCAACTTCTGAAATATTTTCTCCTCTTAAAAATTCAATATCTGTAGCATCTGAATTCAAAACTATTGTTTTATCTAAATCATTAGCAATTTGTGTTGCTTTTTCTTTAGATTTCTCAATCAGTCTCACTGACATGTCATCTTCAAGCATTGAAGAGACTAGCCTTCCAATTTTGCTCGCGCCAGCTATCATAACTCTTTTGGAGTCAGAGTTTTTTACCCCAAGTGTTTCAAGAAGTGAATTAAGATTCTTTGATTTAACAAAAAAGAAGACATAATCTTCAGGTTCAAATTTAAAAGTTGTTGAGGGAATTGTCATTTTTTCTCCTCTAATTACAGCAACTATTAAACTTTTAAAATCTTCATTAGATTTGTGAAATTCTTCAACGGTCATACCAGCAAGCTTTGATCTATGGTTTATTTTTTTTGAAAATAAAACAGCTTTTCCACCCTCAAATTCATAAAACTTATCTGCGTAAGGATGCTTAACTAGTCTAATTATTTCTTTTGCAACCTCTTTCTCAGGATGAATTACCATATCTACCCCAAATTTTTCTGGAGGAATGGCGTTTCCATTTCTAGAGTAATCTAAATCTCTTAATCGAGCTATTATTTTCTTAGCTCCAAGATTATGACACTGCAATGAAGATATAAGATTTGTTTCATCTGAATTTGTTAAACAAAATACATAATCTGCATCGGCTACATTAATATTTTTTAGGAGCTTTTCATCAGAGCCGTTACCTTGATTTACAATTACATCTAAATGTTCATTTGCTCTTGAGCATTTGGCATGATCAATATCAATTACTGATATATCGTAGTCTAACTCACTTAGTGATTTTGCAACGTGAAACCCTACTTCACCAGCGCCTATAATAACAATTTTCATGTCTGGAGGTAAATCTATAAAGAATTAATTCAAAAACAATACAAATTCGGTTATTTTTTTCTAAAAATTACAGCACCAATATTGGTTAATTTTTTTTCGATTTTATCATAGCCTCTATCGATATGATATACTCTACTTATTTTGGTAGTACCTTTTGCACATAAAGCAGCGATAATTAATGCTGCAGATGCTCGAATATCTGTTGACATTACATCTGCTCCAATCAACTTTCTATCTCCTTCAATTATTGCAACCGAATCTTCAAGCTTAATATTACACCCTAGACGGTTTAACTCCATTATATGCGTAAATCTATCGTAATAAATATTTTCTTTAATTGTCGAATTACCTTTTGCTAAACACATTAACATCATCCATTGAGCTTGTAAGTCGGTTGGAAAACCAGGATATTCATTGGTCTCAATGTTTGTGGATAATATATTACTTCATTTGACCTAACAACTATTGAGCTATCTTTTACTTCTAATTAATATTGGCTTTTTGAAGACATTTTATAACACTATCTAAGTGTCGGTATAATATTTGTACTTCAACTTCCCACCAACAGCTGCGCGCAATTAAGAAATGTTCCTGCTTCAATTCTATCTGGAATAACAGAGATACTTGAAATAGAGTTTAGAGAGCTTACTCCCTTAATTGTAAGGGTGTTAGATCCAACTCCTGAGATATTTGCCCCCATACTATTTAACATTTCACATAACTGTTGAATTTCAGGCTCTGACGCAGCATTAGTTATTGTTGTTGTGCCTTTAGCAAGTATTGCAACCATAACAACATTTCCAGTAGCCCCAACTGATATTTTTGGAAAATGAATTTTATTTCCATTCAAATTACTTCCATCAGCAACAACATATCCGTTTTCAATGGAGATTTTTACTCCCAATGCCTTAAGTCCCTCCAAATGAAAATCTACAGGTCTAGGACCCCATGCACAGCCTCCAGGAAGAGATACTTTTGCCTTACCAAACCTAGCAAGCAATGGTCCAAGGACATAAAAAGATGCCCTCATTGTTTTGACTAAATCGTAAGGTGCAAATGGAGTATCAAGGTTTGATGAATCAACAAAAATTGAATTATCAGATTCAAAATTTACTTCTGCACCCATTTCTTCTAATAATTTAGACATGGTTATCGAGTCTGATAGAGTAGGAACATTAGATATTTTTAATTTATCCTTATTTAAAATGGCTGCAGCCATGAGAGGAAGTACAGCGTTTTTTGCTCCACTAACCTCAACGACACCGTTCAGTTTATTTGATCCGTTAATTTCAAAATAATCCATTATTGCACTACGCAAAAAGCTACAGCATAGTTCCCGTCATGTGAAATTGAAATATCAACGACTGAGTTGTTTTTAAGGTCAACTCCAGGTTTACCGCTATCATAATTAAAAATTTCAATAGATTTAAAGGTTAATTTGGAAGAATTTTCAGGTGTTGAAGTAGCTTTTCTTACAGCTTCCTTTGCTGCAAATCTACCAGAAAAAAACTGGGCTTCATTATGTCTTGATTTTGCTTCTTTAATCTCATTAGAAGAGAAAATCTTTTTTAAAAATCGTTCTCTTTTTGAAGAAGTTAAAATTTCTTTAATTCTATTAATTGATACGATATCAATACCGGTAGACAAATTATTTTTCATTTTCAGCTTCTACAATATCTATTAATTCTGAAATATCATCAATATCCCAATTTGCTCCAGAATCTTTTACTCCAAAAGTGTCACCATATCTAGCAAAAATCGTTTTTATTCCTAAACTATTTGCCCCAACAACATCTCTTTCTGGCCAATCTCCAATCATTACTACTTCTTCCTTATTTAAGTCTAATTTTTCTAATACAAGATTGAATGGTTTTGGAGAAGGTTTCCTCTCTTTAGAGTCGTCAAAAGTAACAACCGCATCAAACATATGGTGTAGATTTAGATAATAAATCCTCATCCATGCTTCTCTACTAGGTGCATCAGATACAATAGCAAGCCTAATTCCAGATTTCATAAGGTGATTCAATGTTCGGTGCACGTTTGGATATGCTTTTAAATTTGCCTCTTTTCCCCTTCTGTATGCTACAATGGCTGCTGCAAGGTATTTGTTATCTACGTAACCAATTTTATCGTTTAAAAACTTATCAAAAACTTGTTGATGCTCCCATCCTTCAGACTCATAAATTGACATAACTTTCTTGTAGGAATCTTCAATATCAATTTCAAGACCAGCTTCTTTCATTGATAAGAGGGCGTTCATTACCGCCTCTCTTTTCATTTTTATAAAATCTAAAAGTGTATTATCTAAATCAAATATTACAGCTTTGATCATTGCTCATATTTTTCAGGATTTCTTACACGATCAATTTCATATTCCGCCATCTTTCTCCAATCGCGATCATTTCTAGCTCTTTCAAAATGATTAATAGATGCATTTTTATTTCCTGAACCACTGCAATATTCAGCAATACCGAGTTCAAACCAACCCCCGCCAAAGTTCTTTTTCAGATCTGTAGATTCTAAAGCTGCTTCTTTAGCGGATTCGCAGTCACCTAGCTTATTGTATGCTTCTGCTAGATGAAACCATGATAAATATTCTTTTGGTGCAATTTCTACAGCTTTTGATAACGCTTCTGCAGATTTTTCATAATTTTCGATTTTTGCATAAGTAATTCCAAGCGAATGATATGCAAATGAATAATTTGGCTTTACATCAATAGCCTTTTGAAAGCTTGAAATAGCTTTATCAAATTCTTCAGTGTCAATATAAATATCCCCTAAACTTTTGTGAGCTTTGTAGTATTTACTATTTAAGCGAACTGTCTCTTTAAAAGAATTCATAGCATTTTCAATGTCGCCGTTTTCTTTGTAAGCAAGACCTAAACTATACCAACCCTTGTCGTAAGTTTTCTTAATATCTAAAGCCTTTAAATAGTTTTCAATAGCCATGGATAAATTTCCCATCTTTCTTTGAAGAACTCCAATTTGAAAATGTGCTTGATAAATCCTAGAATTTATTGAAAGAACCTGATTATATTTTGTCATCGCTGATTCAAGATTACCATTTTTATAATCCTGGTTGGCACTGTTATAAAGTTTTTTTGCAACATTTGAAATTGATTTTTTGGATTTATCATACCCAGAATCTACTTGCAGAGATTTTTTATAAAAATCAACTGCTGTCATAAACTCTTTCTTTCCTTCATAGGCTTTACCAGTTCCATATAGAGATTCTGCGGAATTTGGAACACTTTGAAGCACATCACCAAAACCTTGAATAGCATCATCAAATCTTCCATCTTGAACAGCTCTATTCGCGTTATTTCTTTTATTTCTTAAATTGTTAAGCCTATCAAACTCTGATCTAAACTTCTCGTTTGATTTATCTGCTTCAATTGCAGCTCTAATTTTTTCTCCAGCAAGCTCAATATTTCCAGCCGAAAGAGCTTTTTGAGATTCTTCATATAATGCAACTGCTGAAGTTTGAGCATATAAAGCAGAACAAGTTAAAAGTACTATAATGAAATTTTTCATTTTGTCACCTTATGTTTATTTCAAATTTTTCTTAATCTAATAATTCTTTTAAAAATAATGTTTAAAAAATATTTGTGCCGAAGGCGGGACTTGAACCCACACAGAGTTGCCTCCACTAGCCCCTCAAGCTAGCGTGTCTACCAATTCCACCACTTCGGCAAAAATTAGTTTGAGGAATCTTCTTCAGGAATCAACTCTCCCGCTGATGGAAGAGAAAATTCTTGTGGGATCATTTCATCAACCTGTCTTGATTCAGCATCTTTTTGCAAAATCGACTCGGATGATGGGCTAGACTCTCCACTTAAAGCACCTATAAGCATTGCTAAACCAATAAATGCAATACCTAAACCTGTTGTTAATTTTGTAATAAAATCATTAGCTCCAGATGATCCTAGCATAGAATTTGCTGTACCGCTCATCATAGAATTCAGTCCTCCCTGTCCAGACTGCATCAAAACCACTACAATCAAAAGAATGCTAATAATTGTATGTATCGTTATTAAAAATTGAACCATATTACCTCATTTTATTTAACATATTTTTAAACTTTTCAAAATCTGCACTAGCACTACCAATTAAAAACCCATCCAACAATGCAATTGATGATAGCTCTTCAACAGAATTTTCGTCAACCGACCCTCCATAAAATAAACGAATGTTAGGCCTATCTTCAACGGAATATAACTCTTTTATTAAATTATTTATATATGAAAGAACATCTTCTATATATTGCTTTGAAGCAACTAATCCAGTTCCAATTGCCCAAACAGGCTCATAGGCTATATCAAGATTCTTTCCTCGAATTTGATCTGGTAATATAGATAACTGTTTTTTAATTACTTCAAAAGTTTTTTTCTCTTCTTTTTCATCAAGAGTTTCACCAACACACAGAATAGCTGAACCTATTTTATCCAAACAATTATTAAGCTTTTTTTTAATTAATTCATCATTTTCATTAAAAATAGTTCTTCTTTCAGAGTGACCTACAATACATGAATCTACTTTATGAGATGTAATAGAGTTTGAACCAGTAACAGCTCCAGAGGTTAGTACATCACAATCTTGCATTCCAATTTTAATATTATCAAACTCTTTGGCTAAATCTTGAACAATGCTAATAGCAGTATGACTTGGAAAAATCATAATATCAAACTCTGAAAAAAGGTCTTTATTAGCATTAACTTTTAACATGAATTCTCTGGATTCATTGCTATTAAGGTACATTTTCCAGTTTGCAGCAAATATTTTCTTATTCATTTTTTTAACATCTCCAATGCTGGTAGTTTTTTACCTGATAGCATTTCTAAACACGAACCTCCTCCAGTAGATACATGAGAAAATTGCTCAATTAAACTATTATCATAATTTCTTATAGCAGCTACAGTATCTCCGCCTCCAACAATTGAAGTTAATTGGTTTTCTATGATAGCATCAACAATTCTATTTGTTCCCACTGCAAAATTAGGATTTTCAGCTACCCCTACAGTACCATTCCATAATAAAGTTTGTGACGAAGATATAATATCAGTAAATAGCTTTATTGATTTCTCTCCAATATCCTCACAAATCATATTTTCAGGAATATCTTTAGCATCAGCAACATTAATGTTACCAGACCCAAATGAATCAAGCTCTCCTGTAAAATCTATTGGAAGGATAATATTGGTTCCTTTTTTTGAGGCTTCTTTTAATAAATTTTTTGCTACATCAACCTTATCCTTTTCAGCTAAAGAAATACCGATTCTTTTGTTCATTGCAAGTAAAAATGTATTTGCCATAGCACCGCCAATAATAATATTGTCTGCAAGATCTAAAAAATTCTCAATTACAGCAATTTTTGTATCAATTTTTGATCCTCCAATAATTAATGAAAGTGGTTTTAAAGGATTTGAAAGCTTTTCAGAAAGAAATTTTATTTCCTGTTCAATTAGAAGACCCATTCCCTTTGTTGCAAAATGTTTTGTAATACCAGAGTTTGAAGCATGGTCTCTATGAGCAGTTCCAAAAGCATCGTTTATATAAATAGAGCCATGTCTAGCTAGCTGTGAAGCAAAATCTGAATTATTTTCAGTTTCTTCATTATAAAATCTCAAATTTTCCAATAAATGTATTTCACCATCTTTCAGGTTTTTTGAAACATCGATAGCATCTTCGGATATACAGTCTTCAGAAAATTTTATTGGCATTTCTAATAATTCAGCTAGCTTCTCACCTGCAGGAATAAGAGAATATTTACTATCAACTTTTCCGTTAGGTCTTCCCATATGAGACATTAAGACTACCTTTGCTCCTTGATCTAAGCAATACTTTATGGTAGGAATAGATTTAAGTATTCTATAATCGTCAGTGACTAATTCGTTTTCAACTGGAACATTATAGTCAACTCGAATCAGAACTGTTTTCCCAGATGTCGTATTTGACGACTTAAAATCTATTGTAGAAATCTTACGCAACATGACTGCATAAGATACAAATTAATTTAAACAATTCCTTGGTCAATCATTGAGTCAGCAACTCTTACAAATCCACCGATATTGGCACCATCAACATAGTTAATAAAATCTCCCTTATCGCCGTATTGCACACATGTAGTATGTATTCGCGTCATTATACCCTTAAGAAGATTATCAACTTCTTCACTACTCAAAGGCATTCTTGTGCTATTTTGACTCATCTCAATTCCAGAAACTGCAACTCCGCCAGCATTAGCTGCTTTACCTGGGCCAAACAATATTTTCTCTTCAATAAAATGCTCTACTGCTTCAGTTGTAGAAGGCATATTTGCTCCTTCAGCAACAACAAAACATCCATTTTCAGTTAAAGCTTTTGCATCATCTTCATTTAATTCATTCTGAGTTGCACAAGGTAAAGCAATATCACATTTCACTTCCCAAGGAGTTTTTCCTTCAATAAAATCAACATTATACTTTTTAGCATATTCTGAAATTCTTGCTGAGCTATTCTCTTTCAATTTCTTTACAAATTCAAGTTTTTCTGAAGTAATACCTTCAGGATCATATATATAACCTGAAGAATCTGATAAAGTAACAGGCTTTGCTCCAAGTTGAATTAATTTTTCACAAGCAAATTGTGCAACATTTCCAGAACCTGAAATAGTGGCAACTTTACCAGAGATGGATTCATTTCTTGTTTTAAGCATCTCTTCAACAAAGTATACTGTACCATATCCAGTTGCTTCAGGACGAATTAAGCTTCCTCCCCAATCAGTCTTCTTTCCAGTCAAAACCCCTGTGAATTCATTTCTAATTCTTTTGTATTGACCAAACATAAAACCAATTTCTCTTCCGCCTACTCCGATATCTCCGGCTGGAACATCGGTATTATGACCTATATGTCTTGATAACTCAGTCATAAAAGATTGACAGAACTTCATGATTTCATTATCTGATTTTCCTTTAGGATCAAAATCTGAACCACCTTTACCACCACCTAAATTTAGTCCAGTAAGGCTGTTTTTAAAAATCTGTTCAAAAGCTAGGAACTTTAAAACACCTAGATTTACTGTAGGGTGAAATCTTAAACCGCCTTTATATGGTCCTATAGCAGAATTAAATTGTATTCTATAACCTAAATTAACATGAACGCTTCCATTATCATCCAACCAAGGAACTCTAAATATAATCACTCTTTCTGGCGTAATAATTCTATCTAAAATATTACCATCTAAATAATCCTGACTTTGTTGAACAGTATCCCAAATAGAGCCGATCACCTCTTCAACAGCTTGTAGAAATTCTTTTTCATTCGAAAATTTCGAATGGACGTTGTCTAAAAAATCTTGTTTTGATTTGTAATTCATCGAGCTAGTTATCTCCATTTTAATTCGTCAATGAATGAAATTACAAAACATTAAAAAAAAGCAAAGAGTTTTTTAAAAAAAATTAAAAAATAAAATAATTTAGACATTTAATTCTGTGTGATATAACTTTAGCCGTTTATGGCGGAGTAGCTCAGTTGGTTAGAGCAGCGGAATCATAATCCGAAGGTCGGGAGTTCAAATCTCTCCTCCGCTACAAAAGCATCGATTAATTCTATTTCCTCTTTTGTAAGCACTAATTTGTAATATTCATTACTGTATTTTTTATTGTAATTACTGTCATGTTGTATACTTTCATCTGGAATGTGAATCTGAGAACTTTTTCCCTTATTTAAAGATTGTGAAAGTTGAATTATTTCATCAGAAACCTCTAATTCAAGCCATTTCAATACATTTGTAATTTCTTCAATAGGATCAGTAGAAAATTCTTGTTGTGAAAAAAAATATAAGTTTTTGTTTGGATTTATATTGTTTATATAATGATAAAACAATTCATAGAATTGTATTGCTCCTATCACATTGCTTGATATTTTATCACTAGCTTTAAACCTGTAAGATTTTATACTGTTTGGTGGAAAAAAATTTATTAAGTCTTCAAATTCTTTAAAGTCCCACTTCATTCTTTTGAAACTAGCAGCTAGAGGCATTAAAGGTCTGTAACAAATTATTACTTTATGATTTAAGCATAAGCTCTTTTGAACTAAATAATAGAAATGGATCTTTTATCAATAATTGATTAGTACTTGAGCTTTTTTTAGCCTTGAAATAGGATAAAGAACTTTCATTGCCAAAAAAAGTTTTAAAAATTCTTTTTGCTAAACTATCATGCTTTAAATATCCTTTTTTAAAACTAGATTTAAATTGTATAAGATTATTAAAAATCGATTGGAATTCTTCAACAGAAATATTCTTACCAGGATAAGGGTAATTGAATTGAACATCAATCATACCCTGGTTCGCGTTAAATGGCTCATAAATCATCGAAAAACCTTTAATAGATGATAGTACACTACCTAAGGGAGTTGTTCCAGATCTAGGTATACCAGAAATGATTATTGGTTTTTTGATATTTTTCATATTTTTAGAATAATGTTATCATCTAAAAATAAAGAAAAAATATATATAAAATGTATCGAAAGTATTAAAAGCGCATCTGAAAGTAATAAGCTTAAATTTATCTCAAAATTGCTTTTTGAATCATTTGAAAGCTGGATTTTTTGTGGTTTTTATTTTCAAGAAAATGATAAACTTCTTGTATCAGAATATTGTGCAAACAAAATACCTTGCAGTCCTATTAATTTTGATGGAGTCTGTGGTACTGCAATTTTAAAAAATAAAATTTTAAATATTGAAGATGTAAATACTTTTCAAGGTCACATTGTATGTGATAATGATAGCAAATCAGAGCTTTGTATTCCCTTTGATATTGATGGTATAAAATATGTTTTGGATGTTGATTCAAACATATACAATGCTTTTTGTGAAATTGATGAGAAATACTTAGTAAAAATTATTAAAGAAATTTAATTATTCTTTAACTTCTTCTTCAACCGGAGAATCTTCAGTAACATCAACTACTTCTTCAGTATCAAAATTAAATTTGTCTACGAATTCAATTAAAGATATTTTAGCAGCATCATTTACTCTTGATCCAAGCTTAATAATTCTAGTATAACCTCCAGGTCTATCAGTATAGCTTGGAGCAATTACATCAAAAAGAGTTTTAACTGCATCATCATTGTGGATTTTTTTCAAAACTTCACGCCTATTATGAACAGTATGATTTTTAGCTTTTGTAATCATTGGTTCAATAAATTTTCTTAACTCTAGAGCTTTTTGGTGCGTTGTCTTAATGCGTTTGTGTTCAATCAATGAACTTGCAAGGTTAGACATCATAGCTTTTCTATGTGCAGATAATTTACCAAACTTTCTTGATGATATTCTTTTTCTCATTATGCTTCGTCTTCAGTGTAAGGACTAGTATCCATTCCAAACTTTAATCCCATTGTTTCAAGTTTTTCAATAAGCTCGTTTAATGACTTTCTTCCGAAATTCTTATATTCAAGCATTTCAGCTTCGTCCTTGTCAACTAGCTCTCCAATCAAAGTAATACCCGCTGCTTCAAGACAATTATGACTTCTTACTGATAGTTCCATTTCATCAATAGATGATTCAAGAAGTTTACGAATTTGTAGAATTTCTTCACTTACAGGTTTATCTATTTCAAGAATTGATGGATTGCTTATTGAATTTATAATATTGTAATGCTCTGATAAAACAGAAGAACAATAACTTACAGCATCAATTGGAGTGATTGATCCATCTGTTGTAACATTTAATGAAAGCATTTCTGTGTCTTCTTTTGCTCCTGGAAGCGGAGAAACATTAAAAGAAACTTTTGTCACTGGATTAAAAATACTATCAATAGGTATCATGCCAACTGGGGAGTTATTTAATTTGTTCTCCTCGCTTGATTTATAACCCTTTCCAATTCCAAGTCTCAATTCAACTTCAAGTGTTGTACCTTTAGCAATATCTGTAATATGATGATCTGGATTTAAAATAGTGAAATCATCGCTAACAGCCTGAATATCAGCAGCTGTAAAAGCATTAGGACCTTTAACTTTTAAAAAAATTGGTTCAACTTTACTTTCAAACAAATGAAAACGAACGCCTTTTAAATTCATTATAATATCAGCAACGTCCTCTGTTACCCCGTCAATAGTGGAAAATTCATGATGAGCACCTTCAATTTTAACATTAGTAATTGCAGCGCCAGGTACAGCTGTAAGAAGAGCTCTTCTTAAAGAATTACCGATAGTAATTCCATAACCTCTATCTAGAGGTTTTATGGTAAAATTACTTGAATTATCTTCAGTAACTTTATGTGAAATTTTAAATTTTAAATCATTGCTCATGTTTCTTCCTTTATCTTGAATAGTATTCAACAACTAATTGTTCGTTCAAAGTTAAATCAATCTCATCTCGTTCAGGAAAACTAACAAATGTTCCTTCCATTTTAGCCTTATCGACAGATAACCATGAAATATTTAAATCGCCTTTAACCATTTTAATTGCATTTAAAATAATATCTAATTTTTTACTCTTATCTCTAACTGTAATTGAATCGCCAGGCTTTAATCTATATGAAGCAATATTAACTTTTTTGTTATTTACTAAAAAATGACCATGACTAACTAACTGTCTTGCAGCTGGTCTAGTCGGTGCAAAACCTAACTTATAAATCACATTATCCAATCTAGATTCAAGCATAACAAGAAGATTAAGTCCGGTTTCACCTTTCATTTGAGAAGCTTTTTCAAAATAGTTTCTAAACTGTTTTTCAAGCATTCCATAAGTGAACTTAATTTTTTGCTTTTCTTGTAACTGAACAGAATATGTAGAGAATCTTTTACCAGATTTACCATGTTGTCCTGGACCATACCCTTTTTTTGATAATAATCTATCAAACTTAGGATTTCCAAAGATATTTACTCCAAGTTTTCTAACTAACTTACCTTTAGGTGTATTTAATTTTGCCATTCTTTATACTCTTCTCTGTTTTTTAGGTCTACATCCGTTATGAGGTAATGGTGTGACATCAGAAATTGATGTAACTTGCAACCCTGCAGCAGATAAAGCTCTAATAGCTGATTCTCTTCCTGCACCAGGTCCTTTAACTCTTACGGCTACAGTGGTCATACCCATACTTACTACTTCACTTGCGACTTTCTCTGAAGCAACAGTTGCTGCATAGGCAGTATTTTTTCTAGAACCCTTAAAGCCTGCTTTTCCAGCTGTTGCCCAAGCAACAACATTACCAAATTCATCTGAAACTGTTATATTTGTGTTGTTGAATGTTGCTTTAATGTGCACAACACCGTTTGGATTAATTTTTTTCTTTTTCTTACTAGATCTAGCCTGTGTAGCCATATTATACTGCCTTCTTACCTAATGAAATTGTTTGTCTTTTCTTACTTCTTCTTGTACGAGAATTGGTTTTAGTTCTTTGACCTCGAACTGGCAGAGATTTTCTATGTCTAACACCTCTGTAGCTACCAATATCTTGTAATCTTTTAACATTTTTTAAATTTTCACTTCTAAGCTCACCTTCAATAAGAAGCTTTAAGATCTACAATAACTTTTCTGATTTCATCTTCTTGCTTTGATGATAAATCAGTTACGCGAGTATTAGGATCAACTTTAGCTTGTTCACAAATATCAAGAGCAGTTTTTAACCCAATCCCGTGCACATATCTTAAAGAATATGCTACTTTTTTATCTTTTGGTATATCTACACCTGCTATTCTAGCCATTATCCTTGCCTCTGTTTAAATCTAGGGTTCTTCTTATTAATAACATAAATACGTCCTTTTCTTCGAACGATAATACAATCTCTACTTCTTTTTTTAACTGACGCTCTTACTTTCATAATTATTGCCTAAATGTTATTCTACCTCTAGTTAAGTCATAAGGAGATAATTGTAAATCAACTTTATCTCCAGGAAGCATTTTAATAAAGTGCATTCTCATCTTACCGCTAACATGGGCTAAAACTTCATGCTCTTTTCCTCCAAGATTTATTGTTACCCTAAATCTTGCTCCAGGTAAAGCTTCCTTAATAGTACCTTCTACTTCTATAGATTCTTGTTTTGCCATTTTTTCTTACGTTAAAATTCTGGGTTGGAACTTAGTGATAAGAATTGAATGTTCAAAGTGTGCACTTGCACTACCATCTTCTGTCCTAATTGTCCATCCATCGCTATCAGTTTTAATATGTCTAGTTCCTACATTTACCATAGGTTCAATAGCTAAACACATTCCTTCTTTCAATTCAACATTTAAATCTGCAGTTACAGGGTTGGAAAAATTTGGAACTTGAGGCTTGATATGTAATTGCCTACCAATACCGTGACCAACCAACTCTCTAACAATTGAAAAACCTTCGGATTCAACATATTCTTGTATTGAATTGCTTATATCAAATATTTTATTTCCAATAACAGCATTTTTAATCCCAATTTCTAATGCTTTTTTTGTTACATCTAACAATCTTTGCTTTTCTTCAGAAATTTTACCTACAGCTATTGTTCTTGCTGAATCACTATAAAAATCATTTTTAATTACTCCGCAATCAATACTTACAATTTGTCCTTCAACAAGCACTACATCTTTTGGGATTCCATGAACGATCTCATCATCAATAGAAACAGTTAGAGTAGCTGGAAATCCATCATAGCCTTTAAACGCAGGTTTGGCATTACATGAACTAATGTAATTTTCAGCTATTTTATCTAACTCCAAAACTGATTGACCTGGAAAAATACTTTTCTCTACCAAATCAAGAGTATCTGAAAGGATCTGACAGCTTTCAGATATAGCATTAACTTCAATATGATTATTAATATCAACCACGTCTACTTCTTACCTTACCTTTAGTTAAAAAACCATCATAATGTCTTGATAATAAATGAGACTCTATCTGACTTAAAGTATCTAATCCAACACCAACAACAATAAGCAAACTTGTTCCACCAAAAAATGATGCATAAGCATAATCTAATCCAGCAAATTGCTGAAGGAAGTATGGCATAAGAGCTATAAAACCTAAGAAACAAGCACCTGGTAGTGTAACTCTAGTTAAAATATTTTCAATAAACTCAGCTGTCTTTTTTCCTGGTTTAACTCCAGGGATAAAACCACCCTGTTGTTTTAAAGTCGAAGATACTTGATTTGGATCAAATTGTAATGCAGTATAAAAATAAGTGAAAAATATAATCAACAATGCAAACATTGTATTAGAAAACCAGTGGTCCATAGCAAATAAAGAAATAAAGTTTGATTGAGTTGCATCTTGTCCAAAAAACGTTGCAATAGTACCTGGAATAAGAATTATGGATTGAGCAAAAATAATTGGAATTACTCCAGCAGTATTAATTTTTAAAGGTAAATAAGTATTCTGACCTCCATATACTTTACGACCTACAATTCTTCTTGCGTATTGAACTGGAACTTTTCTTACACCTTGTTGAACCAAAATAATCATCATCACTAAAAAGAAGAAAAGAAGCATTAAAAATAATTCAGAAAGAATTCCTCTTACACCTTGTTGAAAATATGAAATTTCAGAAATTACTACATTTGGAAATCCTGCTATAATACCAACCATAATAATTAAAGAAATACCATTTCCAATTCCATGTTCAGTAATTTTTTCACCAAGCCACAATAAAAGCATAGTACCAGTGGTAATACTTACTACAGCAGTAAATCTAAAAAGAAAACCTGGATCTAAAACAATACCGTAACTTTCAAGTAATAAAGAAATAAAAATAGATTGAACAAAAGCTAGAACTACAGTTCCATATCTTGTTATTTGAGTAATTTTTGCTCTTCCGCTCTCACCTTCCATAGCAAGTCTTTGAAAATAAGGTAGTGTAGTTTGTAAAATTTGAATAACAATGGAAACAGAAATATATGGCATAATTCCTAAACCAAAAATTGCAGCTTGACCAAAAGCACCACCAGTAAACAAGTTAAATAAGCCAAAAAATGTATCATTCAAAGATTCCATAGTTTGTCTTAATGCGTCCGGATTTATACCTGGAATTGGCACCTGAGAACCAAGCCTTACAATTACTAGAATACCTAAGGTAAATAAAATTTTTCTCCTAAGCTCTGGTATTGCAAAAATATTTCTTATTTTTTCAATCACAGAGTGGTAGCCTTTCCTCCAGCATCCTCAATTTTTTTTGCTGCAGAATCGCTAAATGAAGATGCGGTAACATTAACCGCTTTATCAATGGATCCATTTCCTAAAACTTTCACTGGTGCAAAACTAGATGAAATAAGTCCATTTTTTGACATTACTTCAGCATCAACATTCTTCACTTTAAGCTTAGAAATCTGTGAAAGATTTACTATTTCAAATGTTTTTGCAAAATTAGAATTATTAAATCCTCTCATTGGCACTCTTCTATGTAGAGGCATTTGACCCCCTTCAAACCAAAAACGGTATTTGTGACCACTTCTCTGACCGGCACCTTTATGACCCCTACCAGCAGTAGTTCCTAAACCAGAACCATGACCTCTTCCAACTCTTTTAGATTTTTTGAGTGCATTTGTTGGTTTAACTAGTTTCATACTTCTTCTACCTTTACTAAATAATCAATTTTCTTAATCATACCCACTATAGCTTCATTTGCTTCTTTAATAACTGATTTATTCATTTTAGTGAGCCCTAAAGCATCAAGTGTGGCTTTAGCTTTTCTTGAATACCCAATTCTGCTTTTAATTTGTGTTATTTTTAATTGTTTTTTAGCCATTTTAAATCTCAAAAAGTGTTTTAGGTGTTTTTCCTCTCTTCTTAGCTACAACTCTTACATCTTGTAAGCTAGTTAACGCATTCATAACAGCTTTAGCAACATTCATAGCATTATTAGATCCTAATACTTTTGAATAAATATTATTAATTCCAACTTGTTCCATAATTAATCTAACTGCAGAACCGGCAATGATACCTGTACCATAGGGAGCAGGCTTTAATAAAACTCTGCTAGCGCCATGCTTTCCAATTATTTCATGAGGAATAGTATAATTTATTACTGGAACTTTAACCAAGTTTTGTCTAGCGTTTTCTTTAGCCTTATTTATTGAGACAATAACTTCATTAGCTTTTCCAGAACCAATACCTACATACGATTTACCATCACCAATTGCTACAAGAGTAGAAAAACTAAACCTTTTTCCACGTGAATTAACCTTAGCTACTCTATTAATTCTAATAACTGATTCTTCTTTTAAATCAAGTTCAGAAAAATTTATCATACTCATTTATGCTCCATTTAAAATTTAAGACCACCTTCTCTAGCTGCATCAGCTAAAGACTTAACTCTACCGTGGTATCTAAATCCATTTCTATCGAAATAAATTTTATTAATCTTTTTTCCTTTTACTCTTTTAGAAAGAGAAGTTCCAACAAGTGCTGCAAGTTCAGTTTTAGTCACCTTTTTCTTTGAAAACTCTTTTTCTTTTGAAGATGCAGAAACAATGGTCTTTTGATTAAAATCATCAATGATTTGTGCTTCAATGTGATTAGTACTTTTAAAAATACATAATCTCATTTCATCTTTATTAGCAAAAGCTTTTTTTGATCTTTTTCTTCTTCTTAAGTATTGTTCTTTCTTAAGTTTTAAAGCTCTCATTATTCGCCCCCTCCAACTGTTTTACCTTGTTTTGAACGAACATATTCATCCTTATATCTAATACCTTTTCCTTTGTATGGCTCAGGCTTCTTTAAAGATCTAATCTTAGCAGCTACTTGACCGACTAACTGTTTATCAGCGCCTTTAATTTCAAGCGAGGTTTTATTTGCAACTGCTTCAATACCCTCCGGTAAATCAAATGCAATATCATGTGAAAAACCTAACTGAAATATTAACCTATTACTCTGAGATTTGACATTAAAACCAACTCCAATAATTTCAAGGTGCTTTGAAAAACCATTTGTAACACCTTCAATAGCATTAAAAATTAACTGTCTTGTAGTACCATGCATAGATTTTGCAACTTTATCTTCAGATTTTCTTGAAAGATTCATGACTTTATCATCAATATTGACTGAAACTTCGTCACATAAGTTTACCATAAGGCTTCCATTGGGACCTTTAACCATTAACTGGCTTTCTTTATTTTCTAAAGAAACGCCGTCAGGAATATTAATTAATCTATTTCCAACTCTTGACATACTACCAAACGTTGCAGAGCAACTCTCCTCCAACTTTTAATTCTCTAGCTACTTTATTACTCACTACTCCTTTAGGAGTTGATAAAACGCTGATTCCCAAACCATTTAATACTCTTGGAATTTCAGAACATGCAACATACACCCTTTTTCCAGGTTTACTAATTTTTTCAATTGTTGTAATAGCAGGGGAGTTTTCATTATATCTGAGATATAATCTAATGTCTTCTTTACTATCTTCCTTATCAACAAAAACAAAATTATCTATATACCCTTCTTCTTTAAGAACAAGAGATAATCTTTTCTTTAAGGTAGACGAAGGAACATCAACCCATCTCTTTTTTGCAGCATAACCATTTCTGATTCTAGTACAAAAGTCTGCTATTGGATCTGTCATTGACATATATTTCTCCTACCAACTTGCCTTTGTTACACCTGGTAATTCACCCTTAAGTGCAAGCTCTCTAAATGTTATTCTTGATAATCCAAATTTTCTCATATATCCTTTTGGTCTTCCTGATACAGCGCAACGATTTGTTAATCTTGAAGCACTAGAAGATCTAGGAAGTTTTTGCATTTTAATAATAGCTTTTTCTTTCTCTTCGTCCGATACATTTGGATTTTTAATTATTGCTCTTAATTCTTTTCTTAATTCAAAATGTCTTTGAACTTTTTTCTGTAAATGAAACTCTCTTACAATTTTTGATTTTTTAGCCATCCTGCTCCTCAACATTGTTTACAACATTTTTTTCTCTTATAGGTAAACCCATAGCTCTCAATAGTTCATAACAAATATCATCATTTGATGATGAAGTTGTAATAATTACATCCATACCTCTAATTGAATCAACTTTGTCATAATCTATCTCAGCAAAAACAACTTGTTCTTTAATTCCAAAACTATAATTACCCATTCCATCAAAAGATTTAAAAGATAAACCTCTAAAATCTCTAGTTCTAGGTAATGCAACTGCACACAATCTTTCTAAAAACTCATACATAAAGTCTTTTCTAAGAGTAACTTTACAACCAACAGGGAAACCTCTTCTAACCTTAAAGTTAGAAATATCCTTTTTAGCAGTAGTAACAACAGGCTTTTGACCAGTTATTAACATCAACTCTTCTAAGGCAGACTGCAATGCCTTTTTATTGTCTTTTGCATTACCAATTCCAATATTTAAAGTAATTTTTTCAATTTTTGGGACCTGCATAATGCTAGTAAATTCAAACTTTTTCATTAAATGAGGTCTTACTTCATCTAAATATTTTTTCTTATAATTTGGAATACTCATCATTTATCCTAATTCTTTGCCACTTCTTTTTGAAACTCTAACTTTAGATTTATCATCAAGAATTTTATAACCAATTCTTGAAGCATCATCACCTTCCAGAGCCATCAAGTTAGAAATATGTAACGATCTTTCTCTTTCAGAAAAACCTCCTTGTGGATTCTCTTGAGTTGGACGTACTGCTCTTTTTGTTAATGCAACACCTTCAACAATTGCACGTTGAGAGTGAGGAATTACTTTTAGCACTTTTCCAGTCATACCTTTGAAGTTTCCAGAAACAACTTTAACCATCATATCTTTTTTAATTTTCATTTATAATACCTCTGGGGCCATTGAAATAATTTTCATATACCCACCTTCTCTTAATTCTCTTGCTACAGGACCAAAGATCCTTGTTCCTTTTGGCTCATTCTGAGCATTTAATATCACTGCAGCATTATCATCAAATCTAATATAAGAGCCATCTCTTCTTCTGACTTCTTTTTTCACACGAACAACAACTGCTCTAGCAACTTCACCCTTTTTAACCATACCGCCAGGAGTCGATGATTTGACAGATACAACTATAATATCTCCAATGCTCGCATATCTTTTCTTTGAACCGCCCAATACTTTAAAGCATTGTACAACTTTGGCTCCAGAATTATCTGCTACTTTTAATCTTGTTTCCTGTTGAATCATTATTTTTTACTACCGCTAATAAGCTTAGAAGCTCTCCATCTTTTAGTCTTGCTCAAAGGTTTAGAAGCAACTATTTGAACGGTATCTCCGACATTAAATGCGTTCTTTTCATCATGAGCATAGTATTTTTTAGATCTTTTCATATATTTCTTATAAAGCTTGTGTTTCACAAGTCTTTCAACGCTCACTACAACAGTTTTGTCCATTGCATTTGAAATAACTTTTCCTACCATTCTTTGAGCATTTCTATCCATTAATTATTTTCTCCATTTAAAGATAATTCTTTTAATATAGTATTAATCTTAGCATTCTCTTTTTTCATTTCAGAAATAAGCTTGTAATCTTCTAATTGTTGAATAGATTTTTGGAAACGATACTTTTGTAAACTTTCCATATTATCAATCAATCTTGATTTCAAGTCATTTTCAGACAGTTTTCTAAGATCTTCAATTTTCATCTAAACCTCTTCTAGATACTAATTTTGTTTTGATTGCTAGCTTATTTCCAGCAATTCTAAAAGCTTCTTGAGCCAATTCTTTTGATATTCCTTCAACTTCAAATAAAATTCTTCCTGGTCTAACATTAGCTACCCAATATTCAGGAGAACCTTTACCTTTACCCATTCTTGTTTCAAGAGGTTTCTTTGTAATAGGTTTATCTGGAAAAATTCTAATCCACATCTTTCCTACTTTTCTTACTCTTCTAGATATAGAAATTCTTGTTGCTTCTATTTGTCTAGCAGTAATCCATCCTGGCTCCATTGCTTTCATACCATAACTACCAAAGTTTACCTCAGTACCACCTTTAGCCATTCCTTTACGGTTTCCTCTGTGGACTTTTCTGTATTTAATCTTTTTTGGTTCTAACATTATTTCTTAGCCTTTGCAAATCCGTTACAAATCCAAACTTTAATTCCAATAATACCGTAAGTAGTATGTGCTTCAACAAGTGCATAATCTATATCTGCTCTCAAAGTATGAAGAGGTACTCTTCCCTCCATAAATCTTTCAGATCTTGCAATTTCAACACCACCTAATCTACCAGATACATTAATTCTAATTCCTTCAGCACCCATTCTCATAGTTGATTGCATAGTTTTATTTAAAACTCTTCTGTATGGCATTTTTTTAACCAACTGAGAAGCAATATTTTGGCCAACCAATTCTGCATTTAATTCTGGACGTTTTACTTCGTTAATATTTAGATGTATATCTTCAGTATTACATAGCTTAGCAACTTCTTTTTTCAGTCTAGCAACTCTCTTCACTGCCTCTACCAATTACAATACCTGGTCTAGCAGTATGTATTGTAACAGTAATTGCCTGAGAAGTTCTTTCAATATTTACAGAAGCAACTGAAGCGTCTTGTAGTCTTTTCTTTAAATACTTTCTTAACTTAATATCTTGAGCCAAATCAGTAGCATAGGCATTCTTCTTTGGAAACCAATTGGAAGTCCAATTTTTATTAACTTCTAATCTAAGTCCTTTTGGATGTGTCTTTTGTCCCATCTATTTACCCTATAACAATTTTTAAGTGACTAGTTCTCTTCTTAATTCTGTTTGCTCGCCCTTGAGCTCTTGCTCTAAATCTTTTTAATGCTGGGCCTTCATCAACAGTAATAGTTTTTACATTAACTGAATTCATATCAAGATTAAAATCTTCGTTATTATCAGCATTAGCAATGGCTGAAGATAAAGTTTTTAAAATAATAGCTGCACCTTTTTCATCCATATGACTTAAAGAGTTAAGAGCTTTATTTACGTTTAAACCTCTAACTAAATCAGCTACCTTTCTCAATTTTTTTGGAGAAATTCTAACACTATTTGCTTTTGATACAATTTCCATCATTATTTTTTCTTTCTATCTCCAGAATGCATTCTAAATGTTCTTGTTGGAGAAAATTCACCTAGTTTGTGACCTACCATATTTTCAGTAATGAAAACTGGAATAAACTTATTTCCATTATGAACGGCAAATGTATGGCCTACAAAGTCTGGAAGGATAATTGAGTTTCTAGCCCAAGTCTTAATAACAGACTTTTTTGAAGATTCTTCCATTTTATGAACCTTTTTTAAAAGTTTCATATCAATATGAGGACCTTTTCTAATGGATCTAGCCATTAATCATTTCTCCTTTTAATAATTAAAGCATTTGATTTTTTATTCTTTTTACGGGTTTTTAAACCTTTTGTTTGCTTACCCCATGGTGAAACAGGATGTCTACCTCCAGAACTTTTACCTTCACCACCACCCATTGGATGATCAACTGGATTCATCGCTACACCTCTAACTTTTGGTCGTCTTCCAAGCCATCTTGATCTTCCAGCTTTTCCTGAACGAACCAACTCGTGTTGTTTATTTCCTACAACACCTACAGTTGCTAAGCATTTTTCAGGTACCATTCTAACTTCTCCTGATGGCATTTTAAGAGTAACATAATTGTTGTCATGAGCCATAACTTGAACATATGCACCTGCGCTTCTAGCCATCTGGGCTCCTTTTCCAGGAATCATTTCAATATTATGAACAAATTGTCCAGATGGAATATTTTTTAACTGCATTGCATTTCCAGTTTTTAGCTCAGCCTTTTCGCTGGAAATAATTTTATCTCCAACTTTTAAACCATCAGGCTGAATAATATATCTTTTTTCACCATCGATATAGTGAATTAAGGCAATAAATGCACTTCTGTTTGGATCATATTCAATTGTTGCTACTTTACCCTCGATATCAAATTTATTTCTTTTAAAATCGATGATTCTATAGCTTCTTTTATGCCCGCCACCTCTTCTTCTAGAAGTGATACGACCTTTATTATTTCTACCACCAGTTTTCTTGAGTTTTCTAACCAAAGATTTCTCTGGCTTATCAGTTGTAATTTCAGAAAAATCTGGTCTAGAAGTAAATCTAGATGCTGGAGTTACCGGTTTAAGTTGTCTTATAGCCATTTAAAATACCTATACGCTAAATAAATCTATATTATAACCATCTATTAATGTAACAATGGCTCTTTTTTTACTCTTAGCAAATCCATCAGTTCTTATAGTTCGACCATTACTTTTAACTGTCATTTGCTTTGCTTTACCTTTTCTGTTAGAGATTGCAACCTTAGAAACTTTTACATTGAATTTTTCTTCAACAGCTTTTTTAACATCAATCTTATTGATATCAGAAGGTATCTCAAAAGCGTATTTATTTTCAGTTTCTTGTAAGGCTGTCATCTTTTCAGTAACAATAGGTCTAATCAAAATCTTTGAAAAATGCTTCATTAGTTTTTACCTCCAAATCTATTTGAAAGATCCTCTAGTCCAGATACATCAATAAGTATTAACTCATTATCAAATAAATCTTTAACTGAACAAGAATTAGCTTTAACTAATGAAACATAAGGTACATTTCTTGATGCTAGAGAAAGGTTATCGTCAATTACTGAAGAGATAATTGTTAACTTTCTACCATCAAGATTATTTTTTCTTAAAAAAGATATAAATTCTTTGGTTTTAGGTTGATTAGGAAATGATTCAACCACTTTAAATGAATCATTTTTAACCTTATCAGATAATATGCATTTAAAAGCAAGCTGCTTAGTTTTAGCATTAACTTTCTTGAAGTAATATTTTGGGCTTGGACCAAAAATAACACCTCCGCCTCTATTCAATGGAGATCTGCTAGTACCTTGTCTAGCGTTACCAGTACCTTTCTGTCTAAAAGGCTTTTTACCTCCACCAGAAACCAAAGATCTGTTTTTAGATGAACTCGTTCCTTGTCTAGCATTATTCATTTCTGCAACAACAGACTGATAAACTGCTTGCGAGTTCATTTCAACTTTGAAAACATTGTCTTTCAAAGTAAAATCTTTACTGGTATCTATTGATTTAATCTTCATTTTTTAAACAAAAATACTGGTGAATTATTTGCACCAGGAATTGCTCCCTTAATAAATAATAAATTATTTTTATTGTCGATATCTACTATTTCTAAATTTTTAACTGTTACATTATCTGAGCCCATTCTTCCGGCCATTCTCATTCCTTTAAAAACCCTTGAAGGCCATGATGCTTGTCCAATAGAACCTGGAGCTCTTTCAGTATGCTTATTACCATGAGTCGCATCTTGTCTTGCAAAGTTGTGTCTTTTAATAGTTCCTGCAAAACCTTTACCTTTTGATTTAGCTCTTACGTCAATTATTTCACCAACATTAAAAATTGAAGCATCAAACTGTTGTCCAAGCTTATATTCAAAATCTTCTATAGACTTAAACTCTGCTAAAACTTTAGCTGTTTCTAATCCAGCCTTAGACAAATGACCTGTTGTTGGTTTATTAGTATTGTTTTTTGATTTTTGACCATACGCTAATTGAACTGCGTTATAACCGTTATCTTTTTCTTCTTTAATTTGAGAAACAGTACAAGGACCAGCTTCAACAAGCGTGACAGGTACAACATGACCATTTTCATTAAAAATTTGGGTCATTTTAACTTTTTTACCAATTAAGCCGTACATTTTATCTACTTATCCTCTAATCTCAATATCTACACCTGATGGAAGATCTAATTTCATCAATGACTCCACAGTCTTAGGTGTTGAATTAACAATATCTACTACTCTTTTATGAACTTTTGTTTGAAACTGCTCTCTAGATTTTTTATCAATAAAAGGTGATCTTAAAACAGTATATACAGTTCTTTTCGTTGGCAAAGGAATTGGTCCTGAAATAATAGCTCCAGTTGACTTTGCAGTTCTAATAATTTTTTCAGCTGACTTATCGAGCAACTTATGATCGTAAGCTTTTAATGAAATTCTAATTAAATCTTTAGCCATGATTGATTACTCTCCGTCCTTTGCTTCTGTTTTCATTAATTTTTCTGTAATTGAAGCAGGCACTTTTGCGTATTCACTAAAGTCCATATGAAAATTCGCTCTACCCTGTGAAAGAGATCTTAGATCAGTTGCATATCCAAACATTTCACTTAAAGGAACTGCAGCTTTAATTTGCTGATTAGTACCTTGCTGCTCCATTGACTCAACTTTACCTCTTCTGGAGTTAATATCGCCAATAACATCGCCTAAATAGTCATCTGGCGTAGTTGCTTCTACAGCCATAATTGGCTCCATCAATACAGGATTAGCAGACTTGCAAGCCTTTGCTATTGCTCTTGAGCCAGCAACTTTGAATGCAATTTCAGAAGAATCAACATCATGATATGAACCAAACACTAATTCAACTTCAACATCAGGGATTGGATAACCATACAAGACACCATTTTTTAACTGTTCTTGGATACCTGCGTCGACTGCTGGAATGTATTCTCTAGGAATTACACCACCAACGATACTATTAATAAATTTATATCCTTCGCCTTGTGCAGTTGGTTTTACATTAATTACTACATGGCCATATTGCCCTCTACCACCAGATTGTCGAACAAATTTTTCGTCAATTTTATCAACTGGTTTTTGAATTGCTTCTCTGAATGATACTTGTGGCTTACCAACATTGGCATTTACATTAAATTCTCTTTTCAAGCGATCAATAATAATTTCTAGATGAACCTCACCCATACCTGAAATAACAGTCTGACCAGTTTCATTGTCAACTTTTACTTTAAAGGTTGGGTCCTCTTCACTTAATTTATTCATTCCTTTTGCCAACTGATCTTGGTCACCTTTAGAAACAGGTTCAATTGATACAGAAACAACTGGATCAGGAAACTCCATGGATTCTAAAGTAACATCGCCTTTTTCTGATAAGGTATGTCCAGTTCTAACATCTTTCAATCCAATAACAGCAACAATCTCTCCTGCTTTAGCTTCATCCAACTCTTCTCTTTTGTTAGCGTGCATCTGGAGAATTCTTGAAACTCTTTGTTTTTCGCCAGTATTTGAATCGATACAGAAAGAACCTTTTTTCAAAGAACCAGAATATACTCTGATATAAGTTAATTTTCCTACAAATGGGTCAGTAGCAATTTTAAATGCGAGAGCAGTGAATGAACCATCAACAGAATTCTTAACTTCTACACTATCGTCAGGATTATCAACAGATGACCCTTGAATGCTTCCTACATCTGTTGGAGAAGGAAGAAAGTCAATAACCGCATCTAATACTCTTTGTACACCTTTATTTTTAAATGCTGATCCGCATAAAGTTGGAACAAAAGCACTCTCCAGACATCCTTTTTTCAAAGCGTCTTTAATCTCATCAGGAGATATTTCTTCACCTTCTAAATATTTTTCCATTAACGTATCATCAAAACTTGCAACTTCTTCAACTAAAAAGTTTCTCCATTTATCAGCATCTGCTTTTAATTCGTCTGGAATATCAATGAATTCAAATTCAGCACCTTGAGAGCTTTCATTATACTGAATAGCTTTCATATTAGTTAAATCTATAATTCCTCTAAAATCTTCACCTGCTCCAATAGGAAGTGCAATTGGTAATGGCTTAGCACCAAGTCTTTTTTTCATGGTATCAATAGCATTGTAAAAATCTGCACCAACTCTATCCATTTTATTAATAAATGCAATTCTAGGAACATCGTATTTTGTTGCTTGACGCCAAACAGTTTCACTTTGTGGCTCTACACCAGCAACTGCACAAAATACCGCTACAGCTCCATCAAGCACTCTAAGGGACCTTTCTACTTCCATTGTAAAATCAACGTGACCAGGTGTGTCAATTAAATTGACTCTATTTTTATTCCAGTAAAAAGTTGTAGCAGCGGATGTAATAGTAATACCTCTTTCTTGCTCCTGCTCCATCCAATCCATTGTAGCTGCTCCGTCGTGAACCTCACCAATTTTATGAGTTTTACCTGCATAATAGAGCATTCTTTCTGTTAAAGTGGTTTTTCCAGCATCAACATGAGCCATAATTCCAATATTTCTAACAATTTTTAAATCAGTTGACATTATCTACCTCTCCCAAAATGAGCAAATGCTTTATTTGCCTCAGCCATACGATGCGTATCTTCTTTTTTCTTAATAGCAGAACCTTCATTGTTAGATGCAGATAAAATTTCTCCAGCAAGTCTATTAGACATTGAACTACCAGATCTTTTTTTAGCACTTTCAATAATCCATTGCGAAGCAAGATAAAACTGTCTTCTGGAAGGAACTTCAATTGGTACTTGATATGTAGCACCACCAATTCTTTTTGATTTTACCTCAACATGAGGAGATGCATTATTAAGAGCCTTCTTGAAAATATCAATAGGATCTTTTTTACTTTTATCTTGAACTATATCAAAGGCATCATATAATATTTTTTCTGCAATACCTTTCTTACCATCCGTAAGAAGATAATTCATAAACTTAGAAATTTGTAAGTCATTAAACTTAGGATCTGGATTAATTGTTCTTCTTTCTGGTCTTCTTCTTCTCATTATTAACTCTTAGGTTTCTTAGCTCCGTAACGAGATCTACTTGTTTTTCTATCATTTACACCTGCAGTATCCAATGAACCACGAACAATATGAAATCTAACACCTGGAAGGTCTTTAACCCTACCGCCTTCAATTAATACAATTGAGTGCTCTTGAAGGTTGTGTCCTTCACCAGGAATATATGCATTAACTTCAATACCATTAGTTAATCTTACTCTTGCTACTTTTCTAAGCGCAGAATTAGGCTTCTTAGGAGTAGTAGTATAAACACGAGTACATACACCTCTCTTTTGAGGGCTTTTTTCAAGCGCTCTACTAGCCGATTTATTGACTATTTTCTTTCTACTCTTTCTTATTAACTGATTTACAGTTGGCATATATATTTCCTTTTATATTTTTAAAAGTCCGGGCGAATATATCGTTATAACACGGAAGAATCAAACTTTTTCTTCTACGCGTAGGATTATTCAAATTGGACTAAAAAATCATAATCTTAATAATCTAACTTTGCTCTTCAACAATATCAGATTCTTCATCCTTAGTAAGCCTAACTTTATCAAGCTCAGGGAAACCTGTTCCAGCAGGAATTAACCTTCCTAATGCAACATTTTCCTTTAAACCTAATAGATGATCTGTCTTAGATGCTGTAGCAGCATCTGTTAAGACTCTTGTTGTTTCTTGGAATGAAGCAGCTGATATAAAACTATTTGTATTTAATGATGATTGAGTAATGCCCATTAAAATTGGTTCAAAGGTAGCTTGTTTAGCTTTATGGAACTTGATAACGTTTTTATCTTGAGACTTCAAATCTTTATTCATCTCTTTAACTTCATTTTGTGAAATCATAGTTCCTACATCTAGGTTTGAATCTCCAGATTCATCAATAACTACCATACCTTTCATACTATCATTATCTGCGAATAAATCCTGCTTATCTAACCTTTCTCCAGGAAGATATTTACTGTCGCCAGGATCGTTAATTACAACCTTCTTCATCATCTGATTAACGATTACTTCAATATGTTTATCGTTAATTCCAACACCTTGTAACCGATAAACTTCTTGAATTTCATCTACCAAATACTCTCTTACGGCATTAGGACCAAGAATTGTTAAAATATCAGATGGAGAAATAGCTCCTTCACAAAATGGAGTACCAGCTGTGATAAAATCTCCTTCATGGACAACAACATGTTTACCATAAGGAATTTTATATGTAATTGACTTACCATTAGTAGGTACCACTGATACCTTTCTAACACCTCTTTTAATTTCTCCAAATTCAACAGTACCATTAATCTCAGTTACAACTGCTGGATTTGCAGGTTTTCTAGCTTCAAATAATTCAGCAACTCTTGGAAGACCTCCAGTAATATCTCTTGATTTTCCTACGTCTTTTTGAATTTTAACTAATGTTTGTCCTTTAGCAACATCTTGGCCATCATTCACAACTAAAGTAGCTTTAACTGGTAGAATAGTTCCACCAGATAAAATATCACCTTTTTTGCTATAAATTTCAATTTGTGGACTTAATCTTCTATCTTTTGACTCAGTAACAACTTTCTGTTTTTTACCACCGTCAACAGCTTCTTCTTGATAAGTGTCACCTTCAATGAAATCTTTCATTTTAATAACTCCAGACTGTCTGGCAAGAATTAAGTCTGTATAAGGATCCCAAGAAAAAAGAGTCATACCCTTCTTAACTTTGTCACCTTCATTAACATTTACATTTGCTCCATAAGGAACATTTAATTCATCTAAAACATTATCTTTTGAATCCACAATTGATAGTTTTGAACTTCTAGATAAACATCTTACAACATTAAATCCATCTTCATCTAAAGTTTCAGCTGGTTCATAATCGCTAGTAAACTTAGCAGTACCATTAAATCGTGACTTCTTATCTGATTCTTCAGCAATACGAGTAGCTGTACCACCAATATGGAAAGTTCTAAGAGTTAGCTGTGTACCTGGCTCTCCAATACTTTGAGCAGCAATAATACCAACAGCTGTACCTTTTGTAACAAGCTTTCTTCTAGTTAAATCCCAACCGTAACATTTGGCACAAACGCCTCTTCTAGATTCGCATGTGAGAATTGATCTTATTTTTACACTATTAAAATTATTTTCAACTATAAGATCAGCCAACTTTTCATCATAAATATCTCCAGGCTTAACAACAGTTTCACCATCAATAACTATTTTTTCAGAAGAAGTTCTTCCCAAAATACGCTCACCAAGTGATTCAACAATTTCTTCACCTTCTTTTAGGTCAGATACGGTGATTCCATTAATTGTTTTACAATCATCTTCATAAATAGTAACGTCTTGCGCAACATCAACCAGTCTTCTTGTTAAATAACCAGCATCTGCAGTCTTAAGAGCTGTATCAGCTAAACCTTTTCTGGCACCGTGAGTAGATATAAAATACTCCATCACAGAAAGACCTTCTTTAAAGTTAGACTGAATTGGACTCTCAATAATTTCACCACCACCAATCATAGATTTTCTTGGCTTAGCCATCAATCCTCTCATACCAGCAAGCTGTTTTATTTGGTCACCACTACCTCTAGCTCCTGAATCAGATGAAATATATAAGGCATTAAAACCTTGATCATCTGATCTAAGACCGTCCATCATTACATCTGCTACATCGCTTGTAGCTTTTGTCCAAACATCAATGACTTTATTATATCTTTCACCTTCCGTCAAGACATGTCTATCAAAACGCTGTTGTATTTTATCTACTTCTTGCTCTGCTCTATCAATTATATCGTGCTTTGCGTCAGGAATGATAACATCGCTTATTGAAATTGATACTCCGCTCATAGTAGCAGTTTTGAAACCAATATCTTTAAGATCATCAAGCAATTGGACTGTTCGTTGATTTCCGGCTTTTACAAAAGATTCACCAATGATAAAACTAAGTTTTTTCTTAGAAACAATTTCATCATAATAACCTAATTCATCTGGAATAATGGAATTAAATATTGCTCTTCCTGCAGTAGTATTTTTATGCCAAACTCCATTATGTCTAACGTTAATAATTGCATGCATAGCAACTTTACCATTATCATGAGCAATTTTTACTTCGTCAATTGATCCAAATGACATTCCTTCACCAATCTGCCCTTTTTTATCTCTAGTTAAATAGTAACAACCTAAAATCATGTCTTGCGAAGGTAATGTAATAGGTTTTCCACTAGCTGGATGTAAAACATTCTGACTTGCCATCATCAATACTCTTGCTTCTAATTGTGAAGGTATTGACAATGGAACATGAACAGCCATTTGGTCTCCATCGAAGTCAGCATTGAAAGCTGAACATACAAGTGGATGGACTCGAATAGCTTTACCATCAATAAGAATTGGTTGGAAAGCAATAATTCCCAATCTATGAAGTGTAGGAGCACGATTCAATAATACTGGATGATCCTTAACAACACTTTCAAGAATTTCATAAACAAATGATTCTTTATTTTCAATCATTAGTTTTGCACTTCTTGGTGTTGCAGCTAAATCTCTTCTTATTAATTCTCTTATTAAATGAGGTTTAAATAATTCTAATGCCATATTCTTTGGAATACCGCATTCAGTCATTCTTAATTCTGGACCAACTACAATAACTGATCTTCCAGAATAATCAACTCTTTTACCAAGAAGGTTTTGTCTAAATCTACCCTGCTTACCTCTAAGCATATCAGAAATTGACTTTAATGGTCTCTTTGAACCGCTTCTAATTGCAGTTTTACGTTTTGTATTATCAAAAAGTGCATCAACAGACTCTTGCAGCATTCTTTTTTCATTTCTTAAAATTACTTCAGGTGCCTGAATATCCATTAATTGCTTTAATCTATTATTTCTAATAATAATTCTTCTGTATAAGTCATTAAGATCACTTGCAGCAAATCTTCCACCCTCTAATGGAACTAAAGGTCTTAACTCAGGTGGCATTACAGGTAAAATAGAAACGATCATCCATTCAGGCTTATTGTTTCTATCTTGAGCAAAATCTTTTACAACTTTAAGTCTTTTGAGAGCGTCTTCTCTTTTTTGCTTTGATTTTGTTGTTGAACTTATTGTTTCAAGCTCCTGTTTAAGCTCTAATAAATCCATTTCAGCAAGAGCATCTTTAATAGCTTCTCCACCCATAGAAGCCTGGAAATATGATTCTTCTTCTCTTTCTTCCTGGGAAGCAGCATCATATCCAAATTCTTGGTCTAATTCTAGGAAAGCTTCCTCGTCAATTAATTCAAATCTTTTATAACCACTTTTACCAGGATTAATAACTAGGTAATTTTCATAATAGATTACACTTTCTAATTGTTTTGCACTTTTACCTAAAATATAACTTAGCTTACTTGGAATTGATTTTAAAAACCAGATATGTACTACTGGAACAGCTAAAGTAATATGTCCCATACGGTTCCTTCTTACTTTTTTAGTAGTTACTTCAACTCCACACCTATCACAAATAATACCTCTGTAACGAATACCTTTATATTTACCACAATGACATTCAAAATCTTTAACTGGACCAAAGATTTTTTCACAAAATAAACCATCTTTTTCAGGTTTATAAGATCTGTAGTTAATTGTCTCAGGTTTCAATACCTCACCAAAAGATCCTTCAAGAATCTTTTCAGGAGAAGCTAATTTAATTGAAATACTATTTTTTGCTTTATACATCTATAATTTCCTTTAATCTAAAGTTATATCAAGACCAAGACCTTGAATTTCCTTCATGAATACGTTAAATGCCTCTGGGGTAGTAGGATCTGGTAAATCTTCACCTTTTACTAATGCGCTATACACCTTGGATCTACCTTCTATATCATCAGATTTAATAGTTAAAATCTCTCTTAATATATGAGCAGCACCATAAGCTTGAAGTGCCCACACCTCCATCTCACCAAATCTTTGTCCTCCGAACTGAGCTTTACCACCAAGAGGTTGCTGAGTAACAAGAGAATAAGGACCAGTAGAACGAGCATGCATTTTATCATCAACCATATGATATAATTTCATCATATACTGATATCCAACTAATACTGGATTGTCAATTTTTTCACCAGTTAAGCCGTCGTACAACGTAACCTTACCTGAATCAGGTAAACCTGCCTCTTTCATTTTAGCAGCTACTTCTTCTGGAGTTGCTCCATTGAATACTGGAGTTGCATATTTTTCTCCAAGAATTTTTCCTGCCCAGCCAAGCATGGTTTCATACAATTGTCCCAGGTTCATTCTTGAAGGAACACCCATTGGATTTAAACAAATATCAACTGGTGTACCATCTTCTAAATATGGCATGTTTTCCTCTGGAACTATTGTCGCAATAACACCTTTATTACCATGTCTACCAGCCATTTTATCACCAATAGAAATTTTTCTTTTGTTAGCAACATATACTTTCGCAAGCTTTAGAATTCCAGGTTGTAATTGATCACCTTCTTTTAGCTTGAAAATGTCAGTTTCTAACTTATCTTCTAATTCATTTAAATGTTTATGAAATGAATCAAAAATCAATTTAATCTTATCCCAAGACTTAGGACCTGAAATCCAAGGCTCTTCGAGTGAAAATTGTTCAAAATTTAAAGAGCTGATTTTTTTCAAGGTTAATTTTGTACCTTTTTTAACAAGCACTTTATCGTTTTTGTCTTTTATACCTAAAGAAGATTTGTCTTTAAGAATTCCACTTAACAATTTATCTCTAGATGCTCTTAATTCTCTTTCATTATTTCTTTTATCTTTTTGAAGCTCTTTGATAGCTTTATTTACTTCAGCCCTAGATTGCTTAGATGTTTTTTCATATAAATCAGTTTTGATAACAACACCCTTTACACCAGGTTCGGCTTTTTTAGAAGCATCTTTTACATCTCCTGCTTTTTCACCAAAAATTGCACGTAAAAGTTTTTCTTCTGGGGATGGATCAGTTTCTCCTTTAGGAGTTACTTTACCAATAAGAATATCATCTTCGTTTACAATTGCACCTACACGAATTAGTCCATTTTCGTCTAATTGAGCGGTTGCGTCTTCACTTACATTTGGAATTTCAGGTGTTAACTCTTCTTCACCTCTCTTGGTATCTCTGACTTCAAGCTCAATTTCGTTGACGTGAATTGATGTAAAGACATCTTCTCTTACAAGTCTTTCATTAATAACAATTGCATCTTCAAAGTTGTAACCATTCCAAGGCATAAAAGCGATCATAACATTTTTACCCAAAGCAAGTTCCCCACCTTGTGTAGAAGCTCCATCTGCGATAACATCATCTTTTTTCACATTATCACCAACTTTAACAAGTACTTTTTGATTGTAACAAGTATTCTGGTTTGATCTAGAATACTTAATAAGATCGACTGTACATAAATCTTCGTCAGCTTTTAAAAGAGAACCATCTTTATAATTACTATCTTTAATTACTACTTTATTTGCATCTACATGAACAACTTTTCCGCTAACAGGAGAAAGCAAAACAGATTTTGAATCTCGAGCAACAACTTTTTCCATTCCAGTACCAACAATTGGAGAATCAGTTTTTAACAATGGAACAGATTGACGCTGCATGTTTGAACCCATTAGAGCTCGATTAGCATCATCATGCTCAACAAAAGGAATTAATGCAGCAGCTACACTAAGAATTTGGTTTGGCACAATATCTGAATATTGAACATCTTCAGAATCTACAATTGGGAAATCGCCTTTTGAACGAACTCTAACTTTAGATTCTGAAATAAGATTATTTTTATCTGACTCTAAGCCTGATTGAGCAATATTTGCTCTATCTTCATCATCTGCTGATAAGTATTCGATAGAATTTGTAATCTTTTTGCTATCAATTTTTCTGTAAGGAGCTTCAATGAAACCATGTCTATTAATTTTAGCCATTAATGCAAGAGATGAAATCAAACCAATATTTGGTCCTTCAGGAGTTTCAATTGGACACAACCTACCATAATGGGTATAATGAACATCTCTTACCTCAAAACCAGCTCTTTCTCTAGAAAGCCCACCAGGACCTAAAGAAGAAATTCTTCTTTTATGAGTTATTTCTGCTAATGGATTAGTTTGATCTCCAAATTGGGACAATTGACTTGTACCAAAGAATGTATTAATAACTGTAGTTACTAATCTTGAATTAATCAAATCTTGAGGAGTTATTGTTTCTGATTCTCGAAGATTCATTCTTTCATATACTGTTCTTACCATTCTAGCTAAAGCAGAGTTAAACTGAACTTTTAATTGCTCACCAACAGTTCTAACTCTCCTATTTCCTAAATGATCTATGTCATCTGGGGCTCTTAATCCTTTTCTCATTTGAATTAGATACTTTAAAGTAATTAAAAAATCGTCATGAGTAAGAACTGAATCATTTCCAGAGTTATTTAAATTAAATTGTTTATCTAGTCTATATCTACCTACTTGACCTAAATCATATTTCTTTGGAAAGAAAAACATTCTATTAATGAATTTTTCAGCTGATTCAGCACTAGGAGCCTCACTTCCTCTTAAAAGTAAATAAACTCTCATTAATGCTTCTTCAGTTGATTTTGTTGGATCTTTTTGAATAGTGTTGTGAATCATCATACTGTCAATGTTGTTTCTAACATCAACAACTTTGATAGACTTTGTTTTATTTTTCTTTAATGTGCTAACTATTGATTCATTTAATTCTTTTCCACTTTCAACAAAAAGCTCTCCTGTTTCATGATCAATAATATCTTCAACAACAACATAATGACTCAATTTTTCCAAATCAATTTTTGATGGATCAAGGTCAAGAATTAATTCAAAAGCATTGTAAATATCTTCATCAGAACTAAATCCTAAAGATCTTAAAAGCATTGTAGCAGGGAATTTTCTTTTTCTATCAATGATAGTAAAAAGAATATCATTAATATCAGTTGTAAAATCTATCCATGAACCTCTAATAGGAATAATGCGAGCATTATAAAGTTTTGCACCATTTGGATGAAATTTTTGATCAAAAAATGCACCTGGAGATCTTTGAAGTTGAGTAACAACGGTTCTTTCAGCTCCATTGATAATAAAAGTACCTTTATCTGTCATGTAAGGTATATTACCAAAGTAAACATCTTGATCAATTACTTGAGCAAACTTCTTTTTATCTTTTTCATCAGTAATTTTAAGACGTAGCTGAACAGTTAAAGGTACACTGTAAGTAATTCCCCTATCAGAGCACTCTCTAGGGGTGTATCTAGCTTTACCTATTGTATAACTTTTATATTCAAGAATATAGTTTTCATGATTATCCTGTAAAGGAAAAATTGAAGCAAACGCTTCATGCAATCCAAACATTTCTCTTTCTTTAGGATTGATACTTTCCTGTAAAAAGTCATGAAATGAACCTACTTGCAAATCTAAAAGATTTGGCAGTTCATTGGTAGTTGTTATTTTCTCAAAATTATGTCTATTGTTTAACTTATCTACTCTCAAGATAGATTACCTCCAAAAAATTGGTTAATTAATATATACTTTTTTAGTACTATTACTTTAATTCTACTGTAGCTCCAGCCTCTTCAAGTTGAGACTTAATAGTTTCAGCCTCATCTTTTGCGACGCCTTCTTTTACAGCCTTAGGAGCAGAATCAACCAATTCTTTAGCTTCTTTTAATCCAAGACCAGAAAGTTCTCTAACAACTTTAATTACTGAGATTTTTGATTGTCCAGCAGCTGCTAGAACAACATCAAAACTACTTTTTTCTCCACCTTCAGCAGCTCCTTCAGCAGCTCCTCCAGCAGCAGCTGCAACAGGTACAGCGGCAGTAACACCAAATTTATCTTCTATATCTTTGACAAGCTCAGATATTTCAATCATATTTGCTTCTTCAAGATATTTTAATACATCTTCTCTTTTAACGCTCATTTTAACTACCCTTTCTTTGAGTTTAATTGTTCAAGTGCTCCTAATAAGCCAGATACAGGACTACCTAATGTGCTGCTAAGCTTAGACATTGGAGAATTTAACATTCCAACAAGTTTGGACAATAACTGTTCTTTCGAAGGAAGATTTGCAATTTTTTCAAACTCTTCTCCTTGAAACACCTGTCCATCTAATATCATACCTTTTACAGCAGGCTTATCAAAATCTTTTAAAAAATTCTTTATAACTTTTGCAGGATCTGTTGGATCATTATAACTTAATGCCATAGCGGTTGGACCATTCAAAAAATCATCTAATCCTTCCATACCAACATCTTTAGCAGCAAGTTTTATTAACGTATTCTTTGCAATAGTAAATTCTACATCGCTTGATACAAATTCTTTTCTCAGTTTAGTAATGCTTACTACGTCTAATCCAAGATAATCTGTGAAATAGATAGCATTAGCTTTATCTAATTTTTCTGTTAAATTTTTAACGGCTTCTAAATTTTTATTACTTGGCATAATTATTCTGTTCCTATCTTAATTCCTGGACCTAAAGTTGAAGAAATACTAATAGACTTTAAGTACTTACCTTTAAATGAATTTGGTTTAGCTGACATAACAGCACTTTGAAGAGTATTAAAATTTTCCTTTAATTGCTCTTCTGTAAATGATGTTTTACCAATCGAAGATTGCAAAATACCATTTTTTTCAACTCTAGCATCAAGTTTTCCTGCTTTAAGCTCTTTAATAGCTTTTGCAACATCATTTGTTACGGTACCAGATTTAGGATTAGGCATTAAACCTTTAGGTCCAAGAACCTTACCTAGCTTACCTAACTCAACCATAAGATCTGGTGTAACTACAATTTTATCAACATCAGTCCAGCCAGCTTTAATCTTATCAAGAAATTCATCTTTACCTACGAAATCAGCACCAGCATCTTTTGCTTCTGCTTCTTTATCTGCATTAACTATTGCCAATACTGAAACCTCTTTTCCAATTCCATGAGGTAGATTAATACTTAATCTTATATTTTCTTCAGCATGTCTTGGATCTACACCTAAGTTAAAAGCAACATCAACTGACTCATTAAATGACTCTCTTTTAAAACTCATCAACATATTAAAAGCTTCTTCTATGCTGTATAGCTTTGAAGAATCTAATGTCTCATTTACTGATTTTGAAAATTTAGTTACTTTCATTTTTCAACCTCAATTCCCATACTAACAGCAGTTCCAGCAATCATTTCTGCGCTTGATCTAAGTATGAGCATTTAAATCTTTCATTTTAATTTCAGCGATTTTTTACACTGAGCCATTTAATGGTTCCAACTTTGTCCTTATTTGGCTCTTGGAACCTTTTTTCATTTTTAATTCTTTCATAATAAGAGTTGATGCAGGTGGAGATTTGGTTTCAAATGTAAAGATCTATCTTTATAAACAGTAATAATTACAGGAGTTAACATTCCCTGTAATTCTTTAGTTGCATCATTAAATGCATTACAAAAATCCATAATGTTTACACCATGCTGACCAAGTGCAGGACCAACAGGTGGGGCTGGATTAGCCTGTCCAGCTGCGATTTGCAATTTAATTAAACCAGTTTTTTCTTTTTCAGCCATTTTTAACTTTCACTTAAAATTTGGTTTACACTCAACTCAATAGGAGTAGGTCTTCCAAAAAATATTAACATTTACTTTAATTCTATTTCTATCATTTACCTCTTGAACAAGGCCGTTGAATTCTTTAAATGGTCCATCAATCACCTTTACAGAATCTCCAACTTTAAATGGAATATCATCAATGTCTTCAGTAGAAAGCTCATCTCCATCAGAAGAAACAAGATAACGAGACATTTCAACTTCAGTGACAGGTTGAGGACTTCCTTTTGGACCAACAAAACTCATAACACCATCAACGCTTTCAATAAAAAATTTTGTTTCATTATTCATTATCATCTTAACCAAAATGTATCCAGGCAATAAGCTCTTTTCTTTCACAGTCTTCTTACCATTTTTGATATCAACTATATTTTCAGTTGGGATTAAAATTTCCTCAACATTAGCTTTTAAGTCTTTTTCAAAATCAAGTTCTCTGAAAATAGTATCTTTCACCTTATTTTCTTTACCTGACATTACTCTTAAACTATACCAATTCATATCAACACTCTCATAAATCTTTGAATTGCCCAATCAATCCCAAACAAAAAAAGAACAAATAAAAGAAAAAAGACAATAATTAAATAAGTAGATCCTCTCAACTCATTGTAGGATGGCCATGAAACCTTGTTCATTTCCAAGTAAACCTGATTTAAAAAATCTTTTATTCTTTTAAACATTCTCTATCCTTTATCGCAGGTGAGGCAGGAATTGAACCCGCAACCCCCGGTTTTGGAGACCGATGCTCTACCAATTGAGCTACTCACCTATATGCTATTTAATTTCTTTAAAAAGAACATGCTTGCGAGCTACAGGGTCAAACTTTTTATATTCAAGTTTGTCGGGATGTTTACTCTTATTTTTAGTAACAGTATAACGATACCCTGTCCCTGCAGTACTCTCAAGTCTTACAATTGCTCTTTTGCTATTACCAGCCATTAGTCAACTACAGTAGTTACTACTCCAGCTCCTACAGTGTGTCCACCTTCTCTAATAGCGAATCTTAGCTCTTGATCCATAGCAATCGGTGTAATTAGTTCAACGTTCATTTCAACATTATCTCCAGGCATAACCATTTCAGTACCTTCAGGCAATGAAACAACTCCAGTTACATCAGTTGTTCTGAAGTAAAACTGAGGTCTGTAGTTATTGAAAAATGGAGTATGTCTTCCACCTTCTTCTTTTTTCAAAACATAAACGTTTGCTTTGAACTTGGTATGTGGTGTGATTGATCCTTTAGCTGCTAAAACAACACCTCTTTTAAGGTCTTCTTTTTCAACACCTCTTAATAAAAGGCCTGCATTATCACCAGCTTCACCTTCATCAAGAGTTTTTTGGAACATTTCAACACCAGTAACTGTTGTTGTACCGATTTTATTATCAAGACCAACAACTTCTACTTCTTCACCAACTTTAATCTTACCTGATTCGATTCTTCCAGTACCAACAGTACCTCTACCAGTAATACTGAAAACATCTTCAACAGGCATTAAGAAAGGTTTGTCTACTGCACGTTCTGGTTGAGGAATAAATGAATCACAAGCATCCATTAGCTCACCAATACATTTTACCGCTTCAGCATCATTAGGATTTTCAAGAGCTTTTAAAGCACTACCTTTAACGATAGGTGTATTATCACCATCAAATTTGTATTCGCTTAAAAGATCTCTTAATTCCATCTCTACCAATTCTAACAATTCAGGATCGTCAACTTGGTCAACCTTATTCATGAAAACAACGATACTTGGGACGTTTACCTGACGAGCAAGCAGTACGTGTTCTCTTGTTTGAGGCATAGGACCATCAGCTGCACTAACAACAAGAATAGCTCCATCCATTTGAGCTGCTCCTGTAATCATGTTTTTAATATAGTCGGCGTGACCGGGACAGTCAACGTGCGCATAGTGGCGGTTAGCTGTCTCATATTCAACATGTGAAGTTGAAATTGTAATACCTCTTTCTTTTTCCTCAGGTGCATTATCAATAGTGTCAAAATCACGTTTAGCTGCTAAACCTAGATTAGACTGGGTTTGCGTAATAGCAGCGGTCAAAGTAGTCTTACCATGGTCAACGTGACCGATAGTACCGATATTACAGTGAGGCTTATTTCTAACAAATGTTTCTTTAGCCATTTTGTTATCTCCTTGTTTTTAACAATTATTTTTATTTTTTTGAGCCTACGACCGGGATTGAACCGGTGACCTCTTCGTTACCAACGAAGTGCTCTACCTACTGAGCTACGCAGGCAATTATTGAGCGAGTGACGCGATTCGAACGCGCGACCCTCAGCTTGGAAGGCTGATGCTCTACCAACTGAGCTACACTCGCAAATCCTGTGGGCAAAGAAGGATTCGAACCTCCGTAGACTTACGTCGGCAGATTTACAGTCTGCTGCCTTTAACCACTCGGCCATTTGCCCGAAATCCTAAACTCAATCCTGATAGTAAGATCAAAAAAAATTTTCAAATACCTTGCTTTTTACCCTTAAAAACTGAGCCGGCGAGAGGATTTGAACCCCCGACCCGCTGATTACAAATCAGCTGCTCTACCAACTGAGCTACACCGGCAATGTATGTATACACGCACGCGTAGGCAAAAGCGACGAAATATAAGAAGATTTATCAGGAAAACAAATTATTTCTTTTAGAGAGGTTTTGTCCGCTGGAAGTATCCTCAACCTGCCAGCCTAAAGACTCAATTTTATCTCTAATTGAATCAGACAATTTCCAATCTAGATTTTCTCTGCTTCTTGACGAGAAACAAGTAAATCTTGTAACTCTTTTGGAATATTTTGATCATGTAAATTATTAAAATCTAAAATATCAAAAATTGAATTAAATAATTTTAAAAAAACTAAAGATTTTCTTTATCGCATCATTTATTGAGTTTTCTGCAATTTTTTATTCATTTCTGATATAAAACTAAAGAAAACTCCAATCGCTCCTGGAGTATTTAAGTCATCATTAAGAGCATCAATAAATAATTCATGTTCACTTGAAAATTTTAGTTCAATATTTTTGCTGTCAATATTGAAGTTTTTCGCAAATCTTTTAATTTTTTCAATCATTTTTTTGCATTCATCTAATTTTTTTTGACTGAAAGATACCTTAGTTCTATAATGAGCAGAAAGTAAGAAACAATCTAACTACATCCGAACCATTTTTTCTATAAAGTGCTTACATCAATAAAGTTACCTAATGACTTGCTCATCTTTTCATCTCCATATTCAAATGTTCAGCATGAAGCCAATAATTAGATAGATTATGTTTTTGAATAGCTTCAATTTGAGCACTCTCATTTTCGTGATGAGGAAATTTAAGATCTATTCCTCCACAATGTATGTCAAGACGACCATCAAAAAGGGTCTTGATCATTACAGCGCATTCGGTATGCCATCCAGGCCTTCCCTTACCCCAATCGCTGTTCCAGAAAATATCACCATCTGAATCCTTTTTTGCCTTCCATAATGTAAAATCATTACGATTTTTTTTTGATAATTCATTATCTTCCGTTTCAAGGTCATCGCTAATGTTTACAAATTTTCCATATTTTGGATAAGCTTCTATATCAAAAAAAATATTTCCGTTCATTTCATAGGCTAGATCTTGATTTATTAAAGCTTGAATGAATTCGATCATTTCTTCTACATACTCTGTTGCTCTTGGATTATGATTGTTAGGTAAAATTTTTAATGACTTTGACAATTCCAGGAATGATAATTCATATTTTGAAGTTATTTCCTTTAATGAAGTATTCTCCTGATTAACTCTATCAATAATCTTGTCATCAATATCAGTTATATTAACTGCAGTTTCAGTCTCATAACCGTTTAACTGTAGAACTCTGTTTAATAAATCATAAAATACAAAGGTTCTAAAATTTCCTATGTGAGGATCGTTATAAACTGTTGGACCGCAACCATAAGTTTTAACTTTTTATCAGAAATTGATTTGAAGACTTCTTTTTACTAGAAAGTGAATTATATAATTTTAAGCTCATTTTTGTAAAGACAATTTAATAATTTTATTAATTATATCTTTAAAAGAAAATCCATGTCTCTTAGCAGCCATAGGAAATAAACTAGTTTCAGTCATTCCAGGAAGAGTATTTATTTCTAAAAAATAGAAATTATCGTCATAAAATTTAAAGTCAACTCTTGAATAAACATCACATTTGAGCATCTTGTGAACACTTAATGCGCAATTCTTGCACAAATTGATATTTTTCTAAAGTGAGATCAGCAGGACAAATATATTTTGATTCACCTGCTGTATATTTTGATTTGTAATCATATATACCAGATTTTGGTTCAATTTCAATAACAGGAAGTGGTTCATTCCCCAAAATTGGAACGGTAATTTCTCTTCCATCAATAAACTCTTCAATTAATACGGAATTGTCAAAATCTAAAGCTTTATCAATGGCATCATTTAAATTTTCAAAATTATCAATAACATTAAAACCAACAGAGCTTCCTTGTGAATTTGGTTTAACAACATATTTTTCAGACTTGAAATCAAGATGATCATTGCATGTATTTGAAGAAGTTTGATAATATTTTGGAGATAAAACTCCCTGATTCATAACTATTTCTTTCGTCACAGATTTATCAAAGCAATTTCGAGAAGATTTTTCACCTGAACCGTTAAAAGGAATATTATTTTTTGATAAAATTGATTGAATGACTCCATCTTCACCAAAAGTACCATGCAATGCAATAAAGACAAAATCATGTGCTTTTAAATCATTTAAGATAAGATCAATTGAATCTGAATCCAGAACAAATATTGAAGTATTATAACCTAATTGATTACAAGCTAAAGCAACAGCTTCACCAGTTCTTATAGAAACTAATCGCTCCTCTGAATTTCCTCCCGATATTACTGCAATATTAATCTTATATCCTTTGCTGCTTCAAGTAAATTATTTGATACTAAATCAACATCGCAACTAGATTGAACATCATTCAAATAATCATTTCCCATTCCAGTTAATAAAAATATTGTTTTCATTTTAAGCCTATCCCCAACTTGCATATCAACAATTGAATCACCAATCATCAAACAATTTTCTAGATCGATGTTAAATTCCTCTGAAGCTTTTTGAAACATTCCTATTCCTGGTTTTCTCATTGAGAAATAGTCTTCATCGTAATTATCAGCAAAATAAATATTTTTCAAAGGTAGTTTTCTCTTTCTGAACTCATCATCAATATAAGCATGAATGCTTTCCAAATTATCGATGTCAATTTTACCTGTTGAAAGTCCAGATTGGTTTGTAACAATAAAAAATTTGTCGCTGTATTGATGCAATAGTTCTAATGCTTCAAAAGTAAAATCAAAAAAATCATAATCTTTGACATCATTTATGTACCCATAAGGATCGTGACTAATAGTTCCATCTCTATCTAAAAAAATTGCATCAAACTTCAATTTTATCTCCAATCAATTGTTGTCCACGAATCATCTATATTTAAAAATTTTAAAGGATTCTGGTATTTTTTAATATCAACTATCTTACATTCAAATATAGAATTTTCTGCTTGAAATAGACTGATTTCTTTAACCATGCTTTGTGAATTATCAAAACTAATTAATAAAATATTATTGTAAAAATTATAATAATAAATTGAGTTTTCATTTTCAATTTCAATTTTTATAAGAGAAGCATTTTCAAGATTTTTATATGAAAAAAAATCTAGTATATTTTTTTCTGAATTTTCGACAATTATATTTTTTTTGGATAAATCGTAAGAAGTAATCACATTGTTTTCAAACAATGATACAGTACTATCTACTTCAATGGTTTCAAAATAAATTTTTGGATCATTTAACGATATGTTTGCATTAAAAACTGATTGATTTTCGAAAATTTCAATGAGAATAGTTTTATTATTTAAACTGTTGAAAAAATCTTTAATATGAGTATCCTGACTTTGACTAAAAGTGAAGTAGTTAGTAAAAAGAATATTAAACTAATCTTCATTAATTGTTTCTAAAAAAGATTCATCAACTAATACTTCTCTTGCCTTACTTCCAGTGAACGGGCCAACAATTTTTAGTCTTTCCATCTCATCTATTAGTCTTGCTGCTCTCGAATAACCAACCGATAATCTTCTTTGTAATAATGAAATAGAACCTTGCTTACTCATAACAATAATTTCAATTGCTTTATGCAGTAAATCGTCATCAATACCATCTCCATCAACCATTGAACTTGATTCTTCTTTATAAGTTTCAATAATTACTTCACTTGGTTTTGGTTGAGATGAAATATGAGCAACTAAATCTTCAATTTCTTTTAAAGTTACAAAAGCACCATGCATTCTAACTGGCGCAGGTGATCCTGGTTTTTGATACAACATATCACCTTTTCCAATAAGCTTGTCTGCTCCATTTTCATCTAAGATAGTTCTTGAATCAATTTTGGTTGCAACTTGAAAAGCAATTCTAGCTGGAAAATTAGCCTTTATAACTCCTGTAATTACATCTACAGATGGTCTTTGTGTAGCAACAATCAAGTGAATACCAACAGCCCTAGCCAGCTGGGCTAATCTTGCAATAGGCGCTTCTACATCTCTTGGACTATACATCATCAAATCAGCTAGTTCATCAATCATTAAAACAATATACGGCATTAAATCTTTTTTAGATTTTTTCATCATATCATTGTATTCAGAAATATTTCTTTTACCAGCCTCAGCTAATAAATCATATCTTGAATCCATTTCTTTTTCAAGAGATCTTAATGCTAAAATTGCATTGTCTTTTTTAGTAATTATTGATTCATCAATGCCATTAAATTTTAATAAGTAGTGATTTTCAAGTCCTCTATAAAGCGACATTTCCACTTTTTTGGGATCAATGATCACAAATTTTACTTCTTCAGGCTTTAATTGATAAAGAAGACTCACGATTATAGTATTTAATGAAACCGACTTCCCTGAACCTGTTGTTCCTGCAATAAGTAAATGAGGCATTTCAACTAGGTCAAGAATAGATATATCTCCAAGAGTTCCTTTTCCAATGGCTAATTTTAATTTGGCTTTAGATTTAAGATATTTTTCAGAATTAATTACATTTTTTAAATAAATAGTTTGAGGGTTGACATTTGGAATTTCAACTCCAACATGATTTGAACCAGGTATTGGAGCAAGAACTCTTACGCTCTGTGCTTCCATCACCCTAGCAATGTCATCTGAAAGCTGAACAAATTTGTTAACTCTTACACCTTCAGCAGGTAAAATCTCAAAAAGTGTAATTATTGGGCCAGTCTTGATTGCTCCCGATGAACCTTCTACACCAAAATTTGAAAGAGAATTTTTAAGTAGCTCTGATCTATCTCTGATATCATCTTCATTTATTTCACTTGATTCATCTGATGATTCTAAAATATCTGTAGAGGGAAACTTCCACTCAACTTTTAAAATTGATTTATTTCTTTGATCATCAATTTCTGCTTCTTTTTCAATGATTGCTTTTTCAATTGAAATAGGATCTAATTCTTCATTTTGATCTATTTCTTGATCTTCTTCAACTTTAGGTTTATCAGCAGTTGTATCAATTTCAGTATCTTGAACAGGTTCAGTTGAAGTTTCCTTTTCAACCACCTGATTTAAAGATTCTATGCTTTCTTCAGCATTAATGTTTTCAAGAAATGAATCATCTTCAATAATTTTGACTTTTTCTTTTTTATCATTCTCTTTTTTAAAGTCAGGAATAATTTTCTTGAAATCAAATTCTACTTTAGAAATTTTATTGATTAAAACACTTGGTACATCTTTCAAAGATTTATATAAATCAATTTTGAAAAATGATACTAAAAATAAAGCTATTGAAGAAAAGAGGATTAAAACTGAACCATAAAATCCAGTCCAATCATAAATCAGACTAAATATTAAACCTCCTAAAAGCCCTGAATGTTCAAAATTTTGAACCTCTTTAAATTCTGATAAATAGCTTACGTTGCTTACAAAACCCAATAGTACAGAAAGAAGAATCAATAATAGAATCTCAAATCGCAATAATCTTGAAACATTAAATGAAAAATTAGAAATCAAATAAAATGAAATCGTTGCTAATATAATTGGGATTAATAGAGCCGCATAACCAAACCCCAATTTCATCAAATAAAATCCAATATATACTCCCAGTATATTGAATGGGTTATTAATTTTTTGTGCTACAAGCGTTGGCTCTTCAGTTAAATCGTAACCAATCATTGAACCAGTAACCAATAAAGAAATGATCAATAATAACCAACCAATAATTTGAATCTTTAACTTGTCTTTCATTTTAAATAAGTCCCATTTTTATAGAACGGTAATTTAGTTTTTTCAAAAATAAAGAAATTATCTCTTATTCCAATCAAAAATTCTTTTTCTAACCTCATTTCATAATCAACATAGGCCAGAGCAATTCCTTTCTTTAAACACGGAGACATCCCTCCACTAGTAACTACACCCACTTCTTTTTTGTCTTTCGAAAATATCTTATATCCTGACCTCGGTATAGCTCTTTCCTCTGATATAAGTGCGATTAATTTCTTAGATGGTAAATTATCTTGTATAGAATTTGAACCAATAAAACATGTTTCATGCTTTGTAATCCATGATAATCCTGCTTCAATTGTTGTTGTTTGCTCATTAAGCTCATTTCCGTACAAACAATATCCCATTTCAAGCCTCAATGAGTCTCTACATCCTAATCCAACAGGTAATATATCATCTGAAAGGGATAAAATTTCATTCCAAAGTTTTAAAATGATTGAATTTGGAGCATAAATTTCAAAACCCAACTCACCTGAATAGCCAGTTCTTGCAACTATAACCTCGCTATTGTCTGGAAGCAGTGTTTCATAATATTTTAAATCTTCAATTTTTGGATAGAGTTTTTTTAGGTGAGTTCTTGATAAAGGGCCTTGCAAAGCTAACAAAGAAATAGAGTCAGATTTATCTTCCAATGATACATCATCAATTAACTTTGAAGAAAGCCATTCAAAGTTTTTTTCAATATTTGAAGCATTTACTACCAACATGTAGTGATCGCCAAGATGATACACCAGCAAATCATCAATGACTCCACCGGAATCGTTACAGAAAGCAGAATATTGAACTTTTCCAGCTTCCAGTTTTTGAATATCATTGGTTGTCACATTCTGTAAAAAAGTTTTAGCATTATTTCCAGAAACAATAAACTCCCCCATATGACTTACATCAAATAATCCACTCTTTGAACGCACATGATGATGCTCTTTTATTATACTTGAATATTGGAGAGGCATCCAAAATCCAGAAAATGGGACTAATTTTGCTTTTAAACTTTGATGAGAATCATACAGTTTAGTTTTTCTATAATCACTCATCGAATGATAGCCAAAATTCTTTTAATTACATTTTCAATATCACCTTCGTATGAACCTTCATCATTTAATTTTTTTACTGCCTTGTCAATTTGTGACTTTTTATAACCCAGTGAAGAGAGTGCAGTATAAATATCATCGTAAGAAAAGTCTAACTTATCATTATCAAGGTTTTGCGTTGAAATTGGTGTTGATGTTATCTTCTCCTTAATATCTAAAATAATTCTTTTTGCTGTTTTAGGACCTATTCCAGGAATAAGACTAAGCGATTTGACATCTTCAGAAACAATGTTATCCTTAAAGCTTGATACAGATGCATTTGAAAGAAGGTTAATAGCAGTTCTAGGCCCAATTCCTGATACATCAATTAAATTTAAAAAAAGAGACCTTCGTTCTAAATCCATAAACCCATAAAGCTCCATTAAATTTTCTTTTACATTAAGATATGTATATATAAAAATATTTTCATTTTCTGATGGCAATTTTTCATAATCTCTTAAACAAATTGAAATACTAAAAACTATGCCATTATTTTCAATGTATAATGTAGTTGGTTCTTTTTTGAAAATTTTTCCTGAAATTGAATTAATCATCTATGTCCTATTTATTCCGCACCACGCAACTGCAATTGCATCTGAGATATCATTTTTCTTTAAAACTTTATCATCTAATTTAAATATTTTTTTTACCATAAATGCAACCTGTTCTTTTGATGCTGAACCATTACCTACAATTGATTGCTTTATTTCTCTTGGGCTAAATTCTTTTGAGACAATATTATTATGCTCTGCTGCAAGCATCACTGATGACTTTGCCTGACCTAACTTAATTGCTGATTGAACATTTTTTCCATAAAAGACATTTTCAACATACAACACTTCTGGTTTAAATTTTTTTATTAGGTTATTTGTTTCAAAAAATATAGTATATAATCTTTCCGAAACTTCTTTTCCTTTTTTAGGACTAATTAATCCGCACTCAACCATTGTTATTTCGTTATTTTTTTTTCTTAAAACAGCATAACCTGTATTAGTTAACCCTGGATCAAATCCAATAATTACCATTAGCTTTTTCCTAGTGATTGGTTTGAAAAAACATTTTGCACATCCTCTAAATCATCTAAGAATTCTAATAATTTTTCAACTTTTTGATTTTCATCTTCACTTAAACCTATTTCATCCTTAGGAACATATGCCAAAAAAGAAGAATCTACCTTAATACTTAATTTTTCGAGAACATCAAGCTTGTTATAAAGATCATTTGAATTGAAATGCAATCTATAACAGTCTTCATCTTCAAAAAATTCAATACAATCATTTTCAATTGAAAATTCAAAGATTTTATTTTCAGAAATTTCATTTTTATCAATAAGAATTATACCATTTCTTTCAAAATTCCAAGACACGCTACCAGCTTGACCAAGAGAACCGCCAAATTTTGAAAGTGCATGCCTAATATCGGCAACTGTTCTATTTTTATTATCCGTTATTGCTTCTATAAGTATTGCTACTCCAAAAGGTCCATATCCTTCATATGATACCTCTTCAATAATTACATTATCTAATTCTCCAACACCTTTTTTAATTGCTTTATCAATATTTGAGTTTGGCATGTTTAATGACTTTGCTTTCTTTACTGCCTGTCGCAGTCTCGGGTTTGAATCAATATCTTTTCCACCCAATCTTGAAGATACAGTTATTTCTTTACTAATTGTTGAAAAAATCTTGCCTCTCTTCTGATCGAGAGCACCTTTTTTTCGTTTTATGGTTGACCACTTACTATGACCAGCCATCAATCATCCTTTTCAATCATCGTGGGAACAACCCAGGCTGTTCTATAACCTAATCTCACAATTTTTTTCTGAAAACTTTCAGCCTCTTTCCTATTAAAAAAATTTCCAACTCTTAATTTATAATTTGGTAATTCAAAAATAATGTAAATTTGCTCATTAATTGATTTTTCAATTTCAGTCTTAATATCTTGTAGTTCCTGTTCATTTTGCGAAATAACAATTTGAACTCTATATCCCTTTATTAAATTAATTTCATCAGTTGAGGAAATGTCTTCTATTTCATCTTGACTAGAAAATGAAGGTAAATTGACGGTAGGAAATTTTGGAGGATTATCATTGAAATCACTTGGCTTTAAAAAGTCAGATTGGCAAAATGCGTTACTAATAAAGAAAAGAATTAAAAAATATCTCATATTAATACAAATTTCTAACATCTAGAGCTCGAATCCAACCTTTTCTTCCATCAAAAGTTGAAACTTCAATCCACACATCAGTTTTTTGATGAATTTTCACTTTATTTCCTCTATAAAATACTGATTGCTCAATTGCTTGATTTAAAAAAGGAGCAGAATAAACTATAACTTCTTCATCAACAATAATTGCATATAAATTATTTTGATCCCAAATATTTTTAGTAAAAGTAATTAAAACTGATATAAATACGATTATTGACATCAAATAAAAAATTCTTTTAAGCACTTTTAATTGAAATACTTTCATTAAAAAAAATGATAAAGCAGTAAAAAGAATAAAATATGAATTAATCAAAAGAAATTGGTTAAGTGAAAGTGATTGAAAAAAAATATTTATTATATCAATTAAGTTATTTTTAGGTAACTCAATGTAGCCATCAATATATGCTTTATTAACATTATTATTATTTTTCAAATCAGAATTGATTGGATTTAATTTTAAACCCATTTCATATGACCATCTAGCTTTACCAAAATTAGATTCATGAAAATAAGCATTACCTAAATTCAAATATAAATCCTCTGAAAAGAAGCCATTTTCTAATATCTTTTCATAATTTGAAATTGCTTCTTTATAATTATTTTGACTATAAAATTCATTCCCATTATCAAAAAGCTCATTGATGTTTTGTGAAAAAACAATTGTCAAATTAAAGAAAATAATAATGATAACTTTAAACATATTCATCAATCCTTTTTAAAATTTTCTTTAAAGATTTCTTAATATTCTCTTCATCTTTATCATCTTTAAGCTGAGAATATGATTTAGCTTGAAATTCATCCAAAAGCTTTGATATAGCATCAAAATCATTTGATTTAATTTTATCTTTTAAAATGCTCTTCAATGAAGTGATATCAATATTTATTGAACTTAAAATATTTTTTTGATTAAAATATTTTTTGATGATTTTTATTCCGTCCTCATATATTGAATGTGATAAATCAAGGTTTTTTAATGAATTGTTTAAAGCATTATTCAATTTTATATATTGATTTATATATCTTCTAAGATTTCTAAAACTTGATTCAAAATATGGTATTATAAATAATATGAAGGCTGTAAAAAGTATAAAGAAAATCGAATTTTGAATTTTGAATTTTGATGAAGATATCCAGTTCTGTTCACCTATTCTAATATATCTAATCAGATTTGAATTTGAATTCAAAATTTCTTTATCAGATATATCAAAAATTGTGCTCTTATTAACTTTTAAATTTATATTTTTTGATAATGCTTTTTTCCATGATTTAGTATCCGAACTAAAAAAAGGTATTTCAATTGAATCAATAATATAAGAGCCGTCTTTTCTGGGAATTAAATTGTACTCCCAGGTAATCAAGCCAGAAAAATCATCGGTAATATTTTTTTCAATTTTGGTTTCACCTTCAAAAATATCAAAATCGTCTGGAAATACTATTTTTGGTCTTCCTATATTAGAAAGATTTCCTTCTCCTTTTAAAGTCACCTTAAATACTACGGGAGATCCTTCATCGATATTTGAATTCGATAGCGATGAATTGAGAGTAAAATCTCCAACTGCACCAGTAAAATTTTCTGGGATATTTTGTAAGGGTAATACCTCGATTGAAACTGGGTCAGAAACAAGCAGTTTAGCTCTAGTTCTTTGAGAAAATGTATCAAAAAATGGATCATCCCAAAAAAGCCTATTAAATGATGAGTCTTTATTTTTTGTCTCAATCTTCATAATCATTGACTCGAGATTATAAATTCCTTCTTCAATTGGAAATAAGCTACTTCATAGATTTTTAAAAGATTTGTAATTATATCCATCAATTTCTATATCAGTCCAACTTTCTGGAGTAAATTGAATGCCAACTGGGTCAAATAATTTTTCAACCCAAAAGTCATTATATTCAGGAAATTCTGTAGATAATACCTTTGATGCTACTCTGGTGTAAAAAGTATATGTTAATTTAATTTGCTCTCCAACATAAGCTTCATTTGTACTTACTTTAACTTCCAGAAAAAGATCTTTAGTTGCTTGATCAGCAGTTTGTTTAGAAACTTGAATTTTGTGAGGTTCAGTTATTAATGTTTTTTGACCAATATTGACTTTCAAAGATGGTATTTCAAGCATTCCATGTTCTTTTGCAATCAAGGTCCAAGAAATTGATCTAGAAGAGGTTCTATCTCCATTTACAAACCTATACTCACTTCCAATATTTGGTCCTGAAATAATTGAAAAGGAATCTTTTATTTTAGATATATCAACTGAAGGATTTTCATCAACATCTGAAATTTTAATTGTAAAAATTATTGATTCAGTAATACTTATATTTTTAGTTGAGACTGAAGATGATATTTCTTGTGCATTTATAAAACCTATGAATGAAGTAATAATTAAAAAAATTCTTACCATTCTTTTCCACTTTCGTTAGAGAAATTGTTTTGTTTTCGCTTTTTATTTACTTTTTCATTCTCTTTCATAGCATTTAAAATATTTTCAACATTTTGGTCAATTTCAATTTGTTTTTCTTCGTTATTTTCTTGTTGTTTTGATTGTGATGTATCTTGATTTTTTGGACCATCATCATTATTATTTTTTTCGGGATTTCTATCAGAATTATTTGAATTATCATCCTTGTTTTTGTTTTGTTGATTCTGATCTTCGTTTTGGTTGTTTTCATTATTTTCTGAATCTTCGCTATTATCATCCTGGTCTTGATTCTGTTGTTGAGCTTGTTGATTTTTTTCAATTTCATTCTTTACAAATTCATAGTTTTTTCTTGCATCATTATCTTCAGGATTTTTAAGAAGTGCATCTCTGTAAGATTTCAAACTTTCATCTAACATTTTTGATCTATAAAGCAAATTTCCTCGATTATAACTTAATTCTGAAGATGGATTTAAACTATCTTGCATAGCATAATTAAAAAAACTCTTCTGCTTTTTTTAGACTATCTATGGATGAATATATTGTAGCTAGATTGTAGATAATATCATCTTTAGATAAATTCTCTTCATTTAGTAAATATTTATAATAATTTAGAGCTGATTCATAATCTCCATTATCAATCATTTTTTGTCCTATATCCTGAGATACAACTTTTGAAAAAAGTAATATAATTATTAAAAATCTCATATTTTTCTTTTTCCTGACGAAATTAAATAAGATATCATTAAAAGAAATATTGCAACTGCTAATGGATACTGAAATTTATGTTCATAATCAGAAAATTCAAAAGAACTGATTAATGAATCCTCTCCTTTTTTTATAATATCTACAATATTATTACTTATTGGTTCACTTTTTGAAATACGTAGTAATTTTCCATTACTTAATGTTGATATTTCTCTTAAAAAATTTAAATTTATTTTTGATAGAACTAATTCACCTGATTCATTTTTTAAAAATGAATTTTGCTTATCTTTTATAGGAATTAGCGATCCTTTTGAACTTCCTACTCCAATCACATGAAGATCAATTTTTTCATTAATTAAATAAGATATATCATCAATTAATATATCACTGTGATCTTCACCGTCTGTAAAAAGGAAAATCATTTTTTGCTGATCATCTTCATCATCGAATGCTTCAACAGATGTTTTTATTGCGTTGGGAATATCAGTACCTCTTGATGATATCATTGAAGTATCGATGCTTTTAATAAAAAGTTTTGAAGCATCGTAATCCATAGTTAAAGGTAAATAAAGAAAATTTGAGCCAGAAAAAACAACAACTCCAATCCTATCCCCCTCAAGATTATCAATGATTTTTGATAATTCAAATTTAACTTTATCAATTCTTGAAGGTTTAATATCCTCAGAATCCATACTTAGAGATACATCAACACAAAAAACTATATCAACACCTTTTCTTTCAACAGGTTTAACAGTGACACCAGTCTTGATACCTGAAATTGCAATTACCAAACTTAAAATTCCCAAATATCTAATGAGCGTTTTGATTGCTATAGTTTCAGAATTACCAATATATAAATTTTGATATAATTTTTTTGAAAAATTTCTGTTATCAAAAATTTTATATTTTCTTGATCTATAAAATGAAAAAATTAAAGTAACAAAAAATACAGTTAAGCAGATAAGAGCAAAATTTAGATATTCAAAAATCATATAACTTTCCTAAAATAATATGCTCTTAATATTTCAGAAATAATGAGGAAGAAAAATCCTATAATTAAAAACCAAATATAAATTTCTTGATAACTTGAAAAATAACTTACAGTAATTTCAGATTTTTCCAAATTATCAATTTCTGTATAAATTCCTGATAAACTTTTTTTGTCCGTAGCTCTAAAATATTTTGCATTAGTTACCTCTGCAATTCCTTTTAATGTGTCTTCATCAATTTCGTTTCTTACAAATCCTCTTCCAGGTATTTGAGTGATAGATTGATTAGTTCCTGCACCAATTGTATAAACCTTAATATTATATTCTTTTGCAATTTTGGCAGCAGAAATTGGATCTATTGAACCAACGTTATTACTTCCATCAGAAAGAAGAATGATTACTTTACTTTCAGAATCACTATTTCTAAGCCTATTAACTCCATTTGCAATTGCTACTCCAATGGCTGTTCCATCGTACTTAGGCTCCATAACAGTAACTTCAGACAATAAATTATTTAAAACACTATAATCAATTGTTAATGGACATTGTATAAAAGTATCTTTACCGAAAACTAATAAACCAATTCTATCACCGTTTCTATTTTCAATAAATTCTTTCGCAGCATCTTTAACAGCTTCCAATCTATTTGGTTTAAAATCTTCTGCAAGCATGCTACTGCTAGTATCTAATACTAGAACTATATCAATAACTTCTACTGTTATATCTTTATCTAAGGATGAAATTTGAGGTCTTGCAAAACCTACAATTATTAATACTAAAGCAACTATAAAGAGAGAATTAATAAAAAAAACTTTGATTTTTCCTTGATTACCAAAAAAATTTTTTAAACTATTAAAACTTGAAACTTGAACTGATGATGTTTTTTTGTAAAAAAAAATCTTAACTATAACTAATACCAAAAACAATGGTATAATTATTAAAAAATTTGGGTATAAAAATTCCATCAATTTGTATCAAAAATTTCCTCTTCACTTAATATATGAGCTAAACTAAATAAAGTTTCCTCTTTAAAAGAGTTAGAAACTAATTGAAGTCCAATAGGTAGATTGCTTGATGAAAAACCTGCAGGAATATTAAGAGCAGCAATTCCAGCTAAATTTATTGGTACCGTGAATATATCAGATAAATACATTTTTAATGGATCCTCTAAATTATTTTTTAGTTTGAAGGGTAATTCAGGAGTTGTAGGTATGAGCAAGTTTTCACATTTATTAAAAAGATCTGAATAACTATTTTTTATTAATCTTCTGACTTTTAAAGCCTTTGAAAAGTATGCATCATAATAACCTGAAGAAAGAACATAAGTTCCAGTCATTATTCTTCTTTTTACCTCGTCTGAAAATCCATCTGATCTAGTTTTTATGTAAAGATCTGATAGATTCTCATTATTTGCCCTGTTTCCATATCTAACACCATCAAATCGAGATAGGTTAGAAGAAGCTTCAGCCATTGTTAAAACATAATATGCAGCAATACAATATTCAAAGTAAGGTAAGTCAATTTCAATAATTTGTACCTTTTTAAGCTTTAAATAATCAACTAGTAAACGATATTTTTCTGCTATTTCAACATTTATTTGATTTAGAATTTTATCATTGATTATTCCAATTGATTTTGGAAGTTTAGAATCCTCAAGATTAGAAATACTAGGTTTATCAGCATCAACACTTGTTGAATCTTTAATATCTTTACCTGAAATTGCACAAAAAGTACTATAAACATCTTTAATAGACTTTGACATTATACCTATAGTATCAAAAGATGAAGCATGTGCCACTAAACCATACCGAGAAACTCTTCCATAGGATGGTTTTAAACCGTAAATACCACAAAATGCAGCAGGTTGCCTCACTGAACCACCTGTATCAGAACCTAAAGCTATATCTGAAATGCCTTCAGCAATCGCAGCAGCAGAACCACCGCTTGAACCTCCTGCAACTAAATTAAGGTCAAATGGATTTTTGACAGAACCATAAATTGAAAATTCTGAAGATGATCCCATTGCAAACTCATCACAATTAGTTTGACCAATGATAACACCTCCTTCAATGTTAATTCTTTCAATTACTGTTGCATTATATGGAGAAATATATGATTCCAGGATACTAGATGCACAAGTTAAAGGCTCATCCTTGATTGCAATATTATCTTTTATTAGAAATGTTTTATCTTTTAAAAGACCTTCTCTAGTTTTTTTTTAAATCAATACTTTTAATACGATTTCTTACAACAGAATTTGTCTTACTGACAGAAATTTTTTCTTTAACAATAAGTAATTTCTGCTCTAAAGAATTAGATGGATTCATCTAAGTTAATTATCAGAATTTTCTGACTTTTTAATTTCTTCCTTAGTATCATCTAAAGCACCGCGAAATTCTCTTAAAGAATTTGCAAATCCTCTAGCAATGCCAGGAAGTCTTTTACCTCCAAAAAGAAGTAAAAGAATTAAAAAAATTAAAACTAATTCACCAGTACCTAAATTAAACATAACAACCTCTTATTTTATCTAAAGTATTTTAATAAATAATATGCAATACCAAAACCAATAATACTACAAACATTGAATTTTAAAATAAAACCAAAATCTACTACCACAATACCCAAATCAATTAAATAATCACTATTTATTGAACCAAAAGTAAAATCATAAGAAATTAGAAAAAATTGTTTTACAGCACTACCATCAGGTAATAAAAAGGAAAGAACATTTCCAACTAAAGTTCCTATTAATGCTCCAGCACATAAACCAAAAATAATTAATTTTATACTTCTATTTTTCATACTTCTCCTAGTGTTAAATTTACATCTAAAAGATCATTTTCTCTAACAACTGTTAACTTAATTTCATCTCCTGCTCTTAAATCTAATTTAATTAAAACTGCTTTTATTTCATCAAGTGATTCAACTTTATATCCTTCAACTGCCACTATAATATCTCCTCTATACAACTCTTCATTTCTAGCAGTATCTGAGTAATCAACTTTATCAATAAACAAACCTATTTGGTCTCTATTTTCTCCATAGAAATATTGATTAGCATTTAAACCAAAAGAAACTCTTCTATCAATGACTCCTTTAAGTTTTAATTCGTCTGCTATTTTTTTTGCAAAATTTATTGGAATTGCAAATCCTAAATTTTGTGAGTCAGCTTTTATAAATGTGTTAATACCAATTACATTTCCATTTGAGTCAATTAATGGTCCACCGCTATTTCCAGGGTTTAATGATGCATCAGTTTGAATCATATTATCTAATAATTTTAATCAACTTTCCTGATCTGCCAGATCTGGAATCAAGACTGAAATCTGCATTGATGGCACTAACAATTCCAGCAGAAGCAATTGGTTGATATTGTGCATTTGAAATTAAATTTCGAGGATTACCTAGTGCAATTGCCCATTCTCCAACTTTAACATCATCAGAATCTCCTAAATTACAATAATCAAATTTTTCTCCATCAATTTTTAATAATGCAATATCAGATATCATATCCAAACCAACTATTGAAGCACTATATGCCTCTCCGCCAGGAACAACTACTGTAATATTAATATCTGTTGTAATAACAGAGGGACGAGAAATTATCTTTTATATTATGAGCATTAGTTAGTATATATCCATCTTCGCTAATAATAAAGCCAGATCCATTTGATGATACTGGTTTAAGATTTCTATATCCTCTCCAAGTTCTCAAGACAATCTCCTGACTTCTGTATATTCCCACAACTCCTGGACTTGCTAATTCAATAGCATTAGAAATTGCAGTAGATTTAGAAGATGATATTTGAACGTCTTCTTTTTTTGCATTATTGCACCCTGTAAATAAAAAAATAATTAAAATAATATACTTAATTCTCATAAAAAATTTCCTTTAAAACTAAACCATTAGAAGGAGCTTTAAATATTTTTGCGTCTTTAATAGGCTGATTTAACAAAGTCCTAAAATCATCAATTGAAATTTTATTTTGACTAACTGCAATCATGCTTCCAACTAAATACCTTACCATATGATGTAAAAATCTATTTCCATGAATAATATATAATAGTTTTTCATGATTTTTATCATCAAAAACCCATTTTGAAGCAAATATTTCACAATCGTTATTTTGTTTGTTTGAAAATTTTGAAAAAGATAAAAAATTGTGTTTACCTTCAATTATTTTTGATACTTCCATTAATAATTTTATATCAATATTCTTTACATGATAATGATCTTTCAAATACAGAGGATTATCGCTTAAACAACATAAATAGTTATACTCTTTACTCTTTGCATCAAACCTACTGTGAAAACTTTCTTCAATTTTTGACAAATGGGATATTCTTATTTCTTTATCAAGTCTGGCATTTATTGCTCGATGGAGCTCTTTATCAGTTAACTTAGAATCCAAATCAAAATGAGCAACTTGACCTAATGCGTGTACACCAGCATCGGTTCTGCTTGCCCCATAAATCTTAACTTTTTTATTATTATTTAAGACAAATATTGAGGATTCAATTTTATCTTGGATTCCGCTTAGATTTTTTTGTGACTGAAACCCTGAAAAGTTAGTACCATCATATTGAATTACAATTTTATATCTAGTCATTTAATCTTAATAATTCTATTGTATACATTTCTATCATCAATTTCTGACCTAACTAAAACTTCACCAGAAGGCAAAATAATACCAGATATTCCATTATTAGCGCTTTGAACGACCGGTACTCCTAATTCTATTGAACGCAATTTTGCATGTTCAAAATGCTGATATGGCATAGCTTTACCAACATAAGAGTCATTAGTTATGACAAAAATTATTTCAGCTCCTTTGTTCACCATTTTTTTTGCAATTTTGAAGCTGCTAGAATCATAACAAATTAAAATAGATGATTTAATGTCCCCAATTTGAAATGTATTAAAGCTTTCTCCTGGAGTGAAACTTCCCATATCATCAAACTGATTTATTTTTGATAACCAGTTTTTAAAAAAAGGGACATATTCTGCAAATGGAACTAAAAAGATTTTTTGATAGGTATCATAAAATCCATCTGGTCTTAAAAAAATTGCACTATTATAAACTTTAAGCTCATTTTTCAAATACATTCTTTGAGGAATACCAGTTATAAGAACTGAATCTGTAATTTTTTCCTGTAGTTTAATTCTTTCCTTTGAATCCGGAGCAGCTAAGAATGATGTTAAAGCAGCTTCAGGCCAAACAATGACATCTGGATTTGATTCTAAAGATTTCTCTAAAAGATCATTCATAATATTTTCATTTCTATTTTTTAATTTTGGATTCCATTTTTCATCTGGATAAATCACAGGCTGTCCAATTGAAACATTAATCTGTTTTTGAAAATTTGTTGAATTATAATTTGAAATTAATATTTGACCAATTAGAGCGTTAATAAGTATAACTGATATAAAACTATAAATATATTTTTTTTGTTTTAATGAAATAAACTTATAAAAAAGAATATTCAGCAGGACAATAATAAATAAAGATAGATCTTCGTGAATACTTACAATTTGAATCAATCTATTGTACCCTGTTTGACTAAGAGAAAAATTCAACCAAGGGGCAGCCAAGGGGCCGATATCTCTTAAATTTTCAATTAAAACCCAAATAAAAGGAATTAATAATAACTGAATTTTATCTGATAATTTTCTTTTCTTAAAAAAATGTAGTATTAAACAAAATAAAACCCAATAAAATGAATAAAAAATGCATATGGCTAAATAAGAAATAATTGCAACTTGGACACTAGTTCCGGAATTTAGAGCTACCCAGTGTGTTATTATCGCATAGCTCGTAAAACCTGCTATATAGAAAAATATTATCTTTTCTGAAAGCTTAATTGATTTATCAAAAATAAAAAATAGTGGAATCAAGAAAAACCAAGCTAAAAAACCCAAATGAAAAGGTGGAAATGAAAGACCTAACATTAGTCCACTCATTAAAGAAAACATTAAATTTTTTTTAGCTATCAAAAGGAACCTTTATCTAAAAATGATTGCAATATTATTGTTGATGCAATTAAATCTATATGCTCTTTATTTTTTCCAGTCTTAATGTTCTGTTCATGCATAATCTTTTTTGCAGATTCGCTCGAAAGTCTTTCATCCTGAAGAAAAACATTAAAATTTAAATTTTTAAGCTCTTCAAAAAAATCATCGACTAATTTTGTCATTTCATTTTTTTTATTATTCATATTTAGCGGATAACCAATTACAAAAGATTTAACATCATTTTCCATTGCAATTTCTTGTAGCTTACTTAAAAGTTCTTCCCTTTTTTTATATTTAATTACTTTAAGTGGAATTGAAATAATCTTCAATGGATCTGAAATTGATAATCCTACTTTGGAAAGACCAAAATCTATACCTATCAATCTATCAGTCATGTACACGCTCAACTGAGTCAACATTTTTTAGTTTTTGAATGTCTTTTATAACAGAATTAAGCTTTGCTCTACTTTGAACTTTACAAATTATCCAGATATTTGCAATTCCACCTTCCGTTACATCAGTTGATACGTCAACCATATTTACATTATTCTTTGAAATAATATTTGCGATTTCATTTAACATTCCAGCAGTATCAATGCAAGTTATATGAATTTTTGAACGAAAAGCCAAATTTTCTTTAGCATTCCAATTAACAGATACTAACCTGTCTTGCTTGGAAGAAAGAGAAGATAAATTTGTGCAAGATAATTCATGTACAATTAGTCCTCTTCCTCTTGAAATATAACCTATAACATCGTCTCCAGGTATTGGATTACAACATTTACCATAATTAACAACTAAGTTCTTTAAACCATCTAAATTAATTCCATCAACATCTGATCTTGCTGTGTCTACAAACTCAGTTTGATCAATTTCTTTTGATAAATTTTTCTGTAAATCAGGGAAAATTTTTGGAATCACATCTTTAATAATTACTCCCCCTCTACCTATATCAGAAAGCATATTATTCAAAGTTTTAAAACCTGCTAACGCATACCCCTTTTTAAACTCATTCAACCTATCTAAAATCTTTAATTTTCTTAAGGATTTCTCTAAAATCTCGTTTCCAATCTTAATGCTTTCTTCAAGTTCAATTTTTCTTAAATATTTCGATATTTCATGCTTGGCTCTTGAAGTTTTGACAAACTTTAACCATCCACTGTTTGGAGTTTGATTTTTATTTGTTTCTATCTCAACTATATCTCCACTTTTTAAGCTGTAGCTTAGAGGAACCAACTTTTTGTTTACTTTTGATCGAACTGTTGTAAAACCAAGACCTCCATGTATAGCAAATGCAAAATCTAATGGGGTTGAATTTACAGGAAGTTTTATCAAGTCTCCTCTTGGCGTAAAAACAAATATTTCGTCTTCAAACATATCTATTTTTAATAAATCCATTAATTCTTCAGGTTCTGAACTATCACTATTAAGCATAGATAATAAATCTCTCAACCATGATACTTGTGAATCGAATTCTCCTATCTCATCATTACCCTTATAAAGCCAATGTGCAGCAACACCAACTTCAGCAGTATGATCCATATCCTTTGTTCGAATCTGAAATTCTGTAAGCCTATTATCTTTAGTTAATACTGTTGTATGGATTGATTGGTATCCATTGGTTTTTGGGGTTGCTATAAAGTCTTTAAATCGATCTTGCAATGGAGGATAAATACTATGAATTACACCAAGAGCAAGATAACATTCCTCAATTTTATCAACTACGATTCTTATTGCATACAAGTCATAGATATCTTCAAACTTTTTTCCTCTATTTTCAATTTTTCTATGAATGGATGAAATTGATTTATATCTACCAAAAATATTAGATTTAATTTTATATGAATTTAGTTCAGCCTTAATTGGTCTTATTGCATTAGATAAAATATCCTCATTTAATCTAGTTGAGGTCTCAATTTTCTTTTTAATACTATTAAAGGCTCTTAAATCTAAACATTTTAATGACAAATCTTCTAATTGCCACTTTAACTTTGCCATTCCCAATCTATGTGCTAAAGGCACAAATATTTCTTTTGTTTCTAATGCAATTTCTTTTCTTTTATTTGAAGATAAATATTGAATTGTTTCCATATTGTTTAGTCTATCAGCAAACTTAATAATGATTACTCTCAAATCTCTTGCAAGAGAAAGAAATAATTTGGTGAAATTTTCTGCTTGTTTATGCTCTTTAGATCTAAAAGCAATATTTTCAACCTTTGTAACACCATCAACAAGAGAAGCAACATCAGAACCAAACTCTTCTTCAATATCAGATAATTTTACTTCAGTATCTTCAACAACATCGTGTAATAAAGCACTTACAACAGTTGTATGATCCATATTCCAATCAATTAAAATATTAGCAACATCAATACAGTGACTTACAAAAGGAAGTCCAGACTTTCTTACTTGACCCTCGTGCATTTTAATAGAATATTCAAGTGCATTTTCAACTTGCTTTCTGTTTTTTTTTTGTAGGAATTCTTTTTAGAAGAGCTTTACTTTTATTAGCAATAACCTCGTCATTATTTTTAATAACATTACTGCTCATATTTTAAAACTCTTGATGATTATCAAATCTTGCATACGTATCTATAAACGTTGCAGTGACTCTTCCAGTTGGACCATTTCTTTGTTTTGCTACAATTAAATAAGCAAGACCTTTCAAATCTTGATCTTCTTTATCGTATACTGCTGGTCTGTAAAGGAATATTACAACATCAGCATCTTGTTCAATTGCACCACTTTCTCTTAAATCTGAAAGCATTGGCTCTTTTTTCGTTCTTTGCTCGACTGCTCTAGAAAGCTGTGAAAGCGCAATTACTGGAATGTCTAATTCTTTAGCTAAAGCTTTAAGAGATTGAGTAATTTGTGAAATTTCATTCTGTCTATTCTCAGAATTTTTTGGACCTTGCATTAGCTGCAAGTAATCAACAATAAGCAGTTCTATATTTCTTTCTCTTTTTAATCTTCTAGCTCTTGATCTTAAATCTAATATTGACAATGCTGGTGTATCATCAATATAAAGAGGAGCTTGAGCAAGTTTTCCCGAAGCAATATTAATATTTTTCCATTTTATATTTGGACTTCCTCTTCTAACAAGAGCATTATCTACTCTGGCTTCAGACGTTAATAATCTTTGTCCAAGTTGATCACTTGACATTTCTAAACTAAATATTGCAGTTGCAGATTTATTTTCAATAGCTGCATTTCTAGCAATAGTCAATGCCAAAGCAGTTTTTCCCATAGATGGCCTTCCTGCCAAAATAATTAAATCACCGTTCTGAAATCCTGCTGTCAACTTGTCTAAATCAATAATACCTGATGGGACTCCAATTATTGATCCTGGATTTGCAGCCATATTTTCTATTCTCTTGACTGTGCTTGAAAGAATTGGTTCAATGTGTTGATAAATTTTTGAATCTTTCTGTTCCGTTAAACTAAAAATTGACTGTTCAGCTTCATCTAAAATTGATCCAACAGAATCTCCAGCATCTAAAGCTTTTTTAGAAATTTCATGTGAAGTAGTAATCAAGTCTCTTAACATACCCTTTTCTTTAACGATTTCAGCATAAGTTTCGACTCTTGCAGACGTTGGCACTTTATCAACTAAACCTGTTAAATAATAAATTCCTCCGACTGATTTCAAGTTTTTACCTTTTTTAAGTTCATCTGAAACAGAAACTGTATCAATAGGGTTGCTGTTGTTCATCAAAACAAGCATAGCATCAAAAATTTTTTTATGAGAATCTTTATAGAAATAATGACTTGAACCTAAGATACTTATAGCCTTATTTGCAGCATCTTCATCAATCATCATTGATCCCAATACTGCTTCTTCAGCTTCAAGCGCTTGAGGTTGTAAATTTAAACCTTCAGTTTTTTTATTTTCGGCCATTTTTATTTATCCACACTCTTTCAACAATTGAAATTTTATATTTTAATAGATTAATGATGTTTTAATAATCTGACAAGCTAATCCTTGATAACAGGATTATTTATTTAATATCCAATTAATAGGCTTAATGCCTTTAGACTTTAGAAATTTATTAGTCTTAGAAAATGGATTTGATCCAAAAAATCCTCTATGAGCTGATAGAGGTGAAGGATGAACTGAAGTAATTATATAATGCTTTGATGTGTCTATTACATCTTCAATTGATTGAGCTTGCTTACCCCATAAAATGAAAACTATGTTTTCTAATTTAGAGGAAACTATTTCAATTGCCTTCTTTGTAAAAATCTCCCATCCCAGGTCTTTATGTGAATTTGCATTATCTTTCTCTACTGTTAAAACAGTATTTAAAAGTAAAACTCCCTGATTAGCCCATGATTGTAGATTTCCTGAATTAGGAATAGGTATATTTAAATCGGATTCTAATTCTTTAAAAATATTCAAAAGTGATGGAGGAATTACAATGCCGTCATTTACGCTAAATGACAAACCATTTGCCTGGCCTTGACCATGATATGGATCCTGTCCAATTATTACCACCTTTACATTATTTAAATGTGTTGAATTGAAAGCATTAAACATTAAGGATGGTTTTGGAAAAATAATTTTATTTTTGTAAGAATTTTTAACCTTAGTTGAAAGCTCTATCCAATACTTCTTTTCAAATTCTTCCTTAAGTTCAAAATACCATGAATCATGAATCTTAACTTTTTTTTTGAATATTTAAATGTGAAAGTTGGTTGAGATATATCTCTTTACCGAACAACTGCTTATTTTGATTGATAAATGTCTTTTTTAAAGATTTAGTGCTCAATTGATTCTTCAGTCTTATCCCAATCAATATCACCGTCTAAGAACTCATCTAAGGCAACAGAGGTGACTTTTTCTTCCTTATCAAAATCAATATTTTCCCTAATAACAGGCTCTGCAAGAATGCCATCTTCAGAAATTTCTTCATTTTCGTCAATCATTTGCTTAACAATTCTATCTTGAAGAATTTGTTTTGCTCTTTTTGATGAAACAACAACAGCTTCATAAATATCATCTGTCTTTTTTAAAAGCTTGCTAAACGAAATTGGGTCTACAGCCATTTTAATCCTCTTTTTTGTGTCTATTTATAATTTCTTTAATCTTTTCAAACGTGGTTTCGAAGTTATCATTAATAAGATTATAGTCAAATTCTTTTTTTAAGTTATCCTCTTCTTCAAACCTGCTTAATCTTTTATTAATTTCTTCTTCAGTTTCTGTTGATCTTAAAACTAATCTTTTTCTTAGTTCCTCAATATTAGGAGGTGATAAAAAAATCGATATAGTATTGCTTGGATAATAATTCATTAAACTAACTGCCCCATTAACATCTAGCTCAAAAAATAAATGCTTATTATTATTAATATACTGTTCCAAACTACTTAATGCAGTGCCATATAAATCTCCATGAACATTTTCATGCTCAAGAAATAGGTTTTCTTCAATCATTTTTTCAAATTGTTCTTTATTTATAAAATTATAGTGAACACCATCAATTTCATACTTTCTTTTATTTCTAGTTGTATATGAAACAGAAATTTCAATGTTCAAATCTCTTGAAAGTAATTCTAACAGAGTAGTTTTACCTGAGCCTGATGATCCGGAAATAATGATAAAATTTTTCATAAAATATTTCCTATTTGTTCTCTTAATTTTTCAGCTTGCATTTTTAAGCTTATTGCATACTTAGATACTCTTTTATCCAAAAACTTAGATAATATCGTATTAGACTCTCTATTGATTTCCTGTAAGATGAAATTAATTTTTTTTCCAGATAATTGCTTTGATTTAATTGATTGAGATATCTGAATTAAATGACTATTAATTCTATCAATCTCTTCTGAAATATCAATCTTTTCTATCTCATCAATTACGTCATTATTTGACTTTAAATTTATTTTACTTGCATGTACTTTTTCTTGAATTTTTTCAATCTTCAATAGATCTTTTTTAGCTATATCCAAATAACCATTAAATTCTTTTTCTATTACAGCTCCTTCTTTATTGCGCATATCAATCAATTCTTTTGTAGCAATTTTTAATGATGAGAAAATCTTTTTTTGAATGGAACTACTATGTGGTACATAGCTTAAAATATCATTATTTCTTAGCAATTGGCTGTAATTCAAATCAATATCGTACTTTTTTTCAATTTCTTTATATGCTTTTAAAACACTCGATGTTTTTTGACTATTAAATCTAAAAGTATCTTTTGAATCTACTTTTATAAACAATGTTACGGAGCCTCTCAATAGTTGTTTTTTTAAATAGTTTCTAATCTTGTATTCAAGTGGACCAGATAAATCAAAGGATTTTGTATTCAATTCGAAATACCTTGAGTTAAAAGATTTTAATTCAATATTTATTGAAAGACTGGAATCCTCGTAGCTCGAAGAACCAAAACCTGTCATACTAACTAACATTATGCTTCAACCTTTCTTTTCATATTCAATAAATAAAGTAATAATACTCCAATAGGAAACAGTAGTGAAAATATAGGGAAAATTAATTTAAAACTATAGTTATCTGCTATTAATCCTCCTAAGTATGCTGCTAAACCTGAAAGACCAAACATTAGGAAAAAGTTTAAACCAAAGACAACTGATCTTATCCTTAATGGAGTAATATCTTTAATTATAGAATTAATTAATGGTTGAATTGAGTACATAATAATTGCCAAAAGAACTGAAACAATTACAATCAATATTTTTCCGACAAAAATTATTGATATGAATAAAGGAAGAAGTAGGAGAAAAACTGTTGACAATAATTTAATTCTATCAAATTTATCTCCAAGATATCCTGATAGAATTTGTCCTAAAAAACCTGTTAACATAATTGCTGATACAATAGAATTTGCGTTCGAGCCAAAATCTAAATTAAACACTGAAGGAATAAATGTGTTAAATACTGTAAAAGATAAACCTACAACGAATGAAATTAAGAAAAAAATTGATAAAATTGAGTTCTGTTTTTTATCGTTAAAGTCATTTAGGCTAATAATGTCCATTTTTTCAGTATTTGGGATAAACTTCATTGAAAGAGGCAATAAAAAAGCATTTAAAATTGCAGTGAAAATAAATGCATAATGCCAACTAAAATACAATAAAGAAAAATATGATATTAGAGGACCTAAAGAAACACCAATTGATCCAAAGACTCCATGAAATGCATTTGCCTTTGCAATATTTTTGTCAAAAGTTTCTGAAATTAATGTTAGAGAAACAGGATGATGAATGCTCGCGAAAAGTCCCAATAGAATACTGCTTAGCGAAAACATTAGAACACTATTTGAAACGCTCACTAAAAGCGCAGAAAATAAAATTCCCAATTGAGAAAATACAATTAATTTTTTTGGTCCGTACTTATTGTACAAAAAAGACATTGGAAGGGAGCCAACACCAAAACAGAAACTCACAATACCAAATATTAGCCCTACTTCGGCTGCATTTAGAGAAAAAAAATCAATTAAATTTATATACATACTTGGAATCAACATCATAATGATGTGATTTGACATGTGAGATAAACTTAAAACAAATAGAATGGATCTAGAAGGCAAGCTTTACTTCTTTTCTGCAAGACGAGCAGCTTTACCGGATAATCCACGTAAATAGTACAATTTAGCTCTTCTTACTTTATTTACTCTATCAACTTTTATAGATGCGATTGATGGAGAATGAAGTGGAAAAATTCTTTCGACTCCAATACCATTAGAAATTTTTCTTACAGTAATTGTTTCAGCGATACCGGACCCCTTACGAGCAATAACAGTACCTTTATATAACTGCTGTCTTACTTTTTGACCTTCTCTAACATTAACGTAGATTGAAAGGACATCTCCTGCTTTAAAATTTGGTATATCTTCTCTTAATGTATTGCTCATTTTATTTTTTCTCCAAAAGATCAGGTCTTCTTTCTTTTGTAATTTCTAACTTTTTATCATTACGCCATTTTTCAATTGCCTTATGATCGCCTGATAATAATACTTCTGGAACTTTTAATCCATCAATTTCATTAGGCCGCGTAAAATAAGGAGCATCTAGTAAATCGTCAACAAAAGAATCAGTCATTGCTGAATTTAAATCATTTAAAACACCTGGAACTAATCGTGCAATTGAATCAAAGATAATCATTGTTGATAATTCGCCGTTTGAAATGATAAAATCTCCAATTGATATTTCTAAATCGACATATTTTTCAATAACTCTTTCATCTATACCTTTATAATGTCCACAAATAAAAATTAAAGAGCTCTCATTGCTAAGATTACTGCTTATTTTATGATTTAAAACTTTTCCTTTTGGAGAAGGAAAAATTATTTTAGGCTTTTTTTGTGATTTTGATATACAATATTCAATAGCGCTAAACAGAGGTTCGCACATCATAACCATTCCACTTCCACCTCCATACGGTTCATCATCGATCTTTTTATAATTATCTTTGGTGAAATCTCTAAGATTAACAGTCTCAATTTTAAGGAGACTTTTTTTTACTCCTTGATTAGCTATATTGTTTTCGATTAGAGTATTTATCGAATCAGGAAATGGCGTTATAATATAAACTTCCATATGATAAGTAAATTTAAGTAATGAACTTATTTTTCTTTTAGCTGACTTTTTGTTCTCAGATTCTTCTGCGGAGCTTCTTCAGCTACTTCCTCTGCAGGTGCTTCCTTCTGCTGGGCTTCTTCAGCTACTTCTGCAGGTGCTTCTTCTGCTGGAGTTCTTCTATCTGCAGGTGCTTCTTCATGCTAGCTTCTTCAGCAGCTCTTCCTCTGCAGGTGCTTCTTCTAGCTGGAGTCTTCTTGCAGGGTTCTTCAGCTACTTCCTCTGCAGGTGCTTCTTCGCTGAGCTTCTTGCAGGGCTTCAGGAGCTTCTTCTTGAGCTTCTTCTGCTGGAGTTCTTCAGCTACCTGCTGGGCTTCTTCCTACTTCTTCTGCGGAGCTTCTTCCTCTGCAGGTGCTTCTTCACTACTTCTCTCTGCAGGTTTCTTCGCTACTTCTTCTGCGGAGCTCTTCTCTGCAGGTGCTTCTTCGCTAGTTCTTGCAGGTCTTCTTCTGCAGGTGCTTCTTCGAGCTTCTTCTGCGGGCTTTTCAGCTGGAGTTTCCTCGGCAACTTTAGCAGCAGCTTTCTCAGCTTTTAATTTTTCTTTTTTGTCCTTATTGGCTTTAATTCTATCTTGGATTACCTTATCTCTTTCTTTTTTCCATTCTTCAACAGCTTTCTCAATTTCTTTTTCAGATAATCCCTGCTTCATTAAATGCCATCTGTATGCTAATCCTGATCTCTTCATTAACTTGTTAACAGGGTCTGTAACTTGTGCACCAAGCTTTAACCATTCAAGAATTCTATCTTCTTTTAGGACATAATTTTTCTCTTTATTGCTTTCAATTGGGTTGTACCAACCTACTTGCTCAATTGCAGAGCCGTCTCTTCTTTTTCTTGAATCAATAATTATAATTCTATAAAAAGGTCTGTTTCTACGACCTATTCTTTTAAGTCTAATTTTTGTTGCCATAAACTATTTTTCTCTTTTTTTAATTTTGTTATTAAAACAGGCGTAATTTGTCTAAAACTAATGAATACTACAAATGATTTATTTTATGAAAAATCAATGGACATAAGTTTTGAAATTCCTTGTTTTTCAGCTGTAACGCCATAAATACAATCTGCTGATTCCATTGTCAATTTATTATGAGTTACCATAATAAATTGAGTGGTTTTACTGTAATCTTTTATCACATCAGTAAACTTTTTAATATTTATATCGTCAAGAGGCGCATCAATTTCATCTAAAATACAAAATGGACTTGGCTTGTACTGATAAATTGAGAAAAGTAATGCAATCGCAGTTAAGGACTTTTCTCCAGCAGATAACATCTTTAGGGAATTATTTCTTTTTCCAGGAGGCTGAGCAAAAATATTTATATCAGAATTTAGAGGATCATTAGGATCTGATAATTCAATTGAACCTTTACCCCCATTGAAAAACACTGTAAACATAGTTTCAAAATTTTCTTTGACTTGGTTGTATGTATCAAAAAACTGTTCTTGGGCAACCATATCAATTTTTTTAATAGCTTCTTTTAAATTATTTTCAGCATCAATTAAATCAGCTTTCTGTTCCAAAAGATTATTTAGTCTTGCAGTTTTTTCTTCATGTTCATCTTTGACTGCCCAATTAATTGGACCAATAGAATCAATACTTCTCTTTATTTTTTCTACTCTAAAAACCATATCTGAAATGTTGTAATCCTTAACATCTCTTAAAACAATATCATTTCCAAACTTTTCAATAATATTCTGCTCTATTTGGGTTTTTTTTATTTTTGATTCTGCAATTTTCATCTCAGCTTCTTTTATTTCATAAAAAAGATCATCTTTACTGAATTTATCAGAATCAAGCTTTGCTCTTATTGACTCCATTTTGATAAATGCCTTATTTACATCATTCTCTTTTTTTTCTAAATCTAGATTATTTGAATTTATTTGGTCTTGAATTTTTTTAATGGATTCATCCATTTTTGAAAAATCAAATTCTTGCTCTTTTCTATATTTATCTATTTTATCTTTATAATCTTGTATGCTTGCTTTTAATTTTTCATATTTTTTGTCAGTTTCAATTACAGTGTAATTATTATTTTTGAATTTTTCTTTGCTTTCATCTGATAAGCTATTAGTTACATCTTGATTTGAGACAATTTTAATATAATCTTTATCAAACTGGTTAAGTTGATTAATCTTTTTCTGAAGTTCGTCCTCGAGCAATCCGACACCTTTGGATGACTCTTGATTCTTTTCTTGAATCTCCGAAAGCAGCTTTTCTGTAAGCTTATCAACTTTCGCTTTCATTGTTGCTAAAGATTCTTTCTCTTTTAAATATGCTTCTCTGGAATTATCAAATTCAACACTTTCAACTTCTTTTTTAGAAGTAGTTTTTTGTAAAACTTTATTCTTTTTCTTTAACATTTCCTCAAGAGGTAAAATAACATTTTCAAGATCAGTTATTCTTGCTGAGGCTAGATCTAGTTCTAATTCTTTTAATTCGCTTGTAAGTTTTTCATGTCTCTTAAATCTTTTTAATTGCAAATCTAATGCCTTGACTTGAATTTCAATTTCTAAGATAATATCATCAATTCTTTCTAAATCTCTTGAATTCAAATCAAACTTTTTCAAAGCAGATCTTCTTTTGGCTTTATATTTATTTACTCCAGCAGCTTCTTCAAACATTTGCCTTCTACTATCATCTTTATCTGATAATATTTGTTCAATCATATTTAATTCAATTACAGAGTATGCATCTGAGGTTAATCCAGTATCTACAAAAAGATTTGAAATATCTTTTAATCTGCAGTTATTTCTATTAATAAAATATTCACTTTCACCAGAACGATACAATCTTCTTCCAATTTCAACTTCAGAATATTCAACTGGTAACAATCCTTTATTATTTTCAATTGTTAAAAAAACTTCACATAGACCTAATGGTTTTACATTAGAAGCACCATTAAAAATCACATCTTCCATTTTTGAACTTCTTAATCTCTTAGTTTTTTGCTCACCCAAAACCCATCTTATTGCATCTACGATGTTTGTTTTACCACAACCATTTGGGCCAACAATGCCTGTAATACCTGAATCAAATACAACGGTTTCTTTTTTTGCAAAAGATTTAAAACCAAAAATTTCTAATTTTGAAATATGCATTTTTTTATCCTGGAGGCCATCCTAAAGATCTACCTCCAATGAAATGAAGATGAATATGGTAGACTGTTTGTCCTCCATCTTCATTACAATTAAAAATAGTCCTATATCCTGATTTATCTATACCTAGTTTGATTGCCATCTTTTTAGCTGCTTGAAACATTTTGCCAATTAATTCAGTATCCTCAGCCTTCAAGTCGTTTAATGTCTCGATTTTCTTTTTTGGAATGATTAAAAGATGTATAGGTGCTACAGGATTAATGTCATCAATTATAATTAAATCATCATCTTCATGATGAATAGTAGCAGGGATTTCCCTTAAAATTATTTTTTCGAAAATTGTTTTATTCATTATTTATCAATAATTCATTTATGATTGATATCAAAGAAACTATAGCAGTTTCAGTCCTTAATATAGTTCTCCCAAGATTAACTTTAATGAAATTTTTTTCATTTATTATTTTTTTTTCATTCTCTGAAAAATCGCCTTCAGGCCCTACAATTAAATTAATTTTTTTATTTTTAGATAAATTTTTAATTGTATCTAATTGTTCAATAATAGTTTTATCTGAATTTATCAAACATACAATATTTACAGATTGATCATCGTGCCATTCAGTAAAATTTTTTAATTTATTTAACCTTGGAAAATAAGCTCTCATACTTTGCTTACATGCAGAATGAATTGAAGATAAAAGCTTATCGTGATTTATTGAAGATTTTACAGATTTATCAAATCTAATTGGGGTTAATTCATCAACTCCTAGCTCAACAGATTTTTCAAGAGCTATCTTGAATCTACTATTTTTAATTAAAGGCAGTGCAAGATGAACTTTATAATTTCTTTCATGTTTAATAAACTCTTTATTTAAAATTTTACCTTTAACAGCCTTTTTATGCGCTTCATTTACAATAGCTTTGTAAATAGTTCCTTGTCCATCTGTAAGAGTTAATTGATCGTTTTCTTTAAGTCTAAGGACAGAAACAACATGATGAGATTCTTTTTCATCAAGAACAAAGGTTGAATTCTTGATATTTTCCTTATTTATAAGTGAAAAATTACTCACGATTTATCTGATACTTTAGGAAGAGATAACCTCCTCCAAAATCATCTTTGGAATGAATTGGTTTATCTACATTTAAGTGGTCATAACCTAGCCCAAGAGATAATGTATTTCCTGAAGGTTGAGAAAAATTAACACCAAATCCTAAAGAGGCACCTAAATTAGTTTGCGATTCGGTACTGCTCCATTTTTTTGAAAAACTTGAAATTGTCTCATCGCCATCAACAGCAATAAAAGGTCCTATTGAAAATGTTATATATGGCCTAAAACTATTTGCTATTTGACCATCAAATAAATAATAGTTTGTTCTAAAAAATAAAGGGAAAAGTAAAATATCTTTTTCTCCGGCAACTGTGAACTGATTATAGAATGGATCATAAATTGGATATTCATCATTTCTTACATCATAAAATCTTAAATCTAAACCAATTGAAACGTTAGATTTTTGAAATTTTTCATATTCATACCCAAATCCATATCCATTATTTGCAAAAAGAAAATTTATATTTTGAATCTTATCTTGCGCATTCAATGAACCAATCATAAAGATGGTAATTAACAAAATTATAGCTTTATTCATTATCTTCAAACTCAGCATCCTTTATTTTTTTAAAATCAATTTTTGTATCTTTTTTAACAACAATTTTTTCATCTTTTTTTGTTGAAATCCTGTATAAAAACCATAAAACTGCTATTGCGATAATGTATTTTATCATATTATGATGGATTAAAATATTTTATACCTTGATGAGGCTGATGAATTTCATTAAGAAGATTTTCAAAATCCTCTGAATTTTCTACAAAATCTATATTATTTGTATTTATAATTAATAATGGACCTTCTTCATAATTAACAAAAAATTCTTGATAACGTTCATTAACTTGATTGATATAATCTTGAGTAACATGCTTTTCAAAATCTCTACCTCTTTTTTTAATATTCTTCATAAGTCTGGGAGTATCTGCCTGCAAATAAACTACTAAATCAGGCTTAACAATATCTTTTTCTAATATATCAGCAACATGTGAATAAAGTTTGAATTCTGCTTCTGAGTTCAAAGTAAAATCAGCAAAAAGTCTATCTTTTTCAAACATATAATCTGTAACTACCCCTTTTTGCAGAAGATTCAATTGTCTAATATCTTTTTGTTGCTGTTGATATCTTTGAAGAAGGAAAAAAATTTGTGTCTGGAATGCATTTGATTCTGGATCATCATAAAAATCTTTTAGAAAAGGATTTTCCTCAAATTTTTCAAAAACTTTTCTAGCGTTTAGTTTGTCTGCAATGAGCTTGGCAAGACTTGTTTTTCCAACGCCTATCGGTCCTTCAATTGCAATATATATATCTAATTCTTTCATGCTTTCTTATCAATAATATATTTTTGAACTACTGAAGTATCAGGACACTTTTCAAGTAAATCAACAATTTTAATATTAGTTTTAGGAAAAATTTCATCTGAAGCTAGTTCTGCTAAGGGAATCAAAACAAATTTTCTTAATAGAGCCCCTGGATGTGGTATTTGTAAATTTGGAGTATCTATAAAACTATCTTTGAAAATTATTATATCAATATCAATTGTTCGAGGTTGATTTTTTTGTCTTTTTTCTTCTCTGCCTAACATTTTTTCGATTTCATGAATCTTATCTAAAAGTTGAAAAGCAGTTAAAGTTGTTTCAAGCTCTAAAACAATATTAAGAAAAGATGGTTGATTTTCATTATAAAGAGGTTCTGTTTTGTAAAATGAAGAAGATCTTATTTTTGAAATTTCGATATATGAACCCAACATTGCAATAGATGAGGCAATATTCGATTCTTTATCTCCAATATTTGATCCAATGGATAAATAAACTTTATTTTTAAACATAATACTATTTTACAAACAAAAAACCCTCAATATAGAGGGTTTTTTGTATTTTATTTTCATTTTTATCAGAAAAATCAATTACATCATGCCACCCATGCCGCCCATGCCCATATCTGGAGCACCACCTGGCATTGGAGAATGATCATGTTCTTCTGGTTGTTCAGTAATGGCAGCTTCAGTAGTTAATAATAATCCTGAAATAGATGCAGCATTTTCAACTGCAACTCTTGCTACTTTAGCTGGATCGATAATTCCAGCTTTGAACATATTAACGTATTCATCTTGACGAGCATCATATCCAAAATCATTCTTTCCTTCAAGAACTTTTTGAACAACTATCGAAGCTTCAACTCCTGCATTAGAACAAATTTGTCTAATAGGACCTTCTAGAGCGCGTTTCATAATATCAACTCCAACTTGCTCAGAAACAGATGCTTTAACTTTTGATAAGTCTAAACTAGCTCTAAGTAATGCAACGCCACCACCAGGTACAATACCTTCTTCAACAGCTGCTCTAGTAGCATGTAATGCATCGTCAACTCTAGCTTTCTTTTCTTTCATTTCAACTTCAGTTGCTGCTCCAACATTAAGAACCGCAACTCCGCCTGAAAGCTTAGCTAATCTTTCTTGCATCTTTTCTTTGTCATAGTCAGATGAAGATTTTTCAATTTGAACTTTAATTTCATTAACTCTAGCATCAATTGCAGATTTATCTCCACTTCCATCAACAATAGTTGTATTATCTTTATCACTTACAACTTTTTTACAAGTTCCTAGATAATCAAGTGTAGCGCTTTCAAGTTTATAACCTTGTTCTTCAGAAATAACAGTTGCACCAGTTAAAATTGCAATGTCCTCAAGCATAGCTTTTCTTCTGTCACCAAATCCAGGAGCTTTTACTGCTAAAACCTTAAAAGTTCCTCTTAATTTGTTAACTACTAGCGTAGCTAATGCTTCACCTTCAATATCTTCAGCAATAATTAAGATTGGCTTACCTGCTTGAACTACTTTTTCAAGAAGAGGAAGTAAATCTTTCATATTGCTAATTTTTTTGTCATGAACTAAAACAAAAGGATCATCTAAATCAGCTTCCATTGAATCAGAATTGGTTACAAAATATGGAGATAGATATCCTCTATCAAATTGCATACCCTCTACAAACTCTAAATAAGTTTCAGCAGTTTTAGATTCTTCAACAGTGATGACTCCGTCTTTACCAACTTTATCCATTGCTTCAGCAATTTTTGAACCAATTTCATTGTCATCATTTGCGGAAATTGTTGCAACTTGAGCTATTTGCTTTGAGTCAGGAATATCTTTAGATAGTTTTGAGATAGATTTAACTACACTATCTTTTGCCAAATCTATTCCTTTCTTAATTTCCATTGGATTAGCCCCAGCTGTAACATTTTTTAACCCTTCTGCTATAATTGATTGAGCTAAAACTGTTGCTGTTGTTGTTCCATCACCCGCAACATCCGATGTTTTGGATGCTACTTCTCTTACCATTTGAGCACCAACGTTTTCAAGCTGATTTTCTAAATCAATTTCTTTTGCAACTGAAACACCATCTTTTGTTACAAGCGGTGATCCAAATTTTCTTTCAATAACTACATTTCTACCTTTTGGACCTAAGGTAACCTTAACAGCATTAGCTAGTTTATCTACGCCCTTTTTAAGAGCTCCTCTAGCTTCTGTATCATATGCGATATCTTTAGCCATTTAATCCTCCTTATAAAATTGCCAGAATATCACTCTCTCTCATGATAAGCAAGTCTTTGCCTTCATAGGTGATTTCTGTACCTGAATATTTACCATATAATACTACATCGCCTGTCTTAACAGTCATTTTACCTGTAGTACCATCTTCATTATTTTTTCCTGGACCAACCACAACTACAGTACCTTGTTGAGGTTTTTCTTGAGCAGTATCAGGAAGTATAATTCCACTAGCTGTTGTTTCATCAGCAGCCATTGCTTCTACAACTACTCTATCTTCGAGCGGTTTAATTTTTAAAGACATTGTTTCATCCTTTTTTTTGTTAAATAATCTATAGTTATCAATGCAAAAAATGTGCCAATTAGCATTTTAACTATTTTTTATGCAAAAATGTCATATTTACTTATTTTTTGCACGGTAATTTTAAAATTTTGTATCTAGAATTACAAATGAAATATTAATTATCTGCCTGTACTACCAAATCCGCCCTCTCCTCGGCTAGATTCAGACAACTCTTCAACTAATTCAAAATCAATTGGAGAACTATCAACAGCAACTAATTGAAAATATCTTTCTCCTCTCTTAATGTGAAAATCTTTATCATAAATATTATCAACCATACCAATTAATTCACCTCTGTATCCACCGTCAATAAGACCAATAGAATTAGCAAGCCTTAAAGGAGTCTTGGAAATACTAGATCTTGGAAATAAATAGTAGGCCTTGTTATCTAAATTTTCGCAAGCTATTTGTAGTGGAATTGGTTGTGTACTTTTGGCTGGAATGATTTGATCTTCAACAACAAATAAATCTAATCCAGCATCACCAGAGTGAAAATGTGAATGATTTTCATAGAGCTCTTTTGCTCTAGCGTTAAAGGCTTTAATCCTTAATTTCATTCTTATGAATAAGAGTTCTAATTGGAAAAGGAATATCGATTTTTTCCTCTTTAAACTTTTTATGAAGCTTTTTTATATAACTATTAAGAATAGTGTTATGATCTCCAAAGTTTTTTCCTTGAAAATAAATGAAAAAATTAATGCTTGAATCTGCAAATTCTCTAAATCTTATAACTGGTTTATAAGATTTACTGACGCAATCCAGCTCTTCATAAATTTCATTTGCAACTTCTAAAGCAACTTTTTCAACATGGTCAAGATCACTATCGTATGAAACTCCAATTTGAATAGGAACTCTAAAAGCAGAGTCCATAGAAGAAAAGTTTTTAGAAATTGAACCTGAAAGTACAGAATTAGGAATAGAAATTATGTTATTAGCTCTCTCACGAATTGTGGTGTATCTCCAGCCAACGTTTTCAACATAACCTTGGTAACCGTTATCGAGCTGTACATAATCACCTTCTTGCATTGTTTTACTCAAGAGAATGTTGATTCCTCCAAACAAATCAGACAATGTATCTTTTAATGCTAAAGAAACTGCTAAACCACCAACACCAAGAGCAGTAATTAAAGGTGTAATTGAGATACCAAAAGATTGGAGAATAAATAATATACCAATAGAAAAGATTGCAACATTTGTTAAGCCTTTAAAAATACCTGTTGAAGGAAGAGATTTATTTGTCTGAGACCAAATATCAAGCAGTCCCAAGTACAACCTTCGAAGCAGTTAAACTAATAGAAATAATTAAAAAAGCTGATATAATCTTTTGATAAATATCTTCTGGGCCAGGAAGATCTGTATTTCCAATAGCTATTGAAGAAAAAGCCAAAAAGAACCAAAATACAATAACTGAATCAATTGCATTGATAACTACGTCATCACTTTGCCAATTATTTTTCTCTGATAGAGATTTTAGTCTAGAAACAAGAAATTTTTTGAAAAATAGCCCTAAAACAATCCCCAAAAAGATTGTAACAATTGGTTCAATCCAAAGCAATAAATTTGCTGGTATATAGTTTTCTAAACCCATGAAAGGACTTTACACATAAAAGTTTAATTGTTCAAGCAATGTAAGTTAATTTTTAGGATCGACCCAATCGTCATTTTCTTTAATTAACTGTATCAATTCATCAACAGCATGCTCACTTGAAATATTTCTTTTAACTAATTCTTTGCCTTTATATAGAGATATAACTCCATCTCCAGACCCTACATAACCATAGTCCGCATCTGCCATCTCTCCAGGTCCATTAACAATACAACCCATCACTGAAATTTTTAATCCTTTTAAATGATTTGTATGTTCTTTTACTAAAGCTGTGGTTTCTTGTAAATCAAATTTTGTTCTTCCACATGAAGGGCATGATATATAGTCAGTTTTAAATATTCTGGTTCTAGTATTTTGTAAAATCAAAAATGAAAGTTCATTTATCTTTGAATCAAAATCTTTTGTTTGAATCCATATTCCATTTCCCATCCCCTCCAACAAAATTGAACCTATATCGATTGAGGCATCTATTGCAACTTTCTCAAAGTCTGAACTTTGATAACTGCCTTTTAAAATAATTGGAATTTTTATTTGTTTTTCTTCAAGAAAATTAAAAGCGCTTAATAGATCATGTCTATTTGCATTATCAACATTTAAAACTATTACAACATTATTTGAGAATGTTTGCATAATAGTGTTAGTTATTTTTGTTAATTCAATCTCAACAAAATTTAAAGTATTTGAAACAGCTTCAGACTTTCTAAAATCTTTTAAAGAATTAAAATAAGGAAAAATATTTTTTGAAAGATTTTCATTCCAATCTTTGCCCTCAATAATATATTTTTTTGAGTCATCAAGATTATCAAGATCATCGATAAATAAATAATCTGGAAAATTTCCTTCAAAATCATTTGAATTATTTGAAATCACAATGGGTGGATTTTTATCTCCAATATTTTTAATAGATTCAGTCTCTCTTTTAAAAAATGAAAAAGCTCTTTTATCAGTATTCTTAAGTCTTATTTTTTTAGAAATACTATCTATTTTTTCGAGAATTTTTTCAGCTGCAGGTATTTCAAACTCAGGATCTTCAGTTAATGATACTCGAATCGTATCTCCTATACCTTCCGTTAGTAAGGTTCCTATTCCTAATGCGGACTTTATTCTTCCGTCTAGTCCATCTCCTGCTTCAGTAACTCCTAAATGAAGTGGATAATGCATATTTTCATTTTCCATAGATTTAACAAGTAACCTATATGCATGTATCATTACAATTGGATTGCTTGATTTCATTGATAAAACAATTTGATCATAGTCATTTTGTTTGCAAATCCTTAAAAACTCCATTGCTGATTCAACCATGCCTAATGGAGTATCACCAAATCTATTCATTACTCTATCTGACAATGATCCATGATTCGTACCAATTCTCATAGCTACTTTATTTTTTTTACAGGAATTAATTAGAGGAATAAATTTCTCTTCAATTTTTAAAAGCTCATCTTGATAAGATTTATCATCGTATTCTTTGACTTCAAATTTTTTCTTATCGACATAATTTCCAGGATTAATTCTTACTTTTTCCACAATTTTTGATGCTTCTAATGCAGCATTTGGAGTAAAATGAATATCAGCAACTAGTGGATCATCATAACCCTTTGCAACCAAAGCATTTTTAATATTTAATAAATTTTTTGCTTCATTAATATTTGGAGCTGTAAATCTAACTAGTTTTCCACCTGCTTGAATGATTCTTATGGCTTCATCAACACTCTTGTCAGTATCCATGGTAGATGCTGTTGTCATAGATTGGGTTTTGATGCTATGATCGCTTCCAATAAAGACCTTACCTATTTTAACACTTAAAGTTTTTCTTCTCATGTTATCTTACTTTGAAAGTAGTCAAAGACATTAGAGCAAAAAGTATGCCTATTATCCAAAATCTTGTAACGACTCTTGATTCAGGCCATCCTTTTAGCTCAAAATGATGATGAATTGGTGCCATTAGAAAGAATTTTTTACCAGTACCGTATTTGTTTTTTGTATATCTAAAATATAAAACCTGAATGATAACAGATAAGGTTTCAATAACAAAGACTCCTCCGACAATTAATAATAAGACTTCTTTCTTAAGAAGAATTGCTAATGTTCCCAAAGCAGCTCCAGTAGATAAAGATCCTACATCTCCCATAAAAATCTCGGCAGGCTTTGCATTAAACCATAAGAAGCCAAGACAACCACCAAAAAACGCAGTAGCAAAGATTGTCAGTTCACTTGCTAATGGCAAATAAGCAATATATAAATAATCGGTAAAATCAACTCTTCCTGAAATATATGCTATTACTCCAAATACACTTACTGAAATAGCTAACAATCCTGCAGCTAAACCATCAAGACCGTCCGTAAGATTTACTGCATTTGAAGTAGCTGAAACAACTAAAATAATAAATACGGCATAAATGATAGGATAAAAGAAATTAATAGAAACATTCTTTAAAAAAGGTACAAAAGTTAAAAGAGTATAGTCCCCATATACATTTGAACTTATTAGTATATATGAAATGAATACTCCAAGAATAGTTTGAGCTAGCAATTTATATCTTCCGCTCAAACCGTCTTTTCTTTTCTTAACAACTTTCAAATAGTCATCATAAAAACCAATTAGCCCCATCCAAACCATTGAAATACAGATTATTTGAATAAATAAATTATTTAAATCTGCTAATAGGACGGTAGGGATAATTGTAGAAAGAATAATCAATACTCCTCCCATAGTAGGAGTACCCTGTTTTTCTTTATGGGAATCTGGACCATGATCTCTTATGGATTCACCTATCTGAAGATTAATTAATTTTTTTACAACGAAGGGTCCAAATATAAAGCTAATTAATAGAGCAAGAATCGCACTTGCACCAGCTCTAAAAGTGATGTATTCAAAAAGATTTAAGAAACCAAAATATTCTCTTAATGGTAATAATAATTCATTTAACATTTTTTAATTCATTAATTAATTGATCAAGTTGCATACTTCTGGACCCCTTAATCAAAACAATGTCTCCGTCTGTTAAAAGTTCATTTAACTTTTCTAATAAAGAAAAATTATCATTGAAATGTAAGCTTAATGCAAAGTTATTACTATTAGATTGTGCATTTTTAGCCAACTTACCAACAGTTAATAAAATATCTGTTTTTCCAACTGCATACTGACCTACTTTTTTATGAAAAATCTCTTCATTAGCTCCAAGCTCCTTCATATCTCCAAAAACAAAAAATTTTCTACATTCTTGAAAACCACTCAGATGGTCTAATGCCGCTTTAACAGATTCTGGATTTGCATTGTATGAATCGTCTATAATTTTAAACTTATTCAATGATAAAATTTCACCTCTTCCTGGAGGCATTTTGAAACTTTCTAAGCAATTAATTAATAAATCTCCATTCAAGTTCGGAAAGTTGCTATCATTAAAGATATCATTAACAACATGAGAAGCAATTTCTAAATTTTTAATAAAAATATTACTTTTATCTTCTTTAAAATTAATAACTAAAGAGTTTGGCTTTTTCTCATGGAAGTTAAATTTCTTTGTTGAATGATTGAGTATAGATTTTTTTTCTTTTTCAATATTTTCTATTGAACCAAATCCATCAAGATGTGCTGCAGCAATACTTGTAATTACTCCATAGTCTGGTTTAACTATTGAGGATAAATATTCTATATCTCCAACTTTATTTGCTCCTAATTCCAAAACATATATTTCAGAATCAAGAGCAAAAGAAAGAATTGATAAAGGAACGCTTATTGAGGTGTTATAATTACCTAAAGTTTTTTCAACTTTAAACTTTGATTGAAGAAGGTGTGCTATCAAATCCTTTGTTGTGGTTTTCCCGTTTGAACCTGTGATTCCAACAATTCTTCCATTAAAACTTTTTAACCAGTTAATTAATAACTCTTTTATGAAAACATTTAAATCTTCAACTAAAAGATGATGGCTACTTTCATTTTCATATGATGATAACGTATAACTTGCACCATCTTGTATAGCTTGATCAACAAAATCATTGCCATCAAAGTTTTCTCCTTTAATAGCAATAAATAAATCATTTTTTTTGATATTTCTGCTATCTATTGATATTCCATTTATCGGCCTATTAATAGATTGATCAAAAAAAGCTTCAAAAACTGTTAAAAAATGGTTTTTTTCCTTTAAATCAACTCTCATAAAATTCTTTAATTATATCACTATCAGAATAAAAATGTTTCGTACCATTAATTTCTTGATACTCTTCCGTTCCTTTTCCAAAAATAATTAATATTTCATCTGACTTTAAATTTGTTAAAGCAAATATAAGTGCTTCTTTTCTATCATTGAAAATATGATGATTTTCATTAGAAAATCCTTTTATTACATCATTATTTATTAATTCAATGTCTTCAAATCTAGGATTATCAGGCGCTAGATAACATTCTATAGAATATTTTTCAACAACTTCTGCCATTTTTGGCCTTTTAGACTTATCTCTACCGCCTCCAGCACCAAAAAGAACTTTCAAAGGACGATTAAAGTTTTCTTTTAGAGCTTTTAATGTCCTGAAATATGCATCAGGTGAATGTGCATAATCTAAAAATATCATTTGATTGCTTTTATTTTTAACCAAATGAAGTCTTCCATCTATATTTTCACAATTTTTAATGCCTTCTAAAATAGATTGTTTGGAAATATTAAGCTCAATTGCAATAGATGCAGCAAGAATCAGGTTTTCTAAATTAAATGAACCAATAAGCTTTGATTCAAAGTCTAAAGTTTTGGAGTCCCATGCTAAAGTACCTGCTATTCCTGGACTATTAATGCTATCTGATGTGCAAAAATAATCAGCATCTTCAGTTTTAAGAGAGATACATTTGACATTTGAATTTAACTCAGCAATTCTCTTACCATACTCATTATCAATCATTACAACAGAAGAGCCATTATCTTTATTTAAACTAAAAAGTTTAAGTTTTTCACTAAAATATTCATCCATTGTCTTATGATAATCTAAATGATCAAGTGTAAGATTTGTAAATGCAGTTATATCAAAAAAAATGTTTTCTATTCTTCTTTGTGATAATGCGTGAGAAGAAACCTCTAATATAACATTTTTGTAATTTTCATTAACTGCATGATTTAATATTTCATACAAATCAAAAATATCTGGTGTAGTTAGTCCAGGTTTAATCTCAACAGAAGGCTGTATTCCACTTGTGCCTATCTGTAATGTCTTTTGATTTGTCGCATCTAAAATGCTTTTTAAAATGGTTGATGTAGATGTTTTACCATTCGTACCAGTAATTCCTATCAACTTTACTTTATTTTGAGGATAATTGTAAAAATTTGAACAAGCAATGCCTGCAGCAACTCTAACATCTTTAACTTTAACTACATTTTTTTGAGATTCTAACTTATCAGAATCGGTAATCGCTAAGCAAGCTCCGTTTTTAAATGCATCTTCAATGAAGTCATTTCCATCATTATTCTCTCCTTTAAAAGCAAAAAAAATGTATCCTTTTTTTACTTTTAAGGAATTATTAGTAAGACCCTGAACTAATACTTTAGGCAGTTCAATAGATTCATTTAGAATAGTATTTAATACTTTATCTATTTCTATCATAAATCGTATTTATCTCTGAATGATTGATTACTGGGGGCATGTGAATATATCTAATATAATCATCCAGTGATCTTTGATCCCATGGGTCTTTAAAATAATTGTCAGTATCTAAAAAACCTTTCCTTGAGTTGTAATATGTGAACTTGTCTAGAGATGAATTAAAAAAACCACTTGAATAGGAATCGTTATTATTAGAAATATATTTGCTTGCTTCAACCCAACCAGGTAATCCTGCATCAAGATAAAGCGATGTAGAAGTATTTACAGGAAAAAACATTCCAGTGTTATTCTTTCGAGCAAATCTGTTATATTCTGGAGCATTAAGTTTAATTGACTCATTAATCACATCTAGTTTAAAAAAAGTTTCAAGAGTTTCATTTGTATTGATATTTGCAATTAACATCAATTCTAAGTCAGATAATTCCTCAACGAGCAAAGGTTGAATATTGTCAGAAATATTGTCACTGACATCTTGCCCATAAAGACTTACGAAAAATAATAGAAATAAAATTGACCTAATCATCTAAACTTACCTTCATTCTACTTTTTTTTACTTTTGATCTTCTTTTTTTAGTTTCAACTCTTTTTACTTTAGAACTCCTAGAAGGTTTCGTAGGAATTCTTTTTGCTTGTATTTTAATATCGCTAAATAATTTTTCTAATCTATTTATAGCATCATCTTTATTTTTTTTCTGGGATTTATAAGATTGAGCAATAATTGTTATAAATCCATTTTTTGAAATTCTTTTTCCATAGGCAGATATAAATCTTTGTCTTATCTCATCAGAAATATCTGATTCAAATATATTATATTTTAATTGAACAGCTGTTGAAACTTTATTGACATGTTGTCCGCCTGGCCCGCTAGATCTAACAAAGGAAAAATGTAACTCTGATTCTTTAATTTTTATCATTAAAATTGTTTATAAAATTTACAGAAATTTTTATGAATAGTTTTACAAAACATCGTATAACAGTTTTTGGCATAAATGGATGCCATGATGCTATTAAATCATCAATCATTGATGTTAATCAAGTAATTCTTGAAAGAAATTCCCCTGCAGATAACAGTGAAAAAATGAATACTGCACTGACAGAGATACCACAAAATCTAATTGAGAAAGTTGATTCTGAAAGCTTTAAAAGATATGTTGATAATAATAGAGCGCAAGGCATCTATATCAAAGCCCAAGCCAAGACCTTTCACGAACTACCGATAGTTGAAAATGAAACTGCTTGTTTTGTTGTTCTTGACCAGGTTCAAGATCCTCACAACTTAGGGCAAATCTTAAGAATTTGTGCTGGTGGAAATATTGACGGAGTTGTTATTACTGATCGAAATAGTGTTTCAATGACAAGCGCTGTGGCACAAGTCAGTCAAGGAGGGTTCTCAAAAGTACCTTTATTTTCAGTAACAAATATCAATAAAGCTATTGGTCATTTTAAAGATAATGACTTTTGGATAACAAGTTTCGAAAATAATATTGAAGCAAAAGATTGGTATGCTATTGATCTGAAAGGTAGATCTGTCTTGATTTTTGGAGGTGAAGGAAGCGGTATTAGCAAACAAGTACTTAAAAATTCAGATTTTCTTGCAACGATTCCTATGTCCCATGATATGAATTCTTTAAATGTTGCTACTGCAGTAAGTGCTATAGTCTTTGAAAGATTAAGACAAGTACTTAGTTAAGTTTGGCGAACTCTTCAGTTGCTTTCCAAACTCTCCATACATTCTTATAGCAAATTTTTTCAATTTCCTCTTCTGTATATCCTCTTTTTAGAAGATGAAAAATAACCATTGGAAAACCTTCTGGGCCTTTTAAATCTGTTGGAAGTGTATAACCAACTCCGTCGAAATCAGAACCAAAACCGACATGATCAATACCAACTAAATTGACAACATGATCAATATGATCAGCAACTTTTTCAGAGCTAACATATAAAAATCTTTTATCGTATTGCTCTCTTCTATATTCATCGTAAGAAGCATAATCAGTTGGATCTAAATTATTATCTTTAATATACTTTGCAACATCAGCATCAATTGGAGCTTTGGTATCTTTCGATGCTTGATCAACAAAATATGATGCAAAATTTATTTGAACAACTCCACCGTTTTCTGCAAGTCTTTTAATCATATCATCATCCATATTTCTTTCCCAATCAGGAGTAAAATGCCTACATGATGAATGTGAAGCAATTGCTGGAACTTGAGTAACATCCATAACTTGATAAAATGCGTCATCAGAAACGTGTGAAATATCTACCATAATACCTACACGATTCATTTCTTTCACAACTTCTCTTCCGTAAGCACTTAGACCATTATGTGTACGTTTTCCAAGATTGTATGATGAGTCGCAAATTGCGTTATCTTCTGAGTGCGTAAGTGTAATGTAGCTAATGCCTTTGTCATGAAAATATTGAACGTTGGATAAATCTCCTTCTAGGGGAGCTCCGTTTTCCATACCCATTGGTAATGCTATTTTTCCTTCTGACACGATTCTTTCAGCTTCTTCAGGACTATGAGCAATCTCAAATTTATCTGGATGATCAGAAACTATTCTTTCAACAATAGCTATTAATTCTTCTGCTTTTTCTTTTGCACCGCCAGTTACTTGGTAAGTTGCAGGAACATAGATAGCCATAAAAGGAACATCTAACCCACCTTCTTTTGCTCTAACATAATCAAAGTCACCTGGAGACCTTTTTGAAATATCTTCATAACCCCACTTATGCATTCTCCATGGAGTATCAATATGACCATCAGTTATAATAAATTTTTGAGATAATTCTTTAGCTTTTTCCATCAACTGTTCATCATTATTGGAATTACAATTCATAATTAGCAGCGTTGAAAAAACGATTAAAAAAGATTTGTATAATTTCATTATTTATATCCTTTTTCATTTGGAGGTTAGTAGCGGGAGTAGGATTTGAACCTACGACCTCCGGGTTATGAGCCCGACGAGCTACCAAGCTGCTCCATCCCGCGATCTGTTTGTATAATAACTATAAATAGAAAAAGGAGGAACTTTTTTTTAAAAAAAACATAAGTATTAATGAGGAGCAAGTTAAAGTTTAAAATTACCTCTTAATTCCTTTCTCTTACCCTTGGTTAGGTTTTAATTTGCTCCTCGAATTAATAAATTCTTTTAGGACGAATTCCAAGTGCAGTAACTAAAACATAAGAAGTAGAATCAATTTTTTTTGCAATGTGATTAATATCAATATTTCCATGCTCATTTGCTCCAAAAATCAATACTTCATCTCCTATATTTAATATCAGCTGATCCAATATCAATCATTAGTTGATCCATACAAATTCTTCCAGTAATTTTAAAATCTTGATTTTGAAACTTTACAAAACCATCAATATACCAAGGACGAGGGACTCCATCTGCAAAACCAGCTTGAATAACAGCTATACGGGTATCTGATTTGGTTTTATAAACTCCACCATAACTAATTTGAGTACCTGCTTTAACATCTCTAATTTCAACTACAGGAGCAGTAAATGTCATAACAGGTTTAATTGGAAGCTTTTGAGGTACTTCATCAGATGGAAAAGCTCCATAAAGAAGCATTCCAGTTCTAACCATATTAAATCTGGAATCTTGAACATTCAAAATAGCTCCACTGTTACTACAATGAACAAAATCAAAGGACATATCTAATTTTTTAGAAATTTCTACAACGTCATTAAATTTACTGAGCTGACTATTAGCATAGGAAAGGTCTCCTTCATCCGCAGTGGCAAAATGAGAGTACAATCCCTCCAATTCAATAGTATCAAGCTGATTTGCTTCTTGCAAAAATGCTTCAGCTTGTTCAAATGGGACTCCTAATCTTGTCATACCTGTATCAATCTTTAAATGAACTTTGACAGTATTTCCAACGTGTGCTTTTAGCGCTTTCAAATCATCAAATGATGAGATATTGAGAGTAAGGTTATACTTTGAAGCTTCATCAATTCTTGATGGATCAAATTTTGCGTAAATAAAAATATCTGTTTTAATGCCAGCATCTCGCAATTCAATCCTTCATCAATAGTGAACACAGCTAAATATCTCACTCCCTCTTCTTCAAGAGCTTTAGATACTTCTACAGCTCCATGCCCATAGCATTTGCCTTTACTGTAGCCATGATAGGGATCTCTCCAACTTCACTCTTAACTATTTGATAGTTTTTTTCAGTTGGTGTAAATCAATATAAACTTTTGGACCTAAATAACTCATTAATGCGCCTCATACCATGAAGGACCAATACCAAAATCTATTTCAATTGGAACATCAAGCTTCATTGCATTTCTCATATGTTCAATTACCATTTTTGAAATATAATCAATTTCATCTTGATGGACTTCTAATAACAACTCATCATGAATTTGCATTATAAGTTTAGATTTTAAATTTTCTTTATTCATTTGACGATGAATTTTAATCATGGCCAATTTAATCATTTCTGCAGCAGTACCTTGAATTGGCATATTAATTGCCATTCGCTCAGCTGCATCTCTTCGAATTTTATTTTGACTATCTGAGTCCCAAACAGCTCTTTTTCTTCCTAATAAAGTTTCAACAGATTTGGTTTCTTTAATCTGTAGCTTAGAATTTTCAATATATTGTTCAATTCCTTGATATTTCTGAAAGTATGCATCTTTAATTTGCTTTGCTTCTCCAAATGGAATATCAAGCTCTTGACTTAATCTAAATGGACCTGCTCCATACATTATCCCAAAGTTTACAATTTTAGCAATCCTTCTCATTTCTGGAAGGACCATATCATCATTATCAACATTGAAAATATTTTTTGCAGTGAAAGTATGTATATCTTCACCATTATTTAATGCAGAAATTAATGATTCATCTCCACTTAGATGCGCCATTACTCTTAATTCAACTTGTGAATAGTCTGCAGAAAAAATTTGATATTCATTTGATTGAGCTTTAATTGCTTTTCTTATTTCTTTACCATCTTCAGTTCTAATTGGAATGTTTTGAAAATTAGGCTGCTTGTAGATAATCTCCCAGTAGCGGTCATAGTTTGATTGAAAGATGAGTGTACTCGCTGGGTATCTGCAATAATATAGGATGGTAATGGATCTAAATAAGTTTTTTTTAACTTATACAACTTTCTGTATGAAAGAATTAACTCTGGCAAAGGATGTTTATCCTTTAACTCACTTAAAACAGCTTCTGCGGTTGACCTTTTCTTAATCATCGGAAGTTTTAACTTGTCAAAAAGTATGACTGCAAGCTGTTGCGATGAATTAAGTTGAATCTTCTCCAGCTAAATTAATTATCTCTGATTCCAATGATTTAATTTTTTTCCAATCTCATTGATCTGTTTTCTAAGTATTCTTTATCAATAAAAATACCATTGAATTGCATATCTATGAGCACAGGTAATAAATCTATTTCAATGGACTTAAAATAATTAAACAACTTTTGTTTTTTTAAGTCTTTCATAAAAATTTCGGTCAATTCAATAACAACATCTGCATCTTCTGCAGCATAAAAAGAGATATCATCTAAAGAAACTTGATCCATTGTAATTTGATTTTTTCCAACTCCAATTAAGTCTTTAATCGGTACCATTTTGTAGTTCAAATGAGCTAACGATAAGTTATCAAGCTTGTATGATCTAGCGTTTGGATTTAATAAATGTGCAGCAATCATAGTATCAAATTCAATACCCTTAAGATCAATTCCAAAACGCTTCATAATAAGAGCGTCGTACTTAATATTTTGTCCTGTTTTTGGAATGTTTTCATCTTCTAAAAATGGTTTTAATATTCTAATTACTTCTTCTAAATCGTTGTTCCCAAATAAATTTTCTTTTTTATCTTTAAATAAAATTGGAACATAAAATCCAGTGTCTTTCTTTGTTGAAAAACTAAATCCAACAATTTCAGCTGCCATCGGATTCACAGAGGTAGTCTCTAAATCAACTGACAACCATTTGCCCTGCTCTAACGATTCAACAAAACCAATCAAATCTTCTAAATTTAGAATGTTTTTATAATCTTTCTTTCTATCTACAGATTTTTGTTCAATAGTTTCAGTAGATCCAATTTTTTTAAGCAAGCCAGAAAACTCCAACTCTTTGAAAATATCCTCAAGTTTTGATGTGTTCATTTCCTTGATTACAAAATCTTCTACAGAAGAATCAATATTTACATCAGTAAGAATGGTTACAAGCTGTTTACTTAATAACGCATTATCCTTATCTGATAGTAATTTATCTTTCATTTTTTCATTTTTAATAGAATCTATGTTTTCATAAATATTCTCAATATTTCCGTGCTCTTGAATGAGCTTCATAGCTGTTTTTGGACCAACTCCTTGAACGCCAGGAACATTATCAGAGCTATCTCCCATAAGACCAAGCAAATCAATGATATTTTCAGGACCTACTCCCCATTTTTCTACAACTTTATTAACATCAAATATTTCTTTTTCTCTTTTTCTAGCTTGAGGAGCATATAGGAATGTTGAATCATTAATTAATTGCATAAAATCTTTATCACCGCTCACAATATTACACTGTAAATCACTATCACCACATTGCTTAGCAACAGTTCCAATAATATCATCAGCTTCAACACCATCTACTCTTAAAACAGGAATATTCATACCTTCAAGAAGAGTCCATAAATAAGGTAATTGAGTCTGTATTTCATCTGGCATTTCAGATCGATTAGCTTTGTATTCTTCAAAAATTTCATGTCTAAAATTTTTCCCTTTAGAATCAAATGCAGCTACTAAATAATCTGGTTTTTCCTCTTCAATTAATTGAAAAACTTGATTTGCAAAACCAAAAATAGCGCTTGTAGGAGTTCCCGCAGAATTGGTAAGTGGATTTCTAATTAATGCGTAATGCGCTCGATATAAGGTAGCATAACCATCAATAATAAATAATCTTTTTTGTTTTGTTGAGCTCATAATTTAGCGGGCAATAATACCCGCTAAATTATGAAAATAAGACATTAGAAACTATATGTTAATGACATTCCAATTTCTCTTGGAGGGCCAAATGATTTATATAGTTTTTCATGGAAATGAGGAGGCTCTAATCCAAAAATAAATCCTCGATCAGCATAAGACTCATCAAGAATATTTTTAGCAAAGACTCCTAATTTTATATTATTAAATGTATGTGAATAATATGCATTCAATAAATGATATGGTTCTGACTCATATTCATCATGCATTGAATCAAAGACAAAAGCGTCTTTACCTGCTATTTCAACCATTAATGAACTATCTTCTGTGAAATCATAATTTACAGATAAACTATAGTTCCAATTTGGAGCATGAGCTTTTTGTCCATGTTCAGCATGTCCATCATGTCCATCATGATCATCATGGTCATCGCCATCATGGTCATCGTGATCATCTCCGTGGTCATCATCATGGTCATCTCCATCATGATCATCATCATCATCGTCATCACCATGGTCATCACCGTGCTCATCTCCGTGGTCATCGTGTCCACCATGATCATCATGATCGCCAAAATGAATTACAGAGCTCATATAACCTAAAGATAATCCCATTGATAATTTATCAGAAAATCTGAATTCACCATTTGTTTCAGTTCCATATTCATATCCTGAATCAGAATTTTGTTTAAAGAATGCAAATGCATTTGGATTTGATGGATCTAATTGCTCGCTAGTTTCAAAGATATGTCCTTCATGCTCTAAATAAAATAACGAAGCAGAAAGCTTAATATTATCTGTGTACCATCTAATTCCAGTTGTTACATCTTTATAGATTTCATCATCATACGTTTTATCTTCCATATCTAAATATGGATTTTGATTAACACCTGCTGGATGATAACCTTCAGCAGCATAAATATACCAATGAAGATTACTTGTTGGATGCATCTCATATGAAACTTTATATGATGTATTCCAATCTCCATCAAATACAAAGCTTGCACTTGGATTATCAAAATCAAAATAATCAATATCTCTTGCTTCATGTCTAAAACCAACAGCCAAAGTTGATTCATTATTGAAATTGTATGCTAGCTCACCATATAACTGATTTTGAAATGATATCATATCCAGTAGATAATCCTGTCGCTGATCCGCCAAAAACATATCCAGCTGCATCTGTAGTTTCTTCATAATTTGATTTATATATACCAAAAACATAATCAACTTTGTTGTCATTATTTGACATTAGATCTAAATCTTAAATCAACTGTTCTGGTGTCAATATCTCTAGAAAATGAATCGAAGAAATCATATGATCTAAAGTCAAAATCTTCATCATGATCATCATCATGATCGTCATGATCATCTCATCATGATCATCGTCGTGGTCATCGTCATCATGGTCATCACCATGTTCATCTCCGTGATCATCATGATGGTCATCACCATCCCAATTTACCCAGAAATCATAATTTCCCCAGTCTGAATCATAACTATGTAAGGTTTCATTTTTAGACATACCAACATTTAGGTCAACAATTTGCTCTCCTAAATCATATTTATAGTCTGCAATAAAGATTTGTGACTTTTGACTATCTTTTCCTGGGTTATCAGAATATGTAATGTTATCAGTATTATTATCTGGTGCCCAATTATCATATCCATTATCAAAATCTGAAGCGATCATGGTATATTTTTGAGTAATTAAATCACCTTCTTTAAGCAATTTAGCTCTAAAAGATGTTTCATTCTTGCTTGCGGATGCATAATTCACCTAATGCAACATTTTCTTTATATCCATCTGAAACATTTGAATGACCAACTAATCGTAATTTCCAACCATTTTCGAATGGTAAATTATAGACTAAACCATTAGTATAAGTATTGTATGATCCAAATTGAGTCATAACATAGCCACCCTCTTCATCAGTTGGGTCATTTGTTTTAAAATTAATTAAACCAGATGACGCTGAAGCGCCAAATAAACTTGTTTGAACACCCATTAAAACTTCAACTTGTTGCATATCAAATAATGGTGTAATCATTCCTAATTCAGAAAGATCCATTCCATCAAGCACTATTCCAACATATGGACTTGGTGGACCTTGGTCCGCATATCTACTAACTGAACCTTCTCCTCTAATTTGAAAATATCTTGGTCTTGATGATCCTCCAGCATAATTCAAATTAGGGACTCTATGAAGCAAGTCACTAAAGTGTTGTCCTTGCATAACTTCTAATTCATCATTAAAAATAATTGCAGAAGCAGCCAAATCACCTTCATTAACTTGTCTTAAAGATGAAAATACTTCAACACCTTCAAGAGAAATCGGATTCAATGAATCTGATTCGGTTACAACGTTTTGTGCAAATAATGCACTTATTAATATTATTAAACTAAAATAGTTTTTCATTTTTTCTCCTAAAATGATTTGTTAAAACTCTGATATCAAAAATTGATATCAGCTTGCAAAGATAAGATTATTGTGGTGGGGATTTGTTTAAGAAACAAAATATATTAAACGACATGTAATTAGATACATATTGTTTAAAAGTAATATTTTTAAAGTTAATTTTTGCAGAAGTAGTCGATATTTCTACAAAAGAATTTTCACTATTAAACTGGCAAAAATCACAGTCTTCCTCTACCGTATTATAATCAGAAGCATGATCTAATTGATCATTTTCATGGATATGTACATGTAAACTAAGGAAGGCAAAAGAAAATAGTGTTATTGCAATAATAGTTTTTTTCATTTTTACTTTAAAAATTTATTAAGTTAAGATTATGAAAAATGAAATAACTCTCAAAGCCTTTTTTTTAAGTATTTTCTTGTCAATAATCCTATCATCTGCAATGGTATATTTAGGTCTTTATGCAGGAATGACTATTTCAGCATCAATTCCTGCAGCTATTATGTCAATGGGGATTCTTAGACTTTTTAAAAATTCAAACATATTAGAAAACAATATTGTTCAAACGGCAGCATCTGCTGGTGAATCTTTAGCTGCTGCTGGAGTTATTTTTACTTTACCAGCTCTTTTGCTAATAGGTTATTGGGATACCATTAGCTATTGGGAAGTAACAAAAATTGCTATGGTTGGTGGAATTTTAGGCGCATTATTTACTGTACCATTGAGAAGGGCGTTAATTTTAAAAGCACAACTTCGGTTTCCAGAAGGTGTAGCAACAGCAGCCGTGCTAAAAACTGGTCATGAGACTGATGCAGAAAAATCTCAACAAAGTTTAAAAATTATTGGTATATCCGCTCTTGTTGGAGGATTTGTCAAGCTTGGAGAGTTAGCTTTTAGTATTTGGTCGAGTGCATTGGGTGGTGCTATAGCTATTAAAGGAGCAATATTTGGAATGGGAGCAAGCCTCTCACCTTCATTGTTTAGCGTTGGCTATATTGTTGGAAGAAATATTGGTATTCTTGCCTTTACAGGAGGATTAATATCCTGGGCTGTTGCCATACCTATCTATTCTTATCTATATGGATTTGAAGGAGACAATTATTTTGAAAGTGCCAACATAATTTGGAATGCTAAGATACGTTATCTTGGAGTTGGTGCAATGGTTGTTGGTGGTATCTGGTCTGTTATTCAGCTTGCTAAACCGCTAATTGAAAGCATTCAACTAAGCTTAAAAACACTTAAAGAGAGTTCAGATAATATCTCATTGGAAGAAAGAGATCTACCAATCAACTATGTTTTCGTAGCTATCATAGCAATGCTAGTTCCAATCTCTCTTACTTACTTCGGAATTATAGGTTCATGGACATCTGCAATTATATTGTCATTTGTTATGCTTATTTTTGGCTTTTTATTCTCAGCTGTTGCAGCCTATATGGCTGGAGTAGTTGGATCATCAAATAATCCTATTTCAGGAGTAACAATTGCAACTATTTTATTTAGTTCTCTTTTAATCATAAGCTTCTTTGATATTGATTCTTCAAAAGGAGCTGCAGCTGCAATATTAATTGGTGCTGTAGTGTGTTGTGCCGCTGCTATTGGAGGTGACAATCTTCAAGATTTAAAGACAGGAAATATCGTTGGAGCAACACCTTGGAAACAACAATTAATGCAATTGGTAGGTGTTGTTAGTGCCGCCTTAACTCTTGGAATAGTTTTAACCCTACTACATGAAGCATATGGTATTGGTAGTTCAGACTTACCAGCCCCTCAAGCTGTTTTGATGACTAATGTAGCAAATGGAGTATTTGCAGGTAATTTGGAATGGGGAATGATTTATGCTGGAGCAATTTTAGGAATAATTATTATTCTGATTGACCAATATCAAGCATACAGAAAAGCAGATTTCAGAGTACCAATTCTAGCAGTAGCAATAGGAATCTATCTTCCTATTGAACTAACTCTTCCAATATTTATTGGAGGAATGTTAAACCATATTGCAAGTAAAACTGCATCTGAAGAAGGTAAAAATAATGGATTGTTAATAGCTTCAGGATTAATAACTGGTGAAGCATTAATGGCTATTTTTATTGCAGTTCCTCTATTCTTTGATAAAAACTACTGGCCACAATTATCTTTACCATCTCCTTTTAATGATTTAGTAGGAATTGCTATAATAGCAATTATTCTTCATAGGTTATTTTTAGTAGCTAAAAAATAGCTAGAAACCACTGATAGTAAATTTAGTCTTATTCTTCAGTTTCTTGCTTTGATTAAGAGCTTTATCATAAGAATTGAAATGATTGCTTCTCACATAATAAATCATTTTACCATTTTTAAAAACTTGGTCAATTTGGATATTATTAATTTTTTCTTCTGACAGTGCATCTTTCAATATTGTTGCATTTTCAATTGAAGAAAATGCTCCAAATTGAATGAACCACACTCTATTGGTTGATTTTTTTGATGTATTTTTTTTGACTTTATTAGTTGATAATAATTTTTGATAAACTTTTAATGAATCAGATTCCCCTGCTGCATCCAAAGATTTATATAATAGATCTTTAGACGACTGACTTAGAAGATGAGTTGGTGCATTTAGATTAAATTCTTTTAAAATATTTGAGGACGTGATATAGGAACCAGTTGCATAAAACATTTCAGCTTTCTTAAGCTTTGAAAGCCATACATAATCCGAGTCTTCATTTGTATTGATGATGCGTTGATAAATTTGTAGTGCCTCATTTGCATTAGTTAGTTTAGTGGCTCTTTCATACTCCAGAGCCAAATCTTTGCCTTGAGCAAATACACCACTTGATATTGCGATAAATAAAAAAAGGTTATTTAATAATTTCATCTTTAATCATTTCGTTACATAATGAAGAAATAGATTTTCTTACTTCAAAACTTTCAGATTCTAATTTTAATTTGTTTAATCTAATTGAGTGACATGAATGATTACTTTTCATAAATCTATCAACTAAATCATTGGCATCAGCAACTTCATTTTTTTCTAAAAGAATATCTACTAATCTATTTAAGGCAAAACCGTCAAAGCTATTTTCTAATAATTCTCTATACAGATTTTCAACTTCATCATACTGTTGATTATCAAATAATATATTTTCTATTTTATTATAAGCCATTGTTCTTTGTGATGGTTTATGTTTTGCATATAGCTTGTAATATGAAATTGCTATATCTGCATTATCTTTATTATGATTAGCAAGTTCTAAGGCTGACTCTGGATAAATATTTTCAGCAGCTGCACTTTTTTCAAGATAATGTACATAATTTTTGATTTTATCTTTTGACTTATAATCCATTGCTATGTAGTAATTCAACATAGATTCATCATTTTTTTTATGATGAATATCTACTTTCATTAATTTTTTTTCATGCTTCAAGGCTTCTTTCCAATTTTTATTTTCCGTAGCAATATCTTTGAGCTTTAATAAAGCCCATTTATTTGATGAATCCATATTTAATATGTTATTAAGCTCTTCTTCAGCTTTAGAAATATTACCACTTTTTATAAAATCTTTTGAAAGAGCAGTATGTGCTTCAATTTTTTTTGATTGTGAAATATGTGGTCTTAGAATCACAGTTTGATGAATTTTTATTGCTTGATTAACATCTTTTTCTCTTACAAGATCTCCAAGCAATAAGAAAGCATCAATATTGTTTGAATCCTTTGAAATAATTTCTCTTAAAAGATGATAAGCCTTATCCTTTTCTCCGTTAACTAAAGCTTTAAGTGCATTATTAAAAGCTTCAGCATCAGTAGGAATATTTTTAGATCGATTACTCACCAATAAGAAAATTATTAAAGATAAAACTACAACGATGATTATGAAAATTTGCAGATTGCTTAAAGCAGAAAATTCCAAAGAATTACTCCTTATCGGAAAAACTAAATTCTTCGCCAACAGCTACATTTCTAAGACCATCAAGCTCTTCTGAAATTTCTTTATTTGATTTAACTAACTTTGAAATTTCAGATCTATATGAAAAGACAGATTTGAGAGAAATTATATAACCAATAATTACACCAATCATAATAAAGCCAATAAACGCAAGATATCCAGGAATATCGTAACCATTATCTCTGAAAAAGTAAATAGTTATACTTTCACTATTCCTATCAAACAACAAGAAAGTTCCGGCCAATATAGCTAATAATAATAAAACTCTAATAACTCTAAACATTATGCTCCTGTAATCTCTTTACCGTGCAATATTACACCTGTTGCGTCAGATATTTCAACAGGTACGATATCTTTGATATTACTATTATTTTTCTCAATTATCACCCATTCATTGGAATCAGTTCTACCAGCCCAATGCAAATTAGATTTTTTACTTTCTTTTTCAATTAATACTTGCTGGAAAGTTCCTACCATGTTTTGATTAAGTTCCAACGTATGTTTTCTTTGAAGAATTAACATTTCATCAAGGCGAGATTTTTTAATTTCCTCAGAAATATGATCTGAAAATTGTTCAGCTTTTGTGTAGGGTCTTGGTGAATATTTAAATGTAAATGCAGAATTAAATTTTATTGCTTCCATTAAATCTAAAGTTTCTCTGAACTGTTCATCTGTTTCACCTGGAAAACCAACAATAATATCTGTTGAAAGACCACAATTTGGCATGATTTCTCTAATCTTCATTGCCATATCATAAAAATGCTCTCTAGTGTAAGTTCGATTCATTCTCTTAAGCACTTCGTTTGATCCAGATTGCATGGGAAAATGAACATAATTACAAATATTTTTTCTTGATGCCATTACTTCAAGTAATTCTACATTTATGTCCTGAGGATGTGGTGAAGTATACCTAATTCTTTTCACACCATTTATATCCGATACAGCCAATAATAAATCTGAAAAAGATTTACCTTCAAAATTGTAAGAGTTAACATTTTGACCAAGAAGAGTAATTTCAACAAAGCCTTGATCAACAGCCTTTTTGACCTCCTCAACAACACTTTCTACGCTTCTACTACGCTCTCTTCCTCTAGTAAAAGGAACTATGCAAAATGAACAAAATTTATCACATCCTCGCATAATCGAAACCCAGGCATTAAATGTATCTCCTCTACTAGGAAAAAGATTTTCATATACCTCATATCTTGAAAGCTTTGTATCAACAATACTCTTATTATCTTTGACATGTCTATTAATTAAATCAGGAATTTTTCTATAAGAATCAGGGCCAAGAATAATGTCTACATAAGGTTTATTTTTTAGTAAATCATCTTTTAAGTTCTGAGCCATACAACCTAATACACCAATTATCAAGTGAGGCTTATTAAGTTTTATTTTATGAAGATTACCAAGCTTTGAATGTACTTTAGTTTCAGCATTTTCTCTTATAGCACATGTATTTAAAAAAATTGCATCTGCTTCATCATAATTAGCAGTTTTTTCAAGACCGAGATTTGTCAAAATACCTTCGACAAGTTCTGAATCTGCAACGTTCATTTGGCAGCCATAAGTTTCTAAGGCGAATTTTTTAATTACTGAGGAGTCCATTAATCAATATAGCCTGTAAAAAAATATTTTAGCGGATCTACTGTTTTATTATTCTTGTGAACTTCATAGTGTAAATGGAATCCAGCAGCTCTTCCGCTATTTCCAGATTTTCCAATTTTATCTCCACGTTTAACTTTTTGACCCTTTTTGACGTTAATTTTCCAAAGATGAGCATATACGGTTTCATATCCATAACCATGATCAATTTTAATATATCTACCCCATCCTGAATCATACTGTGCTTTTGTGACTACTCCATCACCGGTTGCTACAACATCTGTATTAAGATTAACTGGGAAATCAAGACCGGAATGCATTCTTCTTTTTCCATCGATTGGGTCTGTTCTATATCCATATTTTGAACCTATATATCCTTTAACAGGAGAGATGGAAGGAATGTGTCTATACATAGTTTCATTCGATTTAATCTTATTGAAAATAGTATTATAGCTATCTTTTTGAATATTTATAGCGAAAGCTAATGAATCAACTCTGTCCTTAAGCAACATTATAGTACTATCATCATTATCTTCGATGAGTATATCCTTTTCTGCTGAACCACCAACGCCTTGAGCTTTTACGTCATCACTCAATGGTGCTAAAGTAGCATAAGTTCTTAATTCTGAATCTTTTTCTTCAATTAACTTTAACTCTTCTTCAAGTTGTGCAATTTTATTCAATAATTCTTGCGAAACTTCTGAATATTTTTCATCCGTTTCTTCCAACTTTGTCTTGAAATACTCATCCGAAAACCTTAAAGATAAGGAATAATTCAAACCAATAAATGCGGCTGTAAATACTCCCAAAAAAATTAAAAAATTTGATAAAGAAAAATTTATTTGGTGCAATCTATCAGATGATAGAAATTGAAAAGAGAACTTTTTTTTATTCATCATCAATTATCTCTTTATTTTCTGAATTATTTTCATGATTTATTTCTTTTTTAAATCTGCAATTTCTGATTTAATAGATTCAACGCTATCAACAATAGAAAGATATTTTTTATCTCCAACAAAGTTCAAAACATTTTTTTCTTTTGTTTTAGAAAATACGTATAAGCCTAATTTAACATAATGACTAGATAGTTTTCTTTCTAATTGAAGTACATCTATTCTCAACTTACTTGTGTGCGTAAATTCCTCAGCTTTTTCTGAAGCTACAATACTCCACTCTGTAATGTTCTTTTTTAAATCTTCCCAAAAGTTTGCCATAGTTCAGAATTTAATAGAACCGAGATAGATAGCAAAGGTTAAAAGATGCTCCCAATTTCAATGAAATCAGGAGCGATCTTTTTTTATGGTAGCCAACCAAAATTATTCAAAAATTCCTTTTAAAAGTGTCGATATACTTTTTTTAATGCCACTAACGTCTTTTATTTTTAAAGAAGAGGATTTGTCTTCTACATTGAATATTGGCCAAGCTAATAAGCCAAAAAGTGTAATATATTCTCTTTTGTCCTCTAAATTTTCTTTATAAACAATATTATTAATCTTCATTAGATCTACAGGAACATCTGCAAAATGTTTTTTAAAGAGCAAATCTAGATTTCGAATTTTAGATCCACCTCCAGAAAGCTTTATTCCTGACTTAAAGTCAGTAATTGATTTTCCAATATTTTTTAATTGTACTTCAATTTGATCAATGACATCTTCAAATCTTAATTCAACTATTTTTGAAATTTCTTTTTCATTCACATTTTTCTTTAAATCATCATTTGGAATTTGAACTTCAAAAACTTTTGAATCATCTGCAAAATCTGAAAAAGCAGAAACATGTTCAATTTTTACTCTTTCAGCCTCTGCAATCGAGGTCTGAAGATATGCTGCTAAATCTTTTGTTACTAACCTAGATCCGATTGGAATAACTTTGGAGTGAATCAAATAATTATCTTTAAAAATCAAAATATTTGTTTTATCAGATCCTATGTCAACAAAGATTACGCCCAATTCTTTCTCATCATGTGTTAAATTTGATGATGAAGCAGCATATCCATCAAAAACTGGGAAAGGTTCAATACTTAAGTCTTCATTAAAACAATAATCTAATTGTGAAAGATTAAAATTTCGAACATGGATGACGTGGGCTTTAGCATCTATAGACTTACCAACCATTCCTATAGGGTTTCTTATTAATGGAGAACTTCCGATATAATATCCTTGCTCTATGTTATGTAAAACATATCTATCAGACGAAACTTGAACGTCAGAGCATTGATTAAGTAGTTTTTGTTTTATTTCTTCATCAATTTCAAAGTCTGTATTTTCTCTAGAACGAATTCTTGTTGATGAATTTATAGATCTAACTCCACGTCCAGATACTGATACCCAGGCATCTTCATCAATATTGATTTTTGCATCTTTTTCCATTTTTTCTATCAGAATTTCAAGATGTGAGAGTAATAAATCTTTATCAATGATATCTCCGCAATCAATACTATTACTTTGAATTTCTGCAATGGATAAAACTTCAATTTTACCATCTGGTTGAATCCTACCAACAGCACTTTTTATGCTATGTGACCCTAAATCAAATGCTACTTGAATTTTGTTTCTCATTATGCTTCTTTTACAATTACTTGGTTGTTAAATCTCAAATCAATGTATCTATAATCTGTAATATTTTTTTCGTCTTTTAAAGCTTCCTGGAAAGACTCTAAATATTTTATTTTCAATTGAAGATTTTGAGATCCTAAAAATATTCTAGTTCTACCATTCTTTAAAATTATTTCATACTCGCTATCTTCATTAAAAACGAACTCAGAAATATTATCATAAATTATTGAATGATTATCCTTAGTAAACTTCATAAGGTTTATAGAGCTTAATACATTAGTAGATGCAGTTGTTGATCCTTTTGGATACAATTCAGGATTTGATTTAAAATTGCTTAAAATCGGTAAAGATAAATCGCAATATTCAACTGGTAAACACACACCCTCTGAATCTAAAATGATTAATTCATCACTACTTATTAGCGCTATAGGCTCTCTTTCATAGATTGTAATATCAATTGTTGAAGGAAACTTTCTTGAAATTTTGCAATCTATGATATGGTCAAATTTTAACATTTCATTTTTATAATTTCCTAATTCTGTATCAAATATATTATATGACTTTAAAACATCACTTTTTTCCTCGATTATTGATTGATCAAAAAAATTGGTGCCATAAATATTTATCTCATCTATATCGTATATTTTCTTAAAGTTTGACCAATTAAATGACAATGTACAAAGCACAATAATAGAAAATAAAAATGCAGTCATGCTCAATATAGAACTATAGAATTGTTTTAACATAATCCCTCTATTTCCTCTTCATTAAAACCCATCAGCTTAACTTCAAGTGAGAGATTAACATTGAATTTATCTTTGACCTCTTTATGTGCTTTTTTTATTAACATTAGCATGTCTTTTGATGAAGCATCTCCATCATTAATAAAAAAATTAGCGTGTTTTTCAGATATTTTAGCGTCACCAATACTGAAACCCTTTAAACCTGCTTCATCCAAAAGCTTTCCAGCTGAATTATTTTTAGGATTTTTAAATAAACTTCCAGCTGATCTTTTGTTCAAAGGTTGAGATTTTTTTCTACCGCTTTGAGCCTCAATAAAGTTTTCTTTAATAATATCTTTATCTGCTTTTTTAAGATTGAATTTTGCTGATAATAATATATCATCTTTATTGAATGAAGACTGTCTGTAAGAAAAATTTAAATCTTTCTTTTGAATTTTTTGAATTTCATTTTTTGAATTTATTATTTCAACATGAACTAGGTTTTCTGAAATCTCTCCTCCCCAAGCTCCAGCATTCATTATCAAAGCTCCACCCAATGTTCCTGGAACTCCATTCAGATTTTCTAAACCAATTAAATTATTTTTTACTGCATGTTTAACAATTTTTCCGAGCATAGTACCACATTCTGCGTAAAGAATATTATCATCAACTTCTATTTTTTTTAATGAATTTTTTAAAGAAATAACCGCACCTCTTATTCCATTATCGCTTACAAGGACATTTGAACCTGAACCAAGAATTGTTAGTTGGATTTTATTTTCATTAATGATTTCAATTACCTTAATTAAATCCTGCTTACTTTTAGGAAAAATCATCAAATCTGCTGGACCACCTATTCCATACGTAGTATGTTTTTTAAGAGATTCGTTCATTAAACATAATGAAGCTGTCTTATTATTAATTTCGTTCATAACAGTTTCAATCATTGTAATGTTTTCCTAACTCTTCAGCATATCTCCAAATGTTTCCAGCTCCCATCGTTAAAAAAATATCTCCCTTAACTCCTCTAGACTTTACTTCCTCAACAATATCTTTTGAGGAAACATATGAAACATTCTTATGGTTTAATTTTAACATTTCATTAATTATTAAATCTGAAGTAGTAGAATTATCCTCTTTTTCTCTAGAGCCAAAAATCTCAGTAATCATAACATTATCTGCTATCATTAAAGCTTTTGCAAAATCCTTATAAAATTCTTTTGTTCTTGAAAAAAGATGTGGCTGAAATATGACATTTAAATTTTTATTCCAATTGCTCTTTACAGTTTCTATCACATTTTGAACTTCAACAGGATGATGTGCATAGTCATCAATAATCATTATATCTTTGTTTGCTTTTATATCAAACCTTCGCTTAACACCGCTGAAATTACTAAGTGCTTTACATGCGCTTTCTAAATCAATTCCCATTGTTTCACAAACTGAAAGTGCTGCAAGAGCATTATAGGCATTGTATTTACCTGGTACAGAAAGATTAACTGAAAATATTTGATCCTTAACTTTTACATCAAATGAAATAGTACCGTTTTCCTGATGCAAATTTTCTGCCTTAATATCCACATTTTGACTTTCGATTCCATAAGTGATTATAGGTTTATCTATTTTTGATAATATTGATGCAACATTATTGGAATCTTTACATGCACAAACAGTACCGTAGAAAGGTACTGAATTTGCAAATTGAAGAAATGTATCTTTTAAATCATCAATATCATTGTAGCATTCAATATGTTCAAAATCAATATTGTTGATAACCGCAATTGTTGGACTCAAATGTAGCAAGCTTTTATTATACTCATCAGCTTCAACAACAAATGTGTCACCTCCTCCTAAAACTGAATTTGATTCTAAAGACTTAACAACCCCGCCAACAATAATTGTGGGATCTAAATTCATAGATTTTAAAATAGTACCAACCATTGATGTTGTAGTGGTTTTTCCATGAGTTCCTGCAATAGCAACTGTAGAATTATTTAACTTAGCTATTTCCGAAATCATTCTTGCTCTTGAATAAACTATTATATTTTTTGCTAATGCTTCTATCAACTCAGCATTATCTTTTGGGATAGCATCAGAGTATATTACTAGCTCAGCATCAGAAATATTTTCTTTATTATGACCAATAGATACATTTATTCCCAAATCAATTAGCCTTTGGACGTTTGGTGAGTCAGCAATATCAGAACCTGAAACCACAAATTCCTTATTTTTTAGCAGCTCTGCTATTCCACTCATTCCAATTCCACCTATTCCAATAAGATGTACTTTTTTGATACTATAAAGCATATTTCTTTTCCATAATAAAGTTAGAAATAATTGACAAAGTGTCTGGAACATTAACATTCTTAAAATTGCTTTTCATTGAACCTAAAATTCTATCATCTTGAGATAAATTTTTTAAAGTTGAAACAAAAGTCTCATCATTGAAATCATCTTCTTTAATTAATTTTGAACAAAAATTATCTTGAAGGAATTTTGCATTAAAATGCTGATGATTTTCCGACGAAAATTTAAATGGAACTAATATTGAAGGCTTTTCAAATTTTATTAATTCAGCAATGGTCATTGCACCAGATCTTGAAAGTACCAAGTCAATATTTTGATACAAAGAGGACATTTCATTACAGTAATCATAGATGATTACATTTTTTCTTTTTAAATGTTTTAGAGACTCATAATTATTTTTGCCAACTATCCATACAATGTTAATGAAATCTAATTTATCATTCTCCAAAGCTATCTTAATTTTTTGGTTCAAAAATTGAGATCCTTGACTTCCACCAAAACCAATAAAGTCCTTAAATCATTATTCATATTTATATTTATGCTTTTACTTTTATGTAAAAGAACTGGATTCCCTGAAAAAATAGTATTTGTTTTATTTAAATATTTTTCAGCATCTTTGAATCCTAAGAAAACTGCTTTTGCATTTTTACTAAAAAATTTTGTCACAACTCCCGGATAAGAATTTTGTTCATGTAACACGTAAGGAATTTTAAGCATTCTTGCCACTTGCAAGGCAGAAAGGATGAATATCCTCCAGTGGAAATAACCAAATTAGGTTTTTGTTGTATGAAAAAGATTAATACACTAAAAAATCCAATGATAATGTTTATTCCTACTTTAATATTTTGAAATAATGATTTAATGGAAACTTTTCTATTTAGACCAGAAATGCTAATAAGCTTGAAAGCAATACTTTCGCTATGAATTTTTGAGCTTTCAATGCCCTTTTTTGCTCCAATGAAAGAAAAACAAAAATCTGACTTTGAATGAAGATCTTGTTTAATAGCCATTAATGGATAATAATGTCCTCCTGTCCCTCCTCCACACAATAGAATATTCATTTTAGGCATTTACCCTTAATCTCCATCTTTTAACATTAAGCTTTCTTTGTGCTTTACTAATATTTAGCAATATAGCAATCATCATTAAATTGATGATTAATGAAGATCCTCCGTAACTAATAAATGGCAAAGGAACTCCTGTAACTGGAATAACTCCTATCACAACTCCAATATTTATAAAAGCATAAATCGTTATACTCAAACCAAAACCAATTGACAACATTATTCCAAAAATATCATTTGATTTTTTAGAGATTTGCACAGCTCTATAAAAAATAATGTAATAAACTAACATTAAAATACTACCTGCAATAAAACCTAATTCTTCACCAATAATAGCAAAAATAAAATCTGTATGAGTTTCAGGTAAGTAAGAATATTTTTGAATGCTTTCTCCAATACCCATTCCTGACAATCCACCCTGCTTCAGGCCAATCAAAGCCTGATTTGATTGATATCCAATCGAAGCTGATGAACCTGAAGAATCTATGAAAGATAAAATTCTACCTAATGCATAGTTTTTCTCATTCAAAATAAAAATTCCAATAGCACCTATAGAAAAAACTCCTATTGTTGCCAATTGAATAAAAGATGCTCCACCAACAAATAACATTGCAAAAGCAATAGTTAATAAAATTAAAGTTGTAGAATTATCTGGCTGAATAATAATCATTAAAGCCACTGGTATTATTGCTAACATAGGATAAAAAATACCTTTAACAAATTGCTTCATTTGTTTATGGTTATTATCAATATAACTGGCTAAAAAAAGTATCATTGAAAATCTTGCAACATCAGATGTTTGAAAAGAAATAGGACCAATTGATAGCCATCTACAAGAATCCCCTGAACAGCCTTGAAACTGTGTATATACAAGTAAAACAAATGAAGAAAATAATAAATAAGGAGATAAAAACTGTAATTTTCTATAATTAATCTTAGTTAATAAAACAAAGATGAAAAAAGCTGGAATAAGTTTTATCATTTGACTTACCAAAAAATATGTTCTTGATTCTCCGCCAGTAATTTCTAATGACTTTACCCAACTTGCGCTAAAAAGCATGAACAATCCAAAAGATATCAATGCAATTACTGATATAAATAATACTCTATCCTGACCTTGTTCTTTAATATTCACGCATAATACCTTTCTACAATATTTTTAAATTTTTTACCTCTTTCTTCATAATTATCAAATTGATCGAAGCTTGCACATGCAGGAGAAAGCAATACGACACTACTTTCTACAGCACTATCAATAGCTTTATGAACCGCGTTTTCAAAGTGTTCAATTTTTTCTACATTAATTTCCTTTGAAAGTGAATTATAAATTTTATCTGAAGCTTTACCATAAACTATAATTTTTAAAATACTCTTTTTAAACAAAGAGATTTCACTAAAGTCATCCTCTTTCGGAATACCACCCAGTATTAAAATTACTTTCCCTGAAATAGATTCAAGTGCTTTTTTTGCAGAATCAATATTTGTTGATTTGGAATCATTTATAAAATCAATACCTTGATATGAAATAAAGTGTTCAAATCTATGTTCTAATCCTTCAAATTCCCTTACTGCCCTACAAATATTCTCTTGATCAATTCCAACTTTTCTTGCTATTTCCGCAGCAATAATAATATTTGATACATTATGAATACCCTTTAATGAAATAGAGTTTATATCAATTGATATACTGTTTCCATTTGAAAGAATTTTATTTTTATCATAGTAATAATATCCTTTTTCTTCACTGATAGAAAATGGAATTATATTTTTATCATTACTTTTAATTCTTTCATTTAAAAAATTATCATCATAATTAAATAAACAATATTTTGCATTATTAAAAATCTTTATCTTGGTTTCAAAATAATCTTCAAAAGAATTATATCTGTCCATATGATCTAACAGATATATTCAAAATAACTGAAATTTCTTTTTTTAAAGTTTGAGCAATGCTCAAGTTGAAAACTGGATAATTCTAAAATACAAAAATCAATTTCATTTTGATCATATAATCTATTTTCAAGTACAATCTTCGAGAATGGAATACCAATATTACCAGACTTAAGAACTTTTTTTTGGGTGCTGAGAATATCTGTTAAAAGAGAGACAGTCGTTGTTTTACCGTTTGTTCCAGTAATACAAATATTTTTTGTTTTAGAATGGTTTCCAGCAAATTCTATCTCACTTATAACCGGAATTTTTTCAGAATTAATTTTATTCATTATTTCTGAATCATTAGGAATACCAGGTGATTTAATTATTAAATCAGATTTCCAAAATTTGATTTGAATGAATGCCAATTTCTACATCAATACCTAACATTTTTAAATCTTCAACAAACATTTCATTAACGTTTGTATTTGAATCCGATACAAAAACATTATTATTTAAACTTTTGGCCAATTTTGCAGACCAGTATCCACTTTTACCTAAGCCTAAAATGCCAATATTTTTTCCCTCATACTTCATCGATTTTGTTTTCTTATATATGCAGGAACATCATAGATCAGCACTTTGATCAAAGTCATCAAAAACTAGTGTTGGACCATCATTTTCATCATCAAACTTTTCATTGTCTATAGTGTCTTCATTTTTTTGATTATATAATGTGGTATTAGGTTTTTCCATTAAGTCATTTGTATTTTTATGAAATTCATTTTTTTGAATTTCTTTTTTATACGCAACATCTTCAATTGGAGTTCTATTAAATCCTGTAGCAATTACTGTAACCTTTAATTCGTCATCCATATTTTCATCAACAACACATCCAAATATTAAATGCACTTCCTGACCAGCTTCTTCGTAAATAAGCTTGGTAGCAGCATCCACTTCGCGCATTGTCATTTTTTTATTCCCTGTAACATTTACTAAAGCTGCTTTTGCACCTTTAATCGACTGATTATCTAAAAGTGGGCTACAAATTGCCTGCTGGGCAGCTAAAACAGCTCTTTCTTCTCCTCGCGCAGTACCAGTTCCCATCACTGCATCTCCCATTCCACTCATAACCGTTTCAACATCAGCAAAATCAATATTTACATTTCCTTGCTTATTAATAAGGTCTGAAATACTCTGTGCTGCCTGGAGCAATACTGAATCTGATTCAGCAAATCCTTCTTCTAAGTGTAGTATTATAATCAATCACGGAAAGTAGTTTTTCATTTGGTATTACAATCAATGTATCACAAAAGTTCCTCATTGTTGCAATTCCTTTCATTGCAGCTGACATTTTCTTTGGACCTTCAAAATTAAATGGCAACGTGACAATACATACAGTCAATATACCAAGTTCTTTACAAATTTTTGCTACAACTGGAGCTGCTCCAGTTCCTGTTCCACCACCCATTCCTGCAGTAACAAAAACAAGATCTGATCCAGCAACAATTGATGAAACAGCCTCCTTATCATGCATTATTGCTTTTCTTCCAATTTCAGGTTTTGCTCCAGCACCCAATCCTTTTGTTAAATCTTTTCCAATTTGAATTTTAGTTTCAGCAGGGTTGCTATCTAAATCTTGTGCATCTGTATTGATTGCAATAAACTCAACACCTTCCATACCAGACGTAATCATTCTATTTATTGCATTACCTCCTGCTCCACCAACTCCTAGGACCTTAATCCTAGCTTTTTGCGTTGAAAATTCATCAAATTCAAATAACATAATTATCTCCTTATTCTTTTAACTCTGCTTTTAATATACAGATTGATTTTTTTTCTATTTTTGTGCCAGCCTCTATACTTTGGCTAACAATTAATCCTCTTCCACTAATTTGGGGTTTAATTCCAGCTCTTTTTAATTCTGAAAATGCATCACGAACTGTTTTGCCAATTAAGTTTGGCATTTCTACATATTCAATTTTTCTTTTATAATTTTTTTGAATTAAGATTGGTTCATTTTTAAGTTTTTCTTTTTTAGATCTTGAAATTGTGATTGATTTATCAATATTTATTACTCTATCCATCACAGATTTAAATACTGGAGCCGAGGACATAGAACCCCAGTGTAAATTTCTGGAGGCATCAGGGCTATCAAGAATTATTAAACACAATAATTGAGGATTTTCTGCAGGAAAAAATCCCACAAAACTTGATATAAATTCTTTTTCTGAATATTGTCCATCTATCAATTTTTTAGATGTACCAGTTTTTCCAGCAACATTCCAACCAGCTACATTGCCGCAAGCTTTCCACTTCCATTCTCAACAGTATGAGATAACATTAAACTTAATTTTTCAGCATTAGATTGAGATAAAACTCTTTTTTTTGTATTTCTTTGATTCTTAATAATAGTATCATCGTGTTTCTCAATTTTTTCTACTACATAAGGTTTTAACATAAATCCACCATTAGCAATTGCTGCATATGACATAGCAATTTGTAATGGAGTTGCTGAAACCTCATACCCTATAGGTATACTGTGCATCGAGGATAAACTCCATTTTGAAGGCTCTCTAAAAATTCCAGCAGGTTCGGTTGAAGAATCAAAACCGGTTTTTGTTCCAAATCCAAACTCTCTTGCCTGATCATAAATACTTTTTTTTCCTAAATATTCTGCAATTTTAATAGTTCCAATATTACTTGAAAATGCAAGAATCTCTTTTACATTCAAAACAGTATGGGGCTCCGAATCTTCAATCATTTTAATATTATGAAAATTATATGGACCTTGAACATTATACTCATCTGTTAAAGATATATCGCTTTCTAATGCTGCAGCCATAGTTACTATTTTAAATGTAGATCCTGGCTCAATTAAATCACTGACAATCTTGTTTCTTTGCAGTTCAATATCAAAATCATTTGGAGAATTAGGATTATAATCTGGAAGATTTACCATTGATAATATTGCCCCTGTTTGAGGATTTAAAATTAATCCCATTGATGCACTAGCTCCTACCTTCTCCATCTGAATAATTAGTTCATCTCTTAACACAGCCTGATATTCTTTATTAATTGTTAAAGTTATATCTGCACCATTTTTAGCTTCTTGCGAAGGTAATGTTGGGTCAGAAATTTTTACTCCTAAACCATTTCGCTTTGACAGCTTCGAACCACTTACTGGCTTTAAGAATTTATTATATTTTGATTCTAAACCAGAAATTCCTTTATCATCAATATTTGTAAAACCAACTATTTGAGATACTAAATTATCTTCTGGATAATATCTTTTAAAACTTTTTTTAATAATTAATGAATTAGGATATTTTTTTTGAAGATATTGACAATTTTTATTTGTTTTCTTTTCAAGCTCACATAATCCGCCCCTATTTATTTTCGTAATATAAACTTTCTTATCAGTTCCAGTACAAGATGATAATTCATCAATTAGATTTTTCGTATTTGAAATCTTTTTAGTATGGACACCTATTCTATAAAAAGTCAAATTTTGTGTAAGGTTTTTACCATTAACATCGTAAAAATTTCCTCTTAATCCATTGATAGATTCAACCTTAATTCCTTGTGGGCTATTAAGTTTATTAATGACCTGAATATTGAAAAGTCGAACACCAAAACCAATCCAAATAAGCATTATTGCTATATGAACAAATATTATTCTATTTTTAAATTTGATATAGTTTTTAGTCATTAATTTTTATGATAATTGTTTCTGGATTACTTGAAACCAATCCAATTTCTTTTGCTCTTTTTGAAATAATATCTGCTCTCTTCATTCTTTCAATTGAATTTTTTTGATTGTTAAACCCTTCATTAGTTTTGCTAATGTTTTTTATTAAAAATCAATGCTAGCTTGAGTTTTATCTGACTCAACAAATGCTGCAAATAAACGTAATTGTTATAAAACAAGAATAACAAACATAAATACCCATTTTAAGTTTTCTCTTTTTTGCTTTTCAGCTTTACTTAATCTTTTTTTCTTAGCCAATTTTTTCTCCCACTCTCATTTTTGCACTTCGCTCTTTTATTAATGCTAACTTCTTCTTTTGAAGGAATAAAGAGGTTTTTATAAATCAATTCTATCTCTTTCTTATGCTTCAACTCTTTGAGTTTATGTTTTACAATTCTATCTTCAACAGAGTGATAGCTAATAATCACTATTCTCCCTCCAGGGTTTAGCAGATTTATAAAATCATCTAAAAATCTACTTAGATGATCTAATTCATTATTAGCAGCTATTCTTAAAGCTTGAAATATTCTTGAATATGTTTTAAGCCTGTATTTATAAGGTGTAACTTTATCAACAATAGATGTAATTGACAATACGCTAATTTCACCTTTTCAAATCTTTGATTTTTTTGCAATTTATAGCATGTCTTTCTTCACCATATTCTTTAAAAATTCTAGTTAGTTCTTCCAGCTCATTTCTTTGAATAATATCTTCTGCAGTATTATCAGCAGAGTTTTTATCAAATCGCATATCTAATGAAGATTCATATTTATGAGAAAATCCCCTCTTATTATCTTCCAATTGATATGAAGAAAGTCCTAAATCTAAAAGAATACCATCAACAGCTTCTAATTTAAGTTCTTCTAAAATGATATTTAAGTTTTGATAACTATCATTAAAAAGCTTGAAATTATTGTTTGAAGATAACCTTTTCTTGGAAAGAGAAATTGAATCTTTATCTCTATCAATACCAATCAGTAGACCTGAATCAATTTGTTGAAGAATAATTTCAGAATGACCTCCAAGCCCAAGTGTACCATCAACATAAATACCATTTTTTTTGATTTTTAAGTTTTCTAATGACTCCATCAACATCACAGGAATGTGTCTGTTTTGAGTTGATGAAGTAGGAACCATCAGATATTTACTCTTTCTGAAAGTTCTTCGTATGACTGGTCATCAATCTCATCAGATTGATCTATTTTTCGAAGTAAATTTGGATTCCAAATTTCAATTTTATTTAATACGCCAATTATTGTAACATCTTTTTTGATTGCAGAATAATCAATTAAACTTTGAGGCAAAACAAATCTACCTTGTGAGTCAAACTTTAAGATATTGGCATGTCTAAGATGATTTCTTAAAAAAATTCGGTTTGTTTTTGATAAAGAAGAAAGTTGCTTTAATTCATTTTGAATAAAATTCCATTCATTAATAGGATAAATCCATGCGCATTGATCGATACCTCTTGTAACGACAAATGTTTTCTTATCCTTGGTTAAAAACTGCTTTCTCAACGGAGCAGGGATATTGATTCTATTTTTAGAATCAATAGAAAACGTAAACTGTCCTGTAAATGTATATTGGCTACTCATAACAAAATAAGGGAAATTAACCCACTATTAACCACTTATCTTACAATATAGAGAGAGTTTATGTCAATAAAAATTGTTGATAAAATGCAAAAAAATTAAAATTAATTTTTTGGTAAATATTTTTTGATAGTAATTGTATAAGGATCTGACTTTAAGATTACTTCAACAGGGAAATCATTAATTATATTTTTTGAAAAATCTTCATATGAGTTATCAGAAAATAAAATCAATTCATAATCAACTGTATTTGCAATTAAAAATGCTCTTTCTTGACCATCCCACTGTTCCGTAAATGTATTCGATTGACTATTAAGAGAATCCTCAAATATAAAAAATTCTTTTCCTGAAAAATTGTCGTAAAAATGAATATAATTTTCAATATTTGATTTAAATCTTATTGTTACTGGATTAGAGATACTCTCAATTGAAAGAACTTCTTCACTTCTCACAGAATAGAATTCAATTAAATCAGATTTTGTAATTCTTAATTCATCTTCAAGATCTTTTTGGGAAATTTGACTATTTGAGTTTAAAGAAAAACTTAACAGAAGAATTAAAAGAAAGGATGCAATTCCAATAAAAACGGATGAATTAAATAAATTTTCGCTATTAATTTTGCTAAAAAAACTAGAACTCTCATTTCGTTCATCAGGTATAAATTTTAATGTTTTACTATTTGGCTTTTGGTTTAAAAAACTATCAAGCTCAAACAATGCCTCATTAATATCAACTCCAATTTCATTTATGTATGCTTTGAAAAATAATTTGACATAAACTGGAGGAATTTCTGCAAACTTACCTCTTTCTAATGCCTGTAAATATTTCAAATCAATTTTGGTTCTTTTTGAAATATCTTTCAAATCGATGTTATTTTCGATTCTGAACTTTTTATATTTGTTGTAAAAAATCATTTTGAATCAAGAATTTGTTTTATTTCACTTCTTAAAAATTTTTCTTCTGGGAAACCTACAATATTATTATAACATCCGTCAATATTTTTAATGAAATATTCCTCAGCATCTTCAATATTATATGAGCCAGCTTTATCCAGAACATCGAAATTATTTATATAATTTTTAATTTCTTCTTTCCTTAATGTTTTAAATGAAACCCTTGTGCTATCAAAAATAGTGATTTGGTTTTCATTATATGTTAAAGATAAAGCACTTATTACATAATGTGATTTACCTGACAATAAAGATAAAACTTCAAAAGCATCCTGATAAGAAGATGGTTTACCGATAATTTTATTTTGAAACTCTACTATGGTATCTCCTGAAAGAACAAAGGCATTTTCATACTGTTGATGAACTTTTAATCCTTTTCTCATCGAAACATCTATTACATAATCGATGGGATTCAATTGATTAATATTTTTCTCATCAATATCAGGAACTTTAATACTAAAATTGTATCCTAACTTTTCTAGAATTTTCTTTCGTCTTGGAGAACTAGATGCTAATATTATACCCATAAAATCGTTTTTTTTTGACTAAATTTATAACAATAAAGAGTAAATATGAATCAGACAGATCTAATTAAGCAAATTTATAGCAATTATCTTTCAAAAATTATTGATGCAAAAAGTTTTTTCAATAGGCCTCTAACATATACGGAAAAAATTCTTTTTTCACATCTTTCCGAAGATTTACAATCTATACCGGAAAGAACTAAAACATTTTGCACCTTTAGCCCAGATCGTGTGGCAATGCAAGATGCTACTGCTCAAATGGCTTTATTACAATTTATCAATGCAGGGATGCAAACGACAGCAGTTCCAACCACTGTTCATTGCGACCATTTAATCACTGCTATTAAAGGAGCTGACGATGATCTCGATAATGCTCTGTTAACAAACAAAGAAGTTTATGACTTTCTAAAATCGGTTTGTGCGAAATATGGGATAGGTTTTTGGAAGCCTGGTGCAGGAATTATTCATCAAACTATTTTAGAAAATTATGCTGTACCTGGAACTATGATGATTGGAACTGATTCTCATACTCCAAATGCCGGTGGACTAGGCATGGTTGCGATTGGAGTTGGAGGAGCAGATGCTGTTGATGTGATGACCAACTCTCCGTGGGAAGTTAACTGGCCAGGTATAATTGGAGTCAAACTTACTGGTCAACTAAGTGATTGGGCATCTCCAAAAGATATTATTCTTAAACTTGCTGGTATCCTTACAGTAAAAGGTGGAACTGGAAAAATAATTGAATACTTTGGTGAAGGAACTGAGACAATTAGTTGCACCGGAAAGGCAACTATAACAAATATGGGAGCTGAAGTTGGAGCAACAACATCTATTTTTCCATATGATAAAAAAATGTATGAATATTTAGAAGCAACCAATAGGAAAGATATTGCTGATTTAGCAGATGAAATTAAAAATCATCTTAAAGCAGATGATGATGTTCATGAAAATCCTGAAAAATACTATGATGAAGTCATAGAAATTAACTTATCTGAATTAGAACCACATATTGTTGGACCCTATAGCCCTGACTTATCAAGAGAAATTTCGGATATGCCAGATGCAGTTAAAGATAATAATTATGATGATGATTTAAAGGTTGGATTGATTGGAAGTTGTACGAATTCTTCTTATGAAGATATTGAAAAAGCTGCTCATGTAGCTAAACAAGCTCTTGATGCGGGATTAAAGGCAAAGTCAGAGTTTTATATTACTCCTGGATCCAATCAAATTAAAGCTACAATGGAACGAGATGGATATACCAAAATCTTTGAAGAACTCGGTGGAAAAGTTTTAGCAAATGCTTGCGGACCATGTATTGGTCAATGGAAAAGATCTGATATTAGTGACGGGGAAAAAAATACAATTATTACCTCCTTTAACAGAAATTTTGCAAAAAGAAATGATGGAAATGCGGCAACAGAATCATTTGTAGCTAGCCCAGAGATTGTTACTGCACTAGCAATATCAGGTAAATTAAGTTTTAATCCTTCAAAAGATAAATTAACTCTTAATGATGGAAGTAGTTTTAGCTTTGAATCACCTATAGGCTCGGAGTTACCTGAAATGGGATTTGAAAAAATTGGAAGTGATGACTTTCTAAAGGCTGAACTTCGTCCAAATACTGAGATTGTGATAACAGAAGAAAGTGATCGGTTGCAGGTATTAGAACCATTTACTGAATGGAATAAGGAAGAGATGAATAATTTAAAAATTCTTTTGAAAGCAGAAGGAAAATGTACAACTGACCATGTATCTCCTGCTGGCCCTTGGTTAAAATATAGAGGCCATCTCGAAAATATTTCCCAAAATATGTATTCTGGAGCTCTTAATGCTTTTACAAAAACAAATGGTGAAGCAATAGATTTAATTAATGATAAGACCGATAATATTTATGAAGTTGCGAAAACTTACAAAGAAAATAATATTGATTGGATTGCTGTAGCTGATGAGAATTACGGAGAAGGTTCAAGTAGAGAGCATGCAGCAATGGAGCCTAGATTTATGGGTTGTAAGATTATCATTGCAAAAAGCTTTGCAAGAATTGCTCAAACCAACTTAAAGAAGCAGGGTATTTTGCCATTAATCTTTAAAGATAAAAGTGATTATGAAAAAATTGAAGCTAACGATACAATATCTACAATAAATCTTAAAGATTTTGATAATAAAACTAACCTTAAATTGAGCTTGAATAAACCAGACGGTTCATCTCAGATTATTGAAACGCTACATACCTTTTCAAAGAATCAGATAGAATGGTTCAAAGCAGGTTCAGCTCTTAACTTAATTGCTAAAAAATCACATTGAACATAAATGATATAAATAAAAATTGGGATTTTATAATTGGTCTAGAAATACATGTCCAATTAGACTGTAATTCCAAAATGTTCAGCAATTGCCAATATGAATATGATAACTCACCAAATAGTTTAACCTGCCCAACCTCATTGGGACTTCCAGGAGCTCTTCCAAATGTAAATCAATCAGCAATTGAGTCAGCGATAATGTTTGGAAAAGCGGTTAACGGAAAAATAAGTAAAAACTTTACGTTTGCCAGAAAACATTACTTTTATCCTGACCTACCTAAAGGATACCAAATATCCCAGTTTGATCAACCAATTATTTCAGGAGGTTCGGTTCCAATTTGGTGGAATGAGAAAGAGTTTAAAATTGATTTAACAAGAGCACATTTGGAGGAAGATGCTGGAAAATCTTTTCATAATAATGACAGCAAAAAAAGTAATGTAGATTACAACAGAAGCGGAGCAGCATTAATTGAGATTGTAACAGAACCTGTGATAGTTCATCCTGAACAAGCCAAGATTTTTATGCAACGTATTAAACAAATAGTTAATTATATAAATATTTCAAATGCAGAAATGGAAAAAGGAAAACTCAGATGTGATGCTAATATCTCTCTATCAAAAAAAGGTAGTGGGAAATTTGGAGTAAAAACAGAAATCAAAAATATCAACTCTTTTAGAAACGTTCAAAAGGCAATTGAATCTGAAATCATTCGTCAAAACAAGATTTTGAATGATGGGAAAGAAGTTCAACAAGCCACTTTAACTTGGAATAATGATAAAAACGTTGCCGAGATAATGAGAATTAAAGAAAACGCTGATGATTATAGATACTTTCCAGATCCAGATTTACCGCCAGTAAGTTTAGAAAAGTCATTTATTGAAGACATTAAATCATCAGTCCCTATACTTCCTTTTGATTATGAAAAAAAATGGATGAACGAATATAATTTATCTTTAAATGAGTGTATGATTCTTTCATCTTCAAAAGATATTGCAAAATACTTTGAAGAAGTTGTTAGTTTAGATGTTTCGCCCAAAAAAGCTAGCACTTGGGTTTCCACAGAACTATTTAGGCTTTTTAATGAGATAAATACAGCATTTGATTCATCTAAAGTTGAAGCAAAAGATTTAAAAATATTAATTGATGAAATAAAACAAAATAAAATTACCCAAAATTCAGGTAAAGAAGTTTTGAGAGCATTATTTGAAACAGGCAAAAATATTAGTGAAATTTTAAAAAGCGGTGATTTCGATTCTTCTGATATAAATATAACAGAAATTATTGACAATGTGCTTTCTAACTGTCAAAATGAAGTATTAAGATATAAAAACGGTGAAGAAAAATTAATTGGTTTTTTTATTGGACAAGTCAATAAAGAAACTAAGGGAAAAGTAAGTCACGAAGTGGTTATTGCTGAATTAAGTAAGAAATTAAAAGATTAAAATTTTCTGCCTTCTGCCATTAAATCTTTAATTACTGAATCAATACCTTTCTTATCAATAATTTTTAAACCTTTAGCAGATACTTTGAGCGTAACTTTCTTATTAAGTGTTTCCACCCAAAAAGTCTTTTTCTGAAGATTTATATCAAATCTTCTTCTAGTTTTATTATGAGCATGACTTACATTATTGCCATACATCACTTTTTTACCTGTTACTTCACAAACTCTTGACATATTTTAACCTTTTATGTTTAAGTTCAAATCAAACAGGGGAAATTTAAACCAATAATCGTAGTGAACAAACAAAAACTATATGTTTGATATAAATAAAAAAATTCAAATTGGAAACCTAAAACTTGATTTCCCATTTTTTCTTGCACCTATGGCAGGTGTTACAGACTATGCATTTAGAGTGATCGCAAAAGAATTTGGAGCTGGAGTAGTGTACTCAGAATTTGTTTCAGCTCATGGTATCATTAGGAAAAATGAAAAAACATTGAATATGATCAAATTTTCAGAATTTGAAAGGCCAATAGGTATTCAAATTTTTGGCGATACACCAGAAGTAATGGAAAATGCTGCTAAATTAGTCTATGAAAAATTTAAACCAGACTTAATTGATATAAATTATGGATGTCCCGTACCAAAAGTGACAAAAAAAGGTGCTGGATCTGCTGCTTTAAAAGATTTATGCTTAATGGAAGATATCACAGAAGCTGTGGTTAAAGCGGTATACAAAATACCTGTTACAGTAAAAATGAGAGCAGGTTGGAATTCAGAAAATATTGTAAGTACTCAAGCTGGTATAAATCTGGAAAAAGTTGGAGTTAAAGCAATTACTCTTCATCCTAGAACAACTGTTCAAATGTATAAAGGGAATGCAAATTGGGATTTAATAAAAGAATTAAAAGAAAATGTAAGTATTCCTGTCATAGGTAATGGAGATGTAAAAAATATTGATGATATAAATGAAATGTTTAGCCATACAAACTGCGATGGCATCATGATTGGCAGAGCCGCTTTAGGAAATCCATGGTTTTTTGCTGAAGTAAGAAAATATATGCTTAATGAAGATTTTGAAGATATAAGTATTGAAGAGAGATTAGAAATATGTAAAAAGCATTTAGAGCTTCTTGTACAAATTCATGGAGAAATCGTAGGTGCCAACAATATGAAGAAACATTTTGCTTGGTACTTTAAAGGATTCAAAGGTGCATCTTCTTTTCGAAAAAAATTCGTTTTGGCAAAGAATTATTCTGAAATGAAAGATATTTTGTCTAATATTAGGCACTAAAAAACAAAGGATAAATTATGGACAAAAATTTTAAAGCAATCAACGAACCAATTATAGATTTTGAGCCTGGTTCAGAGCATAGAAAATTACTTTTAGAAGAAATTGAAAGACAATCAAGCAGGCAAAAAGATATTCCTATTATCATTAATGGAAAAGAGATAAGAACAGGTAATACAAAACCATGTACAAAACCTCAAGATCATGGACATATTCTAGGTCATTATCATGAAGCAGGTCCTGAAGAAATTCAAATGGCTATTGATTCTTCATTAGAAGCGTGGAAAACATGGTCAAATACATCTTTAGAAGAAAGAGCAAAAATTTTTAAAAAAGTTGCAGATTTAATTGCAGGTCCATATAGGTATAAAATTAATGCTGCAGCAATGCTAGATATTGGTAAAAGTGTTTTTCAAGCTGAAGTTGATGCATCATGTGAATTAATCGATTTTTTAAACTTTAATATCGAATTTGCATATACAATGCAAAACTCTTTTACTCCTATATCTCCTGACGGAATGAAAAATGAATTGGAATTCAGGCCACTAGAAGGTTTTGTTTTTGCTATTGCTCCATTTAATTTCTTTAGCATTGGAGGTAATCTAGCCATCTCTCCTGCTATTGTCGGAAATACGGTCCTTTGGAAACCAGCACCTAGCGCTGTTTATTCAGCTTACTACATCATGGAACTATATAAAGAAGCGGGTCTTCCAGACGGAGTTATTAATTTTATTCCAGGTGATGGACCAAGCATAGGTGATCAAGTATTAGGTCATAAAGAATTAGCTGGAGTGCATTTCACTGGATCTACGAAAACTTTTAAACATCTTTGGAAAAAAGTGTCTGATAACTTAGATACTTACAGAAATTATCCAAAAATTGTTGGTGAGACAGGTGGTAAAGATTTTTGTATAGCACATGAATCAGCTGATATACAGGGTCTAGTAACAGCAATGGTTAGAGGAGCTTTTGAATATCAAGGACAAAAATGTTCTGCGATGTCAAGAGCGTATCTACCAAAATCAAAATGGAACGAGATACAAGAAAAACTATTGAATGAAATCAAAACAATAGATGTTGGACCACCTGAAGATTTTAAGAATTTTGTTAATGCTGTAATTGATGAAACAGCCTTTGATAAAATTGCCTCTTACTTAGATTATGCTAAAGAGAGTAACGATTGTGAAGTTCTTTGCGGAGGTGGATATGATAAATCTAAGGGTTATTTTGTGGAACCAACGGTCATTTTAACCACCGATCCACACTTTAAAACTCTTGAGGAAGAAATATTTGGTCCAGTACTTACCATTTTTGTATATGAAAATGAAAATTGGAATGAAACATTAGAATTGATTGATAATACATCTCCTTACGCTCTTACAGGCTGTGTATTTTCAGAAGATAGAGATATCGTTGAAGAAGTAAGATCTAAATTGAGATTTTCAGCTGGAAATTTCTATATAAATGACAAACCTACAGGTGCTGTTGTTGGACAACAGCCATTTGGAGGAAGCAGAGCATCTGGTACAAATGATAAAGGTGGCTCTATGCTTAACTTATTAAGATGGACATCCCCAAGAACAATCAAAGAAACTTTTGAACCTCCTCATAACTATAGATATCCATTTATGGATGAAGAATAGATGAAAATTCACGAATTCCAAGCTAAAGAACTTTTGTCTGATTACAATGTGCCAATTCAAAGAGGCCATGTTGTTTATTCATCTAATGAGATTGAAAAAACAATAGATAAAGTTCAAAATGAATTCAACTCAGATGCTGTTGTAGTTAAAGCGCAAATTCATGCTGGAGGTCGTGGTAAAGGTGGTGGAGTGAAATTCTGTCCGTCAACAGAATCAGCTATTGAATCTGCTAATGAAATTCTTGGCATGAATTTAATCACTCATCAAACTGGCGAAGAAGGTAAACTTGTAAATCAAATATTAATTACAGAAGCACTAGATATTGAAAAAGAGTTTTATTTTGCATTAATGTTTGATCGAGCAAAAAATGCTGATGTCTTCATAGTATCAACAGAAGGCGGAGTTGATATTGAAGAAGTAGCAGAGAAAACTCCTGAAAAAATTGTTAAGGCTTGGGTAAATAATGATACCTACCCTCTTGATGATGCAATTAATACAATTATAAATGCATTAAGTCTTAATTCATTTAATGATGCTTTCGAAATTTTTAAGAATATTTATAATTGCTATTCAAATTCAGATTGCAATTTATTAGAAATTAATCCTCTTGTAATCACTGAAGACCAAAAAATTATTGCACTAGATGCGAAAGTTGATATTGATTCCAATGCACTATTTAGACAAGAAAAAATTGCAAAATTTCATGACACTTCCGAGGAAGACCCTTTAGAACTAAAGGCTTCAGAATATGGATTAAATTATATTAAGCTTGATGGAAATGTTGGCTGCATGGTTAATGGAGCTGGCCTTGCTATGGCAACAATGGATATAGTAAAACATCATGGCGGCGAACCAGCTAATTTTTTAGATGTTGGAGGTGCGGCTAATGTTGATACAATTAAAAATGGCTTTAAAATTATTCTCTCTGACCCTAACGTAAAATCAGTTTTGATTAATATTTTTGGTGGTATCGTTAGATGTGACAGAGTAGCTAATGGAGTCATTCAAGCTGTTAAAGAATTAAATTTAAATGTTGGTGTTGTCGTTAGACTCCAAGGGACTAATGCAAAACTGGCAAAACAAATTTTAGATGAATCAGATATAGAACTTATAAGCGCTGAAACAATAGATGAAGCTGCTAAAAAAGCAGTTGGATTGGTATCATAATGTCAATACTATTAAATAAAAAACTTCTATTCTAGTTCAGGGAATTACTGGATCTGAAGGACTATTTCATACACAGCAAATGCTAGACTATGGTTCTAACGTTGTTTGTGGAGTAACTCCTGGAAAAGGTGGTCAAACTGCTACAGAAAATAACTTAAAAGTTTTTAATAGCATCGAAGAAGCACAAACAGAGTTTTCAATTGATGCAACAGTAATTTTTGTCCCACCTAGATTTGCTGCAAATGCAATTCTTGAAGCAATAAATCAAAATATTGGTTTAATTGTTTGTATATCTGAAGGAATTCCTGTTCGTGATATGAAAAAAGTTAAGAGTGCACTTGATAATTCCTCTTCAACTCTTATTGGTCCTAACTGTCCTGGCTTAATAACAGCTGAAGAATCAAAAATTGGATTACCCAGGTTTTATTTGCAAAAAAGGTTCTATTGGTATTCTTTCTCGTTCAGGAACCTTGACTTATGAGGCAATTGACCAAATTGTTAATGTTGGATTAGGAATGACTACCGCCGTTGGAATTGGAGGAGATCCAATTATCGGATCAAGTATGATAGATATATTGAAACATTTTGCTGATGACGAAGAAACTAAAGGTGTTGTAATGATTGGTGAAATTGGTGGTAGCATGGAAAATGAAGCTGCCGAATGGATCAAAAACAATTTTAATAAACCTGTTGTATCATTTATTGCAGGTCAAACTGCTCCTAAAGGAAAAAGAATGGGTCATGCTGGAGCAATTATTTCTGAAGGATCTGAAACAGCAGATGCTAAAATTAAAATTCTAAAAGAATGTGGGGTTTCAGTTGCAAAAACAGTATCTGAAATCGGAGAAACAATGTTACAACTAATAGAGGAATAATGAATAATACACTTGCCCTAATTAAACCTGATGCAATGCAAAAAGGATTTAAAGATGAAATTAGAAAAGATATAATGGATAATGGCTTTATAATCGCTGAAGAAAAAACACTTCATCTAAGTGTTGAACAAGCTAAAGGTTTTTACTCTATACATAAAGATAAACCATTTTTTGAAGAACTAGTTGAATTCATGACTTCAAGCGAAACTCATATTATGAAACTGAAAAAGCTAATGCAGTTTCAGAATGGAGAAATTTAATGGGTGCAACAAATCCTGCAGAGCTGAAGCAGGTACAATAAGAGCAAAATATGGAACAGATATTTCAATGAATGCTACTCACGGATCTGACAGTAATGAAAATGCAGAAATTGAAATAAACTTTTTTTTCTAGGTATGTTGAGATTAATAATAATATTTTTTCAGTTCAACGTTATTTTCTCAAGTACAAACAGAAAGTTGGCTTGATTATGTTATTGAAGAAAACAAAGAAGAAATATCTGAAACTTCTTCAATAAATATTGATAATGAATTTTACTATACAATCCAAATTGCTGTTAAAAAAACTTTTGATGAAGCAATGGAGGTTGTTCAAGCATTAAATGCTTCAGATATTGATGCTTTCATTCAAAAAAATGATGCTAATTCAGAATTTAAATATCGAGTTAGATATGGAAATTTTTCAAAAAAAGATGATGCTGTTAAATTAGCTGAAAATATCAAAGTTGAGCTTGGATATAATTGCTGGATTGACAAAACTGAATTATAAAAAATATTTCACAAGAAAGATTAATTTGTTTATATTGCCACCTGGTTAAGGAATAAAATGTTACCAAAAAAAAGACAGTCAAAAACACGTTCTAAAAAGAGAAGGACTCATTATAAGTCCACTCTTGTTCATACAGTAAAATGTAAGAATACAGGAGTAGAACATCTACCTCATCATGCATACTATCATGATGGCATTCTTTATTATAAAGGAAAACCTGTAGATCAGAACTAATGAAGAATTGTTTCATTTTTTCAGGGCAAGGTTCTCACCGACCTGGAATGAGCTTAAATCTTTATAATACATTCCAAATTGCAAAAGATAGAATTGAACTATCTAATAAGATTTTAGGGTATGATATTTCTGAAATTATGTTTTCTGCTCAAGAAAATGTATTAAGACAAACACAATATGCTCAACCAGCTATTTTTATACACTCCACAATACTTTTTGATTTAATTAAAGATCAAAAACGAATGTGTTGCTGTAGCAGGACATAGTCTTGGCGAGTTCAGTGCATTATACGCAAATAATTTCTTTGATTTTGAAACTGGGTTAAAAATTGTAGATGTTCGCGCTAGAGCAATGCATGAATGTGAATTAAATTATCCAGGTAAAATGAGTGCAGTTATAGGAACATCAATTGATAAAATACAAAGTATTTGTGATTCTGTTGATTGTCAAATTGCAAATATCAACTCTGATTCTCAAATTGTTATTTCTGGAAGTGAAGAATCAATTGATTTAGCATCGAAAAGTCTAAAAAATATTGGTGCAAAAGTAATACCATTAAGTGTCAGCGGAGCATTTCATTCCAAACTAATGTCTGAAGCAAAAAACAAGCTAACTGATATAATAAATATTTCAAGGTTTAATGAAGTATCTTACCCTATTGTTTCAAATTTTAATGCAAAACCAAATAGAAGTATTGAAGCAATTAAACATGCTCTGATTGAACAAATAGATAATCCAGTTCAATGGTCAAAAAGCATTAAATCACTAAGCAAATTATCAAGCGAATTTTTAGAAATTGGCCCAAAAAAAGTTTTAAGTAATATTATCAAAAAAATTGATGATTCATTAACAATTACAACCTATAATAGTATTGAAAACTTATAAAAATATTTTATGCTTAACTTTTCAACAAAAACAGCAATTGTAACTGGTGGATCTAGAGGAATTGGTAAAGAAATTTCTTTAATTCTTGCTAAAAATAATTTTAATGTTGTAGCAGTTGCTACCAGTGAAAAATCTCTAGATTCAATCAGAGATATTGAAAATATTCACCCTTTCTGTAGTGATATTTCTGATGAAAAATCAATTGAAAAACTATATGAATTTGTTATTTCAAAATTTGGATATGCAGATGTTCTTGTCAATAATGCTGGTATTCATATGGATAATATTCTTCTAAGAATGAAATCTGAAGAATGGAATCAAGTAATGAATGTTAATCTTAATGGGCCCTTTCATCTAACAAAAACAGTCTTAAAAGATATGGTAAAAAATAAAAATGGTAGAATTATTAATATTTCTTCTATTTCAGGAACGGACGGTAATAAAGGGCAAGGAAATTATGCTGCATCAAAAGGTGGACTATTGGCATTAACAAAGTCACTAGCAAAAGAAGTTGGTCGTAGAAACATTACAGTAAATTGCATTGCGCCAGGATTAATTGAAACTGACATGATTTCTCACCTTTCAGATACTATGAAACAAGGATATTTAGATAGAATTCCTTTAAAAAAACTTGGAAAACCAAAAGATATTGGTCAAATGATTTTATTTTTATGTTCCGAAGAAGCCAGTTATATTACAGGACAAACATTTTATATTGACGGTGGAATGTCATTAAATTAATAAGGAGATATTAATTATGTCATTAAATGAAAAAGTAACAAATATTATTGTAGATAAACTTAGTGTAGACGAATCAAGAGTAGTTCCTGAGGCGAGTTTTCTTGATGATTTAGGAGCAGACTCATTAGATACTGTAGAACTCATTATGGAGTTTGAAGAAGAGTTTGATTTAGAAATTCCTGATGAAGATGCAGAAAAAATTACAACTGTAGGCGCTGCGCTAGAATACATCAACAACCACGCAAAATAATTTTGAAAAAACGAGTAGTTATCACTGGAGAAGGATCTATTTCTCCATTAGGCTATAATTCTCAATCTTTATGGGAAAGCTTAGTCAAAGGAAAATCTGGCATTGATTACATTTCAAGTTTTGATACTGAAAACTTTTCAATAAAAATTGCTGGAGAAGTTAAAGATTTCGATCCAAATAATTTCTTTGAAGCTAAGGAGGTTCGTAAGCTTGATAGATTTACAATGTTTGGTTTAATAGCAGCTGAACAAGCACTTCAAAATTCTAATTATAAATCCTATGATGCTGGAATTATTGTTGGAACTGGTGTTGGAGGCATGCATACACTTGAAGAAGAACATCAAAAACTAATTAAAAAAGGTCAACGTGGCGTATCACCATTTTATGTTCCAAAAATGATTCCAAACATAGCTGGAGGACAAATTGCTATCAAACATAATTTACATGGTTTAAACTTTTCAATGTCTACTGCTTGTTCTTCTGCTACTGATGCAATTGGGATGGCATACAGATTAATATCTAATGGATACTCCAAAGCTATTCTTTGTGGCGGAGCTGAAGGAAGTATTACCCCTCTTACTCTTTCAGGATTTGCTAATATGAAAGCCTTATCAAAAAATAATGAGAATCCTCAAGGTGCTTCAAGACCATTTGATAAGGATAGGGATGGATTTATTTTATCTGAAGGTGCAGGAATGTTAATGCTTGAAGACTATGATGAAGCAAACAAACGTGATGCTAATATCATTGGAGAAATTATTGGTTATGGAATCACGAATGATGCTTTTCATATCACTCAACCTGATAATGAAAGTACTGGTGCATCAAACGCAATAACTATGGCATTAAATGATGCAGAAATTGATACATATGAAGTCGGATATATTAATGCTCACGGTACATCAACGTATTTTAATGATATGCTAGAAACTCAAGCTATTAAAAAAGTTTTTGGTAAAGATGCTAAAAATGTTTCCATAAGCTCAACAAAATCTATGACAGGCCATTTGCTAGGAGCTGCAGGAGCTATAGAGGCTATTACATGTTTAAATGCTCTAAATAATGGTATTATTCCACCAACCATCAATTACAATAACCATGATCCTGAATGTGATCTAGATTATACTCCAAATGAAGCAATCCAAAAGGATATAAATATTGCAATGAGCAATTCATTTGGGTTTGGTGGACATAACTCAGTTATAATTTTTAAGAAATTTTCTTCTTAAGTAAATCAATTGATTCTACAGCATCAATATCAACATCATTTAGAATACCACACCAGTAACTAAGCCAATCAATATAGTTTATTAAGAAAAATAATGATGTTAGATTTTTTGGCACCTTATCAGGTACTGATAAATGAGCAACGTGAGAGACTTTTTTTGACAAAATTTCATTTGTGATTTTCATTCGCTCAAGATTTTTTGGCCACCCTATATGAATCCAAATCATTGAAAAAGATTTTTTATCTATATTTTTATTTTCCCAACCAATAATCTCATTATGATTCATTTCTGGGATCGTTATATTATATGACAACATCTTACTATTTTCATTAAGTTGAGATTTCAAACGATAACCAATTGATGAAAGGTCTTCTTCCGTAACAATTATTGGCATAGTCTTATGAATTTTTTTTGCTAAAGCATATACTTCAGACTTTTTAGTAGATGATTCTTCTGCGAATGATTCAAGGCACTCAAAATCTATATTTGAAACTCCTTCCTTATCAAAAAGAGATATAAGAAATGTTAATGCAAATCCTAAAGCTGATCTAGGAGGATATCCTTTAGGTAATAAATGAAATTTAATATCATCAGACTTAGCTTTTTTAAGCAACTCTCCCCCCGTTGTGACAACCAATGCGTGCTCAGTTAATCTAACAGCGTAATCGTAATAGGATAAAGTCTCTTCAGTATTACCTGAATAAGAACATATAATTACTAAGGTGTATTCATCAATTGGAGTATTTGGAAAATAATTTCTTTCAACAACTATTTCCATTTCAGGAAATAAATCTTTTAAAATTAGTCCAGCAATAGCGGAACCTCCCATACCAGCAATTACTACTTTACCTACCTCTTCAAGATTCAAATTATTTTCTTTAATATTTTTTAGAGAGTCTTGAACATGTTTTGAAAAGTTTTGAATGTGCTCAATCATTTATTTCTCTTAATAATATAGTTAATTAACTCATTTAAACCACATTGAATCTCCGCAGGCAGTTCATTAATTATATCATTACATTTACTAATATAATCTTCTAAAAGCTTATCAGCCTCTTGTCTCAAGTTGTGTTCAATAAAAAAATTATAAATTGATTCTTTCTTACTAGAAACATTTTCGTGATCAGTAGATTGAATTAACTTGTTCCAGTCATTTAAGTTTTTTTCCATAGCTAAACATGTTAAAATAGTTTTTTTATTTCTTTGAATATCAGAAAAAGTTCCCTTACCCATATTTTTACTATCTGTTTCAAGTTCAAGAATGTCATCCTGAATTTGAAAAATTACTCCTAAATTTCTTCCAAGTTTTTTCAATTCATTAACATTTTCTTCATATTTATCGCTAATAAGAGAGGCAATTTCAAAACATAACTCAAACAATGAACCTGTTTTTTTTGAACTCATCAATAAATAATCAGATACACTAACAAGGTCACTGCTCTCAAACTCCATATCATAGGCTTGGCCTTCACATATTTCTAAAATGACCTCATTATATCTTATTAAAATAGCTAAAGTATTTTTTTTAATTTTGCCAATAAACAGTGGTCCAAGCGCTCCTAAGCCATCTCCTGAAAGAACAGCATGAGCATTATCCCATTTTTTGTGAATAGTGGCTACATTATGTCTTAAATCATCCTCATCCATAATATCATCATGAACAAGAGTGAAATTATGGAGAAGTTCGACACCTAATGCTCCATTTATAGAATCTTCTTTAGAATTTTTAAAAAGTTCTCCAAGAAATAATACAATAATTGGTCTTAAACGTTTTCCTGGAGATTTTACAAAATATTTTATGGGATCATAAAGATATGATGGACCTTCTAAATCTTGAATCTTAGAAAATTCATTTAGAAAATCATTTTTTAAATCATTTAGTTTATCCATTATTATCTAATTCTTCTAAAATCCTTTGAGTATCTTTATATCCATCTTCAGCTGAAGGTGCTCCAGCTTGAAAAACAAAACAATTTTCTCGACTATTCATGATCTTTGCTAATGGATAATCATTACCACCTTCCATAGTTCTATCACCAATAAAAATATATTTTTCATTAGGGAAAAACTTTTTCACCTCACCTAATACTTGAGATTTATTCATACCTTTTGGAGTAATATCAATGGATATTTGACCACCGATTACTGCATCAAGATTATCCCATTTAATCATTATTTCTTCAGCAATGTTATTTCTTTCGTTTGATTCACAATCATATTCAAAATAATGTAATCTTTGTTCTAATGAACAATCTCTACCTACAACGCTAAAATTGAGCATGGATCCTCTATCTTCAATATGATTACCTGCCCTTACAGCATAAGGGCTTTCATGTAGTTTTTCTTCAAGGAAGTGTAGTAAATCATTTTCTGGTTTAAATTCATGATTATAGGAAAGCTCTCCATTCAGCCAAAGTTGATTTCCTCCGCAAGTAAAAACTCCTTCGGATAAATTTAATATGTATTCAGGAACCTGCTCTTTAATCTTTTCGAGATTACTTCCACTTACTAAGAAAAAGGTATGATTTTCAGCCCAACTACTAAAAAACTCTTCAAAATCTTTTGTCATTTTTCTTCTTGAAGGAGTTAGAGTTCCATCCATATCAAAAATAAATATATTTTTCATTAATTATCCTTTATTGAAGCAAAGTATCTATTTGCTTCTTTTTTTATATTTGGTGCTAAATATAATGCTGAAATCATCGTAGGAAAAGCCATTAAAGCAAACATTGCATCCACTATATTGACTGCAAGATCTAGTGATAAAACAGAGCCTAGTACTAATGTTAAGACATAAAATATTCTATAATAAAACTTTGAATTAGTACCAAATAGATATGACGCACATTTGCAGCCATAATAAGAATATCCAAACATTGTAGATAAAGTAAATGTTGCTACAGAAAAAATAAGAATATAGTCTCCAGCTAAACCAAGATAATTTGAGAAAGATTTTTGAGTTAAAGAAACTCCAGAATAAGTTCCCTCTATCCAATCGCTTGAAAGCAAAATCACTAATCCAGTAATTGTGCAAACTATAATTGTATCAATTAATGGTCCAATCATTGCAACTAGACCAGATTTGATGGGCTGATTATTTTTAGATGCTCCTATCGCCATAACCTCTGTCCCCATTCCAGCCTCATTTGAAAATGCAGCTCTTCTAAAACCTTGACTAATAACTATTGCTGTTCCAGCAAAGCCACCAGCAACCGAACTACCATTAAATGCACTTGAAAAAATATTTGAAAAAATAGAAGGAATTAAAGTAGCATTTGATAAAACAATAAATAAACCAGATAATAAATAAATAATTACCATGAATGGTACTATTTTTGATGCAACTTCAGCAATTCTGCTTAAGCCACCGAAAATTACCAATGATACTATTAAAGCAATAACTATCCCAATAGTTAGATTTAAATTAAATGATTGTTCAATTTCGAATGATTTTACCACATAGTCCGACATAATTTGAGTCAATTGATTAGCTTGAAGCAATGATAAACATCCAACTAGTCCAGCAATACTGAACCAATAAGATAGAAATTTAAATTTTTTTCCCATTCCTTGTTCAATAACATACATTGGTCCTCCCTGCAAAACATTGTCTGAATCATAACCTCTATACATTATACCTAAGGAGCATGTAAAGAATTTTGTTGCCATGCCAACAATAGCACTAATCCACATCCAAAATAATGCTCCTGGACCTCCCAATGATATTGCTACGGCAACTCCAGCTATATTTCCAATACCAACAGTACTTGATAGAGCTGTAGAAAGAGCTTGAAAGTGTGAAATTTGACCTTCATCATCTGGATCGTCATGTTTGCCGAGTAAAATTTCAAATGCATGTTTAATATATCTGAATGGAGTAAGCCTTGAATAAATAAGGAAGAAGACACCTCCTCCAATAACTAAATTTGCTACTCCAAAATTTCCCCACAAGAAATTTGATAACTCTGCAAAAAAATTATTAATTATTTCCATGATTAAGTAAGTTACAATATAATGAAAAAAATTGACTTATATATTCTCAGAGAATTTTTAACAACTTTTATTATAGTCTCTATATTTTTTACTTTGATTTCATTAATTGTTGATGTCTTTGAAAATTTAAACCGTTTCATTGATAATGACGTTTCTGCAAATATTTTGATAGACTACTATAAGGCATCGCTTCCTTCAATGATAAGCGTAACTATCCCTGTATCATGTCTTGTATCTTCTGTATTTACGTACGGCATGATGATTCAGAGAAAAGAGTGGTTAGTATTTAAATCCTCAGGATTAAGTCTATACAGACTTTCTACGCCAGTACTATTACTTGGACTTCTTTTAAGTATTGGATCTTTTTATTTCGATAACACAATAGTAATTGATAATAACAAAATAAAAAATGAAATAAAAAGTACCTATATGTCCAAAAATAAAAGTAGAACAAAAAGTAAAAAAGTATTTGAAAATGTTTATTTTCAAAAAAACCAAAAAGATTTGATAGCATTAGAAAAGTTTAATAGCAATAACAACGTTGCTGTAAATTTAAATTTTCTTGAAGTAGAAAATGGAATGCTTTTAAAACGAATTGATTCAAAAAAGGCAATTTGGAATAATGAATTAAATCAATGGAATCTAAAGAATTTTTCAATAAGAGATTTCGACTCAAATGGTGCAGAAAAAAACGTTATTATTTCAAAAAATGACTCATTAATTGCTTTAGACTTTTCACCAATAGATATAATAAATACTGCAAGTTTTTCAGAAGAAGTGTCATACTCAGAATTAAAAAATCAAATACAATCTTTGAAAAATAATGGCGTAAATACTCAAAAATGGGAAGTTGACCTAAATTATAAAATTGCATATTCCTTCATCTCAATTATAGTAATATTTTGCGGAATTCCTCTTTCAGTTTATCGTTCAAATACTACTTTAGCTTTTGGCGGAGGATTAAGTTTGGCTACAATTTTTTCATACGTAATTCTTTTAAAATTTGGTCAATCATTAGCCTATGGAGGAGTCCTTTCACCATTTTTTGGAGCTTGGATGTCTAACTTTGTATTTATTGGTATAGGAATTTATCTTATGCTTAATGCTAGAAAATAAAATTATTTTTTTGATTCAATCTTGTCAATTGAAGTAACGGTAAACTTTACATCTTCTCCTCTAATTTCAAGTGTAAAGTCTTCTCCAACTTTTTTTCCTGCAACTGACCTTCCAAAAGGAGAATGATAAGTAACAATAAATGGATATAAGTCTAATTCCTCTTCAATTGGACCTAAAATATAGTAGTCTTCTGGCTTATCTTTACCTTCCTCATGAATAGCAACTTTATTGCCGAATCCAGCTTGATCAGTATTAATATCACTATTATCAATTATTCTAAAAGGAGCATGAGATTGCATAAGTTGAATTTTATAAACTATTAAACTTTGTTTTTCTCTAGCTGCATGATATTCAGCATTTTCTTTTAAATCACCGTGATCTGCTGCTTCACTAATTTTTTCTGAAGTTTCTCTTTTGAGCTTTTCAAGTGACTTAATTTCTTCCTCTAAAGCGATGTGTGTTTCTCTTAAAATTAAAGTTGCCATATTAGTTCCTTTTTTAAAATAAAAATCAATTTACATTTGTAACATATACATTTCAAATAGTATAGTTTTGTTTGATTTAAGCACTTAAATCAGTTTTAGGACCTGCTGCTAGAATATCTGGATCTTGTATTAAAAACTTTTCAAAATTATTATTGAAAAGTCTTGTAAGCATATTACCAGTTGAAAAATATTCTTCTAAATTATTCCAACTATGATGAGGAACTAAAAAATCATTTTCTAAACCATAAACATCTAATGGAATTTCTAAATTAAAAAACTTATCAAATACAGATTTATTAAAGTCTAAATTACTATCAGTAATTAAATTGATAATATGCTTTGTTTTTTTTAAATCTATTCTTGAAGATCCGCTCGTTGCACTTGATCCTGACCATCCAGTATTAACTAAAAAAACTGAAGAGTTGTAATCATTTAACTTTTGCTCTAAAAGTTCAGCATATCTTAAAGGATGTAATGTTAAAAACGGTCCTCCGTAACATGGTGAAAATGCAGCTACAGGCTCCGTAACTCCAGTTTCAGTTCCAGCCATTTTTGCTGTATATCCACTTATGAAATGATACATAGCTTGTTTTTTTGTCATCTTAGCTAGTGGTGGCATTATACCATATGCATCACAAGTAAGAAATATAATTGAATTTGGATGTGGGCCAGCACTTTTTAAACCTTTAGAACCTAGTGAATTTTCTACAAAGTTAATTGGATAGCAAATTCTAGAATTTTCACTCTTGGTGTTATCATCAAAATCAACTTCTTTAGTTTCTAAATCATAAACAACATTTTCTAGTAGTGTTCCGTGCTTTATCGCATTATAAATTTCTGGCTCTTTATCTTTATCAAGATTAATTGCTTTTGCATAACATCCACCTTCAAAATTAAATATACCATTATCAGACCATCCATGTTCATCATCACCAATTAAAGGTCGATTTGCATTGGTACTAAGTGTTGTTTTTCCTGTACCTGAAAGACCAAAAAATACAGTTGATTGATCTTGAGTTTTAGATACATTTGCCGAACAGTGCATTGAAAGAACATTTTTCATTGGCAAATAATAATGCATCATTGAAAAAATTCCTTTCTTCATTTCTCCAGCATACTCTGTACCTCCAATAATTGCAATCTTTTTCTCAATGTTAAATACAATGAAATTTTCTGAATTTAGCCCATAATCTTTCCAATTTTCTTCTTTTACATCATAGGCGTTGATTATTGTAAAATCAGGTCGAAAATCATTCAATTCTTCCTTTGTTGGACGAATAAACATGTTATTTACAAATAATGATTGCCAGGCTTTCTTTGTAATCATTCTAACATTTAGTGAATTGTCTTTATCATCACCAGCAAATCCATCAAAAACGTAATAACTTGAAGGTAAATTTTCATAAGTATCTAATACCTTATTCAAAAGATAGTCAAAATTTTCTTCTGATAACTTTTGATTAACTTCTCCCCACCAGATTTTTTCAGTTGAAGAGCTTTCATCTACAATAAACTTGTCATTAGGAATTCTTCCTGAAAACTCCCCAGTATCCACCATTAAAGCACCATTAAGACCAATCACACCTTCATTATTATTAACAGCATCTTTTATCAAATCGTCAATGTGAGAATTTCGTTTGAAATTTTGGTTTTTAATCATTTCTTACCTCTTGGGTGAGCTTTATCAATTGTATCTTGAAGTTTCTCAAGACTAACATGAGTATAAATTTGTGTTGATGAAAGCTTTGAATGTCCAAGTAATGATTGAATTGCACTAATCCCAACTCCTTTATTCAGTAAATGAGTTGCAAACGAATGCCTCAAAGTATGAGGACCAAATGCGCTCAATGATAATCCTTTTAAGTTACTTGTCACTATGTATTGAATATTGTTTCTTGTTAAAGATTTATTATCTTTATCGACGAACAAGTTATTATCTATGATTGATTTTGACAAAGGATATTTTCCAATTTTTTCTAAATATTTAACTATCAATTTTTTAGTAAAATCATCAAAATTAGAAAATCTTTCTTTGCCTCCTTTACCTAACACTTTTACTGAATTATTATCCAAATCAATATCTTTCAGATTTAAGCTAGTCATTTCTTCAAGTCTTAATCCTGATGTGAAAAAAAGCATTATTATAGCCTTATCTCTAATTTTTAAAAAATTATCTTTTTTAGATTCATCAATTTTATTTAAAACATCATGAATTTTTTCTTGAGATAAAAATGATGGTATAGATTTTTTGAATTTTGGTGAAGGATATGTTTGAACACTATTTAACACTATATCGTTTATTAAGTTTTGTGAAAATAAATATTTATAAAATGTGCGTAAAGAAGATAGTATTCTAGAAAATGATCTAGGTCCTATAGTTGTACTTAAATCTGAGTGAAAATCAAAAATATTTTCTTTTGATAATTTCTTATAATTGATAGAAAATTCTGTGATATAAACTTCAAATTTTGAAATATCCCTATCATAATTTTCAATAGTTCTTTCAGAGTATCCTTTATCAAATTCAAGAAAATCTAAAAACTCTTTTTTAACTATATCAAATTTCTTCATTTTTAATCATTTCGAATAGGTTACCAAATTCTTTAGATGGTTGAGCTTTAAAAAGTATTTTCTTTTCTTTCTTTGGGTGTAAAAAAGATATACTTGAAGCATGAAGATAATGTCCATTTTGAATACTAATATTATTATTTATTTTTTTTCTTACCTCCGGCAGATATTCATTTAATTTTTTCCAACCTCCGCCGTAAAGTTCATCTCCTATTATTGGATAACCTTTTTCACTACAGTGAATTCTTATTTGGTGCGTTCTTCCAGTTTTGGGAAAAAAATTAATTGCTGAAAAGTATTTACCCTTATTAATTAACTTAAATTTTGATGTAGCTGCCCTTCCTTCTATTGAAGATTGATATTTTAAAGGATTCTTTTTGCTTCGTGATAACTTATTTTCAATAATACCTTCATCATCTGCCCATTCGCCCCACGTTAAGGCAATGTACTCTTTTTGTATTGTTCTATTTTTAAACTGATCAGCTATTTTCCAATGAGCATATTCATTAAAAGGTATTATCATTACTCCAGTTGTATCTTTATCAAGCCTATGTACAATTCCTGGCCTTGATGGATCGGGATGATTTGATAACTTATCTTCAAACTGATTTAAAAGAATATTAACTAATGTCTGATCTTTATTATTTGAAGTCGGATGTGAAATGACTCCAAATGGTTTATTAATGATAGCAAAATCATCATCCTCATAAATAACTTCTAATGGATAATCCCATTTTTTAAGCTCAGGCATCTCAAGAGACTCAAATTTCGATGTATCAACTTTTATGATATCTCCATAGGAAAGTTTGAGATTTTTTTTAGCAGTTTTATCGTTTACAGTGATGCTTCCCTCAGAAATAAGTTTTTGAATTTTACTTCGTGAAAATTGAATTAATCTTGAAGATAAAAAAGTATCTAAACGAATTAATTCATCTGATGATGAAACAGATATTGTCATAATATTATTTATTTACAAGTATAGAGCTATACAATAAAAATATCAATCCTATTGTGACTGAGGAATCAGCAACATTAAATACATACCAATGCATTCCATTTAGGTGAAAATCAATAAAATCAACAACATAACCTCTGAAAATTCTATCAATGATATTTCCAATAGCGCCTGCAATAATCAGATAAAGGGCTATTTGAGAATACTTATCTTGAAAATCATCATTGTTTAATAAGTAAAAAAGATAGATTGTTATGATAATTGGCAAAATGATAAATAGTAATTCTGCTCCTTCAAAATAAATCCCAAAAGCAATACCCTCATTACGGATATAAGTAAAATTGAGTAAATAAGGTATTACAGAAAAGGAATCATAAAGATTCATTGTATTATGAACAACAAATTTTGAAAGTTGATCAAGAACAACGATCAAAAATGATAGATATTTCATTATATAAGATTTAGTTTTTTTCTTTCTTTATTAATAACACTTTTGGTGGCATTAGGAACTTCCATTAATCTTTCTTCTGATATTAATTCACCAGATACTTCGCAAATTCCGTAAGTACCATCTTTAATTCTTTGAAGTGCTTTTTGCAGATTAACTAAATAGTCTGACTCACGAGACATTAGAAGGAAATTCTTTTCGACTTCATGAGCTTCGGTTCCTTCATTAAAATCTTCAGACCTATCTTGAATAAAAACTGAATTTGTAGGTTTAGTGGTTGATCGTACACCTTCAATACTTTCATTAACCTCAGCTATTTTCTTTAAAATATTTGCTTCAAACTTTTTTAATTCAGCTTTCGTATATCTTGTTTTTTTCTTAGCCAATTTTTTCTCTTATAGTTTTTTTAAATAAATTTCAATTTCATTATTTTCATACTTGAAGAAAGAATTATAGTCAAAATTTTCCAAATTTGCTACAATATCCGTACATAATACCTCATTCATAAAATATTCTTTATTTTCTTCAATAATATTTTTTAACTCATCAGAAAAATTAGCAGAGATAATAATTCTGTTATCTATCTCAAAATTTGCTTCTTTTCTCATTAACTGTATTTGCCTTATTAAATCTCTTAAAACTCCTTCTAATCTTAAAGAATCGCTTATAGTTGTATCTAACGATACAATTAAATCATTTCCTAAGAATGATTCGCTTCCTTCATTTGCTTTTAAATCTATGATCAGATCATCTTTTGTCAATTCATGTTCGTTTTCAGGAATTGCCAATCCATTCAATACATTTTTTGTGACTTTTACAGGATCAAGATTACCAATTGACTTCATAGCATCCTGCATTTCATCTCCATACTTCATTTTCATATTTTTGAAATTTGGTTTCAAAGTCAAAGTTCCAAACTCTTTGATTTCATCTGAAAATAGAACTTCTTTAATATTTAACTCATCTAAAATTGTTTCTTCTTGATCTTTAATAAATGAAGTTATTTCATCATTATTAAGCAAAACTCTTAAGCTTTGGAGCGGTTGTCTAACTTTTATATTAGCTTTTTTTCTTACTGCTCTTCCAGACTCAATTACTTTTTTTAATGAGTCAACTTTCTCAATTAATTCATGATTGATTTTACCATTATCGCATTTAGGAAAATCTGATAAGTGGATGCTGTCTTTGTTCTCATTTTTATCGGCAGAAGTTATATTCAAATACATTCTTTCTGTTACAAACGGTAGAACAGGCGATAAGACTTTAATTAAATCCAAAATCACATCATAAAGAGTCTGATAAGCTATATATTTGTCTGAATCATTCTCACTTTTCCAAAATCTTCTTCTATTTCTTCTTATATACCAATTTGATAAATCATCTAAGAAGGTTTCTACATTTTTTAATAGCTTATCTACTTCAAAATTTTCATAATTCAATTTTGCGCTAGCATTTAATTGCTGTGATTTTGAAATAATCCAATTATCTAATAAAGTTAAATCTTTAGGATTTATTTTTTGTGAATGTGGAGAAAAATTATCAAGACTTGCATAGGTACAGAAAAAAGAATAAATATTCCATAGACTAATCAACTTTTTTCTGACTTCGTCAGCTTTATCATATCCAAAAAGTAAATTATTTTCTACATTTTGTTTAGAATACATCCATCTCATTACATCAACACCCATCTTTTCAGCTGCATCATCAAACCAGATGGCATTACCTGCAGATTTATGCATTTCATCACCTTTTTCGTCCTTTACTAACGCATGTCCGAGTAACGTTTTAAACGGTGCTTTGCCTTCTAAGAAAGATGACATTGCTAATAATGAGTAAAACCAGTTTCTAAACTGTCCAGGAAAACATTCTGTAATAAAATCAGCTGGAAACCATTCCTCCCAATAGCTTTTATCTTCAAAATACTTCATTGTAGAAAAAGGTACAATTCCAGCATCTAGCCAAGGATTTCCTACATCTTCAATTCTAGTTCCAATAAGTCCAGATTTAGGATGTTTAATTTTAACATAGTCAACCCAAGGTCTATGTGGAGTATTTCCATCAAATTTTTCCCATCCCTCAACAGCTAATTCCTTAAGCTCTTCTTTAGAACCAACAATATGAAATGTTCCATCCTCAAAAGTCCAAATCGGTAAGGCTAATCCCCAGAATCTCTTCTTTGAAATCATCCAATCTCCCATATTGTCTAACCAGTCATGCTCTCTATCTCTTCCCCAGTTTGGAATCCAATTAATTTCATCTACAACAGATTTAATTTTATTTCTCCAATCCATATTGATATACCATTCGTCAACCTGCTTAAATACTAATTCGTCTCCAGATCTCCAACAGTGTGGGTATATATGAGGATAATCTTCAACATATAGAAGAAGATCTCTTTCTTTTAAATTGGAAATAATTTTTTGAGCAGTTTCAGGATCTGTAACACTTAAACCTGACATAAAATCAAAACCTTGAATGAAATTTGCTTGATTATCAATTGGTGAAATTTCAACAAAACCTTCTTTTTTACATATTTTATTATCGATAGCACCACATCCACCAGCCATGTGAACAAACCCTGTTCCTTCACCCTCAACAACCATATCGTTACCTTCAGAATCTTTTCCACCGTCAATAATGATATGGCAATCTATGGCTGATTTATCTTGTAAGTTGCTTGTATCATGAATTGGATAACCCCCTTTAGAGCTTTGAGGCTCTAAATGATCAAATGGTCCTTGGTATGTTAAACCAATTAATTTTTCACCTTTAATGACTTCTATAATTTCATATCCGCCACGTTCTTTGAAAATTTGATCTAATGTTTTTAGTTTTGGAACACCATCTACCCAATTTTTCTTTTCAGCAAATTCTTTGTTTAATCTTTGATACTTTAAATTTGTCTCAGCTACAAAATATATTGATCCATCATTAGCCTTTATTTTTGCGTAATTTATTTTTTTGTTTACCGCAACAGCAATATTAGATGAAAGAGTCCAAGGGGTCGTTGTCCAAATTAAAATATTTTCATTTTCTTTATCTTTTAAAGGAAACTTTACAAAAACACCTTTATGCACTGTAAACTTTCTTCCCTCAATAATCTCCATCTGTGAATAGGAAGTACCAGATCTACCAGACCAAGGAACTACATCGGTTCCTCTATAGATTTTTCCATCTTCATGTAATTTTTTTAAAAAGGCCCAAATCGCATAGTTGTTTTCTTCCGACATGGTGAAATAAGAATTATCCCAATCCATCCAATATCCTAGTCTTATAGATTGATCCTTTTGTACTTCAGAAAATTTCTCAACACGCTCTTTACAAAGATTTACAAACTTCTCTATGCCTAGATCTTCAACTTCTTTCTTTGATTTAATTCCAAGTTCTTTTTCCACTTCAATTTCTACCCAAAGGCCTTGACAGTCGAAACCATTTTGATATCTCAATTGATGTCCATTCATTGATTTATATCTTTGATAAAGATCTTTCAACGTTCTTCCCCAAGCATGATGAACGCCCATAGGATTATTTGCTGTGATAGGTCCATCAAGAAAGCTCCATTTTGGACCGTTGGAGTTTTTTTCGACTAGTTTTTCAAAAGTTTTATTTTTGGACCAATAATCGAGTATTTCATGTTCATTTTTAACAAAATCAACTTTTGGATTTTCTTTCTTTATGCTCATAATTAACTATGAACTTATAAGAAAAGGGGAATTATTGCAATTGTATAGAAATTATCTTGTAATAGTAATAAATCTTGATGAAGAGCCACGTTTAACAAGAAATAGTACTTTTGATTCATCGTCAAACTTTGACATTTCAGAAAGAAAATCTTTTGTACTGTAAATCTTTTTACGTCCAACACGTGTGATAATGTCTCCTTCTTGAAGCCCTGCTTCTTCTGCTGGACTATTATCTTCAACTCCAGTAACAATTACTCCTTGGATATTTGAAGGATTTTTTTCATTTAATTTATATTTATCAATTAAATCTTCGCTCGGATTTTCCAATAATAATCCGAATTCATAATTGACATTTGTAGTAGCAGCTACTGTATCTTCTCTTTCTTCAAGAGTAACATATATATTTTTCTTTTTATTATCTCTGTAAATACCAAGCTTCACTCTTGAACCTGGATCAGTACTGGATACAAGGTTTTTAAGTTCAGAACCATTACTGATTTCTTTTCCTTCGAAAGAAACAATCACATCTCCCTCTACTAGATCAGATTTTGAAGCTGGACTGCCTTCAACAATGTCACTTACAATAGCTCCATTTCGAGTTTGAAGTTCCAATGTCTCATATAAATCTTCATTAATATCTTGCATGTAAATACCTAAGAAAGATCTAACAACATATCCTTTAGTAATAAGATCATTCATTACTTTTTTAACCATCGTTGAAGGAATTGCAAAGCCAATACCAGCGTTAGCTCTTCCACCACCTGAAGCAATAGCAGCATTAATACCAATTAACTCACCATTCATATTTAAAAGAGCCCCTCCACTATTTCCAGGATTTATCGCTGCATCTGTTTGAATGAAGTTTTGATAAGTATTTAAGTTATTCATTACATCATTTCTACCTAATGCACTAACAATTCCAGCAGTAACAGTATGACTCAATGATGCAGAAAAAGGGCTTCCAATAGCTATTACCCATTCTCCTACTCTTACTGCTTCAGAATCTCCTAAATCAACAGCTTTAATATCATCTGCTTCAATTTGAAGTACAGCTAAATCGGTAGCTTTATCTAATCCAATAACAGTAGCCTCAAAAATACGTTTATCAAGTAATTGGACTTTAATTTCTTCAACAGGTTTTTGAGATCTTTCATCAAAAATAACATGATGATTAGTGACTATATATGCATTTTCATCATCGACAATAACACCTGAACCAAGCGATTTACTTTCATACTCATCTGGAATCTCTCTACCCCAATATCTATAAAAGTTTTGAACATCTCTGTCCAATTGAACGGTATTTGTTGTAGTGATGGTCACTACTGACTCGTTTACTTCCTCTGCAATGTCAGCAAAAGAATTAAAAAATTCATATGCTTTTGATTGCGCAAATGAAGTTGAAACAAATAATAAAATAAATGTTAGTTTTTTCATCATATTTATCTGAAATGATTTAATCATCATAAAGTTCCTTAATTATTTAATCCTGTTTTTAAAAAGTCCTTAAACTCTTCAACGTTTCTTGTAAGACCAGGAAACTCTGATAATACCTTATCATTACTGTCTAAAATTACATAATAAGGTAGAGCAGCAGTTTCAAATCGATTGATTTGATACTCTCTTTTCTCTAAATATCCTTCTCCTGCATCAGTATATAAACTAACAAGGACATATTCGGACATTAGTTCTTCAACTGAATTAATGCTAAATATATTTGTTTCCATCCATCTACAGTTTGTACATGTGACGCCTGTAAAATCAATAAAGATATTTTTATTCTGCTCCGCAGCAATAATAAATGCATCATCTAAATTATTATTCCAAACAAGATTGGATTGATATTTTTTGGGAGGTAAATATGATTTGATATTACCATTAATATCATAACCATGATTTCCAGCTGCTAGATATGTTCCAAAGAATATGAAAGCAAGAGCAAATAATGATCTTTGAATTGAAAAAGTAACTGGTGAATCATTTTTAAACTTAATTAATCCAAAAATATACAATCCAGTTAATAGCATTATTAATGCCCATAAATACAAAACAACTTCATATGTAAAAATATTCCAATTCCAAACCAAGTCAGTATTGCTGATGAATTTGAAAGCAGCTGCAAGTTCTAAGAAACCCATTACTACTTTTACAGAATTTAGCCATCCACCAGACTGTGGTAATTTTGTTAAATAATGTGGAAAGAGGGCTAAAAAGAAAAATGGAGAAGCAAACGCTAAACTAAAAATCAACATCCCAATTATTGGCCAAAACCATTCTCCTTGTGAGGCAGCAACCAATATTAATCCCATAAATTGAACTGTACAGGTAAATGAAGTTAAGGTAAAAGTTAAAGCCATAAATAAAATACCGACATAGCCTTCCGAATTTTCTTTTTGAAGTGAAAGTCTTCTTAATGATTCAGGTATCTCTATTTCATAAAATCCAAATAAAGACATTGCAAAATAAATGAATAAAAATGCTATAAACATATTTACTATTGGATTTGCAGCAAGCTGATTTGCGCCAGATGCTCCTAATAAAATTGCTAACATCATTCCTAAAAAAGTAAATGTTAGAACAATGCCTAACATATAAACAGTAGCACTTTTTACTGGAGAAGAATTAGTATTCTCACTTCTATGCATAAAAAATGAAATGGTGATTGGAATCATAGGGAAAACACATGGAGTTAGAAGAGCAAGGAAGCCCATACTCATAGCAAGAACAAGAAATGAACTTATATTATTATCAGCAATAGCTAATATAGAGTCTTTATCAAAATCAAAATTTTCAAAAACAAAATCAGATCTTATGGGACCTGATTTGATATCAAAGGTAGCTGTCTTGGTAATTTGGTTCGGCGGATAACATAAGCTATTATTACAAACCTGGTAGTCAATAATTACATCTACATTGTAGGTACCATTTGGCAAATCATCTTTTAATTCTAATGGAATACTAAATTGAGGAGTACCTTCATGATATTTAGTAATATTCCCAAACCCTTCATCAAATTTTTCTATTGGCTCTGGCTCAATGACTCTTCCAGACTTATTAACAATATCTGATTCGATAATAAATTTTGTTGAGGATGGACCTTCAGGCACATCATAGACTGCATAAATCCTCCACGTAAAATCAAGTTCAGCGTTTACATCAATAATCGCAACTTCACCTTGATTCACGTCATCAATGCTTACAGTAAATTGGGCTGGATCGCTAAACTGAGCCCAAAGAATATTTAAGAATGATAATGTTAAAAAAAACTTCTTCATATTGGGCTATGAAAATAATCTTTTCTTAATTCTTGTCCAAAAAGTTTCTTTTTTTGTTTCAAGTGGAACATTTATAGCATTTTCAAGCTCTTCCAAAAGATTTTCAATAGATGAATTAGCTGCTATTTCGCCAGATTCAATGAACTGTTCAGTCTGATCAAAAGCAGACCAATGAAGGTTATCGTGTTTAGGTTTAATTACAAAATTTGCTTTACTTAACAAAAATGAATTTAGGTGTGATACTGATACATCTCGTGATCTTGTAGAAATCTCAACAATATTTGATGGCTCAGGTTGATTATCTACTCCTCTAGTAATATTTACTGCAATGATAAAGTCGCAATTATCGATAAGCGGGGTCACTGGAGTTGGTAAAGCAACTCCACCATCAACAAGCATACGCTCATCTTTAAGTGTTGGTTCTATAAATCCAGGAATAGATGAACTTTGAACTACTGCATCAATTAAATTACCAGATTTATATATGATTGAGTTTCCAGACATCAAGTCTGTAGTTGTAACCAATAAAGGTATCTTTAAATCACTAAATTGTTTACTTCCAAAAAGAATTTCTGCTGCTTTTGCTAATCTTTCATTCTTGACAATTGATTTTCTATTAGAGCTTACCATCAAGACATATTGATTTTTGATTTGCTTCATAATTTGAGAAAAAATAGATTCATCTTCCTCTGAATTAGCAATATATCTAAATCCTAACTCGTTAAAATTTTCACTTTGTATGTGTTCAAGATATTTTGATTCTACCACTTTCGCATTATGATGAGAAGCATACATAGCTCCAATCATTGAGCCAGCGCTTGTTCCTGCAACGATATCAGGAACAATACCATTTGCTTCAAGAACTTTCAATACTCCGATATGGCATGCACCTCTTGCTCCACCGCCACCTAATGCTAATCCAATTTTTAAACCCTTATACATTACTTCCTGGTTTTATAGCTGGTATTCCCTGAAGTTCACTTGGAATATTATTTTTGTCAAAAATTTTAGCTTTTTGGGAAGTGATGGAAAAAAAGTTATCATGAATGAATACTGGAGAAAGGCTTCTATCAACAATCACTCCAACTCCAACTACATTGCCTTTAAATTGAGCAATAAGATCAATGACTTCTTTTATTGAACCACCAGTACTAAGTACATCTTCAATAATTAGAATTTTCTCATTTTCATTGATGTTAAATCCTCTTCTTAACTTCATCTTTCCTTCTGATCGTTCAGAAAATATTGTCTTTTTATTTAGTTGCCTTCCAACTTCCGTACCTAAAACAATCCCCCCAATTGCAGGAGAAATAACTTTATCAATATCTAGATGAGAAAAGTGATTTGATAATATTTCACCAAACATAGACAGATACTTTGGATACTGTAAAACTTTTGCACATTGAAAGTATGTATCACTATGAAGACCAGATGATAAAATAAAGTGGCCATGCATAAGTGCTTGGGTTTCTTCAAAAATTTTTATGAAATCTTTATCCATTTAATCCTCTTAGTTGATTTAAATACTGTTTAGCAGAATTACGAATTGAATCGTGATCTTTATTTCCAGAGAAAATAATTCCTCTAGATACATTTATTAAGGTCGTATCCATACTATTCTCATTAATTTTAAGGACGCTTTGCAAATCTCCTCCTTGTGCTCCAATCCCAGGAATTAAAAAAGGTAAATCTGTTGAATTTCTAACTTGCATTAATGCATCATCATTAGTTGCCCCTACTACAAGACCAATATTTTGCTGATTATTTAATGCTTCACATAAAGAAATCACTTTTGAAAAAATATCTTCTTGAATAAAGGTTGAAGATTTATTTGATGTTCTACATAATACATAAGCACCTTTAGATGGATTTGAAATAAATGGTTCAATTGATTCTTCTCCCATATAAGGACTCACAGTTATAGCATCGCAATTAAAATGATTAAAAAATGCATTAGCATAATGTAAGCCGGTATTTCCTATATCCCCTCTTTTTGCATCGGCTATAACAACATGATCACTACCAATATGTTTCATTAAATTTTCGAGCCAATAATAACCCTTTGAACCCCATTCTTCAAAAAAAGCAAGGTTTGGTTTGTATGCTGCTGCAAGATCGCTAGTAGCATCTACAACCATCATCGAATAATCCATCATTTCATCTAAGGATACATTATCATTGAAATATTTTTTATCAATATCAATTCCAACACAAAGATTTGAATTTTTATCAGAAATGTTTGTTTTTAGTTTATCGATGAATGAAAGCACGAAGAAATTTAAGATATTCTATCATAGCAAACAAATGGCTTCATACTAGAATTAAAAATTTTTAATATTGGAATATGGAAACATCTACTGGACAGTCAGAAACTAGAATTATTGCTTCAACAAATGTTTTCCAAATAGAAAAAATTGAGAAAATCGGTAAAGCTGATTATCCAAAACTGATTGAAATATCATTACACCTTGCTAAAGAATACGGGAAACAAGCAGTCTTCACAAAAGCTTCTATTGAAAAATACTTTAATACTGAAAAATCTCTTCCTTTTATTGCAAGATATCAAAACGAAATTATTGGATACATTATTGGAATCCCTTTAGAAGAACTTACCATGGAGCCTTGGGCATTGAATGATGAAAATTATGGTAAGCACAACACCTTGTATACTTATGCTTTTGTTATAATGGAAAAATATAAGTCCAATGGATATGCTAAAATGTTAAAAAGAGTCTATTTAAGCTGGGCGCAAAAACGAGACAGAATAAAATATATTACAGGTCATGTTTTATCTGGTACTGCTGATACAAAGGATAATAGCATAAAGATAATATCTTTCGAAGAAAACTGGCAAGGTACTGGGAAGTCATTTGAATATTATAGAAGATCTTTTGATGAAGGTGTTGAGAGTTCTATCTTTAGTCCGCCATTCGAAATAATAGTAGAGTAATTATTTTTTCAAATAACTTATAAGAACTAAAGAAGTTGATGAAATTGCGAGTGCCGGCATAACAGCCTCATCTAAACTCCACTGATTTCCAAAATATACTGTAGCAACTATACCTGAGAGTATTGAGCAAATAGCACCATACTTTGTTGCTTTATCCCAAAAGAATGCAGCCAAAAGAGTTGGAGTAATTGCAGTTCCATAAATTGTAAATGCATATAGTGCTTTTTCAAAAATAGTTGTATCAGCGGCAAACATTCTTGAAACCCAATACGAAAAGAATCCTAATGCTAACACTAAAATTCTACTGAGTGTAACAATCATTTTATCTGAATATTTTTTATTTGAGTACTTTAAGTAAATATCATTGATCAAAATAGTTGTAGGTACCAATAAAAAGGAGTCTGCAGTCGAAATTATTATACCAATAATTGTAGCAAGCATAATTGCACCTACGATAGGTGGAAGGAAATTGTATGCAGCATAAATTAATACATGTGATTCTTTTGCAATATCCGTAATCATACTTGAACTAATCCAAGCATTTGCAATAATTAAAGATTCTAAAATGACTACAGCAAAGAATAAAAGGAAGGTTGCCTTTTGAGCTGATTTAACGGATTCACTTGCAAAAAATCTTTGATACATATTCGCATCTCCGAGAATCAATAAAAATGAAGGTAATGTAAAATTAACTACATCTCTAAATGATAAAACGCCAAATAAAGACATATTGTTTGGCATACCTTTATTTTCAAAGCTCATTGCCATTCCTTCAAATCCACCAGCTTGAAAAAATAGAATTGGTAATGCTATAATGAAGCAAGTAATCATCAAAATACCATTTGCTACATCTGTATAAGCAACGCTCAATAGTCCAGCTAATACTGTATAAGCAACAATAAATAATGCTGCAATAATAGTTGCCTGATCCAAAGATAGGTTTGAACCCAAGTTGTCATGAAAAATAGTATAAATAACTGCTCCACCAGCGTTAAACTGATAACTTACAATCACTAAATAAGCTGTTAGGAGTGCAACTACAGATAAAATCATTGCAACATCACCAAAATGTGATCCAATAATTTCTGGTACTGTTAATTTTTCAGATGCTCTTGCTTTACCTGCAATTTTTGTAAGTGCTAAAACACCAAGCATTCCTCCAATTGGCAACAAAAAGCCAGCTGCACCAATTTCAAATGTTTTTCCTGCGTTACCAAGGACTGAACCAGTACCCATCCATGTTGCTGCCATGGTTCCAACTAATATCCATGGAGATAATGATCTTCCTGCAACTGAAAAATCTTCCTGATTCTTTATGGAATCTGATTTACTAAAACCGATCCAAAGTAATGCAACAAGATAAATTGATATAATTAGGTAATAAATCATTGTAATAGTTTACACATAATACATATATTATTTTTACAAATGCAATTACATTGGAAAATAATTATTGGATTAGTTTTAGGAGCTATTTACGGTATTTTAAGTGCAGTAAATGGCTGGAATGGTTTTACATCAGACTTCATTTCCCCTTTTGGAACAATATTTCTTAATCTTTTAAAATTAATTGCAGTTCCATTGGTTGTTTCTTCATTAATAACTGGAGTGGCGTCATTGTCTGATACTAGAAAACTATCAAGAATTGGTTGGAAGACTATTGCGCTCTACATTTCAACAACTGCAGTAGCAGTTAGTATTGGACTCATATTAGTTAATTTGCTTGAGCCTGGAAATGCGATTCCAGAAAGCTATCAAGAAAGTTTATCAAGCGAATACTTTAATACTGCAGCAGATAAACAAGAAGCTGCAGCATCAATTCAACAAAATAGAGGACCTCTTCAACCGATGGTAGATATGGTTCCTGGTAATATTTTTTCTGCTGCATCGAATAACAGAAATATGCTTCAAGTAGTTTTCATTTCATTGATATTTGGAATTGCTCTAATCGGAATTGATAGAAAATACTCAAAACCAGTTTTAGAGTTTTTAGAAGGTATAAATCAAATGATTATTAAACTAGTTGAAATGATAATGTATTTTGCTCCTTTTGGAGTATTTGCATTGATTGCTAAAACAATTAGTTCTGTTTCTGGTGATATTTCTCAAATAAGTGAAATTCTTTCTGCTTTAGTTTTTTATATGGGTGTTGTGATTCTTGGTCTTTTTGTTCATATGGGAATAACCTACATGACACTACTAAAGATTTTTACAACCATGGATATAAAACATTTTCTTAAATCTATGGCACCTGTACAGCTTTTAGGATTTTCAACAAGTTCAAGTGGAGCAACCTTGCCAGTAACTATGAAGCGTTGTGAAAAGGATCTTGGAATTTCGGAGGAAATTTCATCATTTGTGTTGCCTTTAGGAGCAACAATTAATATGGATGGAACTGCATTGTATCAAGGAGTAGCAGCAGTCTTCATTGCGCAAGCAGTCGGCATGGATTTAACATTAGCTAACCAATTTACGATTGTGGCTACCGCTGTTTTAGCATCCATAGGAACTGCAGCTGTTCCAGGAGCAGGAATCATCATGCTGATTATTATTTTAGAAGCTATTAATGTACCAAGTGAAGGAATTGCCCTTATTCTAGGTGTAGATAGAATTCTTGATATGATTAGAACTGCTACAAACGTCACTGGAGATGCGACAGTTGCTAGCGTGATGGATTCTTTAGAGCGCTAACCCATTCTTCATATTTTTCTGCAATTGTATCTTTTATATCTGAAATCTGTAACGATCTTGTTGCAGAAACCATTAAACTATCTGGAAACGATTGCTTTAAATAAGAAATTTTTTCAGGATCTACTAAATCAACCTTGTTAAAAACATATTTATAATCAATTTCATTAGCATTTATCTCCTTTAAAACACTTTTGATTGTTTCTATTTCATTGAACAAATCTTGTGAATTTGCATCAAGAACGATTAATAATAAATTTGAATCAACCACTTCTTGAAGCGTAGATTTGAAACTGGCGATTAAATTATCAGGAAGATTTCTAATGAAACCAACTGTATCACTTAAAAGGACATAATTATTATCACCAATAAATAATCTTCTAACAGTAGTGTCCAAAGTTGCAAATAACTGATTTCTGATTAATACATCACTTTTAGTGACTGATTTCATTAAAGATGATTTTCCTACATTTGTGTATCCAACAAATGACGTTCTAAAAAATGACTTTCTCTTTTTACTTTGTACCTGTCTTTCGGAGTCGATACTCTTAAGTTTTTTCTTTAGTAAAGAAATCTTTTTTCGAATAATTCTTCTATCAACCTCAATCTGTGTTTCACCAGCACCTGCCCTTGTTCCAAATCCTCCCATCTGCCTTTCAAGGTGAGTCCATAATCTGGTCAACCTGGGTAATTGGTATTGCAATCTAGCTAGTTCAACTTGTGTTTTAGATTCTTTTGATTTTGCATTTCTAAAAAATATTTCAAGTATTACGCCAGGCCTGTCTAAGAGCTTAATGTCTTTATTTAATTTTTGAAAATTTTTCGTTTGAACAGGACTTAAGTCTTCATCAAAAATTATATAATCCACTCCAAGCATTTTAGCCTGCTCAATTACTTGTTTTGCTTTTCCACTTCCAATGAAATAAGTAGGATTTATAGTGTTTATTTTTTGTTCAACTACTCCTTTTACTTTTACACCAAGAGTAGATATGAGTAATGATATTTCCTCAACACTATTATGATAATTCTTACTGCTTTTCCATATTCTTGGAGCAACAACTATCGCTGTTTCAATCTTACGATTCATTTACTACAATTTGATTGAAAACAAGCTCTATAAAAATATCGTAAATGAATTCATTAAAAATATTATTTGTCCATTCTTCATCAATTTTGGTAGCCAAGAATATTACATTAGAACCTAAAATATTTTTTTTAATTACAAGCGGATCATTGGTTGAAATATTGAAAGAAGCTTCATCAGAGTTATAATCTTTTAATTCATAAAATCTATATACTTGAAATGCTTTGCTATTATTAGATAAATATTTAACTGGATATTCTTCTTCAAATTTAAAGAACTGATTTTTTGAAGTACCTCTTAATGCTTTAACTTTTGGATAATCGAGAGTTTTAGATAGATATTCACTATCGACATTGTCTATAAAATATAAAATGGGTTTTTTCCCTAACATAAATTTTTGAATCTCTCTAATTAAGTTATCAGAAAAATCTTTTATACCTTCAACTATTAAAATATCATATCCAGAAAAATCATACTTTTTGAAACTTTCAGTTTTAACTATATCATATTGAAATAACCGGTTATTATCCAACAAACTAGCAAAACTACTTTCATTGTCATTAAGTATAATTACTCTTTGCTGTTTTCTAGGCTCAACTTTTATAGAGAAGCTATTAATAGATAATCCGTCTTGCTTTAAATCAATTAATACTGAATCAGCATCAATACTTACAGGAATATTTCTTACATGAGTATTCAATGAGTCCGAACCAAAATCAAATTTTCCATTTATTTTATCATTAGTTGACCAATGCATCTCAATATTTCTTAAATCAGGATTATGATAGCTCAGCTTTACTTGCAAAGAATCAGAATCAACTAATTTGTAGTCATTTACCATAATGTTAAAATCAATATCCTTAGATATTGCTATTTCTGAAGAATCATTATTACATGACATGAGAAAAAAAGAAACTAAAAATAAACTTCGGATCATTTTGCTATTACTAAGTTAATTTTTGAACCTTGAGAAACCTTCGTTCCTTCCTTTGGACTTTGATTTAATACTGTATTTGGTAAAAACTTTTTGTTTTCAACATATTGAATTTTTCCTTCAAAGAAACCTCTTTCCTCAATGATTTTAAGTGCTTCGCTAAGAAAAATTCCTTGAAAATCAGGAACATCTACTAAATCATTAGGTGCTAATCCATTACTGACTTCAATTCGAACACCAAATCCTTTTCTTATGCTATCGTTTTCTGTTGGACTTTGCCAAGAAACTATGCCTTTAGGATATTTTGAACTGAACGAATAATAAATTGAGTCCAACTCAATACCATTTTGATCCAATTCGATTTCTGCAGCTCTTAATGTTTTACCTAAAAGAGATGGAACAATAATTTTTTGATTAAATTGGGTAATTTTAACTTTGATTGATCTTCCAAGCTTTACTTCTTTACCAGATGTTGGAAATTGTTCAATTACTATATTTGGATTTAAGTCATTTGTAAAAATTGTATCAGCTATTACAACCTCTATACCTTCTGATTTTGACAACTGATTTGCTTCATCTAATGTTAAGCCCTCTAAATCTGGAATTACTACTACATTTCGTGCATTAATATATAATGGCATTAGAATAAAATTAAATGTCATTAATACTATCACGCCAGTGACAAGAAAAATTGATAAATTTTTAAGTAGATTTTTCATATAAGAATATTTGAACCTAAATCTTGATAACCTACAATAAAATCTTTCGAATCCATTGCTTTTTTACCCTCTAATTGTACGTTATGAAGCCTTAATGCATTTTGACCACACTGAACGTCGAAAAAATTTTTATCTACATGATATATAGAACCAATTTCGTGATTATTATCATTATTAATTGACTCAGCTTTGAAGATTTTTAATCTTTTGCTATTTATGGTAGTAAAAGCACCAGGTGTTGGCGAGAAAGCCCTCACTTTAGCCAGTATTGTATCTGACTTATCACTCCAATTAATTTTTAAATCATCCTTTGAAATTTTAGGTGCCAAAGTAGCCATACTATTATCTTGTTCGATTAATTCTGAAGAATGGTGCAAACATTTATTAATTGAAGATTCAATAAGATCTGCTCCAGCTTCACTTAGTTTTTTTGATAAAGAACCATAATTATCATCTTTTGTTATTTCAATTTTTAATTGATCAATTATTTTTCCAGTATCAACTTTCGGTTCTATCAAAAAAGTGGAGACTCCTGTTGAATCTTCTTGATTTAATAATGCATGTTGAATTGGTGCGGCTCCTCTATATTTTGGTAGCAATGAAGAATGGATATTAATGGATCCATATTTAGGTATATCCAGTAAAGACTTTGGAAGAATTCTATACGCAACTACTACAAAAAAATCAGGATTTAAATCTTTAAGTCGATCAATAAAACTTGCGTCATTCAAATCTACGCCTTCAATAATTTTTAAATTCTCTTCCTTAGCTAAAGTCATCACAGGTGTATCAAGAATTTTTTGTCCACGACCCATTTTTTTTGATTTGTTTGTAACAACTGCTTTAAGATTAAAACTGTTATTACAAGCTAGAAGAGTTGGGTTTGAAAAATCAGTATTACCAAAAAAAATTATATTTATATCTTTATTTGACATTGCTTGATTTCATTAATTTAAGCGCCTTATCATATTTTAAAAGATCTGCAGGAGTAGCATAATCAGTTATTAATTTTCCATCGAGATGATCATTTTCATGTTGAATAACTGTGGCTAAAAAGCCGCTAAAAACCTTTGTATGTTTTTCAAGGTTGTGATCTAAATACTCATATGTTATTGAATCATAGCGCTCTACATTGATTCTAATTTCAGGTAATGAAAGACATCCTTCAGAATCAACACAAGATCCTTCACCGCTAATTATTTTTCCATTGATAAATACTAAAGGAGATTCACATTCATCTGTGTGAGATATATCTACTACAAATATGCGCTTATTTATTCCAATTTGGTTTGCTGCTAGTCCAATACCATCAAACTCATACATTGTATCGAATAAATCATCAATTAAACTTCTAATGTTTGAAAAGTCTGTTATATTTTTTGATATTGCTCTAAGAGCAGAATGACCATATGTAACTACTTTTTGAACTGCCATAAATTATTTTGAGGAATTTTTAACTTTTGCAATTGCAACTTTATCAACAGTCATTTCATTTTCATTAGATATTTTTATAATTACAGTTTCACTTTTTACCGCAGTAACTTTTCCATGAATTCCTCCAATAGTCACTACTCTATCTCCTTTTGCTAAATTTTCTTGCATCAATTTTACTGATTCTTGTTTTTTAGAATTAGGTCTTAGAATGAAATAGTATAACACTAAAAAAATTAGGAAGATTGGTAATTGGGAAAGAAAAATATCTAGAAAAGATGCTTCGCTTTGTTGCATTATTATTATTTTTTGATTCATGGACTAAAATTAGTTTACCTGAAGTTCTTTAACAAGACCATAACTTTAGGCTTAAAAAGATAAAAACACATGAAAAGCACAATAAGATTTGAAACTGTATGTAAAATTTTAAATAAACCATTATCATATTCAAAAATTATCTTATTTGTTCCAGCTTTCACTTCAACTGCTCTCAAAACACTGTTTGCTCTAAAAACCTCTACTTCAGAGTCATCAATATAGGCTTTCCATCTAGCAGGATAATAAATTTCACTTAGCACTAATAGTCCTTTTTCATTTGCTTCATAATCAATAATGATTGTTTCCACGTCCCAATCAATATTAAGAATTTTACCAATTGTATATCTTGAATCATCTAGTTTATCTACTATCGCAGTTTTTGATGGATTAAATGCAGATGCATTCAAATAATTATACAAATTTTGATCTTCTTTAATCACATCTTTTACAAACCAAGCTCTTGGATTACTTTGATCTAAATTATAAATATAAACTTTCTTTCTTCCATTGACTGATTGAAAAACGGACTCTTTTTCTAGTATTAGTTTGGGATGAGAAATTTCAACAGGGCTAATAAAATATTTTACATTTAAAAATTGTAATACTGGTATTGAAAGTAAGTTATTTGTGTTCTTTAGCAATTCAGAATAATGACCAAATTTTGCTGGATGATATCCTCCAACTGATTCAATACCATGATATTTAAATTTTGGATCAGTAAACAAAGATCCTGCAGGGTAAATTCTATTTAAACCGAGGTTTTCTTTTAAAAAAATTATTGTTTCGTCCTCATTAAATACAGACTCAAAGCTTTCAATAGTTGTAATTTGATTTTGTTGGCCTGAATCTTGTCTTGGATTGATAATTCTACTATCAATCCTATATATATCAATCAAGGAAAGTATCAAAAATATATAAAAAATGGTCTGTGTCTGAATTTGAGGAAATTTATTCTTAATTATTTCAAGAGTATCTTTTAAGCCATAAGCGCATAAGATATACATGCAAAAATTTGATACAATGAGAATCATGCTTGGAACTCTAAAGCTGCTAAAAAAAGGTAAATAATTATAGAAGAATTGGTAAAAGATTTCGAAATACTTTCCAAAAGATAATAGAATTGAAATTACTAATACCGTCCAAAAAAATAATCTCATGCTGTTTAACTTTCTACATGACAAAAAAGCAAATAATAGTACTGGCAATCCAACATAATTTGGGAAATCAGTAAAAGGCATAAAACCCGTATAAGTTGAACCTCCGAATCCAAAGAAATTAGGCATGAGGTATGTCAATAATTCCTTAGGGTGCATAGACCAATTTGTTGCATAAGCAAAACTACCCATATTGCTAGATCTAATTGACATTTCACGGTAATCCAAGGATGGTAAGTAAATATGTGAAGCAATTAAGAATGCAATAATAATTCCTGAAAAGAATAAAGCAGCATATTTTTTATTTCTATTTTGATAAAAAGAATAAATGAAGAAAGATCCCAACAACATACAACTATAATAAGCTATTTGGACATGCGCTCTTTGTAATTGCAAGCCTAGAAACAAAGCAAATAAAAGCATATTGAAAATTGATTGTTCATCTTTCAATCTTAAAAGCAATAATAATGTAATTGGAAAAAAAGCAGCTGTCATCATCTGACTTCCATGCCCATAAACAATCATCGTGATTAAAAAAGGATTTAACATCCAAAGCAATCCTGAAATAAATGCAATTTTCTTATTTTGAATAAGCTTTTGAACCAAATAAAACATACTTACTGCAGAAAAAACTAGATGAATAAATTGAATATTTAAGTCTGAAACCCCTAGCAAATCTAAAAAGTAGCTTGGCAGATATAGTAGATTAACATAAGTAAATGCTTCTAAGGTTGGCATTCCAGAAAAAATCCATGGTTGCCATTGTGGCCACTCTGATGAAGCTAATCTAATCTGATCAAGAATATGATGTATGGCATAAGGATTAAAAGAGTCACCGGAGGCAAATGTATTTCCAAAGATTATAACATCATTAAAAAAGAATAAAACGAAAATAGAATAAATTAGAATTATGATAGAAAGATACATTTTAAATCAATTTTGTTTTAAATGAGTTAATTAGTTCTTTATCCTCTTCATCAAAACCCATTAAAAAATAAATAAGGAAATAAGTCAACAAAACCAATGCAAAATGAACTAGCAGGTAAACTATTAAACCTAATATATTATCTAAGCTAAATAGGTTTAAAAAAATATTTTTGGCATTAGAATAGATTAAAAATGTAATTATACCAGATATGATTGGCTTGATAAGCTTTATTGAAAACAAATTCAATTTCATTAAAACTATATTTTCAATAAATCTTAAGATACTCAGAATAAATAGAGCTATCGCCGTTGATAAAGCTGCGCCTACTATACCATATAAAGGGATTAAAATATAATTCAATGAAATATTCAAAATCAGGGCGATTGAAACATTAATTAAATTAATTGAAGTATTTCCACTCATAGAAAGTGTTGATGAACCTAAACCAAAAATTGTTTGAATGAAAATTCCAGTTAATAGAATTTTTAACGCAAAAGCATTATCAAATTCTGAACCAAATAGCAATAACATTGGGCTTGCAAAAACAAATAAAAATATAAATACTGGCAAAGAAAACATTAAAATATACTTTGAGGAAGATTGATAAGATTCTTTCATTCCTGAAATATTTTTATTGAAATAATGTTCTGAAAATATTGGTGCAAAAATTCCAGCAAAAGCAAATAAAATCATTCTAACTAATCCAGCTGTTCGATCTATAGGATGATACATTCCAACATCAATAGCGCTAGATAAAACTCCTAACATTACTATATCAACCCAATGCATTATAATACCAATCGCTGAAACAAACATTAATGGTATAGAAAATCTTAAAATTTCTTCATCTACTTTAGAATTAATAATATTCTTAAGACTAATTTGTGCAAAATTTCTCAAAAATTTTACGATGAAGATTAAACCAATAACAGCAGAAGTTACTGTTGGTATCAAAATAGATAGTTTTGTCCCGAGCAAGTAGTATGATGCTAAAAATCCAATCAAGAGCGTAAGAGGATTTACAATTTGATTTACAAAGATTTTATATTTTAAAATTTTAAATGCTTGGGTAGCAAAAGAAGATATTAGAGTTAAAACGGAAAAAGGAAGACTTATCGCAAATACTTTTATAACAGTTATTAAAAATTTTTCTTCGTTCAGCAGATTATTGACAATGAAATCAGCAGATAAAAATAAAATAATAGAAATTATGATACTAGATAATAGTCCAGCTTTTAAAGATGAATAAATAGAATTATTAACATTCTCTGAATTTTCGGTATCTCTACTTACAAATCTTAAAACACCGTTATCAAGTCCCATTAATGCAAATATTTCTGCAATTCTTGTAACAGCATTTCCTAAAGAATAAATACCTAACATCTGTGCGCCAAGAAATCTTGCCATTACTATTGAAAATATATATCTGAAAACTGAACCTAATGTCATTCCAGAGAATGAAATAAAAGCTTCACTTAGAATTGTTTTCTGATTGGATGGTTTGCTACTCATTTATTTCTTAAATATAACCATCTTATAAATTGAAATGGTAAATGAAATAATATCCAATAAATAGATATAGAAATTAATTGGATTCCTGTCGCATGCTTCCAAAAGAGTTTAAATTGATTTTTTATCTTCATAAAATTTTTCTCTGAAGAATGTTCACCTAAAGACTGAGAAACATTATGAAGAATTACAGATTTTGGAGCATAAATTATATTTCTATTTAATTGACGAGCTTTTAATGATAAATCAACATCTTCACAGTACATATCAAATGTTTCGTCAAAAAAATTAAGTTTTTTTAAATCTTCAAATCTCAAGCACATACAACAACCAGTAGCATAATGTGTTTCATTTATGAATGAATATTTTGGTCCATCAAAATCTCTTATTCCAATATGATAAATTAAACCCCTCCATAAATCTACAACACCTCCAGCGTACCAAATTTTATTGATATTTGATGAGTATAATATCTTTGGTGTTGAAATAATTGCTTTTTGATCTTTCACTAAAGGATTAATTAATTCGTCAATAAAATTTCTGCTAACAATTGTATCGTCGTTTAAAAGGATGATAAAATCATTATCTTCAACATTTATTTTCTTTAAACCTTCGTTATATCCTCTGCCAAATTTAAAGTTTTTACTATTTTTTATCGTTTGAACATTCGGAAAATTTTCAGAAATCATTTTTAATGAATCATCTGATGAATTATTGTCAATTACAGAAATGGTAAAATTTTTATGATCAACATTTTCAATTGATTCTAAACATCTTTTTAAAATTTTATTATTATTCCACGTTAAAATAACAATGTGAACTTTATAGGATTCTGAATTTTCAATCATAAAGCTGTAATGTTCTTTCAAATTCTTCCCAAGAAAAATTCTTTTTATGGTTAGATATATTTTTTGTCATTATATCATACATATTATTATTAAAAAATGAATGAATTGATAAAGCAACTTCATCTTCATTTGGATCTACAATATATCCAGTTTCTTTTTCAACAATATAATCTTTAAGCCCTCCTTTAGATGATACAATGGCAGGCAAATTAAAGTTCATAGAAAGTGATAGGATTCCACTTTGTGTTGCTTGCTTATATGGAAGAACGATTAAGTCTGAGCTAAGGAAATATTTGCTTAGATCTTCCTTGCTAACAAAGTTAGGATGAATTATAAATGAACTTTCAAGTCCATACTCTTTAATTTTATTCAAATAATTACTCAAATCAGTATACGGCTCACCAACTACAAAGACTTTCAAATTTGGTATTTTTATTTTAAGGCGATTTACGGCATTAATTAATATATCTAAACCTTTATAAGGTCTAATGAGACCAAAAAATAGTATAGTTGGATCAGATTTTAATCCAAGATTATTTTTAAATCTTTCTCGATCATCGATATTGTAATCAATTTCATATATTGGATGAAATGAATTAATTATTTTAGCTTCTAAATTATATCTTTTAATTCTTTTCATTTCATTTTGATTCATAACTACTAAATGAGTTCCTTCTTTGAGCATTTTTTTTAGAAAAAAGTTTTGAAATGGAAAATTTTGATGAGATTTAGCATTATGAATTAAGAAGTAGACTTTTTTTGTATTTATTCTTTTAGCAATATATGAATACATGAAAGAAAAAAAAGGGTGCCAATAAGAAAAAATGACGATATCTGTATTTAATTCATTGATTTTCTTAATTGCTTTTCTCCAAGAAAAAATATTTAATGGATTTAAAATTCTTAACGATGAATTATTATTTGATACATTGTTTTTATATTGGGACTTGCCTGGAAAAAAAATTTTAGGATATAATTTTTTGAAATTTAAAATGGTTACATCATGACTATTTTTTAATTGAGTAACTAAATGATGATTAAAATCTGAAATACCCCCTCTAAAAGGAGAATAAGGACCAATAGAAACAATTTTTAAATTATTATTCAATTACTTCTTTAATGAAATTTTTTGTTTTGTGATTTTTATTTACAATTATTTCACCAATTAATCCAAAGGTAAATAATTGCACACCAGTAATTATTAACAAGCTCCCAAAAATTATCATAGCTATGTGCTGTTGAAAAGAGTGGAGCAAAACATACTTACAATAAAGAACATATATCTCTGCTATTAACCCAAATAATATTGATAAAAATCCAACCATTCCAAAAAAATGCAAGGGTCTGTCCATATACTTTCCAAGAAATAAGATTGTCATAAAATCAAAAAAACCATGTTTATATCTTTCAGCTCCATATTTTGATTTCCCAAATTTTCGCTCTCTATGATTTACAGGTATTTCCTTTACATTAAACCCTTTTTGATGAGCTAATAAAGGAATATATCTATGTCTACCTCCATAAAGATTTAAAGACTTTGCCACTTCTTTTTTTAAGACCTTAATTCCGGAGTTTGAATCTTTAATTTTTAATCCACTAAAAAGTTTTATAAAAAAATTAAATATTTTTGATGCAATTTTTTTCTCTAAAGGATCTAATCTATCTTTCTTCCATCCTACAATTACGTCATCTTCATTTAATTCACGAACAAGATTGATAAGTTCTTTTGGATCATCTTGAAGATCACCATCTAATGTAGCTATTAATTCATTTGAAGCAATATCAATGCCGGATTGAAGTGCTACAGACTTTCCATAGTTTCTATAAAGGTTAATGAGCTTCCATGTAGAATGATTTGCGATTTCATTTTCAATCACTTTTTGGGACATATCAGACGAACCATCATTAATAAAAATAATTTCAATTGATTGATTATTCTCAAAACTGTTTTTCAACTCTTCAAATAATGCCTGAAGAGATTCTTCCTCATTATATATTGGTATAAGTATAGATAAGCTTTTCATTATTCAAAATTTCTTCTATTAAATTTTAATGTATAGTTCTGTTTATCATTATTAAGTAAAAATACAATCTCGTTCAGATAATTACTACCATCAATTGAAATCAACTTAGTTGTAATGACGTATGAATTTCTCAATTGAATATCGACATTATTTAAAGCTTCAGTATCTCCCCAAAGAATGCTTTTGTAGAAATTTGAATTCAATTGATTTGATAAAGGAAAAAATCTATTAAACTCCTCTTGGGAGATTTCAACTTTTTTGCGGACATTTAAATATCTAATTGAATCATTATTTACTTCAATCATATACTGTCTTCTTCCCAAAAAATCTTTGAAAACGATAATTGAATTATTTCCAGAAGATTCAAAAATAAATGGTGAAGAAAAATTTGATTTTCCTTTGCCTTGCAGTACACCGCTACCAATAACTCTATTAAAATTTTTTTCTAATTCTTCAATTTTAATATTTTCAGAATCTATTACTTGAATGTTATTATTGGTGGAGCATGAAGCAAAAATAACTGCAAATACGACAATTATAAGTTTTTTATTGAGATTCATATGAAGAAATCTTTGTTTGTAGCTGTTCGTTATCTTCATCTAACAACAATGCTTTGTTATAAAAAATAAGTGCTTCATCTATTTCTTCTACACTTATTAATACATCTCCATAGTGCTCAAGAATTACCGCGCTTGAATCATCATATATTAATGCTTGAGCAATAAAATCTTTCGCTTTTTCAAATTCAGATAATTTGTAATAAATCCATCCAATTGTATCTAAGTAAGCTGATACATCTGGGCTTATTTGTATAGCTTTTTCAGCGAGAGTCAAAGCATATTCTAAATCTTCATCTCTTTCAACTAGGCTATAAGCAAAATTATTATACGCTTGTGCATCTCTGTCATTCAAAGCAATTAATTTTGTGTACAACTCGTCAGATTTATCCCATTTTTCAATTTGATCATATGTCATTGCTAAGCCATGCATGGCTGCTACAGATTTTTGATCAATTAATAATGACTTACTGTAGAATTGTTCTGCTTCATTAAAATTTCTTGCTGAATAATTTGCTAATCCCAAAAAATAATTTACTTCAAAGTCGTTCGGAAATATTGATACCGCTATATTAAGTTCATCAATTGCCTCAGAGAAATTTTGTAAACTTATTAATGCAATAGATGAATTAATATATCCTTCTTTATCATTCGGATAATAAGAAGTATGCTTCTTTGATACTTCTAATGCTAAGTCATTTCTACCAATATCTCTGTATACTAATGACAAGTAATACAAAGCAAACCTGTCATTATCCTTTTTTGATAAAGATTTTTGCAAAAATTCTTCTGCAGAATCTAATTTTCCAATTCTTAGATATTCTAGTGCTATTTGATTATATAGATTATTATAAAATGGGTTTGCTTTAATAGAATCTAGATTTAATAGCTCAAGCAACTCTTCAATATTTCCACCATCATTTGATTCAAGATAACCTCTCATATATTCTGAATTAGAAGGATCTGCTAAAAGGAGTTTTTTAAATATCTTTGATAAGTCTCTATGATTTGAATTATATGCTAATTCTGCTGCGACCTCCAAAGCCAAAATTAAGTCATTATTCTTGTTATAGGCTTCTTGATAGTAAAGCAATGCTCCATCAATATCATTTAACTCAGCTTTTAAATCTCCAATGATAAACAGCACATCAGCATTATTAGGATCACTTTCAATTATTTGATTAAAAATCAACAAAGAAGATTCATAATCATTTAAGGCAATAAACTTTTTTCCTAATGAAATCTTATAATCTAATGCATTTTCATCCATTGCAATTGCCTGATTGGCAAATACAATACTTTTTTCAAACTTTTGCAACATCCAGTATGCTTCGGACATATTAAATAAGACCTCTGCAGAATTTGAACCAGCATCAATAGCGTCCTGAAACTCTAAAATTGCTCTTGCATAATCACCCTGTTCAAAAAACATCATTCCGTCCATGAAAAATTGAACACCACCGAAAGGATCAATTGACTCTATAGTTTTTTCTTCTTTTTTAGTTTCTTCAGTGTATGATTTGGGTAATTCTAAAGATGTTGAAGCGCAATTTGCTAAAAAAATTGTGGAAATTGTAATTATTAAGTATTTCATTTTCATAACTATGCAAATTACATCCGAGATTGGATATTTACAATTCTATGAAAATTAATCTTTATCGCTTACAAATGATCCATTAACATCATTTAATAGCTCAACATCTTTAATTTCAGTATCCTCTTCTTCAGATATATTTTCTTGCGTTACTGATTCTTCATCCGCTATAAAATAGTTTGATTGAGAAGGTTGAATTAAATAAGCTGAGAGCATGAAAATACAAAATATAGACAGGGTAAGATAAATAAAGTTTTGTCTTGAAAATCCCATAATTCCACTACTAACATTTTGATTATCATTTAATGCATTAATACGATCTTGAAGTTTTTTATCGAAACTATCGGAAGTTTTTAAAGAAGGAGCAGTTTTCATAATATTCATTGCATTTCGAACATCATCAACTTTTTTCTTATGTTCAGGATTTTCAGCAAGATATTTTTCAAACTCCTTGCGTTCTTTAATATCCATTGAATTTTCAATCCAGTCAGATATTCTATCCTCAAATTTATTATAATCCATAACTACTCCTTAAAATGTTTCATTTTTTCAGCCAGCTGAATACGACCTCTATTTATTCTAGATTTGATCGTACCAATCGGTATTTCCAGTATTTTACTTATTTCTTCATAAGAAAGTTCCTGAAAATCTCTTAGGACTACAGCCATTCTAAAATTTTCGGGAATTTCATCTAAAAATTTGTTTAATTGATCAATTGCGATTTCATTTTGAACCTTAGAATCTAGAGATTCTTCTTTAGAATTTATATCGATAATCTGTCCATCTTCTGTCCATAATGAATCTGTCTTTTTTCTTTTATTTTTTCTTAATTCGGTTAAAGCATTATTTTTGGCAATTGTAAAAATCCAAGTTGAAAATTTTGCAACATTCTTATAATAACTTGCATGTGTGTACAATTTAATTAACGTATCTTGCACTACATCTTCCGCCTGCTCAACATTATTGAAATATCTTAATACAAAGTTTAATAGCCTGTCTTTGTATCTTTTAACAAGCTCGTTATACGCATTAATATCTCCCTCTTGAAATCTTAAAATTAATTTTTCATCAGAATATTTAAATTTATCATTCATTTCGGAAGACTCCGTTGATAATGTTTGTAAATTCTGTCTCATCAATTATTTTCTGTGTTTTCAGTTTAATATCAGTTTGAGCAAAAATATTAATCGCATGCTCCAGCTCATCAAGTGAATAGTTTTTTGTTGCTGGGCTTATTCTCTTTAATAAATTCCCTCTAATACTCTTACTTGATGATTCGATTAAAGTTCCATTATTTTTTTTGGTAATAAAAATTGCCTCTAATAAAGTGAACATAGAATTAATCACATATGAAAGACCGTATTGTTTCATAATTGATAAACCATTTTCGAAAATTGCATCAACTCTTCTATCGCATATTGCATAATTTAATTCCCATAACTGCTTTTCTTTATGAATATTGCCTGATTTTTCAAGAGCATTTAGAAGATCTTTTTCATTACTTGATACTAGACTTGATTTAGACATCTCATTAAAAATTTCTGAGAAGTTGTTTCCAAAAATTTCAATAATTTTTTGAGTATATTTATCTGAAACTTTCAGATTTAATTCATGTGCAAATAAATGTATCCAATGTTTCATTTCACTCTCGAAAGGAGTAGAAATATCAACGACATCCATTATTTTTGCAAATTCTTTAGTAACGGAACTTTTGATAGTGTTTGATTTAGATTTATAATCATATGATAAAAAATTATTGTCAATAAATATGATTTGGTGAGAACTATCTGAATCAAAACTATAAAGAAGAAGTTCTGAATTTTTCTTATTTAGCTTATTTATATTTTTGACAATTATAAGCTTATCGCTTGAAAACAAATCTTGAGATCCGAGAACATTAATTAGTTGGTCAAAAGAGTCGCTTTTATCTGCACAGTCAAATACAAATGTTTCATCCTTTTTTTGTGATTTTTTTACTATTTGATTTTTAATAAATAGATACAAAAAATCATTATCCCCAACTAATAGATAGTTATTACTAAAAGATTGATTTTTATCGGAGAGAAATTGTAAAGCTTTTATCATATTTTTTCAATTAAGATATTCCATAGCTACCAGATTGTATTTGAGTACCTGAATCTCTATTGGAATTTTTTTCTTTTTTTGTATAAGTCAATTTACTAACTACTATAACTACAATAAATGCTAATACAAAACTTGTTAATCTTTCAGTAACAATCGATTTTAAAAACACACTACTTCCCCAAATCATTGTTACAATTGACCCAGTTAAAAGACCGGCGATAATACCTTCCCTGGTTGTCTTTGTCCACCATAAGGACAAGATAACTGCTGGTCCAAATGAAGAACCTAATCCGCTCCATGCAAAACTAACAATTCCAAAAATTGTATCTCCTGAAACTTCGGAATACATAGCGGTTGCATAAGCGAATAACCCAAGAATGATTGTGATGTATCTGGTATTAGTTAATTTATTTGATTTTCTTGTTTTAATCACTTTGTTCAACTTTAAATCTTCGCTAATCGCAGATGTAGATACTAATAATTGAGAGTCAGCGGTGGACATCATGGCTGCAACTGCGCCAGAAATAAGTAATCCAGCAATCCATGCAGGTAATAACGTTTGCGCTAATAATGGCATTGCAATTTCAGAATCTTTACCTATAAAAAAATCTTCACCAAAATAGCCTAATGCTACAATTCCAATCATAAATGCACCAGAAATTCCAGGAATAGCCCAAAGAGCTGCAATCCATTTAGCTTTTTTAATATCATTAACAGACTTTATAGCCATGTATCTAATTAGTAAATGCGGTTGACCAAAATACCCTAGACCCCAACTCATTCCACCTAATGCAACTGACAGAGCTCCAAAACCTGTAAGTCCTGAAAAAACTGAATTTTTTTCAATTGAATTAAACTTTAATAATTCAGATAAACTTTGATCGAAAGAAAGTAACTCAAAAAGACCAACAATTGGCAAAACAACTAAAGTTCCTATCATTAATACACCTTGAATCAAATCAGTCCAAGCTACTGCCAATAAACCACCCAAAATCGTATATATTATAATGATAATAGCACTTAGAGTTATTCCATACAAAGGCTCAATACCAAAAATAGTGTTTAAAATTTTTCCTGAACCATGAAACTGCGCTGAAACATAAAAAGTAAAAAATATTCCAATGATTAAAGCTGAAATAATCCTGATTAAACCAGAGGAATCATTGAATTTTTTCTCAAGAAAATCTGGAATTGTTAATGAGTCAAATTTTTCTGTTTCATCTCTTAAACGTTCTGCAATTAAAAACCAAGAGGATATAATACCAATCGTTATACCTATTACTGCCCAAATTTCGCCATATCCAATAGCAATTGCAGCACCAGGAAGCCCAAGAAGAAGCCATGCTGATTCTCCTGAAGCTCTTTCTGAAAAGGCTGTTACCCATGGTCCAAGCCTTCTTCCAGCTAATAAAAAATCTAATTGCGAAGAGACAAATTTATTTGAAAGAATTCCAACACAGATAATTAACAAAAGATAAAGAATAAATATTACTTCAATCATGTTATAATGCTCACAATTATACAATACAATCCAAACCACCAGAAATCAAATTTTTCAGAAATGCTACTAAAAGTATAAACTCAAGTATCCAAAATGAATGATGATAAAAATAATCCTACTCCATCTAGCAAGTTTATAGCATCAAACCCTGAAGAAAATAATAATTCATAAAAAATTGAGAGAATAATAACTGGTATCACCATAAAGAAACAGTACTGAATAGATTTTTCTTTATTAAGTCCTAACATTAAAGCTGAGCTTATTACCATTCCAGATCTGGAAATTCCGGGAAGAATTGCAATAGATTGAAATACTCCTAAAAGTAAAGCAGATTTTAAATTAAAATTAAATGAGAATGAATTTTTTAATAAGCTCATTAGTATTATTAGAGCTCCGTTAGCTAACAATGAGTATTGGACAAATTCGTAATTAAAAAATTGCTCAAAGTCAAATATAAGGCCAAAGATAACAGCTGGAATAGTAGATATTACTAACAACTTTATAGTGTCTGGGTTAAAAAAATCATTTTCGTTTTTTGAAGAAAAGAAAGAAGCCTTATAAAATAAAAGTATGCTGAATAAGGTCCCAAAATGAGCAATAATTTCAGCAGAAGCACCCTCATTTTTTATTTTCAAAAAATCTTGAAATAATACTAGATGACCAGAACTGCTAACAGGAAAAAATTCAGTTAATCCCTGAATCATTCCTAAAATAATATAATTAATTAATTCATTCATAATAAATTAAACCAATCATTCTTTTTGAAGTCTTATTGCGTCGATAAGAATGGTAATTTTCATTTTCATAAGTACATTGATTGCAATCAATAACATTTTTAATTCCAAGCTTTTGTAATTGAGAGCTTGCAACGCCTTTTAAATTACAAAAAAATTTATCTTCAACTTTGTCAATGAACTCATTACCAAAATAGTCAATAAATTCATTTTTCACCTCATAATTTTTTTGTGAAATTGATGGTCCAATAAAAGCTGTTATTTCGTTAAGATCATTAATATGACTACTTAATAACTTAGTAGATTTTGAAATAATACCATTTTTAAGACCTTTCCAGCCTGCATGAATTACTCCAAAAATATTTTTATGTTCATGAATGAAAAAAATAGGCAAACAATCAGCTGTTTTAACTTGTAAAGCATAATTTTTATTGCATGAGAAAATTCCATCCACGTTACTATATACTAATTTTTTATTATTTACTACTTCTATATTTGTAGAATGGATTTGAGACATAGAAACAATAGCTTTTTTTGTTAAGATGTTGCTCTCTTCAGCATTTGAAAAAATTACTTTTAATCCATGTTGATTGATTTTATCTGAAAAATCAAAAATCATAATTTTATCTGGAATTATAGATTTTTCTATTTGAAAATCTAACGACCTTAGAACCTTGGTTTGATGTGGAATTAGAAAAATCAAAATTCCTTGTAATTCCTTCAAAACTTGATGAAGAACTAAAATCAAATTTTGATTTATTAAAACTTGAATTAATTAAAAAGTTTGAAAAATCCATTCCAAAATGAAATACATTATTTAAAGATGGATCATAATCATATTCACTATTATTCAAATATTTTGGAATATAATTTGATGCAAACAACATATCTGAAATATGAGGTGAAACACTTTCTTGTTTAAGTAAGTCTAAATTAAGCCAATTTTCGTTTCCTAAAAGTTGCGTTTCTAGATTAGATAATGACACTTGAGAAGCAACAAACTCTAAAGCATTTGAACTCACAGGATAAAATAATCCATCGATGGTTTCCAAAATCACTTTTGTGGAATCAATTGACTCTTCTTGTTCTAAATTAAACATATCATAGACTTCATCATTATCGACTTCAAACATAGAATCAAGAACATCAATCTCAACACCTAAAAATTCTTGATACTCATCACGAGTTTCAATCTCCCATGCAACCTCTCTTAATTCATTAAAATTTGGACGAAGGTCAATTGCAGAGTTTTCTTCATACCAACCAATATATACTGGCTCTTTATTTAGCTTATCTAAAGCTATTAAAAAAGAATCAACTTCTTTTATGCCTAGATCTGTTCTCGGCGCTATAACAGCAATATTATTTAATTCAGAATTATCTAGATAATGATTTACCAATAGTTCATTCCTGAAATCAACAGATGAGTTTAATAAATATATATTTTTATTAACATTAGAAAGATTTTCTAATGATGTAAATGGAGCAAAAATTGGAATTTTTGTAGAAGAAACTGAACTTGCTCCTGCAATTAAATTCTTATCTAAAAATGGTCCAATTATTGCACTTACGTTATGTCTATCAACAAGATTTTTAAATGCTTCAACGGTCAAGATTGGATCTTTATAATTATCAATGATAATAAATTGAATCTTATCATTCGACTGAGAACTTTGATTTGCTTCTAATAATCCTTTTAAAAATGCATTTGTAATTTCAAGACCTTCTCCTTCCAAGGGAAGTACAACTCCAACTTTCTTCGAAAATGATGTTTTAGAATCAATATTTCTTTTTAAAAAATTGTAATTCGATCTGAACTCTCTATCTAAGCTGCTTTGGTCAATTTCATCAAATTTGCTTGAGATTTCTTGTGAATTACTATAAACCAACGAAAAAGATTGTGCTAAAAGAATGATATTTAAATTACTTTTATTATCTTCAAGAATTTCCATTAATTCCAAATTTTCAAAATCTAGATTTAGTGGGATAATTTTAACTAATCTTTTATTAATGACTCTTTTTGATCGAGAATCAATGTTTGATCTTCTTGCATCTATGTAATTTTTAAAAGCATGATCGTAATAACCTTTGGAGGAATAAACATCTCCCATAGTTAAATAAAAAGATGTTTTAAGATTAGGAGAATAGTTGAGCGGGTTCATTGATTTTGCGATATTAAGAGCAGAATCAAAATCTTTTAGATTATAATAAGCTTTGAGTTTTAAAATCTTGGCATGATTTGCATAATCAGTTTCAATAATCATGCTTTCATCAATTCTTTTAATAACAGAATTATTTCTTTGACGATTTAAATCATCTACAAGCGATTCAATAAATTTTTCATTTAATTCACTATCAATTGATTGAGCAAATAAGCTTCCAAATAAAATAATATTTATTAATAATTTCATAATAATTGAAATATAAGCTTATTTAATCAGTTTTAAACACATTTACCAAGACAACCCCAATAACAATCATAAATAATCCTATTATTGTTATAAGATTTAAAGGTTGTTTATAAAAGTAATAACTCAAAATAGCTACAGAAACTACACCTAATCCTGTCCAAGAAGCATAGACAATTGTTAAAGGCAACTTTACAACTGCAACTGATAAAAAATAAAAAGAAACAGAATAAAAAATTATAACCAAACTAGTTGGAATTAATTTTGAAAATTCTTTTGTTATTGGAAGTAACATTGTTCCTGTTACCTCAAATAGAATTGCTAAAATAAGCGCTATATATAAATTCATTAAATTACCCTTGAAATATTTAAATCCATCTTCTAGTTCTATTAGAATATTGAGTAAATTCATCTCCAAATAATTCATTCATTGCCTCTTCTTCAGGAAGAATTTGAAATTTTGTTATAAATAAATAGAAGAATAGAGATATAACAATTCCTCCAACTAGATTAAACTTGAAAGATAACGCTAGTAAAATAATTAGCATTCCAAGGTACATTGGATTTCTTGAATACTTAAATATTCCTGAAGAAACTAAAGAAGATGCTTGTCTAGGTTCTAAAGGATTTACGGTTGTTTTTTGTTTTCTGAAAGATTTGACAGCTGAAATAAAAACAGTAAATCCTAAAATTAAAAGAAATAAACTTATTGTATTATTACTGTAACTAAAAAATTGATTAAAGAAGGATTTTGAATAATAAATTGCTATACCACAAATGAAAGTAACTATTGGAGGTGGAATTCTATTATTCATATAATTGACATTTATTCAACGGTTACGGTATGAATGGGGGTTTTTATTTTTTATCGTCATAATAAAATTTAATGAAGAATTGATAAATTGGAACCATAAAGGATTTCGGTTGGAATTTGAAAATTTTAAACTCAATTAATTTTTCTATGAATGATTAGAAATAATACTCCCCCTATTAACGTCCATAAGATATCATTCCAATCAAAAATTCCCCTACCAGGTGTAAAGATTGTTATAAACTCATTACATATTAAACCTATCATAGAAATGTAAATTGATAATTTTAGTCTTTCCTTAAAAAAGAATGAATGGGGTTTGAATAACTCGGGAATGATCACATAAAAAAACGAAGGTAAACCTATTCCTGGTAAAAAATTTGGGATAACTCCTAGAAAATAAATTATCAGACTATTTCCTCCGTCATAATTTGGTCGAATATTATCTTGGACAATACTGAAAAGGAAAAAAGTAATCCCAAAAATAATGTAGTAGTAATATTTTTTATTCACGTTTTTTGATTTAGTTTAGATGGGACACCCCCTCTCAACTCTACTCCACGGTAACTGATTTAGCAAGATTACGTGGCTGATCCACATTTAATTTTTTACCTACTGCAATATAATAAGCAAATAACTGAAGAACAATTGAAGCTAAAATAACAAAACATATAATGATTTGTTTTTGGAACATATATCAAGTCATTTGCAAGATCTTTTAAAATTTTATCATTTTTAGAATCTGTTATTATAATAATTTTTCCTTTTCTTGATTTTATTTCTTCAATGTTTGAAATAATTTTTTCATATGTTTTATCTTTTGGAACTATAAAAACATTAGGCATATCCTTGTCAACTAAAGCTATAGGTCCATGCTTCATTTCAGCTGCAGGATAACCTTCAGCATGAATATATGAAATCTCTTTTAATTTTAGTGCTCCTTCTAGAGCAACAGGAAAATTTAATCCTCTTCCTAAATATAAAAAATCGTTGGCATTTTTATATTTCAGAGCAATTTTTTTAATTTCATTTTCTTTTTTAAGAATATTTTTAATTTTATTTACCGATTCATTATAGTCTAAGTGTCTTTTTATAGATGCTTTTGAAATAGTATCATTTGAATCAGCTAATTTTAGGGCTAATAAATATAGTACACTAATTTGTGCTGTAAATGCTTTTGTTGATGCAACTCCTACTTCATGACCACATCTGGTAAAAACTCCGCAATTAGTTTCTCTTGAAACTGAACTTCCAGGAACATTACATATTCCAATTGTTATTGCTCCATGAATCATTAGCTTTTTTAATTGCAGCTAATGTATCTGCTGTTTCTCCAGATTGTGAAATAGCAATTACAACACTTTTATTATCAACTAAAGTTTTATTATATCTAAACTCTGAAGCATATTCAACATGAACAGGAACCTCAGCAAATCGTTCAATAAAATTTTTTCCAATAAGTCCTGCATGCCATGATGTACCACAAGCAGTAATAAAAATTTTTTCTGCTTGTTCTATTTCATTCCAATAATCTGATTAAGCCATGTAAGCATAATACTATCATTTTTTATTCTTCCAGTAATAGTATTGGGAATTGTATTAATTTGCTCATGAATTTCCTTATGCATAAAGTATTTAAATTTTCCTTTATCATAATCATCAATTTTAAAATCAATTTTTTCAACTTTTTTTGGTAGACTAACATCTTTATCTAATTGATGTTATCTTATATTCTTTTTTTGTTAATAACTGCCATTTGAGAATCTTCAAGATAAATAATTTGCTGAGTATGTTTAATAATTGGAGAAATATCACTTCCAATAAAGAATTCATTATCTTTAATTCCCAAAACTAAAGGACTTCCTTTTCTAGCTGCAATCATGACATCTGGATCTTTTTTATTTAAGAACTACAATTCCATATGCTCCATCAACTCTCTGCAAAGCTGCTCTAACTGATTGTTCAAAATTCATCTTTCCTTTATTAAAAAAATATCCAATTAATTGAACTAAAACTTCAGTATCGGTTTCAGATTTAAATCTAACTTTCTTGGATCTTAAAAATTTTTTAATTGGATCATAATTTTCGATAATTCCATTATGAACTAATACAATATTTCCAGATTGGTCTTTATGAGGATGGGCATTTACTTGATTTGGCTTTCCATGAGTTGCCCATCTAGTGTGAGCGATACCTGAACCATTTCTATTTTCAATTAAATTACTTTTTTTTAATCCTTCTTCAAGCTGCTTTACTTTTCCACTTCTTTTTGTAACTGTAATTTTATCATTTCAATTAAGGCAAGCAACACCAGCTGAATCATATCCTCTATACTCTAGCTTATGCAATCCATCTAATAAAATTGGATAACAATTTTTATGTCCCTTATATGCTACTATTCCACACATACTTAAATATACACTAAACCATTAATAATTAATTTGTTATTTTAAGACTCATTTTAACATTCCCTCTATCATATTTTTGAGAATCTAAATCTACTTCTTTAAAGCCATATTTATCATAAAGGTTCCTTGCAATAATTAATGAGTCATTTGAGATTAAAAAAATTTCTTTAGAATTATTTTGCTTTGCAAATTTTAAACACTCATCCATAAGCATATTAGCAATTCCATTTCCTCTACAATCCTCTTGAACTGTCATTTTAGCTAGTTCAAACCTATCATCTGAACTCTTTATCATTGCTACGGTACCAATTGCTATTTGATCTTCTAGTGCAAAAAAAACCTGTCCACCATTGTGAACAATTTTATCCGGATTGAGTAAATCTTTCTTATCAGAATCTTCCAAATGCCATGACTCTTCAATCCATGCTTTATTTAAGATAAAAAACTGTTCGGAATACTTTTTGTTGAACCCAACTATTTCTATCATTATTCCCACTCAATAGTTGCAGGAGGTTTGCCAGTACAATCATAAACAACTCTGCTAACAAGTGGAATCTCATTAACAATTCGGTTAGAAACCTTACCAATAAAATCATAGGGTAAATGTGCCCAATTTGCTGTCATAAAATCAACAGTCTCAACTGCTCTCAATGCTAAAACATCTTCATACCTTCTTTCATCACCAACAACACCAACTGACTTTATTGGTAAATAAACAACAAAAGCTTGGCTTAATGAATCATATAGTTTTTCTGCTTTTAGTTCATCTATAAAAATTTTATCTGCTTTTTGTAAAATATCAATTCTCTCTTGGGTAATCTCTCCCATAACCCTAATACCCAGTCCAGGGCCTGGAAATGGATGTCTTTGTAAAATATGCTGAGGAGTATTTAATTCAGCTCCAATTTTCCTAACTTCATCTTTAAAAAGCTCTCTAATTGGTTCTAATAATTTTAGATTCATCCTTTCAGGAAGACCTCCAACATTATGATGTGATTTGATTACACTTGAATTATGGTCATCAGAAGAAGACTCAATTACATCTGGATAAATAGTTCCTTGAGCTAGCCAATCAACATCCTTTATTTTTTTTGCTTCATTTTCAAATACATCAATGAAAGTATTTCCAATAATTTTTCTTTTTTGCTCTGGATCCGTTACTCCTGAAAGTTTTGAAAGAAATAATTCTGAGGCATCAACTAATCTTATATCAATATCTAAAGCTTCAAATGTTGACATCACCTCATCTACTTCACCAAGCCTTAGCAAGCCATGATCAACAAAGATACAAATTAAATTATTTCCAATAGCTTTTTGTAATAACATAGCTACTACAGATGAGTCAACACCACCAGAAAGCCCTAATAAAACCTTCTCATTTTTTACTTTGTTTTTTACATCAGAAACCATTGAATTTATGATATCAGATGTGGACCAATTTTTACTACAACTACATACTCTAAAAATGAAGTTAGATAAAATCTGTTCACCCTGATTAGTATGAGTTACTTCTGGATGAAATTGTAGTCCAAAAATATTTGAGTCTGAATTTTGAAATCCTGCTACTTTACAATCTTTGGAAGAGGCAATTATCTCGAAGTTTTCTGGAAGAACTTCAACCTTATCTCCATGACTCATCCATACATCAAGACTATCTGAATCAAAACTTACATTATCAAATAAGACAGACTGATTAACATGAGAAATTTCTGCATGACCAAATTCCCTTATATCAGATTTAACAACCGAACCACCAAGTTCATTTGCAATAGTTTGCATTCCATAACATATACCTAAAATTGGTATTTTTGCTTCCAATAATGATTTATGTACTTTCTGCGAAGAACTTATAGTAACAGTTTCAGGTCCTCCAGAAAGGATAATGCCTGACGGATTCATTTTAATTATTTCTTCAGTTGATATTGAGGATGGTTTTACTTCGGAAAAAACGCCAATCTCTCTAACTCTTCTAGCAATTAACTGAGTATATTGAGAGCCAAAATCTAAAATTAGTATTTTATCGTTACTTTTCATGCCAAAACATCCAAAACCTTAGAAATACTATTTTTTAAATTCTTTCTATCAACAACAAAATCAATAAAACCTTTCTCTTTTAAAAACTCAGATGTTTGAAAATGATCAGGTAATTCTTGACTTGTAGTTTGCTTAATAACTCTTTGTCCAGCAAACCCAATTAAAGCTTTCGGTTCAGCTATTGTTACATCTGCTTGCATTCCAAAGCTAGCTGTAACACCTCCAGTAGTTGGGTAAGTTAATATTGAAATATATAATCCACCCTTCTTTGAAAATTTTGCAAGATGAGTACTAATTTTAGATAATTGCATCAAGGATAATGCTCCTTCTTGCATTCTAGCTCCACCAGATTGACATAAAATTATTATTGGACAATTTTTTTCACTTGCTAAACTGATTGCTTTTGAAATTTTTTCTCCTACGGCACTGCCCATACTTCCACCAATGAATTTAAAATTCATGATGCACAATACAACTTTTCTTTTTTCAATTTCTCCTAAAAAACAATCTACCGCCTCTTTATTTTTGGGAACAGTTTCAAGTATTTCTTGGTAAGATTTATTTGCTTTAAATCCCAACATATCTATTGAAGAAATATCTGAAAAAAGACTCTCAGATTTTTTGTCAAGAATGATATCTTGATATTGTTCGCTTGTAATTGGAAAATGAAAGTTACAATGATGGCAAATAGAAAAAGAAGCTTCTAGTTCAGGATTATAAAGAATTTCTCCGCAAGAACACTTCCTCCATAAATCATTAGGAAGATCCTTCCTTGTATTTTTTTCAATATTTTGTTTTTTTCTAGTAAACCAACTCATTTTATTTGACCTCAAAATTACCAACGTAATCAGGAACTAAGTTGTCTAAAGATTTTGTCTTTAACAACTTAAAATTCTGCTGGGCAATTTTTAAAATGTTATTTACGCTAAGATCTGTGAATTCAATTTTTAAGTTATGTGCTTTTAAATCTTCAAAAATATTCGTTGGTCCATTGAAAACTATATTTTGAGATAGTTCCAAAACATTTTCCTTTAAAATAGATTTGGGTTCACTGGACTTTAAAAGAATTCCATCATCTATACTATATTCACAAATATAAAATGTGTTTCCATGTGAATAAATTAACGCAGACAGTTTTTCGCTAGTATTTTTATAAGCAAGCGAATCAAAAGTTGAAACTGGTACAATAGGTATATCTAAAGCCATAGCAATTCCTTTTGCATAGCTCATACCAACTCTTAGTCCTGTAAAAGAACCTGGTCCAGAAGAAATACAAATTGCATCTAAGTTTTCAAAACTTAATGATGCATTATTAATTATTTTTTTTGATAATAGTGGTAAACTATTTGCAGTATCATTGATTTTTTCGGAATGAAGTTCAGAGAAACTATCCTCTTTCATTAGTCCTACTGATAACTTTCTACTAGAAGATTCTATACCCAAAAGATTCATTTATATACCTCAATAGTTCTACTAGACTCACTACCATTGACTTTAAAAAGAATTTTAAATTTATTCTCAATATCAAAACTATCAATTAGCTCAGGCCATTCAATTATACATATTCCATTTGTACTAGAAAGATACTCAATGCCTCCAATTTCTAAAAATTCTGATACTGACTTTAAACGATATAAGTCAAAGTGATAAATAAAATTGTCAGAATTAGAATATTCATTTAAAATGGGGTATGTAGGTGATTGTACTTCATTACTAAATCCTAAACCTTCAGCAAATCCTTTAGTAAATGTTGTTTTACCTGATCCTAAATCTCCAACCATGAAAATTGTTGATCCGTATGGAATAGTCTTGGACAAATCTTTAGCAAACTGAATAGTGTCTTCAGGACAATTAGATATCAATGTTTTGATGAGTTTTTGCATAAAAAATAATATACAAATATATGAAAAAAATAAATACCGGCAATGTCCTACTCTCCCGCACTAGTCTCCCGTGAAGTACCATCGGCGCTATAGAGCTTAACTTCCGTGTTCGAGATGGGAACGGGTGTGGCCTCTATGCTATTGTCACC
>BOWX01000003.1 GCA_019650355.1 Fidelibacterota bacterium
GGTTAATATATTAGAAACCATGTCACCAAGAATTGCTTGTCTTCCATGACCAACAGTAAGAGGTCCAGTAGGGTTACTGCTTACAAACTCTACATTGGCTGATTGATTTAATTTTTTCTTCTTACCAAAATTTTCCGATTCACTAATAATTTGTTTTAAAATTTTAAGATAGTAATCATTAGAAATATGAAAGTTAACAAAGCCAGGTTCAGAGGAACTTAAGGTAAAAACATTTTCTGATGTGTTTGGATGATTAGCAATACTTTTTGCAATTTCTATCGGTGCCTTTTTCAATATCTTTGCTAGCTTAAGTGCAATGTTAGAAGAATAATCTCCAAACCCTTCTTGATTGTTAACATTTATGCTCCAATCAGAAAACTCAACTTTTATTTTGATCAAGATAGTCTTGCAAAAAATCATTCATAAGTTTATTTAACTTCATACTTTTACAACCTTAGCATCAAACCAAATTCTTTCCAAATCATAGTAAGATCGCATTTCATCGAAGAAAATATGCACTACTATATCAACATAATCTAAAATTATCCATGTACCATTTTCATACCCTTCAGTTTTCCAGGATTTTCAGAAATATTTTCTTTTATATTATCTGCAATTGCTTTGACTTGAATAAGATTTGAAGCTGAGCATACAACAAAGTATTCTGAAAGAGAGGTGATCTTTGAAACATCTAGTGCAACAATATTCTCAGCTTTTTTGTCGTCTGCCAATGAAATAATTTTTTTAAGTAACGATTTTGAGCTCATTGATTCAAGTTAAGAAACTCTTGATAGTCTTTACCAATAATAATTTGAATATCTTCATTAGGATTTACTGTTGAATTAAACTGTACATTACCAGCATTAATATTAGTTCCTAAAATAGTAAGTATATTATCAACATTAGGGTTGTTCTTGTTTAAAATAACTATAGTCGTCATTTCATAATTAAAGTTATCCGCATTTTCAATTCGTGTAACCTGCAATCCATATCTATTTGTAAATATGTTCCCATAAGAGTTACCAACTCCACTAACACCACAACCATTTAAGACAGCAATTCTTAAAGTTTGGGAAGAATAATTTTCGAATAATTTTATTTTACTCGTTAATTCTGAATTATTTGTTATGACTTAAATTTTTTGCTGGAGATTCTTGTTTTAGATATAATTAAATGACCAGGCAAATCCCAAAATAATAAAAACTAAAAACTAATAATTATATTTAGAAAGTATTTCAATCTTCAAGCTCTTTCAGCTGATCAGCTGTATTTATTCCAATTACTTCATAAGAATTTGCAATCTTAATAGCCTTTATTTTCATATTTGACTGTTGCGCTAAACCAATTGCATCAGTGAGATAGTATTCTTTGGACGCATTATTTGTCTTAATACTATTTAAAATTCTAAAAACCTCTTTTGTTTTGAAAATGTATATACCTGGATTCCACTCTTTAATTTTTTTCTCATTGTTATTACAATCTTTTTCTTCGATAATTTTTAATAGGTTTCCATTTTTATCTCTTATAATTCGTCCGTATCCCGTGGGGTCATCAATTTCTGCAGTAATTAAGGTTAAGTCACGATTATTACTAATATGATCATCGACAATTGGCAGAAGCGTTGATGCTTTAATGTTTGGAACATCGCCATATAAAATTAATATATGTCCTTTTCTATTTTTTAATAGTTCTTTTGTTTGCAACACTGCATGTCCTGTTCCAAGTTGCTTTACTTGAGTAGCATACTTTAGATTAATTCTACTTTCAGTATGTTTTATAACTCGCTCTTTTTTAAATCCTACTACTAATATTATTTCTTTGGGGTCTAGAAGCTCACTTTCATCAATTACATAGTCTATGAGCGCCTTACCATGTAATTTGTGCAATACTTTTGGTAAATCTGAATTCATTCTAGTACCTTTGCCAGCTGCTAAAATTATAACTCTCAATTCTTTATTCATTTATTTCCTCACCTAAAAAAGGTATGTTTCTTTTTCTAATGATTCCACCGCCAATACAAATGCCGTCTTCATCATATAAAACAATCGACTGACCATTAGTTATTGCCTTAATTTTATTATCAAATTTAATATAACATTTGTCTTCATTAGATGATAATATTTGGCAAGAATGATCTTCATCTCTATATCTAACTTTTGCATTACATTTAAACGGTAATAATTTTGAGATATCTCTACTCCAATACATGTTATCAGCCAATAATTGATCAGAAAATAAAGCTGGGTGAGTACCCCCTTGAGCTACATAAACGATATTTTTATTAATATCTTTATTCACCACATACCAAGGTTTATCGAAGGCAGAATTTCTAGCTCCAATTCCTAACCCTTTTCGTTGACCAACAGTAAAGTACATATGTCCATCATGATGACCAATTTCTTCACCATCAACTGTAATAATTTTACCTTTTTTTGTTTTTAAAAATTGACAAACAAAATCATTATATTTTCGATCTCCAATAAAGCATATACCTGTGCTATCTTTTTTAGAAGCATTAACTAGATTATTTTCTTCAGCAATTTTTCTGATATCTTTCTTAAGTAAACTCCCTAAAGGAAACTCGATGTTATGTAATAGTGGACTTTTTAATTGATATAAAAAATAGGATTGATCTTTTGTTCTGTCAGATGCTTTACTTATAAAAAAATTATCATTTTCCTTTACAATTTTCGCATAATGTCCTGAGGCAATTTTTGTTGCTCCTATTTGTTTAGCATATTTTTGAAAAACGTCAAATTTAATTTCTTTATTACACAAAACATCTGGATTAGGAGTAAATCCATTTTTGTGGTCATCAAGAAATTGTGAAAAAACACGATCTTTGTACTCTTTTGTATAATTTATCTTTTTTAAAGGAATATTTAATTGATTGCATACACTTACTGCATCAGCATAATCATCTTCCGCATTGCAAATAGCATTTTTATCATCCCAATTCTTCATAAAGACACCATATACTTCAAAACCTTTTTTGAAGCAAAATAGCAGCAACAGAACTGTCCACCCCGCCGCTCATCCCGAGAACTATTTTTTCTTTTTTCATTTTATTTACATAACTATCTTAATAAAAAAAATTATGACTTCAAATCAATCACATAAAGCAGTTGTTTTTGGATCAATTAGTATCGATAAAATTGTTAACAAATATGGTGTATTTTCTAACGTCCTGGGTGGATCGGCCGCCTATGCACTATTAGCTAATAAAAAAAATACCTGCGAACTAGTTGGAGTTGTTGGTGATGACTTTGAAAAAAAGCATTTTAATTTACTTTCTGAGCATTCAATAACAACGAACTCATTAACACAGTTAGATGGAAATACATTTTGTTGGGGAGGTGAGTATAAAGATGATTTCTCATCAAGAAAAACTTTATATGTTGACCCAGGTGTTTCTGAATCTTATATACCTGATTTGTCCAAACATTCTAAAAATTGTCCATTTCTTTTGTTGGGGAATACTGCACCACATCTACAAACTGAGCTTTTAAATCAAATGCAAAGTAAGCCATTTGTATTGTTAGATACTTTTAAGCTCTATATAAATATTGCAAATAAAGAACTTAAAGCTTTAATAGAGCGAGTAGACTTGTTTTGTATAAACTTTAATGAAGCACGCGCTCTGTCTGGCATGGCCGATGCAGATATTAAAGAAATGTCAAAAGCAATTTTAGATCTTGGGCCAAAAAGTTTAATTATAAAGGATGGGGAAAATGGGTCCTATTTCTTTGACAAACAAAATAATTTCTCCGTTAAAGCATTCCCTGTAGATAAAGTTATTGATACAACTGGAGCAGGTGATGCTTATATTGGTGGAGTCCTTATGGGAAAAATGAATGGTAAAAATATATTAGATTCCATGAAAGTAGGTGCCGTCACAGCGTCTTTTTGTATTGAAGGTATAGGCATGGATGGTCTTCTCAAAATAAATGATGCAGAATTTTTGAAAAGGCTTAAATGGATGAATGACCATACTTCTTGAAAACTCATTATAATAACACTAACTTGCTTTTTAAACATAAGGAGAACTACAAGCATGAATTATTTTAGAAATTTTATAGCTCTAGCAATATTAGCCACAACGTTATTTGCTGGTCAAGCATTAGAGTCTGCTAAAATTAGAATTAAAGATAAAGAATGGGGAGAAGCAGAAAAATATTTATTAGAAGCGTTAAATCATCCAAAAGATAAATGGGAAGCAGCATTTCATCTCGGTGACAAAATATTTCCTAGAAAACAAGATTGGGCATCTGTAAAAAAATATATGGATATTGCACAAACTGCTCCTAGTGGATTAAAAATTCGTCCAACTAGAAACGATAAAAGAGTACCTATTCAGCAAGCGATAACTGCATCTGTCACAAAAAGCTATAATTTGATATATTATAAAGCATCAGGATTTCTCTCTTTACTCAATAGAGCTGCAAGTGCTGAGCAAAGAGATGCTCTCGTTGATCAAGCAATTCAAACTTCATTGAATGCTAAAGAATTAGATCCTTCTCAGCCTGGAGCATATGCTCTTGCAGCACTATATTCTTCAGTTAAAGGAGATAAAGAGAATACTATTAAGTATCTTGATATGGGTTTAGCGCTTGAAGATATTCCTGAAGAAACAAAAATTGCATTACTAGTTAGCGCAGGACAAAGCGTTGTTAGATTGGGAGAATTTGATAAAGGATTAGAATATTATGAACAAGCGCTTGCAATGGAGCCATTAGAACCAACAGCCCTAAAGAGTCTAGGAGCTTTATATCTTGCTCAAGATAAATTTGATGCAGCATTAAAAAATTTAGATTTAGCTATTGAGAATACTTCAGAAGACCAAGAGTTGGTAGACTTATTTTTTAATAGAGGTCTTGTTTATTTAAAAATGGAAAATTTTGAAGAAGCAGAATACAACTTTGAAGAAGCATATTTTTTAGCTCCTGATGATGTTGAAGCATTATTAGGTCTAGCAAAGGCACTTGAACAGGCAGAAAGATGGAGAAAATCAAGAAATTACTATATGGAATTGATTGACAAAGATCCAAATGATCCACAGTATTACTATGGAGTTTATAGAACTTACTTTGGAGAGGGCCGTCTTGAGGATGCTCAAGAATATTTAAATAAAGCTACTGCTCTTAGAGGAAATTAATATAAAATTACTCCAAGATTTTCTTGGTAGAAAATCTTAACTGATTCTTCAAGAATTACAGCCAATGCCCTATATGCATTTGCATTGTCTCTAAATCCAGCAAATGGAGTAGCAACATCAATTCCATTAATTTTCCCACCGTTAGAACTCCATATTGCGCGATTGTGTATCCACCTGAGCTATAATCAGTGCTGCCAATTGTTGGATTATCTAAAGTAGGTACAGCTTCAAAACTATAAGTGACATCGTTGCTGGTATAGCTTCTACCTACTATAAGTGTTCCAAGACTATTATATCCTCTTATTACTTCGGCAAAAGAAGAAGTTGAAATATCAGCTATTTGGATACGCTAGATTGGGCACTATAACTATTTAGCTGTAGGTTTGTTAAATCCAAATCTGAAGCTGAAAGTAAATACCCGAGTTCTACTTTTTGATTAGAATGATTATGTTCAACTAGATTTAATAAAATACCCGCATCAAAGTATGCTTCAACTGAATCAATAGCAGTTTGTAAAAAGCTATGATAGGTACCATAAGATAAATTTGCATAAGAATTACCTTGTGCACCATCCATTTGATTTAGGTCAGGATCCAATTTACTTCTGCTAATATTATTATAAATGATATGAGGGTACAATCCATTTGAATTAGCGTTAAAAAAATATGCAAATTGTTCTGCAACTTTTCTTGTATTTTCAGCTCTTGCTGAAGATCCGGTTCTATCGGGAAAAGTAGAAGGAGCAAGGGTACCATCATGCGGAACTGTAATAATTATTGGCATATTACCAACTCTGTATGAAATATAGCCCTGGCTATCAGTAATAATATCTCCAGGAGTATATTTCACTTCAGGGGTAGGAAGGACAGATTGGGTTGCTCTTCCAGACTCTCCACATCCAATGAATAAAAATAAAAATAATAATATAATTTTAGTACGTAATTCCATCTGATATTTCTCCGTTTCCTCTCCAGTCAACTCCGGTAGTAAATTGACCGTCTTTGTACATTATACCATGTGCTCTTGCTAGGTAATAAATTCCATTTTCTACATTTCCATCTTCAAATCTATGATTTAAATTTTTTAGTTCATCTATTTGTTTAGTGCTTAAGGATGGCAAAAATTCATTGGATTTGGTATTCATGTCATTTACTCCCTCATATCGAATAACATCTGGAATCCATTGAGAGTGAGTTCTACCTAAATTTATAGCTTCTTGCACATTTAATTTATGATCTACAACACTTATTATAACTTGTAAAACAGTAGTAATTATTCTTGAACCACCTGCAGCTCCTATTGTCATTAATGATTCTCCTTCTGGATTAAGAACAATTGTAGGTGACATTGAGCTCAAGGGTCTTTTAGCAGGCTTAATTGAATTAGCTTCATAACCAATTAATCCAAATGCATTTTGAGATCCTGGTGATGAAGCAAAATCATCCATCTCATTATTTAAAAGAAAACCTGCACCATCGACTATTTTTTTATTCCCAAACGAAAGATTGATTGTAGTTGTTATACCAACAGTATTACCAAATTTATCCATTGCCGAATAATGAGTAGTTTCCATTGATTCAGGTGTTGTACTTCCAGCTGCAATTTCTGAGCTTGGAGTAGCTTTGTCCATTGAAATCAACCCTAATCTTTTTTTAGCATAGTCCTTAGAAATTAACATTGGAACAGGACTAGGATAAAAATCAGGATCTCCTAAATGAATTGCTCTGTCTGCATAAGCTAATCTTTGAATCTCTGTTAACATGTGAACAAATTCTGTAGAGTTTCTTTTCATTGCTTGTACTTCAAAATTTTCGAGCATATTTAGCATCTGAATAATTAGAGGACCTCCAGAGCTTGGTGGACCCATAGATATAATTGTGTGTCCTCGATAGTTTCCAACTATCGGCTCTCTATAGACCGAATTATATTCTTTTAAATCATCATGGGAAATCAAACCATTGTTTAATTTCATTTCATTAACAATTAAGTCTGCGGTTTTACCTTCATAAAATCCATCTCTACCATTTAATGCGATTCTTTTTAAAGTTTCTGCTAAATCTTTTTGAACAATTATATCACCTTCATTCCATTGGTTTAATTGTCTCATCTTTTTGATATATTCTTCTTCTGGAATAGTTCCGTTAGAAACATCTTCTTGTAATTGTCGCATTTCTAAAGAATAGTCTTTTATAAAAACTTCAGTAGATCCTTTATCTTCAAGGAAAAGATGTTTATAAAAGTCGAATCCGAAAGCTGAACTCTTATTAATTGCGTGACCATTTTCTGCATATTCAATTGCATAAGATAAAATTTCATTGAGTGTAAAATTTCCCGAACCATAATCATTAAAAATTTTTATTAATCCATCAACAGTACCAGGAACACCTGATGATTTGTGTGATAACAGTGCTAGATTTCTACTATAATTACCATTTTCATCAAGAAACATTGTTTCATATGAAAGCGTAGGTGCTTTTTCGCGAAAATCGAGTGTAACTATTTCGCCGTTGGCAGTTCTGGCAACCATAAACCCACCACCACCAATATTACCATTTGAAGGAGAAGTAACAGCTAATGTAAAACCAGTGGCTACAATTGCATCAAATGCATTTCCACCTTTTTTCATAATGTCTATACCTGCGGCAGATGCTAATCTGGAAGTTGAAGATACAGCACCATTTTTATTTTCGAGGTTTTGACTGGTTTGAGTATAGTCTGATCCGAATTTACATGCCATTAAAGAAAGCATGAACATGGATAAGAAAAGTGAGTTTAATATTTTCTTCATTTTTATATACTTAAGCTAATAAAAAGCCTCTACAAAGAGTAGAGGCTTTTTATTTATTTTATGACTTAAAAAACTTATAAAGTCATATCTAAACGAGTATAGATGTAACGTCCGTTAAATCCGAATGGACTATATCCTGAGTGTTGGAAAATTCCATTAAAACTATTTCTTTTAATAGTTTTATCAGGATAAACATCAAATAAGTTATTAGCACCAATTGCCATTCTTACTTGACTATTGACTTGGAATGAGTATTCCATATCAACTGTAGTTTTTGAACTTAATACCTGTTCTCTTTCAACTGTACTTGCTGGAATAGTAACTTCACCCCAACGATTTAGTTTCACCATCCATGTAGATGATGGTTTTTGTAAAGTTGCTGAGAACTGGAAGTTTTCTCTTGGAGATGAACTTTCATATCTTACTGTATTAGTACGTCCAAGCAATACACTTGAAGTATAAGCAGCTAACTCAGCAGGAGTTTCAAGCTCACCTTTATTGGTAACTTCAGTATCATTAAAGTTCATTGCTGCTTTAAGCAATAATGAACCACCTGCAACATCTTCTCTCATTGTTGCAACGATGTCTAAACCATTGGTTTCTGTATCGATACCGTTAAAGAAGTATCTACCTGCCGCAGCTGGTACACCTCTTTCAGCAAAGAAAGAAACCATATCAGAACTTGTACCTGAACCTCTAAATGTCTCACTCATACTAATACGATCTTCAACTGTGATCATGTAAGCATCTACAGATAATGAGAATTTATCATCTTTGTAAGTCATACCTAAAGATAGATTTTCAGATGTTTCTGGTTCAAGATCTTTAGCTCCAAGAGCTCTAGCTGCTTCAGTATCAACTGGGAATGTACCTACTTCAAGAGGCACACCATCGATAAAGTTAGTAGCAATTGATGAGAAGTATGCTTCTTGAAGAGCAGGGGCTCTAAAGCCAGTGCTGAAAGAACCTCTTGCAGCAACACCTTCATCGATTTGATATCTCATTGCAACTTTACCATTGGTTGTTGAACCAAAGTCGCTATAATTTTCTGTTCTTAATGCAACATCAAGTGATAGGTCTTCAGTAAGATTACCACCCATTTCAGCATATAAACTGAAAGCGTCTCTATCACGATCTTGTTCGTTAGCTGGAGCTAGTCCAGGTAAACATTGACAACCAACTGCTGCAGAAGCACCAGCGTTAGGACCATCTAATACATCATAGCCGTAGTCAGCATAACCTGCTTCTTCACCAGCTGTAATTTCATAGTTTTCCATACGCATTTCAGCACCCATAGCAAGGTTAACAGGACCTTCAAAACCATCCATCTCAATTTGAGTAGATAGATCAAAGTTTACTGTTGTTTGGCTGTATCCTAATGTACCAAGATCAAATTCAGCTTGCTGGTTAGGACCAGTACCTGCGGTTGCATTATGAGAATTTTTCATTCCCCATGAAAATTCGTTACTTCCTGTAGTAACACTAAAGTCGTAAGCCATTCCATCAAAGACCATTCCGTCCATAATACCTTTCATACCTACAGCTAATGAAGTATCTGTAAGTGTTGGGCTAATTAATGGTAGGAATCCATCAGGATACCATGCACGTAGTGTACGATTATCCTGTGCTCTTCTGTAGTAACATCCACTTTCTCCGTCACGTGTATTCATTCCACCAAATGCGTAGAATGTACCACCACGTTCCATTGGGAAGCTACCATTGAACATAAGACTTACTTGTTCGAATGCTCCAGCACCAATACGGTGATTTTCTCTATCGAATGCATATTCTTTATCATCCATCCCCGCAAAGTACTGTCTTCTTGGGTCTAGTCCAGCACGGTTAGTACGACCACCGTCACGAATTTGACCACTTATATATACGCTTCCACCAAAAAGATTCAAACCGTTACCAGCATGAATAATTAGGTTTCTACCGTCTTCTTTTAGAACTGTTTCAAGACCTGGACGAGCCCAACCTCTATCAGCAGAATAAGGAAGGTAACCAGTACCTTCTACGTCTTCATCAAGATCCCAACCATAAGTTGAAGCATCTTGACCATCAATAAGACCTTCTCCTGCAGCATAACCTCTTTCAAAGAAAGAAAGGTTTTGACCGTAAGTTGCACTTAAGTCAGCACCGCCAGATTCTTTTAAAATAATGTTGATAACCCCTGCAACAGCATCTGAACCGTATTGAGCGGCAGCACCATCACGTAGCACTTCAATTTTTTCAATAGCGCTAGCTGGGATTGCATTTAAGTCAACTTGAGTTGAACCTCGACCAACAGAACCATTAACGTGAACTAAAGCACCCTGATGACGTCTTTTACCATTTACAAGTACAAGAGTCTGATTAGGAGCCATACCACGTAAAGTTGCAGGTCTCATGTGATCGGAACCATCAGTAATGTATCCACGTGGAGCATTATATGATGGAACTAGAGATTGCAGCAATTCATTGGTTTCAGTGAAACCAGCTGCACGAATTTCAAGCTCAGTAATGACTTCTACTGGAACTGCTTGTTCATCAACGTTTCTTGCAAAACGTGAACCAAGAACAGATACTGCATTACCAGCAACTGCGCTCGATGCTAATGAAAAATTAGCAGTAGCAGCACCATCTACACTTACAGAAACACTTGCAGATTCATATCCAATGTATGAAGCAGTAACAGTATAAGTACCGCTTGCAACACCGTCGACTGAATATGATCCATCAGCTCCTGTTGCAGCACCAGATGAAGTACCTTCTACAGTAACATTTGCTCCAAATAGTGCATTACCATCTGCATCAGTAACTGTACCTGAAACTGATTGAGCAAACATTAAACTAGAAAATAAAACTAGTGCTATCATGTTATATAGCTTTCTCATTGTTTTTCCTTTGTTTATGTACATATTAATAAATCCTTGGTATGTACCTCTTTTAGAGGTATAAATATACCCTTAGTTGGCATAATCTAGGAGAAAGTGTACTTTATGTCAATAATTTAAAGAGGAGGGATATATTACCTTCTACTTCTAAGTTTCATTAGAAGATTAAGTATTTCAATATAAAGCCAGATAAGAGTAATCATCAATCCGAATGCAGCATACCATTCCATATATTTAGGAGCACCTTGTTCCGCTCCATTCTCAATAAAATCAAAATCTAGTACAAGATTTAAAGATGCTATTCCTATGACGAAGAGCGAAAATAAAATACCTGTTAATCCATTACCAAATAAAGGCCCCATGAAGGAGACACCAAATAAAGACAGGATTAGATTCAATACATATATAATTAGAATGCCAAAAGTAGCAGAAAACACTCCTAATTTAAAATTCTCTGTAGCAGCAATTAACCTACTTTTATATAAAAATAATAGAGCTGCCAAAATTCCAAATGTTAACGCTATCGCTTGATTAGCAATCCCAGGATACAATGCATTGGCATAGGCTGAGATTCCACCTAGAACCAATCCTTCAGCTAAACAATATAATGGGACTGTAATTGGGGCAGATTTCTTATTAAAAATTGTAATCATTAATAAAACAAAAGTAAATATTGTAACAGGCCAAAATAAAGCTAATCCAACTTCAGGATTATTCCATGTGTAGATCGCAGATGTCATGACCAAAAGAAGACTTAATGCAGTTTTATTTACTGTGCCATCTATTGACATAGCTTGCTCGCCGCTAACTCGTCTTGTGTTTCTAAAAGTGTTATTATTTAATGCTGGATTAGCAGAGCGCATACTTTTCTCCTGTGCTATTTATTTTCTAAAATGAATTTTAAAATGTTATCAACTGGTATTCTATGTTGTTCCATAGAATCCCTTTCTCTAATTGTAATAGAATTATCTTCTAAGGTTTCGTGATCAATGGTAATACCAAAAGGTGTTCCTGCTTCATCTTGTCTATAGTATCTTTTCCCAATAGAACCTTGTTGATCGTACACACATTTATATGTTGAGTTTATTGAATCAAATATTTCTTTAGCTTTTTCAGGAAGACCGTCTTTTTTTAGCAGAGGACAGATTACAATTTTATTTGGAGCCAAATCAAAAGGCAGTTTTAATACAGTTCTATTATTTTCATTATCTTCATAATAAGATTCACAAAGAACCATTAAAAATAGTCGATTTAAGCCAGTAGATGTTTCAATGATAAAAGGATGATATTTTCATTTTTAAGTGCATCAAAATACATCATATTTTTCCCAGATAATTTTTCATGCTCTTTTAAATCAAAATCTGTTCTATTATGAATACCTTCAACTTCACCCCAACCAAATGGGAAATTATATTCAATATCAAAAGCATCTTTTGCATAATGAGCAAGGGCATCTTCCGAATGTTGATGAAATTTTAAATTATCTTTGCTGACTCCTAGTTCTTCAGAATAAAAGCTAATTCTTTTATCTTTCCAATACTCCATTGATGATTCATCTTCAGATGGATGAACAAAATATTGCATTTCCATTTGTTCAAATTCTCTTGTTCTAAAAATAAAATTTCTTGCAATAATTTCATTTCTAAAGGCTTTTCCAATTTGAGCGATACCAAATGGAACTTTTAATCTCATAGAATTTTGAACTAATAAATAATTAATATAAATCCCTTGAGCTGTTTCAGGACGTAAATAAATACTTTTACCAGATTTTTCTGATGGACCTGAATTTGTCTGAAACATTAGGTTAAACTGAGTAGCTTGGGTCCATTTTCCAATATTTCCTGAAAATGGATCAATAACTTCTGCTGATTCTAAAGCATTACTATATTTATCTGATTCTTGAAGTAAAGTATGACTGATTTTATCAAGAGTGTTATTATCATTTTTATTTTCAATAGACAATATTTCACATAGGGCATCAATAACTTTACTTTTTTGCTGGGATAACAAATCATCAATTCTATAACGTTTTTTGGAGTCCTTATTATCCGTCATAGGATCATTAAAGTTGGCAATATGTCCACTTGCTTCCCATACATCTGGGTGAACCATGATAGAACTATCAAGCCCAACAATGTTTGAATTGTTCGTCATAGCTTTCCACCATTTTTCAGAAATAGCTTTTTTTAATTCTACACCAAGTGGCCCATAGTCGTAAGACGCTTTTAATCCTCCATAAATCTCAGAGTTTGGAAATACAAAGCCTTTACGTTTACAAAGAGAAACAATTTTATCTAAATGTTTTATACTCATTTTGTATAGAGTTTAAGAAAAAATATATCTGTACAGAAAAACTATTCCAAAAAAACCAAAAAATAGAGGTGCGAGCCAAACTAGAGTATCAAAGCCTTTTTTTGGAGGATTAGCAAGAATTTCAATACCATATTTTTGAACAAAATGTTCTTTGATTTCTTCATCAGACATTCCTTGAATCACCATTTTTTTAATTTCGTCTTTCATTTCGAGCGCGGGTGCAGCTTGAGATTGCTCTAAGGTTAGCCCATCACAGACTGGACACATAAGATCTCTATTAAGTGTATATAAGCGTTCTTCAATAGAAGATTGAAATCCAAGCAATAAAACTGTACTTAAAAACAATAAATATAAATTTTTTGTCATGATTTTTCGTCAATTAATTGTACTGCTTGATCCAAAGTGACTTCATCAACTACATATCCTTTTAAAGACGCATTTTTCTTTCCATCGGTAACGTATGGTCCAAATCGACCCCTTTTAATTGATATCTCATTTTTAGTTTTGGGATGTTCACCAAGTACTTTTGGCTCAAATTTTAGCTTTCTATCTTTAATTAACTTTACAGCATTTTCTAATGTTATTGTTAATGGGCTCTCATCTGATTTCATTGATGCATTTATTTTACCACACTTAACGTACGGACCATATGGTCCAAAATCAGCTAAAACATCTTCATTTGTCTCTGGATGAGTACCTAATTTTTTTGGAAGACTTAATAATTCGATAGCTATGTCTTGTGTGACATTTTCTACACCAATACTTTTTAAAACAGACTTTCTTTTTTTACTTTCTTCAAGCTCGACATATGGTCCGTATCTACCAATTTTTAATAAAATATTTTCTCCATTAGTATGAACCCCAATAACATTGTCCTCTTTCTGCATACTATCAAGATCGTCTAATTTTTTCTTGTTTAGCTCTCCAAAAAATAAATCTTCAGGAATAGTTGTATTATTACCATCTTTTTGAACATATGGACCAAACTTGCCGATTCTAATATCTAAATCTTTTTCTACATTTACTGTACATGCCTTTGCAATATCAACTTCTTCATCTAATAATTTTGCTACTCCTTTGTAGTCATTATTACCATAATAAAATTCTTTTAATACTTCTAAGTATGAATTTTCAGATCTGGATATAGCATCCAAACGATTTTCCATATCAGCTGTAAATCTTTCATTGAATAATGCATTATAATGGTTTTCTAATAGTTGTGATACAGCTATTCCAACAAAAGTTGGTATTAGAGTTTTATTTTTTTTCACAACATATTCTTTTTGTGACAATTTTTCTATAATTGCAGAGTAAGTAGAAGGTCTTCCAATTCCTCTTGTTTCCATTTCTTTAACTAACATAGCCTCTGAAAATCTTCTAGGAGGAGATGTGGTTTTTTCTTCAAGCAATACTTCCTTGCTTTGAATTTTGGATTGTTTATCTAAAGCTGGTAGGCTATCAGGTCTGCCTTTATCTTTTCTTGTCAAAGCTTGTTCATAAGCTAAAGTATAACCTTTAAATACTGTAACATTTCCACTTGCTTTAAAGATAGATGTTCCATTATGAATTTCAACGTTTGTTCGAATATATTGTGCAGGTTTCATTTGAGAGGCAACTGTTCTATTTAAAATTAATTCATATAGCTTTGCTTCATCAGCACCAATTTTTTGAACATCTTCAACTTTCCTAAATGCTGTACCTGCTGGACGAATAGCTTCATGAGCTTCTTGAGCATTGGCAACTTTATTTTTATAGATATTCGTTTTTTCAGATAAAAAATCATTCCCAAAACTGCTTTCTATAAATTTCTTGGAAGCATTTAATGCTTCAGATGAAAGATGGGTAGAATCAGTCCTCATGTATGTAATAAACCCTTGTTCATAAAGTTTTTGTGCAACTACCATTGTTCTTTTTGGAGAAAATCCAAATCTTCTTGAAGCATCTTGTTGTAGCGTGCTTGTGGTGAACGGCGGCGCTGGAGAGCTGGAAGTTGGTTTACTTTCAATACTATTAACTAACCAATCATTAGCATTGCATTCTTCTTTTATTTGTTCTGCTAATTTTTGATCTACTTGAATAATATTATCATCTTTTAAACCAACATCAAATTTTCCAAAGTCATCGCTTTTAGCAACAGGTTTTCCGTTATATGAGACTAATGATGCCTTGAAAATTTCACCGCTTTTCTCTTCCGAAATATTTGCATCAATAGCATAAAATTTATTTTCAATAAACTTATTTCTAAGCTTTTCACGATCAACCAATAGTTTTAGAGCAACTGACTGTACGCGACCAGCTGATAATCCTTTATTTTTTAAAGATCTTAATGTTTTCCAAAGTACTGGAGAAAATGAAAAACCAACAATACGGTCAATAGCTCTTCTGGCACGTTGAGCATCTACCAAATCATAATTTATTTTTCGAGAATTATTAACTGCTTCTAAAACAGCTTGTTTTGTTATTTCAGTGAATTCAACTCTTTCAATATCTCCTTTGATTTCAGATGCAATATCTGCTGCAATTGCTTCACCTTCACGGTCTGGGTCAGTGGCAATTAAAATGCGATCAGCAATTTTCACCTCTTTTTTTAATTGAGATAGAAACTTTTTCTTATCAGGCATACTTTCTATTTGCATAGCAAAATCATTATCAATATCTATTCCCATATCTTTTTTTGGAAGATCTTTGAAATGACCTACGCTAGCAATAACTGATGCATTATCTACATATTTTGATATTGTTTTGGTCTTTGATGGAGACTCTACAATAATTAATAGTTTTTCATTTTTTGACATATTGGTTGGCAACTTACACAAATCGAAGAGTATTTGTCAAAAATTTATATTTATATATAAATATAAATTATTGGGTTACAATTTTATAAATTTTTTGAGTTCTGAAATATTATTTACAACTAATTCTTCTTTTGAAGTCAAGTTTTTTAGCTTAATTGATTCATCACATCTTAAGTAAAAACTTGCATTCATTTTAATTGCATTTTTTAACTGATTCTTTTCAGATCTTTTTAAAGTATCAATATAAAGGGAATAACCTTCATCAATTAATTGATTTGCTATCTTAATAGCGCTTTCAGCATGAGATTCAAAACCAATGAAAAAATCTATTGTTTCATTTTTATCTTCCGTTGATGATTCAATTAAAAGTCTTTCAATACCTGCAGCAAACCCAACAGCAGGTGTAGATGGACCACCCATGCTTTCAACCAAATTGTCATATCTTCCACCACCAAGTAGTGCATTTTGTGATTTTGATGACATATTTGAAATTTCGAACGTAGTTCCATTGTAGTAGTCAAGCCCTCTCACTAAATGACCATTTTCTTTGTAAGGTATTCCTAATGCATCTAAGTGAGTTAAAAGTGATGAATAGTTATTTAATTCATCCTTTGTTAAAAATTCTTTAATCAATGGAGCATTTTTAATGATTTCGATGTCTTCCTCTTCTTTACTGTCAAGAATGCGCAAAGAGTTATTTCCTAACCTATTTTGAGATAATTTTGATAAACTAGATTTATAATCTGAAAAGTATTCATTCAATTTTTCCTGATATTTTTTTCTAGTTTCATAATTACCAATATCATTTATTTGAAGAGTGGTATTTGAAATGCCTAAATGACATAATATCTTTGTTGCCAAAAGAATAACCTCTACATCTTGTTCGACCTCAGAAGATCCAAGTGCTTCTATCCCGAATTGATGAAATTGTCTTTGTCTTCCTTTTTGCGGTTTTTCTCTACGAAATAAAGCATCAATATAAAATAGTTTGCACAAAGGTTTACTTCTAAAAAATCCTGATTCGATGTACGCTCTAACAACAGGAGCAGTCATTTCAGGCTTTAAAACTAATTGATTGCCAGAAAAATCTTCCCAAGAAAACATTTCCTTTGAAACATCAGTTTCATATCCAATATTTTGTTTAAATAAATCAATATTTTCAATTATTGGAGTTTTGATTTCTTCATATCCAAATTGTTCGCTTAATGATTGAAGAATTGAAATAGCTGTATTCCATTTTTTACTTTCCGGCGGAAGTATATCATAAGTTCCTTTAATTTTCTGGAATTTTGATTTCACAAAACAACTTTAATAATTTTTTTAAGTAATAACACCTAAAAACTTGGTCTAGTAGTATAGATTCCTGTTTTTTGTTCAACTTTTAGATCTTGAAGCATATCTGATTTTAAGTTTAATCTAAAATATAATCCTCTAGCATATCCATTAGGGGTCCAATCAACAAATAATTCCCAACAATCAATTTCTCGATAAAGTGTCAAATTGTGTCGAACTATATTATTATCTATAAGATTAAATCTCGCATTATAATTTAACTTCCAATTGTTTGTGACATTTATACTTGTATTAGAATTAAGCCAAAAATTCTCAATTTTATTGTCCGGATTAATTTTGTTTAATGTATAACTTACTCCAATTCTGCTTTGCCAAATATTCGAGGAAAAATCATTTAGAAAATTTTTTGTTTCTTCTGATAATTCATTATCATTTTGAATATCATTTTTTTACCCTTTAATGTAAAATTTGTTGAAAGCCCGATACCAGTAAGCCTAGGAATTGATCGGAGTTTATTTATTCTTATACTTTCTTCTTTATTAAACTCATAAAAATCATGAGTAAAATTCATATCAATATTTGTTCCATTTTTTAAGCTGCTTCTTAAAGAAGAATTTAAAGTGGATAATTTGAATTCTTCTTTGTTTACATCATACCCAGTATTCATACGTAAAGAAAAAAGATCTATTTTTTCTTCTTCATTATTTATACTTCTCTTTGCTTGAAATACATTTCCAAGAGATATGTTAATCTTTTTACTACTTGTTCTTGGAGTAGAGCCTATAAGGGTTCCAGAAAAATAATCATAGTATTCATCATTAAATTCCTGAAAATAATTATCATTTTTGAGATAATTAGGGGAATATGAAAATCCAATCCTTGGTGTCATTACATGTCTTATAGCTTGAAAATTTCCCACCTTAAATGGTAGAATGCCGTACACTTTGGTAGATATTGATAAAGCCAAATTTGAGGTAGTCCTATTTTTAAAGCGGTCAATCGTATTCAATTCTACTTCATTTTCTTCATTAATGGATGCTTCTTGAAATCTATTTACAAAGTCAGAACTGATATTAATATTTGGGTTTATTGCAACATATTTAAAAGCAGTAAATGGAGCATTAATGCTAAATTTATTTTTTAACATCATATCACTTTGGTTAAAAGCAATAGCATTTCCATCATCATCCTGCTCCCATTGAAAGCTGCTCACTCCTTCTTCGTCAATCAACTCTTGAGAGCGATAATAGTTTTTAGAATTATTTAAAATTCTTGAATTAAAATCCCATTGAATATTATTCAAAAAAGATTCGTTTGAATTGCGAAATAAGTTTCTTCTTCCAACTCGAAAATTTAATGAAGGAAGCGTGCTTGTGTTCTCTGTGATTGAAGAAGAAAGACTAGTGGGATTTTGATAAAAAGAAGATGAGCTATTAACCTTATTCTTGGACATTAAGTCTTGTTTGTTGGACACATTGACGCTCATTGAGATATTTTTATCTTTCCATCTTTTTGAGTATGTAGCATTAGAAATTGCTTGCTGATTTAGTCTTTTGATTGGATCAATGCTTGTCTCACGATTGTATTCACCATTACTGTAATAGCTTACATTCGATCTTAGTGTTTGGTCGTTACGAAGAATTTGATTGTGATTCCAATTTAAAGAAAAATCTGTCTTGTTGTTTTCATTTAGTTTTGCAATATCCTGTTCTGAGGAGCTCAAATGTTTACGAATTTCAAAGTTGAATCCACCGCTAAATTTGTAGCGATTTTTGTATTGATTTTTTGATTTAAGAATTAAGCCCTGTCTATCAGCAAAAATAATTGAATTTTCAGAACCAAAATAATCATTTGGAGCAAAATAATATCCAAGCCCATCTAAGTAGTTTCCTCGATTATCTGATGACCCGAAAGATGGCATGATCCAACCGGATCTTCTTTCTTCATTGGAATGTGGAAAGATAGCTTTCGGTATACCAAAAATTGGTACACCTCCAACAACAATGTTTAATGGCTTTAATATAATTTTATCTCCATAAATAATTTTTGCCTGTTTACTTCCAATATAAAATTTTGATGGATCACAGGATGTGAAAATGCAATCATCAATGTAAAAAGTGCTATCGGAAACAGTAGTAATTTGTGTGCCGATATAAGTATTATTTTGTACTTTAGTTTTACCAGCAATTACTTTCCCTTTTCTATTTTTAATATTATAAACCATAGATTTTCCTGAAACTGGTTCGCGACCATTTTCAATTAAAGTAGGTTCTAAATTTTCATCTTCATTAAAAGCATTAGTGCTAAATGCTTCTAGAATGTTGCTTTTCCAGTCAAGATTTATTTGAGCAGCTGTTAAATCCATTCCAACTTGAACGATGTTAGCATTCCCATACATTTTTGAGGATCTTGAATTAGTATCAAATTCTACTCTATCTCCACTATAATCTACTTTTTCCTGACCTGATGAATTTGAAGAAGAAGGAATAAATTTACCTATTACACCTCCATTAGATACTAATTCGGTAGCATTATTATTCTTTAATTGTAAGACAATTTTATCGCCCGAAATTTCATTTGTACCTTGATAAAGTGAATCTTCATATAGGTGTATAAAGCTTGAAGCCATTCCTTTAAGCTCAATTTCATCAACTTGATTATCTTTCATACTTATACTAATAATATTACCAGTCAGTATATCTTGATTTTCAATGATTGATTTTGGTTATTATTATCTTTTCATACCCAAAGTTTTTAGAAAAATGGAACCATTTTCTAAAACTTCTAATGATATAATTTCACTTTTGTCAAAAATAATTTCAATTAAATCACCCTCAATTTTTTGGTTTTTATCCTCAACAGTTGAATTACTTAAGAGTGTAATTTTTTCATTTTTATTATCCAACCTTCCTTTGGTAGAAGTAATTATTTGATTGCCGTTATTTATACTGACTCGTCCGAGTAGTTCTATTTTATCTTTTTCAGTATCGAAGAATAAAGAATCGCAAAATATTGTTTTATTTCCATCTTCAATTTTCACATTATCATAAAGTTTTACTATATCATTATCTGCTTGATTGTGTAGCTCTGTCACCAAAGAGTAGTTGATTCCCTTTTTTGAAAATAATGTTACCACTCAATGAAGTAAGGGTTTCATTATTAGTTTGAATGGATGATAAAGAATCAGCTTGTCTCAGCTCAATTTTATCTTGAGCTAAAATAATATTTAACATAAAGAATAAAACACATACTTTTTTAATCACATTATTATTAACGTTTTTTGTTGATTTATGTTTCATCTTTGTAAAGTAGAAATGTAATGTATAAATTGATATAATGTTAGAAAATCTGTTAAATAGCATTTCGGATAATCCTGCTTATCTTGCTGTAGCAATAGTTTTAATTACTATGATAACCTTTAGTGTAATTAAAAAACTATTTAAAATTGTTACACTTGGGATAACCTTATTTATTTTATACTGTGCTTATTTGCTTTTCACAAATCAACCTTTGCCAAACATGGATGAAATCAAAACACAGCTTGAAAGTAGTGAAGAAAAAATAGGTGATGTAATTGAGGATTCTGTGTTAGATCCACTCAAAGAAAAAACTGAGACAATAAAAAATAATTTAGACGCATTAAAGTAATAAAGGGGAGAATACAATATGTTTAAAGACAACTTATTAAAAAATAAAACTATTGTTGTTACCGGAGGTGGTTCTGGTTTAGGCAAAAGTATGGCAAGAAGATTTGGTGAGCTTGGAGCCAATTTAGTCATTAGCGGAAGAAGAAAAGAAGTACTTGAAGAAGCAGCTCACGATTTTTCAGAAAAAAATATCGATGTGTTAACTTGCCCTGGGGATGTTCGAAAAATCGAAGATGTTGAAACTATGTCTAAACAGACATTAGATAAATTTGGAACAGTTGATGCGCTGTTGAATAATGCTGCTGGTAATTTTATTTCTCCAACTGAGATGCTTAGTCAAAATGCTTTTAAAGCTGTAATTGACATTGTGCTTATGGGCACATGGAATTGTACAAGTGTGCTCGGGAAAGAAATGATCAAAAATAAAAAAGGTAATATTCTAAGTATTGTAACCACATATGCTTGGACTGGCTCACCATTTGTGGTACCGTCTGCAGCTGCAAAAGCTGGTGTTTTGGCAATGACAAGATCATTAGCTGTAGAGTGGGGTAAATATAATATTCGATTTAATGCAATAGCACCGGGACCTTTTCCTACAAAAGGAGCATGGTCAAGATTAATGCCTCCAGGATTTGATGATTTTGAAGATGATATGAAGAATAAAATTCCCATGAAACGTTTTGGGGAAAGACATGAATTAGAAAATCTAGCATCTTATTTAATGAGCGATGGTTCTGCATACATTAACGGAGAAGTTGTTACTATTGATGGCGGAGAATGGATAGCAGGAGCAGGAGAATTTTCCGATTTAACTAAATTGCCTGAATCAATGTGGAAAGCAATGGCCGAAAGTAGAAAGAAAAAATAAATGCTCGATTTAAACAACAAAACCGCAATAGTTTCTGGCGGATCAAAAGGAATAGGTAAAGCTATTGCTACGAAACTTGCACAAGCGGGTGCAAATGTTGTGATTTGCAGCAGAAAAAAAGAAAATCTTGATTCTGCGGTTAATGAAGCATTATCAAATGGACTCACTCTGATTCCTATTGAATGCAATACAAGCAATAAAGAATCCATTCAATCCGTTGTAGATCATACATTAGAAAAATTTAATGGAGTCGACATTTTAGTAAATAACGCGGCGGCAAATCCCTACTATGGACCGATTTTAAATTCTGAAGATTCTCATTGGGATAAAATTTTTGATGTTAATGTTAAAGGCTATTTTAATTTTGCAAAAGCATGTAGTAAGACAATGATTGCCAATAATTCTGGTAAAATTATTAATGTAGCTTCCATAGCAGCTAAAACACCCCTCGAAGGTTTAGGGGTTTATAACATAAGTAAGGCTGCTGTAGTAATGCTTACAAAAGTCTTAGCTAAAGAGCTTGGTGAACATAATATTAATGTTAATACATTAGCTCCTGGGCTCATTAAAACTGATTTCAGTAAAGCGTTATGGGAGAACGAAGATACATATAACAAAATTGTTAAATCAATTCCACAGGGTAAAATGGGATCGCCGGATGATATATCGGGAATGGCGCTTTATCTTGCATCTGAAGCATCAGACTTTGTGACAGGGTCAATTTTTACTGTTGATGGTGGGATAACCACCTAAGTCAATCTAAAATCCAATCTGAAAACGATTGAATATTAGAAAAAGTTTTTGAACCTGTGGCTTGAAGTCTTTCTAAATTGTTATGGCCATTGGAAAGTAGTGCACAATCAATGTTAAGTGCTTTTGAAACGGTAAAGTCTAGCATACTATCACCAACAATAATTGTTTGTTCAAGTGGTATATCAGTATTATTTAATAATTCTCTTCCTTCAAATTCTTTTCCATAGCCTGATGGTGTATTGCTTATACCAACAACATTATCAAGTAGATGTGTAATGCCAAAAAAATCTACTTGCTCTTCAAGTCGACTTTGAACTGTTGCAGATAATATGCTTTGTGTAACTCCCAATTTCTGGAAACGTGCAATGGTATCTTGAGCATAAGGTTGTAAAGCTAGTTTTTTAAACTTTTGTTCAAAGCCTTGATGAAATTCATCATTAGCAATTGTAAAATCCTCTTTTGAAAAATCAAATCCAATGGACTCATAAAAAGTTTTAATTGGGAAAAGAAATTTCTTTCTATATTTTTCTTCAGTCATTTCGGGAAGCTTTCTTTTTTCTAAAGATACATTAAGTAGATCAACGCACAAGGTTAAATCATTGAGTAAAGTTCCATTCCAATCCCAAATTATGTGCTTATATTTCACGGATATGAAAGTAGACAAAATAATTGCATTAATAAAGGAAAGAGTTGGCAGTAATTCTGAATTACCTGGATGGAAAAGCCATAAAAAAATGGCTGTAATTCCAATAAATAGTATTACAGAAAAAGCATTTATTCCTCCAAAAGATGCTAAGCAGGCTAGCGTAAGCATCATTTTATTTGAAGAAAATAATCAATTATTTTTTTTGCTAACAAAAAGAACTGATAATGTTGAGCATCATAAAGGCCAAGTATCTTTACCTGGGGGAGCTATTGATAAAAATGAAACTGCACAAAATGCTTCACTTAGAGAGACAAACGAAGAAATTGGGATTGATTCTTCAAGCTTAAAAAGCCTTGGACAACTTTCTAGCCTTTATACACCAGTATCGTATTTTAATATCCATGTTTTTTTATGGTATTCAAAGATTCAGCCTCAAATTAAAATTAATAATAGCGAAGTTGATCAGGTTTATAAGGTTAGTCTTGATGAATTACTTGATAATAATTTAGTTTCAAAAACTCCAATTAATAGTTCTGGTTTTAAAATAAATGTTCCAGCTTTTCATTTTAATGAATGTATTTGTTGGGGTGCAACTGCAATGATTATTACAGAACTTAAAGATATCATTAATGAATCTTAGCTATGTTTTTTTAGGATTAGACGCTCTTTTCCAAAAATACGAAACTAGGGTTAAAGTTAGTAACCAGCTTAAAAGCTCAGTAGAGGTTGGATTGCCATTGTATCCAAAAAAACCTTTGAATAATTGTCCTATTGCACCTTTATCACTTAACAGTGGTTTAGGAGTTCCATTATTATCAATATTAAATCCAAAAACGGGACCTTTATCATTAACATTCCATATTTCCATTTGCTTCATTTCATCTTTTGTGTAAAATGCTTCTTCAAATTCATGAACACCATACGCAACTAACCCAGCGCACACAAAAATGAGTAATATAGATGTAACATTAAAGAACTGTTTCAAAGGAACCCTTTTCCCTTGAACGAAGATTGCGTAACCAATCATAAGTGCAACAATAGATCCTAAAATTGAACCACCGATGGAAAGACCACTTGATTGAATTACAATAGCATACATGAAAAGCACAACTTCAACACCTTCTCTGAAAATTGCAAAAAATGTTAATGCAAAAAGACCTAAAGAAACATTCTTATCTTTTTCAATAATGTCTGAAGCTTCTTTTTCTAAACTTGCAGCAACATTTTTATTTCTTCCCATCCATATAATCATTGTTGAAAGCAAAAAAGCAGCAATTAACATTGTTGTTCCTTCAAATAGAGCAGCCTGTTTTCCTTCAAAGCCTCCATACGCAATTTGAAATATAACGGCAAAGATTCCAGTAGCAATAAATGATGCAATAACACCATTAATTATACTTTTCTTTAAGTGTTCTCTACCTGTTTTAACAATGAAAGTATACAGTATTCCTACTACAAGCACTCCTTCAAGCACTTCTCTAAACATAATTAAAAATTCACTCATATTTTCCCCTTTTGAGATTTGGTCTCAATATTAGAATTGTAATATATGCAGATTTATCAATTCATCCAAGCGTGTTAATGCTCTATAAAGGAATTACTCAACAATCATATAACCACGCATTGAACCTGCATGGGCAATATATGTACAGACATACAAATATTTACCTGGCTTTTTAGGCGCGTCAAATTCAATAGTAGTTTCTTCTTGCTTATCTATTAATATAGATTTTGCTAGAATTCTATTGTCGTCCGGAGCATCACCACCAAAGTAGCTTTCAGCTAGCTTGATAATCTCTGGAGCAGCAGATTCATCTTTAAAAATGACAATATTGTGTTGCATTTCACCCATAAACTCTAAAGGAGTATTGTTTTTTAAAACAATTTTTACCTTGGAACCTGCTTTAACTGTGAATTCTTCAACATCATATTTCATTTCAGCACCTAAAGATCCGATATTTACTACTTGCGCTTCCTTTGGAGTTCCACCACCGCATGCAATAAATATGAATATTGAAAGTGTTAACAATAACTTGTTATACATTTTTCCCCTCTTTCATTTAAATTTTGGTAATAGCGAATTACTATTTTCCATGTATTTTTTATAATCTGGCCTACTTTGCATCATAGCTTGATCCATAATAGGGCCCGTAATATAATAAAAAATTGACCCCATAATCAATGGACTTAAAAATGAACCTGCAATAAATAAAAGATTTTCACTAGAAATGCTAAAAGTAAAAATGCTTATCCATACAACAAGATCGCCAAAATAATTAGGATGTCTTGAAAACTTCCATAATCCGCTTTTGCAAATTTTACCTTTATTTTTTGGATCTTTTCTAAAAGCTTTTAATTGTAAATCACTAATTGATTCCCAAGCTAGACCAATAAAAAATATTGTTGATGCAAACATAGTCTCAATGAATGATAAAGGTTTTTCATTTAGATACCCAAAGTAAATTGATACGCCTACTAAGGTACATAAACCTCCTTGAAGTAGAAAAACTCTTATGAAACTATGCCACCAATAGTTTTTACCGCTTTCTTTTCTCCATTCAACATATCTAAAATCTTCACCATGACCAATGTTTCTAAATCCAATATGTGACGCTAGTCTTATTGCCCATAGTGATACTAGGAATAGAATGAACAACGATCTTTCAGAGTAAACTTGGTCCATTGATACAAGTAGTGAGGACCCAAGAACTATAAACGCAGGCCCCCAAAAAATATCAACAATACTTGCATCTTTAACAATTAAACTCACAATCCATAAAACACTCATAAATGCAATTACTGATCCAAAGCCAGTTATTAAATGATGATTAGCAAGGATTTGATTATTTGGTGTAGAAATATATGACAAAATCACAATAAGAGAAATTGTAATACAGTTCATAATAACTATTCTTTTCATTTTAGTACCTCAGAATTTCTATGTTGTTGCCAGATCTATCTTTTATATACACTGATACAGATCCATCTCGATGAGTTACGGGCTTACCATAATCTTCTACATTATCTTTTAGTATGGCAAAGTGGAATGGATGTTGTTCAGGTAAAACTAAAGCTAATTTAACGTTATCAAATTCAAGCATTGCCCAAGAACTATCTTGATATAAAATATCACATTTAAAATTTTCAGTATACCACTCAACTGATTTATTTATATCATCAGTACAAATGGCTACGTGATCTAAAATATCTTTTTTCATTTTTACCCTTTTAATTGAATTTTTAAAATTTTGATAGTGAAAATTAATAAAACAATACGTATTTTGATAATACTATGAATGATAAAATCCCAATTTTTCCACTTCCTTTAGTTTTGCTTCCAGGCGAAAAACTTCCGCTGCATATTTTTGAAGCAAAGTACAAAAAGATGGTTGAATATTGCTTAAAACATAATCAAAAGTTTGGTATTGTTAATTCAAGAAATAATGATACTCTATCAATTGGATGCACAGCTGAAATTACCCAAATCACTGCAGCTGAAGGCGATACGGGAGAATATGATATTCTTGTAACAGGAGTCGAAAGATTTATTGTAAAAAGTTATAACTACTCGAAAGACTATAAACAAGCTTACGTGAAAACTTGGCAGGATATTGATGATTCAATAGATGAAACATTACTCCAAGAAACCAATGTCTTTCTTTATGAAGTATTGATGAAATTAGGTGCTTCCTCAAAAATTGCCCAAATAAGTATGCCTAAAGCTGCATTCGAAATTGCATCCATGCTAGATTTAGATAAGCGAGCAAAAAAAATGTTATTAAAAAGTCAATCGGAAAAGGATAGACTAATCATTCTTAAAAGAATTTTAAAGAAAGCTATTGTAAAGATTGATTATGATGATCCTGCAAAAGTTGGATATCATAATTACTCTCAGTTTGAAGCTTAGGCGCTTTTCTTTTTATTTCTAGATATCAAATTGATAAAATCATCAATAATCACATATGATACTGGGACTAATAGTAGAATGACAAACGTTGCAAATAAAATTCCAATTCCTAATGAAATTGCCATTGGCTTTAGGAAAAGAACTTGAGTTGACTGATTAAATAACAAGGGAGCAATTCCCAAGAAAGTTGTAAGAGATGTTAGTATAACTGGTCTAAATCTTGATCGAACTGCATCGATTACTGCTGTCAGGGTATCATCACCATTTTCTTTAGCTCTATTTACAAAAACAACTAAAAGTAAACTATCATTTACCACAACACCGGAAAGAGCTACTACACCCAATAGAGATAAAACTGACATTGGTTGAAAAAGCATTAGGTGTCCTAAAATAGCACCAACCATTCCAAATGGAATAGCTGATAGAATAATCAATGGTTTAAAATAGGATTTAAGCGGAATTGCTAATAAAACAAAAATAGTAAAAATTGCTATACCAAATTTTACAAATATATCTTGAAGTTGTTCTGCCTGCTCTGCGGGTTCTCCTGCAAGTGCAAACGATACACCAGGTTCCTTGTCTAAAATATTTTTTAAGCTATTTATTGGGTTACCTTCTGGACCAATTATAGTAGACAAAATCATTGAGGATGTATTTTTACTAATATCTACATCTGAGGTTATTTCAACAACTCGTTTACCATCAATTCTCTTAATTGCAGATTTTCCTGGGATTTCCTTTACTTTTGCCACAGCGTACAACGGAATTTTAATACCAGTATTAGTTCTGATTCTTAAATTTTCAAGCGTTCTAGCGTTATCCCTCTCAATTTTTGTTAGCTTTAACATAACTTTTATATCATCATCTTGGCGTTGAATTCTTTGAACTTCTTCTCCGTAGAACGCTTGTCTAACTTGTTTTGCAATAATGGCTGTAGTTAAACCATATGCTTCAGCTGCTGGGAGAAGTTCAATTTGAAGTTCACTTTTACCAATTTTATCGGAATCATTTAGATCATATATTCCAGCATAATTACTAAGAAGTAATCTAGTATTTTTAATTACTCGATTTAAATCATCAAAATTATTTCCTGAAAATTCAAAATGAATCGGTTTACCAGCACTAAAGATATTTGCACTAAAATTCAATCTTTCAACACCAGGAATAATCCCAACTCTTTCTCTTAAAATATTAATAATATCATAGGCACCAGTTAATCCCCATCTACTATCTGCAGGTGTCAATATGACTACGACTTCGCCAAGATGAGGGGTTGAGCTAGCTTTGAGCACTGGACCAGTTGGACTGCTCTCTGCCTCTTGGGCACTAAAATATTGATCACCAACAGTTGTCATAACATGGGATATTATTTTTCTATTATTTTCTGTATTTAATTCATTTTTTAGTTTTAAAGCTTCCATCTCAACCATTTTTGTTACTTTTTCTGTCGTATCAATTGGTGTTCCTTCTGGTAGGTCAATAACAATTGCAACTTCTTCAGCTTCTAATACTGGGAAAAACTGCCACTTTACCCATCCACCAGCAAGTAATGAAAATGAAATAAGTAATACACCTACAAAAATTGAAACAGTTTGATAACGATTTTTAATAGATTTTTTAACTAAGGGAAGCCAATTATCATCTACAAAAGTATATAATTTTTTTGAAAAATAATTTCTTGCTGATCTTAAAATGTTTCCAAATTTTACAAAACGATATTGAAACCATTCACCAGCATGATTTAAATGTGCAGGTAGAATTGTAGTTGATTCTATAAGTGAAAAAACTAAAATAGGAATAGCTGTTAAAGGAAATGTTCTCCATATTGGTCCAGTATCACCTGCTAAATCAAGCATAGGAGCAAAAACAACTATTGTTGTTAAAATTCCAAAGAAAACTGGAAGCATAACTTCCATAGTACCCTTTACAGTTGAAGTAAAGTTATCTTCTTTAAGCTTAATTCTTCTACGAAATACATTTTCTCCAACAATAATAGCATCATCAACTACAATTCCAAGTACAACTATAAACATAAAAGTTGATAAAACATTTATTGTAACTCCTAATAGTGGTAGTAATAATAATGCTCCTCCAAAAGATATGGGAATACCCATGGCAACCCAAAAAGCGACTGAAGGTCTTAAAAACATAGTTAAAAGAATTAGTACTAAACACATTCCAATTGCAAAATTTTTGTATAGAATATTTATTCTATCCTCAAGAAATCTTGCTTGATCATACCAATAGTCAATTTGAATATTTTCAGGCATATCATTTTTTTTATTTTTTACAAAATTCCTTAGCTGATCAGAGGCATCCAAAACATCTTGGTCACCAACTAGATTTACACTTATAAACATTGCTTTAGTACCATTCCATTTGAAGAATTTATCTACATCTTCAAAAGTATCTTTAATGACTGCAACATCTTTCAAGAGCAGAGTACTACCATTTGCATTTGTTCTAATTACAATATTTTCAAATTCATCTCCTTTGTATGACTGACCAACTGTTCTTATAAGTAGGTCGCCTTTAGTACTAGAGATAACACCACCAGGTAAATCGATTGAGCCCATATTTATAGCAAATGCAATCTCATCAAAAGTTAGATTATATTTTTCTAAACTATTTTCAGAAATTTCAATAGATATTTCTCTATTTCTATTTCCATAAATTTCTGTAAATGATACTTCACTAAGATTTTTTATTTCATCATTGATACTTTTAGTAACACTCAAAAGAACGTTTTCATCTACATCACCATGAATTACTACATCAAGAACTTTTTCAACAATCTCAAGTTTCTTGACAATAGGTTCTTCACTATTTTCTGGAAATGTGGTTATTCCATCAACAATAGTTTTGATTTCTTCAAACGTGTTGTCGAAATCAGCACTAGCGAATATTCTAACTCCTACATATCCACCACCTTCTAAAGAATTTGAATTGATTTTTTTTATTCCTGCAACACCTTCTAGTCGATCCTCAATCTTTGAGGAAATTGAAGCTTCAACCTCAGATGCAGAAGCTCCAGGGTATGGTACTATAATCGTTACTGCTTTTGGATCTGGTACTGGAAAGAATTCAGCTTTTATTGAAGGATATGATACAAAAAACCCACCTACTATTCAAAAAAAACATAAAAAGATTTGCAGGAACACTATTATTAACAAACCAAGTAACTATACTACGCATTATTTATTATAAACTGGGTTGACTTTTATTCCGTTCGAAGCTGTCGAGAGTTTTGAAGTAACAATCCTTTCTCCAGCTCTTAATCCATCTTTAATAATCACAAATTCACTATATTTTTTTAAAACGGTTAATTTTCTTAACTCTAGCTGATTATCTTTATCGACAATATATACTTCATTATCTTTTGAAATAGAATTAATAGGAATCTCAAAAATATTCTTTAATGTAATGCCATCAATTTTTGCTTCAACAAAAAGACCAATAGGAAGATTAGGTTTATCTGTTTCAATAAAGTCATTTTTAAAGACCGCTATCAGATTAATCATTCTTGTTATAGGATCTATAACCCCGTCAACTCTTTCAAGTTTGCCTTCCCAAGATTGAGTTTTTCCTTTGTAAAAACTTTCAATTACTACCGATGCTTGTTCACTTGGATTAAGTTTTCTTCCATCCATTGGAATACTTAAAAATTGTAAATCATTATCTTTCACAGCTAATGTAATTTCAATTTCACTTGATGTATACATAGCTCCAACTGGTTGACCAGGAATAATTGTAGTACCCAAATCAATATTAACATTTTGAATTCTTCCAGCATATGGAGCAATAATCTCAGTTTTATTTAATTTTTTTGCTGCTGAACTTACTTGTGCTTTTGCAACCTCTAATAAAGCTTCAGCTTGTTTCAATTGTGGTTTTTTAAGAGTCAAATCACTTGCAACTCCATCACCAATTTTATCCCAAGCTTCTTTTGCAACTTCTGCTTCGGCTAATTGCAGAGAATATTGCACTTCAGCATTCGCCAATTGTAATAAGGCATTTTTGTATTGAAGTTGTAAATCTGTATCATCAATTTTTGCTAAAATTTCACCCTCTATAACTGATGAACCTTCAGAAAACTTTTTTGAACGATAAATAACTTCACCACCAACTTCTGCAGTCAATACTGTCTGGGTGAGAGGCTTGGTTGTACCGTTAGAACTTATTTGAATTTGAAAATCTTTAGGGGTTAAAATTTCAACAATAACGTCCGGCGCTGGCGCTTCTTCTACCGGATCAGGTTGTACCTGACCTAGCAGCCACAATAAATATGATATAGCAAATGCGCCTAATAAGATTAATAATGGTTTTAATTTTTTAATCATTTGTTTTAAATCCTCCGCCAAGAGCTAAAATTAAATTTATTCTCTGTTCTATGCGAACCTTTTCTAATCGAGCTTTTAAATCTAGATTGTCATAAAGTGCATTATTCGCATTAATAGCATCCTCGAAGGTTGAAGATCCTTTAATAAATCCTTCAAAGGTTGTATCGTACATACTTTCCGACAAAATAATATTTTGATTAATTATTTCTAAAGCTTGATTTGATGTCAAATCAGATTCAAAACTACTTTCTACTTCCTTATATGCATTTAGCAAAGTATTTACAAAATCAAGCATTGCAATTTCTCTATTAGTCTTAGCAAGTTTTTTATTTGTAATTAGTTTTCCTGCATTAAATACCGGAACAAAAACGTTTAATCCTTTATTCCATACTGAAAAGTCTTCATTAGTTAAATCTTCTAAATCATTTGATGAGCTTCCATAACTTCCAGTAAGACTAAATGTTGGGAATAAAGTTAGAAGAGCTTGCCTATCTAAAGCTTTATTAGCGAGTAAATTATATTGTTGAGCAATTAAATCTGGCCTTCTTTTGACAATATCTGCTGGTAGAGTACTTGGAATGCTTGGTAATTTTTTAGGAAAGTTATTGTTAACTAAAAATTCTGTTGAAGGGTAGTCTTTTACAAGCAACTTTGCTTCTCTTTTAAGAGAATTAACAATCAGAAGTTTATTATTATAATCAGATTTTGTTGCATTAAATATTATTTCTGATTGTTGGTAAGCTTGTATGGAAATACTCCCTTTATTGTAGCGTAGAGAATATAGCTCAAAAATAGTTTCTGCATTTTTAAGTTTTTTTGATGCATTATTTAAAACTTGTTCTGCTTCAATTATTGAAAAATAAAGTTTAGATGCTTCAGCAGTAAGTGAAAGCTTAAGGAAATCTTCAAAATACTTAGCAGATAAATATTGTTGTTTAGTAGCAATTCTTCCTTGGCGAAGCTTGCCCCATAAATCAATTTCCCATTGTGTTCCAAGTGATAGATTATAATTTTCTTGAGTGAATACGGTTACCTCATCTGATGATTGACCAAATAAGGTTGAAAAGAATGGAGGAAATCCTGCAGTGTTCTGCTCAGATTCAACGGCACTGCTATTTACTGAAATTGATGGGAATAAACTACCAGTCGCTATTACTGATGCTTGTTTGGCTTTTCTCGTATTTAGCATCGCTTTTTCAAGATTTATATTTTCATCCATGAATTCAACCACAAATGAATTAAGATTATCATCATTAAAAATTTTCCACCATTTTTGATCAAAATCTAAATTCTGTGAAATATTAATCTCCCATTGCTCAGGAACATCAAAATCTACGACTTGATTGGGTTCAATAGGTTTTTGTGATGCACAACCAAAAATAAATAATGTAATTAAAAGAATAATTCTACTCATTTTATTTGCTCATGAGGTTTTCTGAAATTTTGAATAAAGATAATAAACTTATTGACCACGATATGCTAATAAATCCATAGGATAAATAAGTATTTGTAACTACAGCTGCGCCAATACCTTCTCCAGCAATATATGCTAATGGCGCAAGTAATCCATAGAAGCAAATTAATGGATATCTACCAATCAAAAATTTCATCGCATGATTTATCTGAGCTGTAAAACCTGCCCACATACAAACTATCCAAAGAGGTGCTAGATTTGGCGCAAAATCTAATGTACCGTTGTATTTAACAAAACCAAGAATAGAAAAACTAGAGTCAACTATTAAACCAAAGATAATAGAAATAACAATCAGTTGTATTTCTTCTTTTAAATGGTCTGTGACAATTAGAAAATGAAGTAATAAGAAAATAAAAGTTGGTATTAAAGCAATAATTGGATCTCCTTTAGCTCCACTGTAGACACAGGAAAACCATACAATCGTAAAACCGACATAATTTATCATTATGTTTGACTTAGAAAGTATGTAATTAATCATTACTTAAATTTATCTTTAATTGTTTGAAATCTGAAATCAAAGATTTGATTTAGCTGAGGTTTTATCAAAACTGGATGAACAATTTTTCGAAAGGCTTGAATTGGCAGAGCATAAGTTATTTCATCTATAATTAAAATACCTCCGTCAACCTCTTTAAACGTATGTTTATGATGCCAGTAACTGTAAGGACCTTTGAGCTGCTCATCAACAAAATATTCATTTTCTTTATAGCTAGTAATCATAGTTCTCCAGCGAACTGGTACACCTAAAATTTTTACGGTATAGTCAATTATAGCACCTTCCTTCATTTCAATCGGCGTTGGAGTTATAATATTAAAACCCATTGATGATGGAGTTATTTTCTCAAGATTTTCAGGTCTTGAAAAAAATTCAAATACAGTATCCATATCGCTTGGTACAAATTGTTCTTTATAGAATGTATAGACTTTTGGTTGTCTCAAAAAAGAACCAATAAAGACCACAAGAAGTATAGTCACAACTATAATTGCTATATTTTTTTTACTAAGTTTCATAATAAAGAAGTGGCTCTGGACGGAATTGAACCGCCGACACAAGGATTTTCAGTCCTCTGCTCTACCAACTGAGCTACAGAGCCTATAAAATGCCTGAAAAGCTAAGCAATATTAGTTATTTAAAAAACACATAAATATTTCTTAGTTTAAGAAATGAAAAAAATTGTTATTGCTACTTCAAATAAACACAAAGTATCTGAAATTTCTGCAAAGATTCAACCATTTTTTGATAAGATATTATCTTTAGCTGATTTTCCTGAAATTGGAGAAATAGTTGAAGATGGAAACACTATTGAAGAAAATTCGTTTATAAAATCAAGGGCTTCCTTTGATCATACAAAAATTGCTTCTGTTGCAGATGATACAATTTTAGAAGTTGATGCATTGAACGGAGCACCAGGACTTTATACAGCTCGTTATGCTGGAGAAAATGCTACATATGAAGAAAATATGACAAAACTTTTAAAAAAATTAGATGGTATAGAAGATAAATTTCGAACAGCAAGATTTCGTACTATCATCTCATTTGTTGATGGAATTAAATGATTTTCATGTGGAAGGCGTTTTAGAGGGCAAAATTACAAAGAGTAAAGTTGGAAGTAATGGTTTCGGATATGACCCCAATTTTCTTTTCTGAAAAGTTTAATATGACACTTGCTCAAATGAATAATGAACAAAAAAATAACATTAGTCACAGAGGACTAGCTATTAAGAAGTTTGTGACAAAAATTAGAGACTTATAATAAATGAAGAAGCTGATCATATTCATTTGTTTGATTGGAGTTCTTTTTAGCAATAGCATTGTAAAAGAAATTACGTTTGACCCTTTCATCAATTCTAAAAAAACAAATTATTCACTCAGTGATATATCAAATTATCCTATAGGAATCTTCAAAGTTGATAAAAAATTTTTAGAATATAATGTTTCTTTTAATTCATCTTTTGATAAAATCACAATAAATGAAAAAATATTAAATACAAATACCTCACTTCCTTATGTTTCAACTTTTGATAATTATATTAATTTTTTAATTTCTTCAAATCAGAAATTTAACCTTTCTAAAACCTTTCATTCTATAGCTGCATCAGATACTACTATAAGATAAAAAAACAGACAGATTTATGCAGATTGCAGATATAGACCTAGGTGCTTTGGGAAGAGCATCTTTAAGGGTTCAAGGTAACATTAACTTATCAGGTAAGTTAGTCAATCAAGATCAAGAGCTAGTACGCTCCTCTTACAGAGAGCAAGAAAAAACAAATTTTAAATTTGATCAAAAGCAGCAACTTAATGTGCAGGGAAAAGTTGGAGAACGTATCACTGTATCTTTAGATCAAAATTCAGAACGTGATTTTGATTGGGAAAATACTATTCGAGTTGATTATCAGGGAGAAGAGGATGATATTTTACAAAGACTGGAGATGGGAAATATTTCTTTGTCATTACCTTCAACAGAATTTGTGACTTTTTCTGGGAAAAATAATGGCTTATTTGGAGTTAAGGCATTATCAAAGCTTGGACCAGTAAATATTACTAGTATTGCATCCTTAGAAAAGACCAAAAAACAATCCCAAAAATATAAAGGTACATCGGAATTAAAGTTGAATCAGATTCAAGATTATGACTATAAAAAAAATCTATACTTCTTCATTCATGAATGGTTTAGAAATGGTTCAACTGACACAATTGATGAAAGTGGTTTTACTCTAGCAATACCATCTTATTATCCTCTTGTAAATGGTTTACACCCAATTGGAAATGTTGTTGTTAAAAACTTTGAATTATATAAGATTGATGCATCAAATAATCCACAAGCAGATCCTGGAATTGCCTATATAAATCCTAATAATACATCAGAATTTGCGGATGAAAGTAAGGAGGGAGCTTTCATTAAATTAGATAGAGGTACAGATTATAGTATCAATGAAGATTTAGGATTTATAAGAATGCAAAGTTCTTTACAAAATGAAATCATTGCTGCCCATTATCAACTTGCAGATAGAAATACAGGACAAATAATCGTTCAAATAGGTGAAGGAGTTTCTATTGAAAATCCAACCTTAACTCTTAAAATGATTAAAGCTCAATCATCACATCCAAATCATCCAGCATGGGATTTAATGTTTAAAAATGTTTATTCAATGGGTTCAACCAATGTTGATTCCCAGAGTCTTGAAGTAAGTATTACTGACAATTTTTCAACGCCAGTAAGCGATAGAACTGAAAATGGTAGCACATTCTTAAATCTTTTTGGATTAGATAGTTTTAATCAATCAGGAGCCTCATCACCTGATGAAGTCATTGATTACAATAACCCAAATATAGTTAATTTGGTAACCGGAGAAATTCATCTACCTGCTTTATTACCATTTGTTTCTAATGATGTTATTGATGGGGGTAATGATAATAGCGAATTATCAGAGTTTTTACAGCAAGGAAAAATGTATACTACTTCTAATAGAACAGAATACACTGGAGATTCAAGATTCACAATTAACGCTAATTATACTAATCCTAAATCAACTATTAGTTTAGGTTTCACTTTGGTTGAAGGAAGTGAAGAAATACTTTCAAATGGCGAAAAGCTTGAAAGAGGTACTGATTATCAAATTGATTATTTTTCTGGAATAATAATGCTAACAGGAGATATTGATCCAAATAGTGATTTAGAGATTTCTTATGATAAACATGATCTTGTTACGTTTGATAGAAAAATTATGGTTGGTTCTAGAGCACAAATTGATTTTGATGAAAAGTCATTTTTAGGACTTACAGCTCTTTATTATGATCAAGATATTGTAAACAAAAAAGTTGAAGTAGGCTATGAACCAATTCAAAATTTCATTTGGGATATTAATGGTAGATATGAAAAGGATTTAGATAATTTATCTGCTCGATTAAATCAATTTAGTTTTTTAAATGCTAATAAGTTATCAAACTTTTCAATTGAAGGTGAGATAGCACAAGTTTTACCTAATCCAAATTCAATATCAAATTCTAGGACAGGAGATGGTAACGGGGTAGCTTTCATCGATGATTTTGAAGGATCAAAAAGAGTAACAAATCCTTCAATTTTGAGACGTTTTTGGAATATTTCCTCTGCACCTATCAATATATCTAACAACCAGGAGTATGACCAAAGAAATAGATTAAATATGTTTTGGTATAATCCCTATTCTCAGGTACTTACTAATAATATTTGGCCTAATGTTTCTACATCACAAAGAGCACAAAATCTTACAACGGATGTTTTGGTTTTAAAATACAAGCCAAAAGAATTTCAATCGTCAGTTGATCCAGACTCGTTGTGGGCAGGCATTATAACTCCGATGTTCATAGGAGATTATGATCAAACAAGAACAAGATTTTTTGAAATTTGGCTAAGGGGTGATGAAGGAAATTTAACAATTGATTTAGGAAAAATTAGTGAAGATTATAATGGAAATGGTATTTTGAATACTGAAGATGTACCTGAAGCTGGGTTGGCACTAGGAAATGGATTTTTGGAAGAAAATGAAGACACTGGGTTAGATGGTTGTTTTAATGAATATGAAGATGGTTTTGGAGGATGTTTGGATCCATCAGGACTTTCTTACCTTGAATATTTTGCAAATGGAGAAACCGAATTAATAAATGCCTCTTTAGATGTCGATTCAAATGATCCTAATGGAGATGATTGGGATTATTCAGAAGGTAGTTCAAATTATGAAAAAGTCAATGGTACGGAAGGAAATGGTACAGGTGACAGAATTCAAACAGGTGGTAAATATCCTGATACTGAAGATTTAGATAAGTCAGGATTTTTAGATAGAACCAATGACTACTTTACTAAAACAATATCTTTAAATGATAGCACTTATGTTGCAGGTTCAACTGAAGTAGATGGTATAAAAACAGGTTGGAAATTAATTAGAGTTCCATTAAGCCATTTTGATAAAATCCAGGACATATCTTTAAGTGAAATAAAATCTGTGAGATTAGTTGTATCTGGTATCACGGAAGAAACTAAATTAGAAATTGCTAAAATTGAATTAGTTGGTAATGCTTGGCAAGAACTTGGAACATCACTTGCAGATACTGAATCTTACACAGTGCAGGACAGTACATTTATAGTTTCAGTAATCAATGATGAAGATAATCCAAATTATGTACCACCAAAAGGAGTTTTTGGTGAATATGACGAGATAAATCAAATTAGATCAAAAGAACAATCGTTGGTATTACAATTTGAAAATCTAATCCTAATTACAAGGGTGCAGCAAAAAAAATTCTAGCAATGGATGAAAAAAAGGGTCAAAGTTATCTAATGTATGATCGCATGAAAATGTTTGTATACGGAAATAGTGATTTTGCTTCAAATGAGGAAACTGATTTAAAATTTTTCATTCAATTCGGTAACGGTGATGAGTATTATAAAATTACTAAACCAGTCTATGATAATTGGGATGAAGAATTAAAAAGAAATGAAATTGATTTAGATCTTAATTGGCTCACTTCGCTTAAAAATGAAACTGATGATACAATTAATTTACTGAATTCAAATGATTCATTTACTGATTCATTAAGCTATAAGGAGTATAGTTTCATTGATGACAACAGTTCTATTTATAAAAATGTTGAAATCATTGGGAACCCTTCTCTTTCAAGATTACAATATTTTATTGTGGGGGTAGAAAATGACTCTGATCACCCAATAACTGGTGAAATTTGGTTAGATGAACTTAGGCTGAGTGGTGTAAAAAAAGAAACAGGTACTGCAGTAAGACTTAAGTCAAAATTTAATCTATCTGACTTAAGTCAAAGCACATTTACTTATAGTAGAAAGGATGCAGACTTTCACGTTCTTCAAGAAAGAATTGGAACAAATCAGACTGTAGAAAATTTTACTTTTAATAACAATTTTCAGCTTGGTAACTTCTTTCCTAGCTCCCTTGGGATTTCTTTTCCTGTAACTACTAGCTATAATTTAATTAATAACTCACCAAAATATTTTCCAGGAACAGATATAAGAACAAATAATTCTCCTCCAGATTCTGTAATGGTAAAATCTTCAACAATCAATGTTACAGGTAAAATTTCAAAAAGGGTTAAGTCGGAAAACCCATTTATTAAATATTCAGTAGATAACCTTAGTGCAGGATTTAATGTTTCAACTCAAAAAAAATCTGATTCAATTATGGAGTCAGTAGATGTTAACAAGATAAATACTAATGTTGATTATAATTTAAGATTTCCAAGTGATAATTATATTGAAGCCTTTAAGTGGACTGAGAACTTCCCAATCATTGGAGAAAAATTGAGTGAAACAAGATTCTTTTACACACCATCAACATTTACAACGGAATTCGTGTAAACAGAAACCTATCTGAAAAAATATCAAGAAGGAATTCTGAACTAATTGAAGATTTTAGTTTGGGACTAGAAAGAAGATTTACTGTTAATTATAAGGTATTTGATAACACTCAATTGAATTATACAAAAAATATTAAAAGTGACATGTCGGATTACCGAGACGAAGTTTTAAATCAACTAAAAGTTGGTGCATTAACTAATATTAATGAAACTTTAAACTACACTTTTAGTCCCCAATGGCTGAGTTGGTTTAAACCTAATTTCACATATAATACAAATTATGCGTGGATTCAGCCTAGAAATGGTATATACGACGCAGCAAATTTAAATTTAGTAAGAAATTCAGGTGTTAATTTTTCTATATCTCCAACAGAAGTTATAGAAATATTTTATACCCCGGTTTCAAAGAGAGAATCAACAAAGACACCATCACGAACGAGGTCCAGAGGATTAGCAAGTTTTGACGCTGAAGATGAAAATAAAAAGGAAGATGAAAAGAATCTTCAAAAGGATCAAAAAGTCTCTTGAAAATAATTTTGCTCTTGAAAGAATATATAATGAATCCAAGAAGATTGAGCCTCTTACAATCAATATTACTAATATAACTACAAAGATTTCTAATGGAATAGATGGCAAAATTCCACTATCATATCGTTTAGGGTTTAAGGATAATCTTGGATTAGATTCAATCTCCGAAGTTGGGTTGAATACAGGTAATGAAGATATCAAAAAATCATTTTCAGCCAGAACAGGTATACGATTTAATCCTCAATCATCATTAATGATATCCTTTAATGAAAGTGTATCATCTAATATAAATGGATATAATATAGATATTCGCTCGACTACAAGAGATTATATTGGATTTGGAAGTTATTTATCAAAAGGATTTCCATTTTCAAATTGGTCTTTTAGAGTTGGCGGGCTTGAAAAGATTGGTTTTATAAAGCCATATGTTAGTTCAATGTCATTAGAACATTCTTTTTCTGGTAAGCAAAATTTATCATGGAAGTTTAACGAACAAGGCATCATGCCTATAAATCTTTTCAACATCTCATCTTTTGAAAATGGTAATGATGATTATTTACAATTCTCAAGGATATCAAGGTCATTTTCACCTTTGATTGGAATTAGCACTACATTTAATAATGGAATTTCAACAAATTTAAGGAGTAACATAACCCATACCTTAGATGAAGTTGCAAACGGTTTAACATATATATCTGATAACAGTATTCTTGCGACATTGACATATAATTTTTCAAAAGGTATTCGTTTTCCTCTTCCATTTTCTGAAAGAAATATTTATCTAAGAAATAATATGAATATTAGCTTAAACTTAGACTTTTCAAATAAAACAGAAGAGGGATCAAAGGATAAAATTAATTTTGTTGAACAAAATTTTACAAATACTCAAAAAAGCGTTTTAAGAATTACTTATACTTTAACAGATGATATCACTGGAAGTTTGTTTTATGAATATAGACAAACTGATACCCGCCTCACTGGAAGAAGAATTGATAGAGATTTTGGTATTAACTTAAATGTTGCAATAAGAGGATAATGAAAAGTTTATTTATAATCATATTATTTTTAGCTGGTTGTTCAACTAATAGTGTTGAAAAAAGTGTACCAGAGTTTGATCATAATAGAGCTTTCCAGCATCTGGTTGACCAATGTGATTTTGGCCCTAGAAATCCTGGATCAATTGGTCATACAGAGTTTAGTAATTATTTAGAAGAATATTTGAATGTGCTTTCATCTGAATTAATTATTCAAGAATTTTCATACTTAGAACATTTAACCCAACATTGATAGAGATGGTAAGAATTTTGTTGCCAGATTTAATGTTGAATCAAAGGAAAGATTACTAATTGGTGCACATTGGGATACAAGATCCTTTTCAGATGAAGATCCAGATAAAGAAAAACATTCTATCCCTGTCTTAGGTGCTAATGATGGTGCAAGTGGTACAGCAATTCTAATGGAGCTTGCAACAATATTTTCAAAAAACAAACCTCCAATTGGAATTGATTTAGTTTTTTTTGACGCTGAGGATGTTGGAATTAATGGACAGCCATATACTTTTGCAATGGGCTCAGAATATTTTTCAAAAAATTTACCAATTGAGAAACCAAAATCAGCAATCATAGTGGATATGGTGGGTGATAAATATTTAAAATTGCCCATTGAACGATTTTCTTATCAAACTAGCCCGGATATGGTTAAAGAAATTTGGAACTTAGCAGATGAGCTAGGTCTCAGCGCTTTTGAGTACAGAATTGGTTATGAAATTTATGATGATCATGTTCCTTTATGGGAAAACGCTCAAATACCAGCAATTGATATTATTGATTTTGATTACCCTAATATATTTTATAATCATTGGCATACTCAAAACGATATTCCGGAAAATTGTTCTCCACAAAGCTTGCAACAAGTTGGAACTTTATTATTAAATTACATCTATGATTAAATCATTAAATAAATATTTACTTGTTATGATTATTTTAGCATGCTCAAGTGGTGGCAGCTCACCTACAGATTCTGGAGATGATAATGGTAATGGAGATAACACAAATCCTTACGAACTTCCAAATGCTGTAGATTATGGCTTATCTAACCAAGTTGAGATTGTCACGTGGAATATTAGACAATTTCCACAACATTCATCAACAAAAGACTATGTGAAGAATTTAATGGAAAAATGGGATGCTGATATTTATTTCCTTCAAGAAATGAGGTCAGAGTCAGAGTTGATAAGTATGGTGAATTCTATGCCTAATTACTCTTATGTTTTTGATGAAGAATCTGGAAATTTAGGATTTGCTCTAGTTTATAAAAATCAATACGTAACTTTTAATTCTAAAAATGAATTATGGGCTGATACACCGAATAATGATGATGGTGATTCAGATTATGCCAATAATGCTTCATATCAATTTGCAGATAGACCTCCTATGGAGAATTATGTTACATGGTCCGATGGAGTAAAAACAATTAATCTTTATTTAATTGGTATACATTATAAATGTTGTGGTGACGACTCTTATGATGCTAATGATACTGGAGATGAGACAACAAGGAGACACCACGCAAGTTTATTATTAACAGATTACATCATAAATAATAGAGCAAATGATAATGTTATTATTTTAGGAGATTTTAATAATGTTGGTTCTCAATCAATAACTAATCCCACTTTAAGTCCATTTACTGATCAAGATAACTTTGAGTCAGCTAATTCTTTTAAACTGACAGATTTAAGTATTCTTCAGGGGCCTGCAAGTGGATACTCTTGGCAGGGATGGTCAAGCTCATATTCAGCTTCTCACTTGGATCATATTATTATTAATCAGACAATGTTTACTTTGGATGCTACATCAACATCAAGTGTTATTTCATTACCTACAGAGACAGGAATTTCTAATAATAATGTTGATGGTAAAATTTCTGATCATCAACCAGTAATGTATCGATTTTATCCTTGATTATTTTTTATAAAAATCTATTTAAATTTTTTGTTTTATTTTCGTTAATTGCTGGTCAAGAATTAAAAGATATTGATACTAAACTTAGTAATCTTGAGTTTGAACAAGTTCAATTACCTTTAGAACAACTTAATAGTAAATATCCCGAAAATAGTGATATTCTCTTAAGATTATCAATTACACACCATTATTTATCGGAGTCAGCAATCGAAGAAGGCGAAGATAAAAAGAATGCTTTAAAGGCATTTAAATATATTGAGCAAGCAAATGATATCGATCCTGATAATCCTAACATATTAAAATGGTATGTTATTGCTTTAGGTAAAACTGTTGAAGAGGATACAATTAGAAATCAAATTGAGCAGTCAAAAAATATTCAAACAATTGCTTTAAAAGTTATTGAACTTCTACCTAATGATGAGTTTTGTTATAGTATTATGGGACAGTGGCACTATAAGTTGGCAGATTTAGGTAGAGCATCAAGACGTATTGCTTCAATTTTATTTTCTGAACCTCCTAAGGGTTCTTTTGAAGAGGCACAATATTTCTTTGAAAAAAGTTTGCAGTACAACCCTGATTATATTGGTACGTATTATTGGCTTGGTAAAACCTATTTAAAGCTTGATAAAAAGCAAAAAGCGGTTGAACTTTTTCAAGTTGGAGTGACGTTGGATAGACCTTTTAAGCGAGAAGAAAAAGCATATCAAGGCATGAAAAGTTACTTAGAAAAGCTATAGTTTTTTTACTTTTTTATAATTTTTAGAAATTTTAAATATCTCTGGCAATTGTTTTTGTTCTAAATATTCTAACAAATTATAAGTGAAAGTTCCATTCTCACTTAATGCTTGAAATTTGATTGTTAAAGCATTGATATTTATATCATATTCATCATACGGAATATCCATTGCATTCAAACCTAAATCAGGCGGAATTGTACCATTAAATAGCTGTTTTAATCTCTCATTCATTTTCAATTCTGTTTGAGATTTTAAATTTGTTTCAGAAAACCAAATAAATAAACTTGATTCTTCATCATCATTTATAACGATTTCAGCTTTTCTTGTTTCAAAGTTATTCAAGATTTCTATTTCATCACTAATATTAATTTCAACACTTTCACTATTATTTGAGTCATTTTCCTCATCCATATTTTCTTGTGGAGGACCCCCCTGTGAATCATTTATGCTTTCTTCAAGAAATTCATTAAAGGAATAAACTGCAAACCTCTTTTTTTTATGGTTAATTTTTGTGACTGTAGAATCACTAAATGATATAATGTACCCATCATCTCGCTTTATATTAAATAATCTTAAAACTTTAATATTAAAATTACTTCTTAAATAATAGGTATCTTGAGCAAAAAATTTATTTACACTACCTTCCATTTTCCCTTGCGCAAAAGTTCCATTTAAACTTTCATTTACAAGATAATTTGATTGTGAATATGCATTATCGATAATGCATAGAAATAGAAAAATAAAAAATTTGAAAGGGGTATTATAAACCAGTTTCACTAACAGTTTTTTTTACTTCAACAAGAGTATTGTTTAGAGAAGATTTTTCCTCGTCGTTAAGATCAAAAGTAAGTATTTTTTCTACACCTCCAGAGCCGATGACTGTTGGTACTCCAATAAAGTAACCATCAATATCAAATTCACCTTCACATAGTGAAGCACAGGGAATAACTCTTTTTTTATCTCTTACAAAACTTTCAATCATTTCAACAGCAGATTGAGCTGGTGCATAAAAAGCTGAACCTTTTCCAAAAAGTTTCACTATTTCTCCACCACCAAATCTGGTTCTATCTTCGATAGCTGCAATTTCCTCTTTGCTAAGTAAAGAGAATAATGGAACTCCACCTACAGTAGCTAATCTACTTACAGGTACCATAGTATCACCATGTCCACCTAAAACCATACAATTAACATCTTGTGATGACAAATTTGTAGCATCAGCAATGAAAGCTCTAAATCTTGCGCTATCAAGAGCTCCAGCCATTCCAACAACTCTGTTCTTTGGAAAACCAGAAATTTTGTAAAAAGCATATACCATAGCATCAAGAGGATTAGAAACAACAATTACAAATGCTTCTGGAGCAAAATTTTTGACTTGATTAGCAACATTAGTCATTATATCTAGATTTTTTTGAAGTAAATCTTCTCTATCCATTCCAGGCTGTCTTGGAAATCCTGCGGTTATTACTACAACATCAGAATCTTTAATATCTTCAAACTTTGAAGTACCTGATAATTTAGCGTCGTAGCCATCATGAGGAAGAAGCTGTGAAATATCTAAAGCTTTTCCTTTCATGAAGTTTTCTGCTTCAGGTATATCAACAATGACGATATCGCCGAGTTCTTTCTGCGCAGAAAGCAATGCGATATTTCCACCAACTTGACCGCCACCAATTAATGATATTTTAGGTCTAGTCATAGCTTAATTTAATTCTTGAACACTAACAAAGGTAGTACCACCTTTTTTGCTAAACTTGACTAAGCCATGAGATGTAGCAAATAAAGTGTCATCATTTCCTCTTTTTACATTTCTTCCAGGATGATACTTTGTACCTCTTTGTTTTATAATAATTCCACCAGCTAAAATTGACTGTCCATCAGAAACTTTAACGCCTAGTCTTTTAGCATTAGAATCTCTACCATTTCTTGAACTTCCTTGTCCCTTCTTATGAGCCATAGTTAATTCCTTTTACTTTTTACTTTCAGTTTTCTTAGCAGCTGGTTTCTTAGCAGCTGGTTTTTTTGTTTTAGCAGCTGAAATAGATTGAATTTGCAGTAGTGTTAGATCTTGACGGTGACCACGTTTTCTTTGGTAGCCTTTTCGTCTTTTTTTCTTAATAATTGTAACCTTAGCATCCCTTGAATGTTCAAGCACCTTAGCACTAACATTGTATTTAGCTAAGTCTTTCGCTTCAAAAATACTCTTATCTTTGTCTGAGATAGCTTTTACACTGTCAAACTTAATAGTTTTTCCTTCAGCAACATCAATCTTAGAATTAACTAAGACCTTGTCGCCCTTAGCGACTTTATACTGTTTTCCATATATTTCAACAATTGCAAACATAGCGTGGGAACTTAATAGCTAATTTTGTCCTTTTCAAGTACCTATTTCATTTGTGATATCTTTTGAATCTGACATCTTTGTAAATCTAAATTGATTTTTATTCATTGTATCATCATTAACTACTTTTAAATAGATGAAATTTTTCCACATCAATCTTATATAGTCTCGCGTCTTTTCTTTTTTGAGATAATCTGATAATTCAGGATGTAAAAATAATTTTAATCTTAAATCTTTATTTTGCTTCTTATAATCCCTTAACCAATAATCAATTCTTGTTAATAATGTATCTTTTGAAATGATTCTTCCGTTTCCATTACACACCTCACAACAATCTGTTAATGAATCTATGATACTTAAACCTGTTCGTTCTCTTGTCATTTCTAAAATACCAAATTCCGATATTTCTGATACCGCAACTTTAGCACGATCTTTTCTGAGTTCTTTTTTCATCTCAAGAAATACTTTTTTGCGATTCTCTGGTTTAACCATATCAATGAAATCAATTAAGATTAATCCTGATAGATGTCTTAATCTTAATTGAGCACAAATTTCTTTTGCAGCTTCTAAGTTTATTTTCAAAGAGTTTTCTTCATGACCTTTTTTACCAACAAACTTTCCACTATTGACATCAACTACAACCATAGCTTCAGTTCTTTCAATAATCAAATAAGCACCACTTTTTAACCATGCTTTTTTTCTTAATAATTTCATCATAGAATTATTGATGCCACTTTCCTTAAATAATGGCTCTCTTTTTCTGTAATGCTCTAAAGCATCTCCAATATCTAAAGCATCTTCTTTAATCATTTTTTGGATTTTTTTGTAATCTTCTTTTGAATCAACAATGATTTTTTCAACTTTTTCACTAATCAAATCTCTTAAAACACTTGAAGTTACCTTTAAATCATTATGGACAAGTTTAGGTGCCTTATTTTTTTCAGCCTTATAAAGAAGGTCATTATATTTTTTAATCAATGATTTGTAGTCATTTTCAATTTGTGAATCAGTTTTACCTTCAGCAACTGTTCTGAGGATCATTCCTAAACCAGGTTGTTTAATTTCCATTGCAATTTTTTTCAAACGTCTTCTTTCATATTTATCTCTCATTTTTTTTGATACCCCAATATATTTTGATTTTGGTATCAAAACGATAAATCGTCCAGCTATTGATAGATCAGTAGTTACTCGAGCACCTTTTTTATCAAAAGGTTCTTTAATGACTTGGACTATAATTTCTTGACCTGGTTGCAAGAGAACATCTACTTCTTTTGAGTTTTGAGTTTTTTTGTTTTTTTCTACAATAAGTTCAGAATCTGAAATTTCTGAAAAAGGTAGGAACGCATTTACATCTTGACCAATATTTACAAATGCAGCTTGCATACCTGGAATAACATTTTCAACAATACCTTTATAGATATTTCCGACAGTTTTAACTTGGGATTGTTTATCAACGTGTAGTTCAGCTAACTTACCGTTTTCTTTCACGGCAATACGAGTTTCACCTACTCCTTTGCTGATGTAGATTTCTTTCTTCATCTTTATATACCTCATTAATCAGAAGAATTCTTCTGATTTCTTTCATTTTATTTGTTGAGTTGAGGAGAGAAGAATTTTATAAGAAAATTACTTTAAATAAAAAAAATTATAAAAAAACTGTTTTAAGCTTCACGCCTCAAAATCATATTAATTTAACGAAATTTACATTTAAAATGCATATTATCTATTCTTATGTTTAATGAAGAATTAATTGCAGCAAAAGTAGCAGCAAGAAATGCTGGAAAAATCCTTATGAAATATTATAAGTCAGAGGATAATAAAGTCAAAATGAAAGGAATTGACAATCCAGTTACAATTGCTGATAATGAAGCCGATGAATACTTATCTGATTTTTTAATAGGCGAATTTCCTAATGACGGCTGGCTTTCAGAAGAAACAGTTGATACGGAAGAAAGACTTAGTAAAGATAGAGTTTGGATTGTTGATCCCTTAGATGGTACCAAAGAATTTATTGAGGGTATTCCACATTTTTCTGTTAGTATTGCTATGGTTTATGATGGACACCCTGTCGTTGGTGTTATTTATAATCCTGCAACCGATGAAATGTTTTCATGTCAAAAAAATAAAGGAGTTTATTTGAATGGTAAAAAGGTAAATGTCGGTCAAAAAACAAATTTATTAGATGCATCCATAACGGTTAGCAGATCGGAGGTAAAAAGAAAAGAGTGGGAGCCATATCGTAATGACTTTAAATCTATTAATCCTATTGGTAGTGTTGCATATAAGTTAGCACTTGTCAGTTCAGGTAATTATGATATTTTTACGACAATTGCCCCAAAAAATGAATGGGATATATGTGCAGGAGATTGTCTTGTTTCAGAAGCAGGAGGAGTATTTAAAACGATTAATGACAAAAAAATTATTTATAATCAAAAAAAAACACTTGTTACAGATACAATTATTGCTACAAATTCAGTATTGTTTGAGGGGGTTTCAGACTTGCTTTTTTAGTGTAGTTTGATATAAAATTCAACATAAAATTATGAAATATATTGGTCCAGATTTTTGCAACATTACGACTCTTTTAACAGATGAAGAGCTGTTAATTCAAAAAACAGCAAACGAATTTGTAACAAAAGAGTTTATGCCTTTGGTAAATGAATATTATGAAAAAGGTTCATTCCCTGTTGATTTAATCCCAAAAATGGGTGAGCTAGGATTTTTTGGTGCAACATTACCTAAAAAATATGGTGGTAGTGAAATTAGCAATACTGCTTATGGTTTAATTATGCAGGAATTAGAAAAAGGTGATTCAGGTTTAAGATCTGTTTGTAGTGTTCAAGGCGGTCTTGTAATGTATCCTATTTTTCAATATGGAACAGAAGAGCAAAAAGATAAATGGCTCCCTAAGCTTGCATCCGGAGAAGCTGTAGGCTGTTTTGGTTTAACTGAGTCTAATCATGGATCTGATCCTGGCGGAATGGCTACTAAAGCCGTAAAGGATGGAGATGACTGGATTATTAATGGATCTAAAATGTGGATCACTAATGGAACTGTTGCAGATGTAGCGGTAGTTTGGGCTAAAGATGAAGAAGGCATAGTAAGAGGTTTTCTACTTGAAAAAGGAATGGATGGTTTTACTGCATCCGATATTCATGGTAAAATGAGTTTAAGAGCATCTATTACTTCTGAATTATTTATGAAAGATGTAAGAGTTTCTGATAAAAATCGTTTGCCAGGAGTTGAGGGTTTAAAAGGTCCATTATCTTGTCTGACTCAAGCCCGATATTCAATTGTTTGGGGAACAATAGGAGCAGCAATAGATTGTTATGAAGTTGCACTTGCCTACAGTAAGGATAGAAAACAGTTCTCAAAACCTATAGCAGGCTTCCAATTGACTCAAAAAAAATTAGTTGAAATGGTTCAAGAAATCACCAAAGCTCAATTATTAGCAATTCAATTGGGCAAATTAAAAGATTCAAACCTTTTGGATTTTGCTCATATTTCTCTTGGAAAGAAAAATAATGTAGCAATTGCAAGAGATTGCGCTAAAAGTGCAAGAGAAATTCTTGGAGCTAATGGTATAATGGATGATTATTCAGTAATGAGACATATGATGAATCTTGAAACAGTTTACACATATGAAGGAACACATGAAATCCACACATTGATTCTTGGGCAGAAGATTACTGATTTACCTGCTTTTGAATAGTTTTATCAAGTAATTCAATAATTTCAACTAGAACTTTTTCTCTATTTATTTCTTTACCTAATTCTTTTGCAAAAGATGTGTGATTTGCTTTAGCATTGATATCTAACTCTTCTAATTCAATATTAGAGTTAATATTAATTCCAACACTTAATGCTTGATAATTGCCACTATTACCAATTTGTACATTAGATAAAAGAATCCCAGCTATTTTTCTATCTTTAACATAGATATCGTTAGGTGGTTTTTGATATGCTTCAATTTGATATTCATTAAGAATACTTACTATTACTGAACAAGTTTCATCAATTAGATTTTGTTGAAAATTATTTGATGAGCCAAGAATAATACTAAATGTTAAATCTTTATAAGGTTCACTATACCAAGATTTATTATAAGATCCTTTTCCAGAGGTTTGATTATCCGTTATGACAATTTTACCAACGGAGCTTTCCTGAAATTGTTGATCAAGAGCTATATTTAAAGTTGAGTCAATTGTTTCAAAATATATAAAAGACCCTTTTCCAGATTTAATCCAATTAGTTTTTAAATCAATATCTTTTAAGATTAATTGCAAGGATCAAGTTTTTTTCTCATCTTGAATGTAGTACCAGGTTGCAATACTCCGTCTGTTGATTTAATCAATTTAGCATTGTCTACATAAATGATAACCCAAGCTAATTCATCGCCATACACTCTTTGTGCTAAGTTCCATGCAGTATCACCAGATTGAATTGTGTAGTCAAAAAACTCAGGTTCACAGTCCCTTACATCAGTAGATTCTCTTTTAAGTGATAAAAAGTTATATGGATATAAACGATCTGGATTATCACCAATTTCATCTTTGTTCCATGAATAAATATCTCTCCACATTGACGCATCACCATATTCTCTTAAAGCTATTTTTGTTAGAAAATCACCTCTTTTAATCATATATGGTTCAAAAACAGATACAGGCAATGGTGGTGATTCTGGTTCTTGTACAGTGAATGTTTCAACAGAGACTTCTTGTTTTGCTGCAGCTTCATTGCTTTCTTCTACTTCCTGAACAGAAACTTCATTACCAACGCTAGGAACAGTTCCTGAACAACTGATCATTAATAATCCAAGTAAAACAAATATTAAATTTTTATGTAACATAATTTCCTCCTTAAAATAAAACTAAATTAATTTATAATTGTTCCAAATATTATTCTAAATATTCACCAAAAACTGTTTTTAAAGCAATTATTATTTCACCTAGAGTGCAATTATTTTCAACACAGGTTATAATTTGTGGCATTAAGTTCTTACTTGTTTTGGCTACATTAACTAACTCATTTAATGAATCTTTTACAATTTTATTGTCTCTTTTTTCTTTAAAAATATTTAATCGTTGTAATCTGTCCTTTGAGCTATCTTTAAATGAAGTACCTGAATCTATAATCTCATTTTCATTTATAAACTTATTTACTCCAACCAAGATTGTTTTTTTTGAGTCAATGTCTTCTTGAAATTGGAATGCAGATTTTTCAATCTCACTTTGAATTTCACCTTTTTCAATTAAGATTTTCATACCACCTTTTTCAAATATTTCATCAATTTTCAATTCTACTTCTTGAACAATATTATTAGTTAAGTCCTTGATAATTGAACTATCTCCTAATGGATCAATATAGTTTGCGACTCCACTTTCATGTGCAATTATTTGCTGAATTCTTAAAGCTGTAGTTGCATTTTCTTCTGAGGGTAAACTGACAGCTTCATCTTTTCCATTTGTATGAATTGACTGAGCTCCTCCAAAAACGGCTGATAAGCTTTCTAAAGTCGTTCTGGCTATATTATTATCAATTTGTTGTGCAGTAAGTGTTGATCCGCCAGTTTGAACATGAAATCGGCATAATTGAGATTTGACATTATCTATTTTAAATCTTTTCTTTATTATCTTAGCCCAAATAATTCTTGCAGCTCTAAATTTCGCAACTTCTTCGAAAAAATCTCGGTGGGCATTGAAAAAAAATGAGACTTGCTCAGTTAGTTTAATAAGATCTAGATTATCTTCTTCAGCTTTTTCTAGATATGTGATTGCGTTAGCAAATGTAAAAGCTAGCTCTTGAACTGCGGTGCTCCCAGCTTCTCGAATGTGATATCCTGATATAGAAATACTATTCCATTTAGAAAGATTTTGTTGACAAAATTCAAAAACATTGGAAGTTAATCTTAGCGAGTGTTCTACAGGAAAAATGAAAGTTCCTCGAGCAATATATTCCTTAAGAATATCATTTTGCAAAGTTCCACGAAGAGCATCAAAGTCATAACCTCGTTTTTTAGCTGTTGCAAAATAAAATGCTAACAAAATAGAAGCTGTAGAGTTTATTGTCATAGAAACTGAAATATCTTCAAGATTAATATTTTCAAAAAGACGTTCCATATCCTCAATTGTTGAAATTGGAACACCAGATTTTCCTACTTCACCAAAAGACATATCATCATCAGAGTCGTATCCCATCTGTGTTGGTAAGTCAAATGCCACAGATAAACCACTTACTCCATTTTCAATTAGCTTTAAATATCTTTTATTTGATTCATCAACAGAAGAAAAACCTGCATATTGTCGCATAGTCCATAGTTTATCTTGGTACATATTTTTATAGATACCTTTTTCAAATGGATATTTACCAAATTTGTTTTTTGACATATTAAAAATTAAACCTTTATAAAATTAAATATTCTAATTAATGATTAAATTAACATAAAGATATGGAATTCACTTTAAAAGAAAAATTAATGCTTGCAATAAAATATCGAAAATATGAAGCAAAATTCCGATCATTCTAATGAATTTAATGGTGAAACCCTAGTAATTCTTCCAGATAATGATATTGCATTTGAAATGGCACAACTTTTTTTACATAAAGCTCAAGGTTCAGTCAGTTTTCTTTTAAAAGATTCTATTTCTAGTTTTTATTCTGATGAAATCATTAAAAATTCAATTCAATATACATATAATGACATGAATTCCTTAGGTTTACCAAGAGATATTTTTATTGAAAAAATTAAAATATATAATTTTGAAAATATTATTGATACAAATGCAAACTTTAGCAGGTTTGGAGCTTTCTTGTGTTTATTTTGTAACCCAAAAGTAAGAATGGGTTTTAATTATGATAATTCCAAAAAATATTATAATGTTATATTAGATTCTAATTATCAACAGGATTTAGAAGGAACTTTTAAAATGATACAGCAGTTTATAAAAATATGATGGAACATTTGAAAAAAATTATATCATCTCATTTAATTATAAATGATAAAGTTTATAATCTAGATGAGAGTCTTAAATTTCCATGGCAATGGATTGCTAATATCGATCTTTTTTTTAAAGATATTGAAAGTTCATATTCAAATATTGAAAATGTAATTATAGATGAATCCAATGGACCTGTTTTTATATCTAATTCAGCTATTATTGAACCATTTGTAATTATTAATGGCCCTGTATTTATTGGTGACAACTGTTTAATTAAATCTCACTCAAATATTTCAAAATCAATAATTAACCATGACTGCAAAGTCAAAGGTGAGGTCCATACCACAATTTTTCAACCATTTGCTAACAAAGCTCATGAAGGATTCTTGGGTCATAGTTTCATTGCTTCTTGGGTAAATCTTGGGGCAGGTACTACAACAAGTAATTTGAAAAATAATTACTCGAATGTTTCAGTGAAATGGAATGGAGAATTAATTGATACTAAATCCATTTTCTTTGGTTCAATCATTGGAGAACATGTAAAAACCTCAATTGGTACCAACTTAAATACGGGAACAGTCATTGAAATGGGTTGTAATATTGTCTCACAAACTTTTCCACCAAGATATATTCCAAGCTTTTCATTTTACTATAATGGTAAAATTTCAAAAATCACATTTGACGATTTTAAGGATGTTGCTTCAAAAGCAATGTCCAGAAGAAATGTTGATTTCTCCTCAATAGAAGCTACTTTTTTTGATCTTTACAAAAAAGATTGACACAATACTAAACAAATAATATCTTCGAATCAATATGAGCACATTTGATTTAAATAGTATTGACGAAGTAATAACTCCATGTTGTGATGTTGAAGTAAAGACTTCTGATATTGGTGACAAATTAAAATGTCCTGCCTGTGGTATGAATTTAAAGCAAAGAATTTTTTTACCGTTCCTTGAGTATTTAATGGAAAATGGTCATGTAGAAAATTTAGATTTCTTTGATTTGGATTTATATAATCAAGATAAAGAGTCGTTAGATAGTGAAGATGAGGAATTTGATCTAGATAAATATGAGGTAAAAAAAGATAGCTTAAATATTTATGAAGATGATGCTAGACACGGCGGTAATACTGTAGCAGCTGAAACTGAAACGTCAATTGACGAATCTGCAGTTTCAAGTGATTGGACTAAATTTGCTACAGAAGATTCAGAATAAAATTCTTTTAATAGCTTAATAATAAGGCTAAATTGGTTAAACCAAAGACTTATCAGGCTATAAAAAATACGAAAGATTGAAAGACTTTCCCCCGCTTATCAACTTTCTTTTATAGCCTGTTTTTTTTATAAATATTGATTGTTTAATTTAATTTTTAGGAGTTATATTAAAAATAGACTGAATAGTCGGTTTTTAAATAAAAAAATGAAAATAGCAGTATTAACAAAAGCAATTCCAAGTTATGAATCCAGTATCAGAGTAGATAGCTCTGGTAGTTGGATTGATGAGTCCATTGTTAATTACGTTGTCAATGAAAGTGATTCATACGCACTTGAAGAAGCATTACAAATCAAAGAAAGTTCGGGCGAAGGTTCTGAAGTAGTTGTTGTTACTCTTGGATCTGAGGCTAATACTTCAAAAGTAATTAAAGACGGGCTAGCAAAAGGTGCTGATCGTGGAATATTTATCAAAAATGAGTCTTCTACAACAGATCCACTTACAGTTGCAAAAATTTTCGCTGATAATTTAAAATCTGAAAACTTTGATTTGATTTTATCTGGCTTACAATCAGACGATATGGGTTCTGGACAAACTGGTGTTTTAATTGGAGAACTACTTGAGATGTCAACAGCTACACTTGCTATTGAAACTCAAGTTGAAGGCGATAAAATTAAAGTTAAAAGAGAGCTAGAATCAGGATGGTTTCAGTGGGTAACACTTCCTTTTCCTGCAAGTATCTCAATCCAGTCTGGTATTAATGAACCGCGCTATCCTTCTTTAAAAGGAATTATGGGTGCAAAAAGAAAAGAATTAAATACTCTTGAATCTTCCTCTGAGTCTCAAAAACAAAGCTTTGTAAATTTATATGTTCCAAAGAATGAGAAGGTTACAGAAAAAATTGAAGGGGATGCAGATACAATTGTAGCTAAGCTAATGGATATATTAAAAAATAAATTAAAGGTTATATAATGGTATTAGTTGTTCTAGAAAACCAGAGAGGTAAAATCCACCCTTTTAGTCTGGAAGCAGTAGCAGCAGGACAAAAGTTTGCAAACGAATTGAACTGCGACTTAACGATATTATGTATTGGCGAAAAAGTGGATGAGTTAAAATCTCAAGCACAAAATTTCAAAGCTAGTAAACTCATTTTAGCAAAAAATGACTTAATTGATATGTATTCTGCAGACGGTTATTCAAAGGTTCTTTCTGATGTCATTAGTGAACTTTCACCAAAATATGTTTTAGTAGGTCATTCTTATATGGTTAGAGATTTTCTTCCAAGAGTGAGCGCAAAGCTTAGCATACCATTTGTTAGTGATATTATTTCTGTAGATTTTAATAGTGGTAATCCACATTTTTCTAAACAAGTTTTTAATGCAAAGCTTGCTACTAGTATTGAAATATCATCTGACCAAGCTTTATTAAGTTTTCAATCTGCAGCTTTTTCAAGTGATGATATTGAGGAGGGAGCTCCTGGATCAGTAGAAGAATTTAATGTCCAACTTTCTGATAGCGATATTAAGTCAAATAGTGAACCTGAATTTCAAGAATCATCAAGCGGAGTTGATTTAACAGCAGCAGAATTAATTTTATCTGTTGGAAGAGGTATTGAAAGTGAAGACAATCTTCCTACGATGCAATCTTTAGCTGATGCAATGGGGGCTGAAGTTGCTTCTTCAAGACCTGTAGTAGATATGGGTTGGTTACCTCCGTATAGACAAGTTGGTAGTTCAGGCCAGGTAGTATCTCCTAAGCTATATTTTTCTTGCGGTGTTTCTGGAGCTATTCAGCACGTAGTTGGGATGAAGGGTTCAAAAAATATATTGGCTATCAATAAAGATGAAGATGCTCCTATATTTGAAATTGCTGATTACGCTGTTATTGGTGATGTGCTTGAAATTGTACCAAAATTGACTGAGGAAATTAACAACAGTAAGTAAGAATCTTTTATGTTACAATTTTCTCTCGTAGAACAAATAGCTTTAGCTCTCTTCCTTTTATCTGGCATCTCTTTTTTCTTATATCACCTATTATTGAGGCTTAGAATTGTATTAAAAGGAAAGTCAAACTTTAGCGTTGATGAACTCCCAAAAAGAATTATCAGAGTTTTTGATGAAGTTATTCTGCATAAAAAAGTTGCAAGTGGAAAAAGAAAGTCTGCTGGAATATTACATGCTCTGGTGATGTATGGATTTATTTTTTTTGGGTTAATAACCATTAATCATTTTGGTATGGCTTTCGGATTGCCAATTTTTAGTGAATCTTTTAGACATACATATTTTCTTATTTTTGGCGCGCCTTGGGCAATTTTGTGCACAATTGGTATTCTAGGGTTAGCATATAGACGTTTTGTTATCAAACCTGAAGCGCTAGGAAAATTTTCAAGTACTTCTGCATTAGTTTCAGTTTTTATCGTTACTCTTATGACAACTTACTTAATTGATGAGTTACATATTTTAACTGGTGCGGCAGAAAAATTCAACTGGTGGTTACACTCTGGAGTGATAGGTGGATTTTTATTTCTAATTCCTCAATCCAAGCATATGCACTTAGTACTTTCTCCTTTTAATATTTTCTTACGTCCTTTTGAAGTACCCAACCATGGTGCTATTCCAATCGATATGGAAGCTTCAGAAGAAGAGCTAGACAACTTACTGCTTGATTTATCAAGATTAAGTAAAGATCAAGCACTTGACATTTTTACATGTGTTGAATGTGGAAGATGTACAGATGTATGCCCCGCAAATAGAGGTGGAGGCATTTTAGATCCAAAATACCATTTCATTTTAGATTTAAAAGATCCAATGTTAGAAAGTGGTGATGTTAATGTAGTTGATAAGATTAATGTTGAAGCAGGATGGGAATGTACTACATGTCAAGCATGTACAGAGGTTTGTCCTGTAGGAAATCATGTTGAAAAGGCAGATGAAATAAGAAGCTTTCAAGTTTTAGCAGAAGGTGATGTTCCTCAAGAATATCAGAAGCTTTTAAGAAATCTACAAGAAACTGGTAATACAGAAGGATCATCATCAAGCGAATTATTAAATGAACTACCTGTTTACACAGCTGACAAAGAGTTGGTGCTTTGGCTTGGTTGTTTTGCGAAGCATGCAATGGACCCTAATTTTGTAAGTTCAGTTCGAAATTTTGTCAAAATTCTTGAATCGGCTGGCGTTACATATGGTGTACTGAGTAACGAACAATGCTCTGGAGATCCCGCAAATAAATTAGGAGATAAATTAACCTATCAATTATTAATGGATCAAAATGTCGAAGAATTAAATAAAGTAAAAAATGTGACAACAATGTGTCCACATTGTGTAGTAAATCTCCAAAAAGAATATAAAAAATATCATGAAATTAAGTATGAGGTTAAACATCATACCCAAGTAATTTCTGAATTACTAGAAGAGGGTAGAATTAATATCAATCCAGGTTCATTGGAGAAAGTAACATATCATGATCCATGCAATCTTTCGAGAACGCTTGATGAAGTTTCTGCTCCTCGAAATGCTATTAAAGCTGCTGCTCCTGAATTTTTTGAATTGGATGAAAGCGGTAAAGAAACTTTATGCTGCGGAGCAGGTGGTGCTTTATGGTGGAAAAAAGATAGTGGAGAAGGTAGAACTCATCTTTTAAGAGCAGAACAGGTAATCGAATCAAAAACTGATACAGTAGTTACAGGATGTAATTTTTGTTATGGTATGATGAATCAAGGTATTGGACCCTTAACTCCAGCAGGGCAAGAAGAAATCAAGGTTAAAGATGTTGCAGATATTGTAGCAGAAAATCTTACTTAAGAGTTTTTAAAAATATCAATTGCCGAGCATGGCTCACCAAAATAAATACGTTTAGCATATTTAGTTAAATTAGCCGTAATAATCAAATATGCCCATGTAGGAACTGCTGCTTTTGAACACCCTTTGATAATAACTTTTTGATCTTGATACTTTTCCCAGTTTATCAGGGATACTTTTTCTCTAAAATCTTTTTCTTTAATAATACCTTCTGTTAAAAAGTCATCTAGATTAATATTTTGCATTATTTAATAACCTGTATTGCTTTATTTATTTTGTCTACCAGAAAATCAACTTCTTCAACACTATTATAAAAATAAAAACTGACTCGTGCACATGCTGTTATATTTAGCGCTTGCATTAATGGTTGACAACAATGGTGGCCAGATCGAATGGTAATTCCTTCGTAATCTAAGAAGTGTGCTAAATCTAGAGAATGAATACCTTCAATATTGAAACTTATAATTGGCGTTCTTTCAGGTGGATTTCCATAAATAGATATTCCATTAATTGATTTCATTCTTTCCAGAGAATACTCATTTAATGAATTATCATGTTTTTCTAAGCATGATTCTAAATAATTTACTGCTTCGGCGAGTGCAATTGCTTGAGCTGCCATAGGAGAACCAGGTTCAAATCTATGTGGAATGCTTGTCCAAGTAGAATCAGTCATGGTTACAGTTTCAATAATACCTCCACCGGTTTGATATGGACGCATTTTTTCTAAGATTTCTTCTTTGCTATACAAAACACCAACTCCAGTAGGCCCAAACATTTTGTGTCCAGAAAAAGCGTAAAAATCACAATCTAAATCTACAACATCTACTCTCATATGAGGAATGCTCTGACACCCATCAATCATGATCTTTGAACCATTTTTTTTAACAATATCAATAATCTCTTTAATTGGATTTATTGTACCAAAAACATTCGATGCATGAGTTATACTTACTATTTTGACATTATTATCTAAAGCATTTCTTAAGTCATCTAAATTAATAGTGCCATGTCCTGTGGATTTAAGATATTTGATTTCTGCACCAGTCTTTTTACAAATGACTTGCCATGGAATTATGTTTGAATGATGCTCCATATCAGTAAGCAAAACTACGTCCCCTGATTTTAAATTATCATATCCCCATGATTCAGCAACAAGATTGATACTTTCTGTAGCACTCTTTGTAAAAACAATTGAATTTTTTGATGCTCCAATAAAATCAGCAATTCTTTTTCGACTATTTTCGAAAGCATTAGTAGCTTTTTCGCCTAATTCATACACACTTCTATGAATGCTTCCTCCAAATTTTTCATAATATTCTGATTCAGAATTAATTACCTGCTTTGGGGTTAAACTCGTAGCTGCGCTATCAAGATAAACTAAAGTTTTTCCTCGATTTTTTTCCTCAAGGTTTGGAAAGTCTTTTCTGATATCTAACATAATTATTTAATAGAGACCAAGTTGTAATTTTGCTGCATCGCTCATCATATCTTGATTCCACTGTGGCTCCCATACGAGTTCAACCTCAACTGCTTTCGCCCCACTAAGTGATAATAATTTTTGTTTTACTTCATCAGCAATTACAGGACCCATTCCACAGCCTGGAGCGGTAAGTGTCATTTGAATTAAAATATTAACTCCGCCTTCTTCTTCTTTAAGCTCACAATTATAAACTAGGCCAAGATCAACAATATTAACTGGAATTTCAGGATCATAGCATGTATGTAAAACATTCCATACTTCTTCTTCATTTGCAAAATTGTTAGAACTTAATTCACGTTTTTCTTCGCCTATTTTTTCACCATCTATACCACTTAATTGGTACATGTTCCCCTCAACTACTATAGTATAATTGTCTCCCAAAGATTGTGAAATAATACCTGACTTACCTTTTTCTAATGTTGTTCTAATTCCATCAGGAACACTGTGAACTACTATGTCTTCTAATATTGTAAACTCTTTATGCATCATTTAATTCCTTTTTAATATAATCAAGTGACCCTAGAAATCCATTTTGTCTTTGACTAGATATTGCTGGACCAAGATTTAGCCACTCAAATAGACTGCTACAATCATCAAAACTATCTATAAAATTAATTATACTCTTTTTTTCTGAATTATTAAAACCAATTTGAAGAATTCGAAGCAAACCTTTAACAATTGTACTTTCAGAAAAAGCTTTGATTGTTACAAGATCATTTTCATAACCAAGTTTTAACCAGGTTTGTGAGGTACAAGCATGAATTTTTCTATTTTCAGTTCGATCAGACTCGTTTATATGATCTAGCTTTTTGCCTAAATCAATTAAATACACCAACTTGTCTTGTCCATCTAAAATAGAAAAGCCATCACGAATATTTGCGAGATTATTTTTTATATTATCCATCAATCCAGCTATCCAAAGCAATTTCGGATATATCTTGGAGCGATGAAAGAGAAAAGTCATCAATGACTTCTTTTGCAAAAGCTTTGATCAATATTTTTTGAGCACTTGAATAGTCAATTCCTCTGGCACGTAGGTAAAAAATACTATTCTCATCCAAAGCACCTGTTGTTGAACCATGTCCACAAGAAACATCATCAGCATAGATTTCTAGCTGAGGATTGGAAAATGCATTTGATTCAAGTGAAAGAAGGAGATTCTTATTAGATTGATTTGAATCAGTTTGTTGCGCTCCTTCAGCAACAATAACTTTGCCATTAAAAACTGCTGTAGACTTATTATCTAAGACATTTCTCACATGTTGAAAGCTTGTACAATGTTCAGCGTTGTGATTGATTAAGATATTGTTATCGACATGCTGCTCTTCTTTACCAAGATTTAAAATATTGATTTTAGCATCACTTCCTGAGTTGTTAAGGTCAACCTCAATAAATTCTTTATTAAAAAAAGAGCTTGTGATTATGGAATCAACACTTAATACAACATCTTTTTTAATTTGATAGTAGTTGTATGATAATGAATATGTTTGTGAGTGATCATTAAAAGATTTTCCATATTTGAATATTGTAGAATTTTCACAAATGAATTTGTTTAGCTTCAAATTGAATATTGAATGGTTTTCTTTAATATCTTCTTCAATGATAGAAATTTCCGACCCTTCATTAATATGAAAAATATTGAAGGAAGATACTCTTTCATTATTGCCGTTTTCAAAAAAATAATTTTTGATATTAATAACTTCCTCAATAACCGAATTTCTTTTAAACGAAATATAACTCCCATTTTCAAATTCAGATATTCCAAGATTAAACATAGATTCTTTCAAAAAATTTTCAGAGCAATACAATAGTTCTTTTTTATTAAGCTCATCTAAGTTTTTAACTTCAAGTAAATCAGAAAATTTAAAATTTTCTAATGAATTTTTATCAAGAACCCCATTAACAAATACAATTGATAATTCATCAGATTCAATTTTTTGCTTTTCAGCTTTAGAAGATGATTTATTGAAATTTTTGAAATTTTTGGATGAAGTAAATTTCCAATTTTCAAGTTTCTTGCTTGGCAGACCATTGGCATTGAAAAATTCTAAACTACTTTTTTTGATTGAGTCGATCATTTTATTTTTCTAACCAAGAATATCCATCTTTTTCAACTTTTTCTACAAGAGACATATCTCCAGACTCAACAATTTTTCCATCAATCATTAAATGAACAACATCAGGTTTAATATAGTTTAGTAGACGCTGATAGTGAGTAATAATTAATACAGAATTATTTTCATTTTTAAACTTATTAACACCTTTTGCAACTGTTCTTAATGCATCAACATCTAATCCTGAATCAGTTTCATCTAAAACTGCTAATTTTGGATTTATAGTTAGGAGTTGAAGGATTTCACTTTTCTTTTTTTCTCCTCCAGAAAAACCATCATTTATAGATCTCTTTAAAAAAGAATCATCAAGTCCTAGTTCTGATAATATTGCTTTAGCATTATTTAAAAATTCTAGTGCATCCATTTCATCTTTACCTTGATGTTTTCTATGAGCATTTAATGCAGATCTCAAGAAGTAGGCCATACCTACACCTGGAATAGCAACAGGATATTGAAAACATAAAAATATGCCCTCTAAAGCTCGATTTTCTATACTCATCTCAGTAATATCAGTATCATTCATAGCAATACTGCCGCTATCGACTTCATAAGCTTCGTTACCAGCAATTACATTGGCTAATGTACTCTTTCCAGAACCATTTCTACCCATAATTACATGGACTTCTCCAGCTGGTATTTCCATATCAATACCTTTTAATATTGTTTTATCATCAATCGATGCTTCTAAATTTTTAATTTTAATCATTTTATTATCCTACACTATTTTCAAGGGTTACTTCAATTAATTGTTTTGCTTCAACAGCAAATTCCATGGGTAGTTCTTCAAAAACTTCTTTGCAAAATCCATTTACAATCATTGAAACAGCATCATCAAGCTTTATACCTCTTTGATTGCAGTAGAACAGTTGATCTTCACCAATACTAGAAGTGGTAGCTTCATGCTCCATTTTTGCTGATGGATTTTTTACATCAATATATGGAAAAGTATGGGCCCCACACTTGTCTCCAATCAAAATAGAATCACATTGCGAGAAATTTTGAGCATTTTCTGCATTTTTTAAAATTTTAACCCCGCCGCGATAAGTATTTTGACCTTCACCAGCTGATATACCCTTAGTTATAATGGTGCTTTTTGTATTTTTACCAATATGAATCATTTTGGTACCAGTATCAGCCTGCTGTTTATTTTTTGTCACAGCTACTGAATAGAATTCACCGACACTATTATCACCTTGCATGATTACGCTTGGATATTTCCATGTAATTGCAGAACCAGTTTCAACTTGTGTCCATGAAATTTTGGAATTATCCCCAAGACAATTTCCTCTTTTAGTAACAAAATTATAGATTCCACCTTTACCATCTTTATCCCCAGAAAACCAGTTCTGAATAGTGGAATACTTGATAGTAGCATCTTTGTGCGCAACAAGTTCCACGCATGCAGCATGTAATTGATTCTCATCTCTCATTGGTGCCGTACATCCTTCTAAATAGCTTACATAACTACCTTCATCAGCAATAATGAGAGTTCGCTCAAATTGACCGGTGTTTGTAGCATTAATTCTAAAATAAGTTGATAGCTCCATTGGGCAACGAACACCTTTTGGGATATAAACAAATGAACCATCACTAAAAACAGCCGAATTTAAAGCAGCAAAATAATTATCTGTTGCAGGTATAACTGAGCCCAAATATTTTTTTATTAATTCAGGATGATCTTGAACTGCTTCCGAAAAAGAGCAAAATATTACACCATGTTTGGCAAGCTCATCTTTAAAGGTAGTTGCAATGGATACACTATCAAAAACAGCGTCCACAGCAACACCTTCTAATCTTTTTTGCTCATCAAGTGAAATACCTAGCTTATTGTATGTTTCTAAAATTTCAGGATCAACATCATCCAAACTGTCATTCTTTTTTTGTTTAGGAGCAGCATAATAGCTTAATGCTTGATAGTCGATTGGTTCATAATCAATCTTTGCCCAAGTTGGTTCTGACATTTTTTTCCAATTCTTAAACGCTTTCAGTCTCCATTCGAGCAGCCATTCAGGTTCATTTTTTATCTTAGAAAGCTTAGCTATGACCTCTTCATCTAAACCTGGTTCAAATTTTGTTTGATCTACATCTGTTGTAAATCCATATTTGTATTCTTGCTCGAGTGTTTTATCTATTACCTGTTGATTTTTATCTACCATAATTATGCTGAAAAGCTAATACCGCAACCACATGTTCTTGTAGCATTTGGATTATTAACCTTAAATCCTCCGTTAAGTAAATCTGTTGAAAAATCTATTTCACAACCTCTGACATATATCCAACTTTTAACATCACAAAATATTGAAATTCCGTGGCTATCAAAGACTTTATCAAATTCTTGTTTTTCACTTTCAAATGTTATTTTATAAGACATACCGGAGCAGCCACCAGTGTCGATTGTTACTCTGATACCCTTTGTATCAGTTTCTTCATTCTCGATTATATTTTTTAATCTAGAAGCAGCTTTTTCAGTAATACTAATTTTTTGATTTTTAAGTTCTTCACTCATTATAATCCTAATTTTACTTTACCTTCCTCTGTCATCATTTCTGGGTTCCATGGCGGATCAAATGTAAGTTCCACATCAACTCTTGAAATGGAATCAATTGATGTCATTTTATTTTTAATGTCATCAATCATATATTGACCCATTGTGCATCCAGGAGTAGTGAGAGACATAACAATATCTACCGAGAATTTTTCACCTTCTTCATTGATTTTCAAGTCATAAATTAATCCAAGATTCCACAGATCTATTGGAAGCTCTGGATCATTACATTGCTTGAGTACTTCAACCACATTATTTCTTATGTTTTTCATATAAGGGAAGGAATTTAATTACCATAAGATTTATGTCCTATAGTTTTAGAAAAATTTTAATTTTCATACTAATTGCTATGTTAAATTCCATAATGTAAATTGTTTCTCATTTGGAGAAAAAAATGGCTAAAAATGTAAGCAATAAAACAATCGACAATGTTACTATTAGATTTGCAGGTGACTCTGGAGATGGTATGCAGTTAAGTGGTGGAAGATTTACACAAACTTCTGCTGTTGTTGGAAACGATTTAAGTACACTACCTGATTTTCCTGCAGAAATTCGTGCTCCTGCAGGTTCTTTGGCAGGTGTTAGCTCTTTTCAAATTCATTTTAGCTCGCAGGAAATTCATACCCCTGGAGAGAAGCCTGATGTCTTAGTTGCAATGAATCCAGCAGCCTTAAAAGTACATTTAAAAGATTTGGTTCCCGGTGGTACTTTAATTGTTAATAAAAATGCTTTTACAAAGAAAAATTTAACGTTAGCTGGCTATGAAGATGATCCTACAGAGGATGGATCTTTAGTAGATTATTATTCAACTCATTTTATCGAAATGGGCAAGCTTGTTACCAATGCTTGTGAAGGAATAGACATTCCATCAAAAATGGTCGATCGAACAAAAAACTTATGCGCTCTAGGAGTTTTATTTTGGATGTATGATAGACCGCTTGAACCTACAATCGACTGGCTAAATCAAAAATTTAAATCAAAGCCTGATATTATTGAAGCCAACGTAAGAGCGTTAAATGCAGGATATAATTATGGGGATACTGCTGAAATATTTACTACAAGATATATAGTTGAAAAAGCTAAGCTACCAAAAGGTAAGTACAGGAATATGAACGGAACACTTGCTTCGTGTTTGGGTATTTTAACTGCTGCTGAAAAAAGTAACTTAGGCATTACATTTGCCGGCTATCCAATCACTCCTGCAAGTAATATTTTGCATACACTTTCTAACTGGAAGCAGTTTGGGATAAAAACTTATCAAGCAGAAGACGAAATTGCTGGAATTGGTGCTGCTCTAGGCGCCTCATATGGTGGGGCTCTTGGGATAACAGCTTCATCGGGTCCAGGTATTGCATTGAAATCAGAATTTTTAGGTCTAGCAGTAATGACTGAACTACCATTAGTAGTTATTAACGTTCAAAGGGGTGGTCCTAGTACAGGTTTACCAACAAAAACTGAACAATCTGATTTGTTTCAAGCTGTTTATGGAAGAAATGGCGAAGCTCCTATACCTGTAATTGCGCCAACTACACCTGGAGATTGTTTTTTTGCGACCTATGAAGCATGTAGATTAGCTGTCAAGTATATGACTCCTGTAATGGTATTGTCAGATGGGTATTTAGTTAACGGTTCTGAACCATGGTTGATACCTGATCCAAATAAATTAGAAGATTTTAAGGTAGAGTTTGCTAGAGAAAATGAAGATGAAAAATTCCTTCCATATAAAAGAGATGAAAAAACTTTAGCTAGAAATTGGGCTATTCCAGGTACTAAGGGTTTAGAACACAGAATTGGTGGATTGGAAAAACAAGATATAACTGGAAATGTAAACTATGATTCTGATAACCATCAAAAAATGGTTGAGATTAGAGCTCAAAAAATTGCAAATATTGCTAATGAGCTTCCTGAAACAAAAGTTTTTGGTGAAAAAAGTGGAGATGTGCTTATTTTAAGTTGGGGAAGTTCTCATGGTGCGTGTAGAGCAGCTACAGAATCTTTATTATCTGAAAATCTAAAAGTCGGTCATGTTTCAATTAATTGGATTTCTCCTTTACCTAAAGACTTGGTTGAAATATTGAATAATTATAAGAAAGTTTTAATTCCAGAAGTCAATACAGGACAATTTAGACAAATTATTCGAGCAGAATATTTAGTTGATGCAATTGGACTAAATGAAGTTCAAGGAAAACCTCTTGGTGCATCAAAAATTGAAGAAAAAGTAAAGGATTTAATCAATGGTTGATAAACCAATATTAAAAAAAGCAGATTTTGAATCAGATCAGGCAGTTAGATGGTGCCCAGGATGTGGAGATTATGCAATTCTTGCTCAAACTCAGAAAATTTTTCCTGAAATAACTACTGAAAAAGAGAAAGTTGTATTTATATCAGGTATTGGTTGTTCAAGCCGATTCCCATACTATATGAATACTTATGGATTTCATACCATTCATGGAAGAGCTCCAACAGTAGCGAGTGGATTAAAAATTTCAAATCCAGATTTATCTGTTTGGCTTGTTACTGGAGATGGTGATGGGTTTTCAATTGGTGGAAATCATATGATTCATCTTTTGAGAAGAAATGTTGATTTAAATGTCATGTTATTTAATAATCGTATTTATGGATTAACAAAAGGGCAATATTCTCCAACTTCAGAACAAGGTAAAATAACTTATTCCACACCGATGGGATCTTTAGACTATCCATTTAATCCAACAAAATTAGCTTTGGGTGCTAGAGGTGCATTTGTTGCTAAAACCATAGATAGAGACTTAAAACATTTACAAAGTATGATAAAGAGAGCAAGTGAGCATCGCGGAACTTCTTTTATTGAGATTTACCAAAATTGTAACATTTTTAATGATGGCGCTTTCTCAGAACTAACTGATAAAGAAACTAAATCTGAAAGAGTTTTGAAAGTTGAGCACGGAGAACCAATGATTTTTGGTAAAGAAAATAATAAAGGAATTCATCTTGATGGAATCAAGCCTCAAGTAGTTACCATTGGAGATAAACATTCAATAGAAGATATTTTAGTTCATGATGAAACCGATGCTTTCATTGGAGATATGCTTTCTAATTTTACTGCAAGTGATACTTTCCCAGAACCTTTGGGAGTATTATATTGTGTTGAGAGACCAACTTATGATGATATGATGGTAGATCAGATGAAACAAGCAGAAAAAAATACTAAAGGTCCAAAAAGTGTTAACGATTTACTTAATGCTGGAGATACCTGGGAGGTAAAATAATGTCCTTCAGGATCGAGCAAGACAGCATAGGTAAAATAAAAGTTCCTTCAAAAGCATATTATGGTGCTCAAACTCAAAGGGCAATACAAAATTTCGAAATTGGATGGTCTATGGAATTCAGCTTAATTCTTCCTTATATCATAGTAAAAAAATGTGCTGCAAAGACAAATTATGCTCAAAAAAATCTTTCAAAAAAATTGTCTGATGCAATTATTAAAGCATGCAATCATATTTTAGATAACCCCGAGCAATATTTAAATGATTTCCCAGTACCAGTTTTTCAAACTGGAAGTGGTACTCAAACAAATATGAACGTAAATGAAGTGGTTGCAAACAAAGCAAATGAAATTCTTGGTGCTAAGTTAGGTTCTTACAAGTTTGTTCATCCAAATGATCATGTAAATATGTCACAATCTACAAATGATACTTTTCCAACAGCAATTTTAATTGGAAGCGTGATATCATCTCAGGATAATTTACTTCCTGCACTTTCTTTATTGGAGAAATCTTTGGTTGTTAAATCGAAAGAATTTCACAAAATAATTAAAGTCGGAAGAACTCATCTTCAGGATGCAACACCGATTCGATTAGGGCAAGAGTTTTCTGGTTATGCATCAATGATTAAAAATGATATTTCAAGAATTAAGCATGCTTTAAAAGAATGTAGCGATTTACCTGTTGGAGGTACAGCTGTTGGAACAGGAATTAATACTCTAAGTGGTTTTGATGAGTTAATGTGTTCATTTATTTCTGAAGAAACGGGACTTTCATTTAACGTATGTAAGAATAAATTTGAATTATTATCTTCTCAAAATGCTATATCTAATTTATCAGCACAGATTCGAATTTGTGCAGGATCACTAAATAAAATTGCTAATGACATCCGATGGTTAGCATGTGGACCAATGGCTGGAATAGGAGAATTAATACTTCCATCTAATGAGCCTGGCAGCTCTATAATGCCTGGAAAAGTGAATCCAACACAATGTGAAGCTGTAAATATGGTTTATGCTCAAATTTTAGGAAATGATGCTACAGTAAATTATGCTGGTACAAATGGTAATTTTGAACTTAATACGTATAGACCAATTATTGCTTCATCAATTCATGAATCGATTTCATTATTATCTGAAGTTGCTGAATCTTTTACACTAAATGCACTTGATGGATTAAAAGCTAATGAGAAAAAAATTAAAGAAAATTTAGATAAGTCTTTAATGCTTGTAACAGCACTTGCTCCAAAAATTGGATATGAAAAGGCAGCTGAGATTGCTAAAAAAGCTTTAAAAGAAAATATTTCTCTTAAACAAAGTGCAAAAGCTTTGGGACATTTATCGGAACAAGAATTTGATAAAATTGTTAAACCAGAATTAATGGTTACACCCAAAAAAGCATGATTAAAACAATTCTTTCATCATTAAGAATAATTTTTTATTTATTTATACTAGTCTTAGTATATGTCTTTTACTTATCAAGAGATTTGCCTTCCTTAGAACGATTAGAAACTTTTGATCCGGCTATGTTATCTACTTTATATGATAGAAATGGAGAAGTCATTGGGGAATTTTATATTCAAAAAAGAGTTTTTGTTGATATAGAGGATATGCCAGAACATTTAAAAAATGCTGCTATAGCTTCAGAAGATAAAAGGTTTTACTCCCATTGGGGAGTTGATTTACAAAGTTTCTTTAGGGCTGTGGTTGTAAATATTTCATCAATGAGTTTTCGTCAAGGATTTAGTACGCTTTCTCAGCAGTTAGCTAGAAATCTTTACAAAGAAGTTGGATTCAAAGATAGTATCACCCGAAAACTAAAAGAAATGATAACAGCTATTCAAATTGAACGAACTTATACTAAAGATGAAATACTTGAAATGTACTTAAATACAGTTCATTTTGGTCACGGAACATATGGAGCTGAGTCAGCAGCTAAAAGATTTTTCAATAAAAATGCATCTGATTTAACTATAGGTGAGTCAGCAATGTTAGTTGGACTTCTTCCATCACCAGCAAATTATTCTCCACTTAGAAACCTGAATAAAGCGATAGGAAGAAGATCAATAGTCTTAAAGTTAATGTACAATCAAGATTTTATATCCTATCAAGATTACATGGAGCATAATAGTATAGTTCCTGATAATATTTATTATGAAATACCTAAAGGGAAAGCCCCATATTTTGCAGAACATGTGAGAAGAATTTTGGAACAACAGGATGAACAATTAGGAATTAATATTTATCAAGATGGATTAAAAATACATACAACTCTTGATTACAGATTACAGAAAATAGCTGAAGACTCTGTAATGCAAACATTGAAAAAAAATCAAGATGAATTTAATCGCCAACTTTTTGCCAATAAGGAAAAATTTTCACAACTTGCCTACTTATCAATTTTTGATGCTGATTCTGTGAAAATGATGTTAGAGGGACAAGTAGAATTGTATGAAGAGCTTCGGAAAGAACTTCTAGTGCAGTGTGCTTTTATTGCATTGGATACTAAAACAGGTGAGATTTTAGCAATGATCGGTGGAAGATCAGATTATCCTGATGAATTTAATCGTGCTACTCAAGCTTTAAGACAACCGGGTTCCGTCTTCAAGCCCTATATATATACTGCAGCGATAGATAATAATTATCCTGTAACAACACAACTTTTAAATCAACCAGTTGCTTTGTATAGGAATAATGCAAAAGGCGAAAGAGAAAAGTGGACGCCTGGTAACTATGATAAAAGTACTGGAGGATTGACAACACTTAGAGAAGGTCTTCAAAAATCTCTAAATTTAATTTCAGTTAGAATGGTCCAAGAACTTGTTCCTCCAAGGCAAGTAAAAGACATTGCACAACGAATGCAAATCACAACTCCTATTAGAGCAGTTGATTCAATAGCTCTTGGTACTTCAGAAGTAAAGCCAATTGAGATTGTGGCTTCATATTCTACTTTTGCTAATAAAGGAATTTATTCTAGCCCAATTGCTATAACGAGAATTGAAGATAAGTATGGTAGAATTATTAAAGAATATTCAATAGATCAGAAAGAAGTTTTAAGTCCAGAAACTGCTTACATGGTAACAAATTTGCTTCAGTCAGTAGTCGACAGCGGCACCGGAGGAAGTTTAAGATGGAAATATAAATTTAGACACCCAGCTGGTGGTAAAACTGGAACAACTCAAAACTTGAGCGATGCCTGGTTTGTTGGATTCACACCTAATATTACTGCTGGAGTATGGTATGGAATTGATGAATATTCTGTAAGTTTAGGTGATGGTCAATACGGTGGGGTTGCTGCACTTCCAGCTTGGGCTTCATTTATGAAAAATGCTCATAATGAACTAAACATTTCAAAAGATAAATTCGAAGTACCAGATGGAGTTGTCGAAGTTGAAATCGATTCTGACACAAAACAATTACCAACTAACAGAACTAAAAATTTGGAGAAAGAGTATTTTCTTCGATCTAACGTTCCTCAGTAAATTAATTTTTTTCGTTTGATAGTTTAAGAACTATTATTCCGCTAATAAAAAGAACAATATTTGGGAGCCAAGAGCCTAATCCAGGGTTTAAAAGACTTCGATCAGCTAATTGTTCACCCCATATGAGTAAAATATAATACACCAAAAAGAATGCTATGCTCAAACCTGAGGCTATAGTCATTCCTCCATTACGGACAAGAATTCCAAGTGGTGCACCTACCATGGTAAAAAGAATACATGCTAGTGCTAGAGTAAATTTTTTATGAATCTCTACTTTGAATTTATTATTAGTCTTTTCATAATTTTCAATTAAAGTAAATTCATTTTTAAACTGTCTTGCATTATTTGTCAGAGATAAAATGTAATCCTTATTTTCAAATGCAGAAATTGTTACATCTTCATTATAATCTCTTTCCTCTGTTACTACATTATTTTTTAATTTTTTTAAAAGCTCAATTTCATTTTCTATTATTGCCAGTGAATTTGCTTTAGGATTTGTAATACCTATTTGTTCTTTCACTTTATCAATCCTATCATAAATTTTTGAGATTAAATCTTTATTTTTCTCTATTTCTTGAATCATTTGTGGGACTCTCATTTCTCTATCCGTACGATTTGACCCACTTGTTCTATTTAACATTAAGTCATCCATAGAAATAATTATTTGATGAGTTTTATATTTTATTTTTCTGTAGTAATCATAATCTGAAAGGTCTATTTCATGAATTTCACCATCACTTAAATTAATTGTAATCGTATTTCCATTTGAAGAGAGTGTGCCTTCATTAGCATAAATTGTAGTTTGCTCAGAATCATTATTTTTACTAAAAATTTTAACATCTTTAAAATTTTTACCATCCATTTCTTTTACAATCATAGTATACTGAGGAATCATATCAACGAAATATCCAGGCTCAATGGATAATTCAGGCTTTTTCTTATAAATATCTTTTGCAAGAAGACGTGCATTATAATTCATTTCAGGTAAAATGAAATTATTAAAAAGACATAATCCAATAGCAACAAAAGAACCAAACCATATTGCAGGCTTGATTATATTATAAAGATTCACACCAGCAGATTTTAATGCAGTAATTTCATTTTGTTGCGCCATTCTTCCAAACGTCATTACACTTGATATTAAAAGAGACATTGGTACAGATAAAGCTATAATCCATGCGAGATTTAAATATAAGTACTCAAATATTGTTATCAAGTCTAACCCTTTTCCTAAAAAGCGATCAACTGCCCTTATAAGAAATTGTAAAAAAAGTACAGTAGTAATTACTGCGACAGATAGTACAAATGGAATGAAGGATTGTTTAAGTAAATATTTATTAAGTGTATTCATGTGAATTTTAAAATTTAACTCTACTTGTGTAAAAACCTAAACTATAATAAGTTCCCATGCTTAAATTTATTAAGACATATGGTGACTGTAGCTCAGTTGGTAGAGCCATCGGTTGTGGTCCGATTGGTCGTCGGTTCGAGTCCGATCAGTCACCCTTATTATTTCGGGGCGTAGCGTAGTCCGGTTAGCGCACCTCGTTTGGGACGAGGGGGTCGCAGGTTCAAATCCTGCCGCCCCGACAAAATTTTAGTTAAGCGTCAAAATTCAAGATTGTTTTTCCTCAAAATATTTAAAAATAAAACGTAAAATATATTATGACATTTCTTAAGAAAACAATTAAGAGTAACCAAAGCATAGAACTATATAAATTCAATGGAGAAAATTTTGTCAACTTACCTCAAAACTTCCATGATGAAAATACGATTAAGGTATGCTTTCTTGATCTTGAAACAACAGGTACAAATAAAGAATCATCTAAAATAATTGAATTTGCAGGAAAACTTGCTGCTATTAATAAGGAGAACGGGGATCTAATAGGTATAATTGATAGTTACCAATCATTTAATGATCCTGAAGAGCTTATTTCACCAGTAATTACAAGAATCACTGGTATTACCAATAAAGATGTGGAAGGGCACTCTTTAGACTGGGAAATTATTTCTTCAATGCTCAATAAAGCTGATATTGTGGTAGCTCATAATGCTACCTTTGATCGAGGTTTTATGGATAGATATTTACCACTTTCAAAAGAAAAAGTTTGGGCATGTTCTGTGAATGATATTAATTGGGCACAAAGGGGTTTCAATGCAAAAGGCCAAGAAATTTTATGTATTTGGCACGGATTTTATTATGAATCACACCGAGCAATGTATGATGTAGATGCCTTAATCCATTTGGTCACATATGATGTCAAAGGACAAAATAAAGCATCGTTAGAGTTAATATCAAACTCAGTCAAACCAACTTACAAAATTGCAGCAATTAATAGCCCTTACGAAACAAAAGACTTTTTAAAATTAAGAAATTATAGGTGGAACAGAGTAAAAAGATATTGGTGGAAAAATATCTTCATTGAAGATCTAGAAAGTGAAAAAGAATGGATGGCTGATAATATTTATAATGGACACTTTCAAGGTCAAGTTGTTGAAATTGAATTAACTGATAAATATAAATCTTAATCAATCACATTATGAAACATTTAGAACAATCAAAGTGGACTGCAGTTAAAAAAATCAAAGATTGGCGCCATTATGAAGTATTAAACATCAATAAAAAAGAGCAAAAAGTTGAAATGTTTTCTGTATGTGCTAAAAAGATTAGAATTGAAGTAGCTTTTAAAGATCTTAAAGATAATTCTAAGTGGCAAAGGGGTTGGATTGAAATTGTCGAAGAAAGTTCTTAATATTTAGAGTGATATCTTATTTAAAATTTTTTTTAACACCTTTTTACTTATTGTTAATGGCCACATCCTTAATAATTGATGGTTGGATTGGTCTTTCAATAGCTTTCATCGTTATACTATCAATTGTAATTGGGGAATTATCATTTGGCGATGATATTTCAACTCCTAATTATCGATTTCCATTTCTTTTAGATTTCTCCCTATTCATAAACGTCCCATTATTTTTAATAGTTCTTTATTTGTATTTAGATAGAATCTCAAATACATTTGAAATATATTATTTATTCTACATTCCAACTCTGGGGTTATTAATGGCACTCAGTTTAATCAATATTGGACATGAATTAGTTCATAGAACTAGTAAAAAATTCGACTGTGAAGTAGGCAATTGGGCTCTTGCCACTGCATGGAATCCCGCTTTCGCAATTGAGCATGTTTATGGACATCATAAAAATATTGGTGTAGTCGAAGAAGACCCTGTCACTGCAAGTCATGGAGAAAATCCAATTAGTTTTGCTTTTAAAGCTTTTTTTAAAGAACACACCCATGCATGGGGAATTGAAACCAGACAATTAAGGCGAAGAAAACAAAATATTCTATCTTTTCATAATAGAATTCTCAATGGTTACTTACGAACAGTAATCGTTTTTTCTTTAATCGGATATTTTTTTAGTTGGCAAGCAATGCTGATTTATATCATTTTAGGTATTGTAGCAAATTACATTTTTCAATTAACAAATTTCATTGAGCATTATGGACTGGTACGTATTAAGGGTAAACCCGTTCAATACCATCATTCATGGAATTCAAATAATAAAATGACTAGCTATTTAACTTATAATTTGACAAGACATTCAGATCATCATGTTCATGCACAAAAAGAATTTTGGGAATTAAATCCATGTGATAATACAGGAGTTGTTTTGCCATCTGGTTATTTAACGTATATCCTTTTATTTACTTTTTTCCCTGCATTTGCTAAGTCTAAAATGGAGCCTAGATTAAAGAATTGGCATCAAAATTATGCTTCAGATGATGAAAAGTTATTGACCACCCATTATCTTGATTTTTCTAGTTAGCGGAAAGAAAATATTTTGCATATATTTTTCCTCTAATGTTATCATCACAATTTTTAATTGATCAAAAACAATGTTGCGGTAATGGATGTATGATGTGTCCATACGAACCACGCCATATCAAAGGAAATGATCAATTACAAAAAAGATGGAATCAATCCAAAAAAAAATCGTATAATACTCACATGAATAAAATTAATATTCCAATGATAGGTCTTGGTACATGGCTTATACCAAATGATGAAGCAGAATTAATTACAAAAGATGCAATTAATCTGGGCTATAAACATATAGATACAGCTGAAATATATCGTAACGAGGAAGGAATAGGGAAAGCCATAAAATCTTTATCTATTTCAAGAAATGATATATACATCACAACTAAAATGTGGCCTGGAATGTCAAAACAAGAAGAACCATATCAGAATTACAAAGGTGCATTAAAGGCCTGTGAGCAAAGTTTAAGATTGCTACAAGTTGATGAGATAGATTTATATCTTATCCATAATCCATTTGCGAAAGAAAATAGATTAGAGCTATGGGAAGCAATGGTAGAACTAAAGAAACAGGGCAAAGTAAAACATATTGGGGTTTCTAATTATAATGTTCATCACATCAAAGAAATCGAGGAAGCAGGAATTGAGATGCCTGCTGCTAATCAAATTGAGATTCATCCATGGCATGTAATACCACAGCCTTTGGCAGAATATATGGATAAGCACGAAATTCTTCCAATTGCCTACTCTACATTAGCACCAATTCCTAACTGGAGGGAAGGTTCAAGATGGAATGGAAAACCTGAAGATATGAAAAGTGGAGCAATGCCTTGTGAAGATATTGCAAATAAATATGGAGTTACAGTTCCACAATTATTCTTAAAATGGGCAATTCAACTCGGATATCCTGTTTTACCAAAATCTGTCAAATATGATAGACTTAAAGAGAATTTAAGTTTAGATCATTTCGAAATTTCAATTGATGATATGACTTCAATTTCAAATATAGCAATTAATGAACAAAAATGTCTTGCTTGGTCCGGTGATTTTGATCCCTTGGATGTAGATTAATGGGGTATAGTTACAATCCTATTGTAGGAGAGAATTGGAGATATAATCCTGATAAGACCTTCAAAATTAGTCGATCAAAAATTGAACTATATTTTAATTGTCCTACCTGTTTTTATAAAGATGCCAAACTTGGTTTGAGAAAACCACCTATGCCTGGATGGGCAATCAATAGCGCTGTTGATGATTTACTAAAAAAAGAAATGGATTTTTGTAGAGCTCAAGATCGTCCACATGGTATTTTTAAAGAAAATGGATTGAACATAAAACCATTCCAACATGAAGATATTGAAAAGTGGCAACATACCTTCACAGGTATTCAATATCATGATGAAAAACATAATTTTTTATTATATGGCGGTGTTGATGATATCATGATTGATGAAGAAGATAAGCTTGTGGTTATTGATTTTAAAGCTACGGCCAAAAAAGCAGATATTTTATCATCCGCAGACGTGTATAATAATGGAGAGTCATACAAAAGACAGTTAGAAGTTTATAGCTGGTTATTGCAACAAAATAATTTTGATGTTTCTGACACTGGATATCTCATGTATTACAACGGAGATGCAAGTAAGCCTCATCTGGGAAGAGAAATGCATTTTAGAAGAACTCTGGTTCCATTTACATTGGATACATCTTGGATAGGACCGCAAGTAGAAGAGATGTATAATTGTTTGCAGTTAGATGAAGCTCCTGACTTTAATAATTCAAACTGTGAAGATTGTTTATATCTTACAACTGTATCAAAGCTTTAATTTGCATATCCTGAAGGCTTTTCAAACATATAAATAATATCTAATCCTTCAGATCTAGACATTCCTCCTGGATTCAATCCAAGTTCACCCTCCGGAATCTCATGATTTAATTCTTTATAATATTCTATCCAATGCACAAATGGAGAATTTGTACCAGGTTCATTGAATGTCATTGGATTTAATTGCATGATTTGTTGATTATTATCTGCAAACTGTAATCCTTCATAAATAATTTCAGAACAATAATAGGTATCATCAGTAATATCAAAAATAAAATCATAAGGTTTTCCAAGTAGATTATCTTTGATGTGTTGAAGGGCAATTGGTATTAATTCAGCATGTTCTTTTTTCAATCTTCCAACAAGTACTTTATTGCTTCTATTTAAAATTCTTCCAAAGTGGTTTCTGTAACAGTTTCTCCAATGGCTTCTATTAATTTGGTAGTTTTAAGATTAGGTCCAACTTCAGTTATAATTGCACAATGAGATAAATTTGATCCCATATAACCTTGGGTTACTGCTTCAATTGCTTCACATGGTGGTCCACAATCCAAGTCTTGAAAGAAAATATCACCTTCTTGAAAAGTAAATGATGGTTGACGCAACATGAGTGATACATAAAAAATGAAAAAACCACCCATTGCTATGGGGAAAAGATGTTTAGCTGACATTACCTAAGTATTATCAACTATTTTAATTTCTCTTCCAGTGTATTCATAGCGGTCAGGATCTGGCCATGCTTTAGCTACATCATGCCAATTATCTGAGGAACCATATTCTGTTTTTCTTCTTTCCATTGCTTCCTGGTATTCTGATTCTGAATTGAACCAAAGCTCTGCCATTCCACAGCATCCATTTTCAATATCTTCTTCAAAAAATGTCAGAATATATTTTTGCGGCTTAAGAACGTTTACCATGTGAGGTGCATGGATATTTTCCCAGTGATCAAAGAAATTAGAACGTTTAATTCCAGTTCTATTTTGAATAAAAAGTATTTTTTTAACCATAATTGTCTCCTTAACGTAATAAAGATAACATCTTTTTTTTATTTACAACATCATTATTTGATACTTACATTGTTAGTTCATACAATTTTAGGAGATATAAATATGTATAAAAAAAACCGCAATAATTTTGTGCCTATTTTCAATGATTTTTGCTCAAGATAATGTTGAGCTTGAAGAAAATAGACATTTTAATTCTTATCAAATCAATTTAGATCGTTTTAAACAATTAAATGAAGACATCACAACACCAAATACTTATCGTACTGCTGCTGGTTATCCAGGACATGAATACTGGCAAGTAAGAGCAGATTATGATATGAAATTGAGAATTGATGACAACAAGCAAAGACTTTATGGAGAAGAAACAGTTACGTTTTACAATAATTCTCCTGATGCATTGAATTATTTATGGATGGAGCTCACACAAAATGTTAGAGCCTTAGATTCAGATTCCTACAAAATTCAATCTACTGGTGACCTTTCAGCGCAAAGAGGAAATGAGAAGATGGTTATTGGTAGTACAGTCTCATCAAGAACATTAGAAAACTTTTATCGTGATTTTGATGGCGGTTTCAAAATTCAGTATGTAAAAGATGAAAAAAATAAAAATGTTCCATATACAATCAATAAAACTATGATGCGTATTGATGTTCCTGAACCAATTCAATCGGGAGATACTTATACTTTCAAGATTAAATGGTGGTATAATATCAATGATCATATTAGAGACGGTGGAAGATCAGGATATGAATATTTTGAGGATGACGATAACTACATTTATACTATAGCACAATTCTTTCCAAGAATGTGTATGTATAATGATGTATATGGTTGGCAAAATAAACAATTCTTAGGTAGAGGTGAATTCACATTAATTTTCGGTGATTATGATGTAAAAATTACTGTACCTGAAGATTTTGTTGTTGGAGCTACCGGAGCATTACAAAACCCAGATGAAGTACTTACTGATGAGCAAATTAATAGACTTGAAAAAGCAAAGAAATCCAAAGAGCCCGTTTTAATTGTTACAGTGGATGAAGCCTTAGAAAATCTTGAAACCAAAACAAGTAGACAAAAAACATGGCACTTTAAAGCAGAAAATGTAAGAGACTATGCATTTGCTGCTTCAAGAAGATATATATGGGATGCCATGGGTGTGCAAGTAGGCGATAATACAGTAATGGCTATGTCCTACTATCCAAATGAAGCAAACCCTCTATGGGGGCAATATTCAACAAAAGCAGTAGCACACACTGTTGATTTTTATTCAAAGTATACATTTGATTATCCATATCCTGTTGCTATTTCAGCTCATATTGATCGTATGGGAATGGAGTATCCAATGGTTTCATTTAATGGATATCGACCAGAAGAAGATGGTACATATTCTGAAAGAACTAAAAGAGGATTAATTGGTGTAATTATTCATGAGGTTGGACACTTCTGGTTTCCAATGATTGTTAACTCAGATGAAAGACAGTGGACATGGATGGATGAAGGTCTTAATTCCTTTATGGATGATTTAGCAGGAAGAGCATGGGATTCAGAGTTGTTTCATCCAAGAAATAACCAAGACTATATCGTAAGATATATGCGAGGAGATAAATCTAACATAATGCCTATAATGACAAACTCTGAATCCATTTATCAATTTGGTGCAAATGCGTACGGTAAACCTACAGTTGCATTAAATATTTTAAGAGATACTATTATGGGTAGAGAATTATTTGATTTTGCGTTCAAAGAATATTCAAAAACTTGGATGTTTAAGCATCCAACACCATCTGACTTTTTCCGAATTATGGAAAATGCATCTGGTGTAGATTTAGACTGGTTTTGGAGAGGATGGTTTTTACAAATGACCATGTAGATTTATCCATCGAAGAAGTTGAATGGTTTCAATTAGAATCGATCCAACCAAAAAAGAGCAGCTGAAAAGAAGGATAAAGAAGGCAAAAAATACTATGCTGCAATGTTAGATGAAAAGATATCAAGCAGACAGTTACAGAACGAGATCCTAAAACAAAAGACTTCTATGACTCTTATGATGAGTTTGCTGATATAACAGATTGAGTCAACGTAGAAGATATGAAACAATGTTAAATGATGCTGATCTTTCAGATGAAATGAAAGCTAAAATCATGGAAAAAATGAGCGGCAAGAGCCAGTATGAGGAATTACTGGATGAGCTGTCTGATAATGAACGAAGATTAGCTAAAAGAAATGATCACTTCTATAAGATTAAATTCAAGAATATTGGTGGACTTGTGATGCCGTTGATTATTGAAATGACATTTGAAGATGGATCAACTGATGTTGTTAGAATACCTGTAGAAATTTGGAGATTTAATAGACCAGAAGTATCAAAGGTATTTAAAACAGAAAAGAAAGTTGTAAGCTTTACGTTGGATCCTTTTAGAGAAACTGCTGATACGTATAGAGATAATAATCATTGGCCACCAAAAAATGAGCCAACTTTATTTGATATTTATAAGTATGATAGTTCATCATGGTATGGTGGATCTAATCCAATGCAGAGAGCTAAACAAAGCGATTCGAAGTAATATTAGGACGACTAAATAATGTATAAATTATTTTTTCAAATAATTTTATTACACTCGGTTGTTTTTAGTCATCAATTTTTTTTGACTACAACTGAGGTGCGCTTAAGTGATAATCAAAAAAGTTTAGAGATAACTATTCAAACCTTCACCCATGATGTTGAAGCGTTATTAAAGAAAGCCGATTTTAATCTAGCCAATTTAGGTTCTGAGCGTGAAAACAAAGATATCGATGATTTTATAATAGATTACCTTTCAGATAATTTTATTATACAAGATCATTATTGGAGATATCTTGGAAAGAAAATTGATGGAGATTTCACTCTATTTTTTTTAGAAATTGATAAATTTAATTCGCCATCTAATGTAGCTGTATTCAATACAATATTTATGGATATGTATCAAAAGCAACAAAACATCATGAATGTTTATGGAACAAAGAATGTCCAGTCTTCAACTATGACTGTTGAAGAACCTGCATTTAAGTTTGAGCTTTAGCAGTTTCTTGATTGCCAACATACCAGATATATATTCCGCTGAGCATCATTGCTATACATAGAAGTTGGCCCATGCTTAAATCGAAAAGAATAAATCCTAAGTGAGCATCTGGCTCTCTAAAATATTCAATGAAAAATCGTACAAACCCATAACCAAACACATACGTACCACTATTAAATCCAAGTTTATTATGTTTGTTAAATGAGTTAATTACATAATAAAGAATAATTCCTTCAAACAACGCTTCATATAATTGTGATGGATGTCGTAATACATTATCTCCTGCATTTGGGAAATACATTCCTATAGATGCTTCCGTCGTTCTGCCGTACAGTTCTCCATTGATAAAGTTTCCAATTCTACCAAAAAAATAGCCCAAAGGAATAGCAGCAGTCAAAAAGTCTGCTAATTCAAATAAATGTAATTTTACTTTTCTACTAAAAAGCCATATTGCAGTAACAACTCCAATAACCCCTCCATGGTAAGACATACCTGCAATACCAGTAAATACCCAATTACCATTATAATATTTGAAAGGAAGAAGAATTTCTAATGGATTAGAAAGGTAATATTCAAAATTATAAAAAATAACATATCCAAATCTTGCTCCAATTAATAATCCAATAAAACACCATGATAGCAAGTCTTCAAATTGCTCTAGATTAATTTTTTTAAACTTGTTTTGCTTAATTTTTTTGCTGCAGAGAATATATACTACTCCAAAAGCAACAAGATACATTGTTGAATACCAATAAATAGTTAAGGGACCAATTGAAATTAGTACCGGATCCATTTTTGAGGGTAAAGTTTGCCACCATGATAGGAAATCCATATAGAAAGATACAAAAAATACTTTGTAACCTAAAAAAAATTATATAACCTCGAATACAAACTATGATTTTATCAGGAAAAGAAATTCTTAAGCGTAAAGATCAAGATATTATCATTGAACCTTTCAATGAAAATCAGATCAACCCTAATAGTTACAACTTAAGACTCCACAATGAGTTAATGGTTTATGAAAACAGTCCTCTAGATATGAAAGAAGATAATGCTGCTAAGAAAATTATTATACCAGAGGATGGATTATTACTTGAAAGCAGAAAGTTATATTTAGGAAGGACTATAGAATATACTGAGACGCATAATTTAGTACCAATGCTTGAAGGAAGATCATCTGTTGGTAGGTTAGGACTTTTTGTTCATGTAACAGCAGGATTTGGTGATGTTGGGTTTAAAGGTTATTGGACTTTAGAGATTTTTTGTGTTCAACCAATAAAAATTTATCCTTCTGTTGAAATTTGTCAAATTTTTTATCACTCCGTAGAAGGTGAAGTAGATCCTTATAAGAGTGGAAAATATCAAGGTAATAAAGATATTCAAACTAGTATGCTCTATAAAGACTTCAAAAAAGATGAATAAAATTTTTATCTTTCCGTTCATTATAATAATAAAATTTTATCAAACACTTATTTCACCATTATTAGGTTCAAATTGTAGGTTTCAACCTACATGTTCTGAGTATTGCATGGATTCTTTAAAAACGTGGGGTTTATTTAAAGGTCTTTATTTATCCATGAAGAGAATTATAAAATGTCATCCGTGGGGTGGAAAAGGTTATGACCCTGTTCCAAGGAAAAGATTAAATATGTATGAACTTATTGAAAGCTTGGAATTAATTCTTAATAATAATTTTACATATTCTGTTATTTTTATCTTAGGTATGTTTCATGCGCTTGAGCCTGGCCACGGTAAAACTCTGATTTTAGCATATTTAAGTGGAGGGTCATTAAGGTTTTCTGGTTCGTTAAAAATCATTAGTGGACTTATAATTACACACTTTCTTTTATTCTCATTAATTGCTTTTTTGATCAAAGCAGGTGGAGACAAATTTCCAATTTTAGGTTATATAGGACCTTTATTAATTATATTTCTTGGTGTCTATTTATTAATAAGATCTTTGAAAGAAACTAGACATGAAAATGAAGAAGAGTGTAATGATCCAATGCATTTTCATTTCAACGACACAAAATATGCAAGCCCATTCATCACTGGATTGGTAGCAGGATCAATCCCTTGTCCTTCTGCTATAGCGGTATTACTTATTGCAGCAAATAAATTTCAAAATGATTTTATTACACTATACTCGTCTATTTTTATTTATGTTTTAGGAATCGCTTTGACACTGATTGGAATTATGACTTTATTTTTAATGTTTAAAGATAGATTTGTAAACCAATTAAACTCTGTTAATAAAAAATTTAATACAAATATTGTTGCAGCAATTCTAATAATTACAGTAGGAATATTATACTTTATGTTTAGTTATTTAGGAATTGAGCATCAACACTAGTCATGCTGAACAAATTCAAATTGTTCTTTTTTGTATCCTAGCTCTTCAAGAGAAGTGATAATTTTTTTATATCCTTCATCTGTTATTTTTGGTGTTCTTCCCATAATCCAACCCATAGTATTTTTGGGATAACCAACTGCCATATATTCATAATTATCATCGACATAAACGATTTTAAATGGGAATTTCATAAATGGAATAAAAGGTTTTCTCATTTGAATGGTCCATTCTGCATTTGAAGTTTTATTTATCACGGTACCTTTTTGCTTAATCTGCCTTGCTTGACCATCTTTAATAGCATCATAAGTAATATCTATAGTACCATCTTTATTTAAAACGTAAGTATCTGAAGAGTTTGTAGCTCCTTTTTCAATCATATTAGGAACTAGGGCAATCACAAACCATTTACCCATAAATTTTTCTAAATCTACTGATTCAACTGTTTTCATCGTGTCAGCTCCTTTTAAAAAACTTGCAAAGATTAAGAATAAGATTAGTAATGTTTTCATTTTAAATTTCTACTCCAATTTTTTTATATAACATACTTAAAGCAAAATATAATACTACCATGATTGAAATTGAAAGAAACATGCTTGGAATAAAATTGATTCTTTTTAAAAAATATGGCAACGTAATAAAAAATGATAATGAAGGCATAATCATTGCAAATACTCCATAGGAAAAATCAATTATTTTATCTACATCCTTAGTTTCAAAATAAATCCACGAAATTGTAATCAAAGAAATCATGGGAAGTGATACAATTATAGCTCCTAAAAGAGAATCTCTTTTCCCAATCTCTGATGCGGCAAATATAATTAGTGCGGATATTAATATTTTTGCTATATTGAACATCAGTAAAATTATGGAATTAAATAATATATATCTAGGGTTTGCTTTAGCAACGTTTGCAGGGTTAAGTACAGGGATTGGCAGTGGTTTAGCTCTTTTTACAAAATCGTTTAATAAACGTTTTTTAGCTATTGCACTAGGCTTATCTGCTGGAATCATGTTATATGTATCTTTTGTGGAGCTCATGCAACTATCTTTTGAATCGTTAACAGCAATATATGGAATGAACTTTGGTAAGTTGATAACGGTTACAGGATTTGTTGTTGGATTATTATTAATGCTTCTTATCGATCAATTATTTGATCATCATTCAATAGCAGATTTTATTTCTAGATCAGAAGATAAAAATGAATCTGTATTAATTAAAGCTGGTGTTTTTTCAGCAATTGCTTTGGCAATTCATAATTTTCCTGAAGGATTTGCTACTTTTACTGCTACCGTGTATGATCCCGCCATTGGTGTTACACTTGCCACTGCAATAGCCGTACATAATATTCCAGAAGGCATTGCAGTTTCTGTTCCAATCTATTATGCAACTAAAAGCAAGCGAAAAGCTTTTTATATTTCATTTCTTTCTGGTCTTGCAGAACCAATTGGAGCATTAATCGGATTTCTAATATTTAGAACTGTATTCAATGAAGCTTTATTTGGTATATCTTTTGCATTTTGTGCAGGAATAATGGTTTATGTTGCTTTAAATGAACTATTACCTGTTGCAAAGAATATGGTGAGCCAAGTGATACAATCATTGGTGTAACAATTGGAATGATTATTATGGCTATAAGCTTGATTATGATGTATGCTTAAAAAAGTACGATAGTTTTCTTAGATAATTGGCTTTATAATAAGCCAGTTATTTCTTTTGATAGAGGCTTAACAGATTTGTCAAAAAATGCTACTAAATCACCGTCTTCATTGACAAGATACTTACAAAAATTCCAAGTAGGTTTTTTTCATTCCAACCATTTAAATCTTTATTAGTAGCCAAGTATAGACGGACTTTGTTTCTACCTTTAGTTGTAATTTTTGAGAACATTTGAAACGTAACACCATAATTTTTTTCACAAAATTCAGCGATATCTGAATCAGAGCCTCTTTCCTGGAACATAAAGTCATTTGCAGGAAATCCAAGTACAGCAACATCTTCACCATATAAATCATGAAGTTTTTGAAGACCTTCATATTGATAAGTATAGCCACAGGCTGACGCCGTATTGACAATCAATACTTTTTTCCCTTTAAATTGTTCGAAATTAATCTCTTCACCATCAATTGATGTCGCTTTCAAATCATAAAAGCTCGCAATTGCTTTAGATTTTTCTAAAGGATCGTTCGTCTTTTTTGCAGTTAACCCAAACAATAGAAAAATAATTCCTATTGAAAGAAAGGCTATTAATGCCACGTTACTTGTTAATAATGTTTTTATCATATTTTTGCTTAAATTTGCCTGCGAAAGTACTATGTATTTAATTAAAAAAGAAGAATTATCTGGAACAGCTCTCTGGTTAAAAGAGAATTTTGAAGCAATATTTTTATGGTTTTGCGTTATATGTATTGTTGTTTCAGCTTTGTTTATATTAAAACTATATTTGAATCGACAGAAATGAGAATTTTACAAACCATAGTAATATTATTTTTAATAGCTTGCCAGAGTGAGGTGTCAGATAAAGGCATCAAACCAGCTCAATCTCAAGACAATTCAACGCAAGAATCTTTAGAGGAAGATTCTCAGCCATCTCAACAAATAACAAATGGTATTGTGTTTAAAGATGCTCAGGGGAATATACTTACCGATGCTCAAAAAGATAGTCTTGTTCAATATATGGATAATATCCAAGCACTTCGAAGATATGATCAAGATAACAATAATACTGAGTACATTTTATTTCAAGATTATGAAGATTTAAGAGGGTTTGTTTCCGATGATGCTATAGAGAATCTTATCGAAGAGAATAAGCTCAGAAGATCAGGAGGGCAAGGAGCAGTTCTTAACAAGAGAATTAATGATCAGTGGAAAGATAAGCCACTTCCTGATGGTGATTTTTTACAAATGATTGATGGAAGTGTAAAATCCTTTTCAGATTATAAGGGCAAATTGCTGGTAATAAACTTTTGGTACATTAATTGTGGTCCATGTATCGCTGAAATGCCATATTTAAATGACTTAGTTAATCAATATCAAAATGAGGATATCCATTTTTTAGCTTTAAGTTTTGATACTATACCAGATATTAAATCTTTTCTTAGTAAAACCGAGTTTAAATACGAGCATGGCTCAATATCAAGGTCTCTTATGTATGACTTTACTCCAGTAGCTCCAGGACATTTCATTGTAGACAGTGATGGAATCATTCGTGATATCATTGTTGGAGCTCCAAGACAGACTGAATTAATTTTTGGCAAGCTAGTAGACTTAATTGAAAAAAATAAAAAATAAATTCTTAAAGACTTATTCATTCAGTAAATTTTTTAGATGAAAAAACTATTAACAATAATAATTGCATCACTTTCTTTCTTAAATGCTCAAACTCATATAGTTCCAGAAGGATTTTCTGGTTTTACAGTTTCGTTTAAACATGATCAAAATGTTGATTTTTTTGGAGAAGGTAAGTTTTTAAGAGATAGTTATAGCAACGCTATTGGTTTAGGTTATGTGTATAATGGTATATTTGGAATTGATTTAGGTTACGGGTACTCCCTAAATGATAAAAAAGACATATATACTTTTTCAACGGAAGAGGGAGCATCTACTTCAGAGGACGAAAACTTTAATTTTGTTGAAAATTTTAGATCAGAGAACTCTAATGTTGGAGATAAAACATTTTCCTTTGGCTTAACTTATTATCTTAATGAAAGCCAAACACTTTTTAGTTCAAATCTTCCATTAAATCTATCTATCGGCGCCAGATATGGAACAAAAAATTATACTAGTGATGCTTTAGATTTCTTGAATCAAGATTTTTATGGCAAGTTTTATGCTTTTGAATTTGGTGCCTATAAAGAAATTGAGACAAATGCTAGTTTTTATATGATTCCAAGATTAAAACTTAGTGTTAGCAGTGAGAAGAATATCTACAATTCTCCTGATGCTGTAGTAGATGGTTCATCTGGTATTATTGATACTGATTCATTTAAGGTTCAAAGTACATACTTTGAAATTGCTCTTCCATTTATTTTAAATAATACATCTGCAGGTCAGCCGTTTATTGAGCCAAGTATAGCTAATAAATTTGGTACTACACACTTAGGCTTAAGATTTGGTTTTTTATTTTAACGTAAATTTATTTTTATATGTCTAAATCATTTAAGATTCATTCTGATATTTCTATTGCTGAAACATTACCATCATCATTTTATAGAGATACAAACGTTTTTGAAAAAATTAAGCAAGATATTTTTCTTAAATCATGGCAATTCATTGGAGATAATTCACAAATAAAACTTAATAATTCATTTATGCCACAGACGATACTTGACGGTTTTTTGACTGAACCTATTGTCATAACAAGGGATGATAAAAGTAAAGTCCATTGCCTTACAAATGTCTGTACTCATAGAGGAAATATTGTTGCACTTGGACCCGGAAAATCTAAAAAATTAACTTGCTGTTACCATGGAAGAGCATTTGATTTAGATGGTAGTTTTAAATCAATGCCTGAATTTGACCAAACTAAAAATTTTCCATCAGAAAATGACAATCTACATAGCTTTCCGATTGAAGAGTGGGGACCTTTTTTGTTCGCAGGGATGAATCCTTCATTTGAATTTAAAACAGTGTTAGATGTTATGGATGAAAGAATTGGATTTTTACCTTTAGATCAATTTTTATTTGACGCCAATTTATCTAAAGACTACCTAGTCAATTGTCATTGGGCTCTGTATTGTGATAATTATTTAGAAGGATTTCATATTCCATTTGTTCATGAAGGATTAAATAAGGTTTTAGATTATAGTAATTATCAAACAGTTCTTTATGATCACTGTAATTTACAAATAGGTTTTTCAGATGAATCAAATGAAGTTTTTGATTTTCCAAAAGACCATATTGATTATGGAAAAAATATTGCAGCATACTATTATTGGCTTTTCCCAAATATGATGTTCAATTTTTATCCTTGGGGTCTTTCAATCAATGTTGTTAAACCTTTGTCTATTAATAAAACTAAAGTTTCTTTTATGACATATGTTTTTGATGATTCAAAACTTCATAAAGGTGCTGGCAATGATATTGATAAAGTAGAAAGAGAAGATGAATTCATTGTTGAAAATGTTAATAAAGGTATTCAGTCATCATTTTATAAATCAGGAAGATATTCACCAACTAGAGAGCAGGGCGTACATCATTTTCATCGCTTGTTAGCTCAATTTCTTAACTAATAATTAAATACAATGCAAAATTCCTTTTTTATGCAACAAGCTATAAATGAAGCTTTAAAAGCTGATCCAAATAAAGTTTATCCAAATCCTTTGGTTGGTTGTGTCATAGTAAAAAATGACAAGATTATTGCAAGAGGGTATCATAAAGCATTTGGAACAAAGCATGCTGAAGTAAATGCTATTGAATCTCTGAAAACTCCAGTTAGAGATGCCGATTTATATGTCACTTTAGAACCCTGTGCACACTTTGGGAATAATCCTCCATGTGTAGATGCAATTATTAAATCAAAAATGTTTAAAAAAGTAATTATTGCTATAGCAGATCCAAATAAAAAAGCTATGGGCGGAATAGATAAACTAAAAAAAGCTAACATTGAGGTTGAGATAGGAGATTGTCAGATTGAAGCTAAAAAAATAAATAAAAGATTTTTTACATTTTTTGAAAATAAGAGACCATATATAATATTAAAATATGCAAGAACTCAAGATGGATTTATAGCTCATTTAGATGGAAGTTCAAAATGGATTACTAAAGAAGATGCTAGAAGAGATGTCCATCTTACAAGATCTGGTTGCGATGCAATTTTAGTTGGCAGAAATACTATTGAACAAGATAATCCTTCATTGGATTCTCATGGATTAGGCAAAGATCCACGTATTGTAATTCTTTCTTCAAAACCATTATCATCATCTCTAAAAGTGTCAAAGAAAAACCCTATAATTATTCAAACATTGAGCGAAAAACCTCCAGAAAATAATATCAAAATTGTTCTTGACAATTTATTTAAGGAAAATGTACAATCTTTACTTGTTGAAGGGGGAGAAAAAACCATAACGTCATTTATCCAAAGTGGATATTTTGATGAAATTCATGAATATATTTCTCCAAAAAAATTTAATGAGGGTATCCCTTTTTATAGAGGTGATTTTGATACAATTCGTTCATCTTTAGATTTGGTATCTGAAATTTCATTCAGCAGCGATATTAAAAAAACATATAAAAAGAAATGTTTACAGGACTAGTAGAAACAAAAGGACAAATTGATTCATTTCAAAAAAATGAAGACGGGATGATTTTACGTATGAATCATAATGATTCTTTTGATGTGTCAATTAACGATAGTGTTTCTTGTAATGGAGTATGTCTTACAGTTGTTAAAACTGATAATAATTCATTCGAAGTCCAACTAGTTAATGAGACTTTAAATAGAACAACCGCTGAATTTTGGAAAGAAAAAGATGAATTAAATTTAGAAAGAGCATTATTGCCTTCAACCAGAATGGGAGGACATTTTGTACAAGGACACGTTGATTGTGTAACAAAAATTAAGAATGTTCAACACTTCGATAAATCATCTACTTGGACGTTTGAAATGAATGATGATATAGAGAAATATATAGTTGAAAAAGGTTCTATAGCTTTGAATGGAGTCAGCTTGACAGTAGCAAGCAAGAATAAAAATACATTTGATGTTGCACTAATTCCTCACACAATTGAGCTAACTACTTTTGGAAATTTGGTAGTTGGAGATAGTGTAAATGTTGAAGTTGATATATTAGGAAAATATATTGAAAACTTCTTGGAAGCAAGAAAATGAAATTTGACACTATTCCCTCTGCAATTAAAGAAATTAAGGCTGGTGGAATGGTTGTTGTTCTTGATAATGAGGACAGAGAAAATGAAGGTGATTTGGTAATGGCATCTGATGCTGCTACTCCTGCAAATATTAACTTTATGGCCAAAGAAGGTAGAGGTTTAATTTGTATTTCAGTTTCAAAGCCAAGAGCAAAAAAATTAGATCTTGAACCAATGGAACAGAAAAATACTAGCTTACATGAAACTGCATTCACTGTTAGTGTAGATGCTATTAAAGGAACCACAACTGGTATATCTGCTTCAGATAGATGTAAAACAATTAAAACAATAGTTAGTGATAAAACTAATCCTTCTGATTTAGCTAGACCAGGGCATATTTTTCCTATAGTTGGAAGAAATGGAGGTGTTTTACGAAGAGCTGGTCATACTGAAGCAAGTATGGATCTTGCCCAACTTGCAGGCTTTTCTAGAAGTGGAGTTATTTGCGAAATTATAGGTGATGATGGTGAAATGCTTAGGGGGCCTGACCTTATGAAATTTGCAAAAAAACATAACCTAAAAATAATTTCAATTGAAGAGTTAATAAGATTTAGAAGAAAAAAAGAAAGTATTGTTCAAAAACTAGAAGAAATTAAACTACCAACAAAATTTGGTGATTTTGATTTACATATGTATGATGATATATATAATAATAAAGTACATTTTGGATTAACCTATGGAAAAATCAATCCAAAAAAACCAATACTTAACACGAGTTCACTCAGAATGTCTTACTGGAGATATTTTTCATTCCTTAAGATGTGATTGTGGTAGTCAGCTTGATTTTGCAATGAAAAAAATTGTTGAAAAAGGTTCTGGAATCATTGTTTATTTAAGACAAGAGGGAAGAGGAATTGGAATTGAAAATAAGATTAAAGCTTATAAGCTTCAGCAAGAAAAAAATTTAGATACTGTTGAAGCCAATAATGCTTTAGGATTTAAAGCAGATTTAAGAGATTATGGAGTAGGGGCTCAAATTTTGAAAGATTTAGGAGCAAAGGAATTAATTATTATGACAAATAATCCAAAAAAACTTATCGGGCTTGAAGGACACGATTTAAAAATAGCTGATAGAATTCCAGTTAAAATCAAACCTTCAGAGCATAATGAAAAATATTTATCAATTAAAAAAACAAAACTTAACCATATCTTAGATTAATGATTGCAGTAATTAAAAGTGAATTCAATAAAGAAATTGTTGATGGTCTTTTAAAAGGTTGTAAAAGGGCATTAGCAAGAAAAGAAATTAAATATTATTTCTGTTCCTGGAGCTTTTGAACTGCCTGCTGCTGCACAAAAATGTGTCAATTCAATCTAATTTATATGAAGCTGTTATTACCTTAGGTTGTGTTATCAAAGGTGATACAGATCATTATGATTACATATGTCAAGCTGTTACAAATGGTATTATGAATATTTCAATTCAATCACAGTATTCCAGTTCTTTTTGGAGTTCTTACATGTCAGAATGCTGAACAAGCCTTTGAAAGAAGTAGGGATAATGATTCTAATAAGGGTTATGAAGTAGGATTAGCTGCTCTAGAACTTATCAATTCCAGAAAATAGCCAAAGCTGGGCTATCTGGACTCGAACCAGAATCATCCGAATTAACAGTTCGGTGCCTTGCCAATTAGACCATAGCCCATGATCAAAATTTATAATATTATTTTAAGGAAGTTGAAATAATGGATGAATTAGAGCGGGAGAGTGAAGGTATATTGTATTTATTAGAATTGAGATATAAATACATAGTGTATGAACCAATCAAGGATTTTCCCCCGCCCCAACTAACTCATATTGACCATATAATATAAATATAAGAATTTATAAAAAACAAGAAAAAACCGACCAGTCGGTTTATTTTTTAAAATACATAATTATTATTATTAGTTCTTGCTACAAAAGGAAGCAGCCCGTAGGGGGATCGAACCCCTGTTGCATGGATGAAAACCATGAGTCCTAACCACTAGACGAACGGGCCAAAAACGTTGAAAATATAGAACTAAGATACAATTATTTCAATAGACTTTATTTAAACATCTAAAGCATCTAATAACTGACCATTTTCATGCATTTCAACAGTTATATCACAGCCGCCAAGCAATTTTCCATTAACAAATAACTGTGGAAAAGTTGGCCACCCTGATAATTCAGATAATGCAGGTCTCATATCTTCGTGTCCGAGAATATTTACATCATGAAAGTCTACTCCATAATGATTAAGAACACTTACAACAGTTTTTGAAAAACCGCAAACTGGAGCATCTTTAGTTCCCTTCATGAAAAGTACAATCTTCTTTTCTTCAATAACTTTTTTAAAATCTTCTTTAAAATTCATGGCTAAATTTATTAATATATTTTTGAAATTAAAGGAGTTAATTAAGTTTATGAGACTTTTTTCATGGAATGTAAATGGAGTAAGAGCAATTGAGAAAAAAGGTTTTCTTGATTGGGTTGATAATACATCTCCTGATATTCTTTGCATTCAAGAAACAAAAGCTAATTTTGACCAACTACCAGAATCTCTTCAAAATATTCATGGATACCATGGATATTGGCACTCAGGAGAAAGAAAGGGGTATAGTGGAGTTGCAACCTTTTGTAAAAATGAACCTCTTGATGTGCAATATGGCCTTGGAATTGAGAAATATGATAGAGAAGGTAGAGTTCTTATAACCGAATTTGAAAACTTTTTATTATACAACATTTATTTTCCAAATGGACAAAAAGATGAGCATCGACTCCAATATAAATTGGATTTTTATGATGATTTATTAGTGATATTAAATGAGCAAGTGCAATCAGGAAATAATGTAGTTGTTGCTGGAGACTGGAATACTGCTCACTTTCCTATTGATCTTGCCAATCCAAAAGCAAATGAAAAAAATTCTGGTTTCATGCCAGTCGAAAGAGCTCAGCTAGATGAGTACGTTGAAAATGGTTATGTAGACACGTTTAGATTATTTCATGATGAACCTGAAAGATATTCATGGTGGACGTATCGTTTTGGAGCACGACAAAGAAATATTGGATGGAGAATTGACTATTTTTTTGTAAATGAAGGTTTTGTAGAATCAGTAGCCGATGCAGATATTCATGAAGACGTAATGGGATCTGATCATTGTCCAGTCTCTATTGAATTAGTTGACAATTTCTAAAATTGCAAAATATAAGCTCGAAGTATGGCCTACACGCTCACCGTTTAAGCTATCAGGAAATTGAACAACAATTGAATTTTTAATTTCTTTATCGTAAGGATCAAAATCATATTTCTTAAACTGAGAGTCAAATTCTTTAATATTTCTCCATTGGACTAATTTATTTTTAAATCCTTTTGAAAATACCTCATCAAAACTATTTAAATTATCCGGACATTTTTTAAATCTTTTTTCTATAGACATTCTTGTAGTCATTGGAACTTTATCAATATCCATATGTAATGCAGTAGCAACGATATTATAAATTATGTTTTCATTTAATTTAGAATTCAGGATTGAAAATAATACTACTGTACCACCCATACTGTGTCCAACAACCTGCCATTGATTAATATTAGGATATTTATTTATTAAGTCATTTAGCTCTTTATTAAAATCTACAGCAACACTACTTGGGCAGTCGTTCCAATCATATTTGTAAAAAAAAGTATTAATATCATTTTCTACTAAATAATTAAATGGTTGAACCCATTCATGATGAATGCCAACCCAATATGCAGGATAAAATCCATGAATTGCAATAATCCCTACCTTACTATCGCTAGAATGAATTATTGACATCCCATTTGATATCTTTTTTAGTTCTCTGAAAGAAGAAAATTTATCTTCTGATAAAGAAAATGTTAGTAAGCAAATAATTCCAAGAATTGTTGTTAGTGTACGATTAAACATTATATATTGTCCAAATTGTTAAAATGAATTTAAAAATACAATTAGTAAATACTAATAAAGAATATGAAGAGATACTCAATATCAGAAAATTGGTTTTTGTTGAAGAACAAAATGTCCCAATAGATATTGAAATCGAATATGAAGATGAATCTCATCATGTTATTTGCTATCATAATGATTTGCCTGTTGCAACAGGTAGATGGAGAGAAACTAGCTTTGGCGTAAAGTTAGAACGATTTGCAGTATTGCATGAATTCAGAGGTATGGGTATCGGTAAACAGATTGTAAATTTTATTTTATCTCAAATTTCTTCTAAGAAAACCATATATTTACATGCACAGGAAGCAGTAGTGGATTTTTATAAAAAACTAGGATTTGAGGTATTGGGTGAACAGTTCACAGAAGCTGACATTCTTCATTCAAAAATGGTTTATAAGTAAATCTTATGAAAGAATCATCACTAAAAAGATTATTTAGATTTGTATTGGCTCATTGGCCATTTCTTCTTCTGTCAACTTTAGCAGCTTTTTTCTTTGTTATTTTCAATAGTGCATCCATTTGGATCACTGCCACAATGATTAATAATATCTTAATTGATTTCAATGAAATGCTGGTTGAAAATCAGCGCCTTGCAAGTTTAAGTGAATTAACAATGAATGATAGACTGAAGCTATTTTCAAATAGTTTACTTTTAAAAGATACAGCCATAAGCACAGTTTCAGCAGTTTGTGTTGCACTTATTGTAGTTTTTTCGGCAAAAAATATATCGCTATATATAAAAAATATTACCCTTTCAATTGTTCAATATCGATTAATACGCGACTTGAGAAATAAGCTATACAGCCACTTCCATTATCTTTCTTTATCCTATTTTAACAAAAATAAATCTGGAGAATTAACTGCTGTTTTGGTAAATGATATTGATAATATGAGAAACTCATTATCTATCATGTTTCAAAAGTTATTTGTTGAGCCAATCAATATTATCATTTTAATGAGTTTGCTATTTATTGTAAGTACAAAACTTGCTTTAATTGCACTTTTAATTATACCGGTTAGTGGTATAATAATTTTTGGTATTTCTCATAGTATTCGAAGAAGATCTGCAAGAAGTCAGGCTCAATTAGCTGGAATGACTTCTATGATAGCTGAAACAATTGGTTCAATGAGAATTGTTAAAGCTTTTGCTACTAAAGGTTTTGAAATCAATAGATTTGCTAAAGAAACCCAAAAGTATTATAAATTAATGTTAAGAAGAGATAGACTAAGATTTGTTTCTTCTCCTGTTTCTGAAACATTTGGTGCAACTATTGCAGCTTTATTATTTTGGGTAGGTGCAAGAGATGTATTGGTTATTGAATCAATAAGCTCAGAAGATTTTTTAAGATTTATTCTTTTACTCTTTAGTTTATTTCAGCCGTTAAAAAATTTAACTAATGTCGTAAATGAATTGCAAAATGGACTTGCTTCTGCTGATAGAGTATTTGCAATCATGGATATTAAATCTGACATTCAGGATGTTGATAATGCTGTAGAGGTAAATGATTTAAAAAACACACTATCTTTTGACAATGTATCTTTTTCTTATGGAGATGAGAAAGATAAAGTGTTAAATAATATTAATTTCCAGATAAATAAAGGAGAAATCCTTGCTTTGGTTGGTCCTAGTGGAGCTGGAAAATCTACTTTAGTAGATTTAATACCAAGATTTTATGATACATTGAGCGGTTCAATCAAAATTGATGGAAAGGATATTAAAGAACTTAAGATTAATTCTTTAAGATCTTTGATGGGAATTGTCACTCAAGAAACATTTCTTTTTGATGACAGTGTTAAGGCAAACATTGCATATGGTGTTGAAAATATTTCTGATGATGAAATTAAGGATGCAGCAATAGCTGCTAATGCACATGAATTTATTAAAGAGCTTCCTGATGGATACAATACTATTATTGGCGAAAGAGGAGTATCGCTATCAGGAGGACAAAAACAAAGAATTGCTATAGCAAGAGCAATTGTTAAAAATCCTCCTATTTTAATATTAGATGAAGCTACGTCATCGCTAGATAGCGAATCTGAAAAGCATGTTCAATCAGCAATTGAAAATCTAATGAGTGAGAGAACAGTATTTGTAATTGCACATAGGCTTTCAACAGTACACAATGCTAATAAAATCTTAGTACTAGAAAATGGACAAATTGTACAAGAAGGTAAGCATGATGAGTTAGTAAATATTGATGGATTATATAAACAATTACACAAAATGCAATTTCGAACTTAAATTATCCTAAGCAATGGGGAAATTAAAAGAACATCTATCAAAAAAAATTCCGGATTGGAGATATAATTATCGTCAACTTCTTGATGAAAAAGGCGATACTGTAACAAGCACTGTTACTATTGATAAAGCTTATTCAGGAATGAAAGGTGTCAAGGGTATGATTTGTGACACTTCATCAGTTACTGCTGATGCTGGTCTCCATGTAAGAGGAAAACATATTCTTGATCTAGTTGATTTAAAACCTGAAGAAATCCTATACTTATTATTAATTGGTGAGCTTCCTGATGCAGATGCGTTACTTGATTTACAGCATGAGTTAAAGGAGAGAAGTACTGTTCCAGATTACGTTTGGAATGTTCTTTCTGGCATGCCAAAAGATTCTCATCCTATGGCTATGTTTAACACAGCAATTTTATCAATGCAAAAAGAAAGCAAATTTGCTGAAGCCTATGACTTAGTTGTTTCTAAAGGAGATTATTGGGAAAGCACTCTTGAAGATGGTTTAAATATCATTGCTAAATTGCCTGCTATTGGTGCTGCTGTTTATAGAACTAGATTTGAAAGGGAGAGGTTAGAAGCAAGCGATTCAGTTGATTGGTCTGAAAACTTTTTACAAATGATGGGAATAGATTATTCAGATGATATGTTAAAAATGATGCAATTATATTTGATGCTTCATTGCGATCATGAAGGTGGAAATGTCAGCACTTTTAGTGCATTAACTGTTAATTCTGCTTTATCAGATCCATACTATTCATTATCTGCTGGCTTGAATGGTCTAGCTGGTCCTTTGCATGGCCTTGCAAATCAAAATAATTTGAAGTTTGTTCTAGATATTTTAGATCATTACAAAGGTGTGCCATCAGATGAACAGCTAAAAGAATTCTCATGGGAAAGATTAAATTCTGGTAAGGTTATTCCAGGTTATGGACATGCAGTACTAAGATGTCCTGATCCAAGATTCACTGCATTTATGAATTTTGGTAAAGAACACATTAAAGGAAGTGATGTATTTGATGTAGTTTCAAAATTATTTGACATTGTTCCTGATGTTCTTAAAGAGCATGGGAAGGCAAGAAACCCATGGCCAAATGTTGATGCAGCATCTGGTTCACTTTTATATCATTATGGTATTAAAGAATTTCAGTTTTATACTGTCTTATTTAGTATGTCAAGATCTCTTGGAATTGTGTCTCAAATGGTTTTAGCTAGAGCAATGGGAATGCCTTTGACTCGTCCAAAATCTTTAACGTATGAGGCGTTGAAAGAGCTTTAATTATTAATGCTTAAAAAAGATAAAGTAAAATTCATCATAGAAAAGCTTGATGAACTTTACCCTACCGTAGAACCTCCTTTAAATCATTCAAGCAACTTTACTTTACTTTATTGCCGTATTACTTTCTGCAAATTCTACTGATAAGTCTGTGAACAAGGTTACACCATATCTATTTAAGATTGCTAATACTCCAAAAAAAATGTTAGAACTTTCATACGAGGATTTATATCAAATCATTAAACCTTGTGGTCTTGGGCCTGCCAAAGCTTCTAACATTTTAAAATTATCAAAAATGATAATTGAAATTCATAATGGAAAAGTACCTAAAAATTTTGAAGAGCTTGAACAATTACCTGGAGTGGGACATAAAACAGCTTCAGTTGTAATGTCCCAAGCATTTGGATATCCTGCTTTCGCTGTTGATACGCATGTTCATCGTTGTATGTATAGATGGGGATTATCTAGTGGAAGGAGCGTTGTTCAAACTGAGAAAGATGCAAAACGATTATTCCCAAAAGATCGATGGAGCAAGTTACACTTACAAATTATTTTTTATGGTAGAGAATATTGCCCTGCTAAGAATTTTAACCCAAATGATTGCCCGATTACAACTATTGTTGGAAGAAGGTCATTATTTAAATAAATTATTGTATCTATGAATTCAAAAAATACAATTTTTCTAACAAAAGTATTTTCTTTTTGTGCTGCACATCAGTACGGAAATGAAAAATGGACCGAACAGGAAAATTGGGATGTTTTTGGAAAAGATACAAGAGTACATGGTCATAATTATACCTTACATGTAACAGTAACTGGAAAAGTTAATCCTGACTCAGGATTTCTTGTTGATTTAGGTCATCTAAAGAAAATTGTAAATACACATGTTGTTGATGTGTTAGATCACTCTCAGTTTGATAAAGACATTCCATGGTTTAAAGGAAAACAGCCTTCTACAGAAGTATTAGTAACTTTTATATGGGAAGAAATTACAAAACGTTTAGAAGGATGTACTTTGCATAGAATTCGTATAGAGGAAACACCAACAATTTATACAGATTACTATGGACCAATTGATGAATGATTTTCAAGAAAGACTATATTTAATATTTACCGGAATATTTATTGCCTCATTAGTTGCTTGTAATTTGATATTTCAAAAATTCTTCACATGGAACTTTTTGGGTTTAACTTTTGAGCTATCCGTGGGTATTATTGCATACCCCATTACCTTTTTGGTTACAGACCTTATATCAGAGCTTTATGGGAAGAAAAGAGCAAACCAAGTTGTTATTTCAGGTTTTTGTGCAAGTATTTTTACAACGTTATTAATTTTTATATCTATGAATGCTACTGCAGCTGATTGGTCGCCAGTTGACTCAGCAACATTTAATAAAGTTTTTGGATTGTCCGCACCTGCATTTCTAGCATCTATGATGGCTTATTTGACTGCCCAGTTTATTGATGTACGTATTTTTCATTTTTGGAAAAGATTAACTAAAGGAAAGCATTTATGGTTAAGAAATAATGCTTCTACCATGTTTTCTCAATTAGTTGATACATCAATGGTATTACTAATTCTTTGTTCAGCGGGAGCAATAGGTTGGGAAAGATTTGGAAGTTTATTACTTATGGGTTGGTTATTTAAAGTTATAGTTGCATTAATAGATACACCAATTATCTATTTTTTACTATGGGTTTTAAAAGATAAAATAAGACCAGCTAGTTATTTGGAGGAAAAATGAACGACGATAAACGAAAAAAATTAGAAGCTAATACAAAAAATTTATTAGAGCTTTTAGGAGAAGATCCTTCAAGAGAAGGGTTGATAAATACACCTAAAAGAGTGGCAAAAGCTTGGGATTTCTTAACAAAAGGTTATTCTGAAAATCTTGATGAATTAATTAATAACGCAATATTTGAAGGTGAATCAAAAGATATGGTTATTGTTAAGAACATTGAGTTTTATAGTCTTTGTGAACACCATATGATTCCCTTTTATGGTAAAGCCCATATTGGATATATTCCAAATGGAAAAATTATTGGACTTTCTAAGCTTGCTAGAATTACAGATCTTTTTTCTCAAAGGCTTCAAGTCCAGGAACGATTAACTAATCAGATTGCACAGTGTCTTCAAGATGTCTTAAACCCACGTGGTGTTGCAGTTGTTTTAGAAGGTAAACATTTTTGTATGCTTAGTAGAGGAGTTCAAAAACAAAATAGCATTGCAACAAGTAGCTCAATGTTAGGAATCTTTAGAGAAAAAGAATCAACAAGAAATGAATTTCTTAAATTAATTGAAATGAATAACATTTAGGATTCGCTTGAAAAAATATCAATTAATAATCGTTGGCGGTGGACCAGGTGGTTATACAGCAGCTTTTAGAGCTGCAGAACTTGGCATGAGCGTTGCAATTGTCGACGATAATGATCTTGGTGGTGTATGTTTAAACTGGGGCTGTATTCCAACAAAATCATTATTAAAAAATGCTGAAGTATTTGAATTAATTAACAATGCAAGTTCTTATGGTATTGAAGTTGGTAAACCTAAACTTCATTTTGAAAAATCATTGATAAAACCATCCAAGCAAGAAAGAGATTATCTAAAGGACTCCATTTTCAAGTTAGGAAGTTGGGAGTAGATTTTTTTCCAGGTTTTGCAACTTTTATAGATCAAAATTCAATTGAAGTTGATGGTAATACACTCCATGGAGATACTTTCATTATTGCAACAGGCTCGAAAGCAAAACATTTGCATTCAATAGATCATTCTGGCGGAAATGTGATGACAGCAAAAGAAATCTTTAGTCTTAAAAAATTGCCAAAAAGTATGACAATCATAGGTGCGGGGGCAATAGGAGTTGAGTTTGCTTATTTTTTCAATGCTTTGGGCACTAGGGTTACTCTTTTAGAGGCTAAAGAAAATATTTTACCAAATGAAGACGTAGAAGTTTCCCAATGGATGCACAAAGTATTAAAAAGAAAAAAAGTGGATATTCAGACTGACACAATGGCAGCTGAAATTGACGATGAATATATATTAGTTTCTATAGGAGTTGAGGGTAACTCAAGTGGGTTTGGATTAAAAAAAATTGGAATTGAAATTGGTTCAAATAATCACATTATTGTTGATAAAAATGGTAAGACAAATTTAGATAATATTTATGCTGTTGGCGATGTAATAGGTCCTCCTTGGTTAGCTCATGTATCAAGTTCCGAAGGTCTGTACGTAGTTGAACACATTGCAAAACTTAGTCCCAAAAAAATTGATTATGATTGTGTACCTGCATGTACTTATTCAAAACCAGAAATTGGATCAATAGGATTAAGCCAAAAAATTTTAGATGAGCGTGGTATAGATTACAAAGTTGTTAAATCATTTTTTAATGCAAATGGTAAAGCAGTGGCCAGTGATTCAACAGAAGGATTTATTAAAATACTTGTATCAGATAAAAATCAAATTTTAGGAGCTCATATTATTGGTTCCAATGCTACAGAAATGATTTCTGAGTTTAGTCTAGCAATGAGCAATAATTTATCAGTTGAAAATATTTTAGATTCAATTCATCCTCATCCTACTTTTTCTGAAGCTATTTTTGAAACTTTGATGCAGTTAAGATAAATGCTCATCAAAGTTCAAGATTTAAAAAGAAAAAATTTTTTAGATACACTTCAAATTCAAGAGAGTTTACGAAACAAGGTATTAAAAAATAACACTGACAATTATTTGATTCTTGTTGAGCATGATCATGTATATACGCTTGGTAAAAATGCAAACTCTAACAATATATTAAATAGCACTTGTGAAATAATACAAACCCAAAGAGGTGGTGATGTGACATATCACGGTCCTGGACAATTAGTTGCATATCCAATTATCAATCTTAAAAAAAAGAAAATTGGAGTGAAAAATTATATTTCAATGATTGAAAAATTAATATCGAATATTTTAATTGATTATAACCTTGAACCTCAAATTCTAAAAGAAGAGACTGGTGTTTGGGTGCAAGATAAAAAAATAGCTAGCATTGGTATTCACGTTACTCGTGGAGTTACAATGCATGGATTAGCAATTAATGTAAATACTGATCTTAGTTATTTTGATAATATAATTTCTTGTGGAATTCAAGGAGTTAAAATGACTTCATTGGATAAAGAACTTGGAAAAAAAATACGAATGAACGATATTAAAAAGAGTTTAATCACTCATTTTAACCAAATTTTTTAAAAATTATGATTCATACTAAGCTGCAAAAACCAAAAATAAATATTTCAACAGATAAAAATTATAAAACTGTTAAAAAAATGGTTCAGGAAAGTTATTTAAATACAGTTTGCGCCGAAGCTAGATGTCCAAATATTTATGAATGCTGGAATAGAAAAACTGCTACGCTAATGATTTTAGGAGATACGTGCACGCGAGCCTGTGGATTTTGTTCAGTTAAAACAGGTAAACCAACCTGGAATGATCCTTTAGAACCAATTAGAGTTGCACAGGCAGTTAAAAAAATGGGTTTAAGACATGTAGTTATCACTTCAGTTGATAGAGATGATTTAAAAGGTGATTTCGGAGCGTCAATTTGGGCTGACACAATTAAGCAAACTAAAAAAGTTAATCCTGGATGTACTGTAGAAGTACTTACTCCAGACTTCAAGGGTTTTGAACCCGCATTGAAGATAGTTTTTGATTCAAAGCCAGACATATTTAGTCATAATGTTGAATGTGTTGAACGTATAAGTAAAGCAGTAAGAGCTCAAGCAAATTGGCAAAGATCATTAGGAGTACTTGAAAAATCAATTCAACATGGATTAAGGACAAAGACTGGAATTATGGTTGGTCTCGGCGAAGAAGTTGAAGAGGTTAAAAAAACCATGAGACAAGTAGTAGATTTAGGCGTTCAAATTTTTACAATTGGACAATATCTCCAACCAACAAAAAATCATTTAAAAGTTGAAGAATATATATCAAAGGAACAGTTTGAGCTTTATAAAGAATATGGATATTCTATTGGATTCAAAGTTGTTGAGTCAGGACCTTTAGTTCGTAGTTCATATCATGCTGATGAACAAGCAAGGATGGTTTTCAATAATGGTTAATAGATTAGTATCTTTAATTTTTGTTTTATTTTTTTGCGGATTCATTTCATTTATTGCTGTAAATGGTACCAATAAAATTTATGGAAAAAGTGAAGTACAGAATATTTCTTATAAACTTCCAGATTCATGGTCAGCAAATGTTTCTGACAAGCAATTTAGACTTTTAGAACTATCTTTAATTGGTGGTGGAGATTTTAGTGTAGTTTTATTTGCAAACATTCAAGGTACTGCTGATCAAAATATTGATAGATGGATTAATCAATTTCAAATTGAGAATTCAAATATTGAAACAATAAAGGATACTTTGAGTTCAAAATATATTAGTACAGTTGAGCTTTATGGGACTTACGAAGTTCCAAATATGGTTAACAGAAATGCTCCAAAAGAATTAAGAACGGAGTACGGACTTTTAGGTGGAGTAATTGAATTTGGAAATAGTATTTATTTTGTTAAAGCAGTTGGAAAGAATGATTTAATTAAAGCAAATAAGTCCAATTTTAATGAATTTATTTATTCAATCTCATTAAAATAGCATACTTTAATGCCATAATGGCATAGATTTAGCATTATTTTTACAATAAAATAGATAAAATATGAAAGGCATAGTTTTTGCAACTATAATATCATGAATATGGAAACAAACAAACAATATCCAGTAATGCCGTTAAAAAATACGGTATTATTCCCCAACAAGTTATACCAATTAGTTGGTAGAGAAAATCTTAAAGCTTATTGAAGCCCTTTCCCAGATGATAATAAATATCTTGTTTTTGTTGCCAGCAGGATGGCCCATTGAAGATCCTGGAAGATGACTTATACTCTTACGGTACTTTGGCTTTAGTTCTAAAAACCTTTGACATGCCAGACAATAGTAAATCTGCAATTGTTCAAGGAGTGGATAGAGTAAAAATATTAAAATTCAATCAAGGTGAATCATATTTCATGGCGGATATTGAAAGAATTAAAGAATCATACTACTCCTGATTTTCAAATTGAAGCATTTCCCAAAAATTTAAAGAATTCATTCACGGAATTAATAAAGATATCCCCAAATTTAAATGAAGAGCATGCGGGAATGCTTTCTAAATAGATCGTCCTTCAAGATTAGCAGATAGAGCTACTTCATTATTATCTGTATCTAATTCTGAAAAACAGCAAGTTTTAGAAGAACTTGATGTACGAAAAAGAGTTGAAAATGCAATCAATCTATTACAAAAAGAAATTCAAAGAATAAAACTTGGAGAAGAAATTCAATCAGAGGTACAAGATGAAATTTCTAAGACTCAACGTGAATACTATTTGCGTGAGCAAATGAAAACTATTCAAAAAGAGCTGGGAGAAGATAGCCAAACTGTTGAGCTAGACGAATTAAAAAAGAAGATTGAAGATGTAAAAATGAGTGATGAGGCAAATAAAGTAGCTAACAAAGAACTTGATCGCTTAGGAAGAATTTCACCTAAATCCCCAGAATACTCTGTAGCAAGAACATACTTAGAATGGTTAACTGAATTGCCATGGAGTAAGTCTAGTAAAGATAATTTAAACGTAAAAGAAGCTCAAAAAAGATTAGACCAAGATCACTATGGATTACCTAAAGTAAAAGAAAGGGTGCTAGAATATTTAGCTGTTAGATCTTTAAAGAAAAAAGTAACTAAAGAAGAGACTGTTAGAGGACCAATACTTTGTTTTACAGGCCCTCCTGGAGTTGGTAAAACATCTTTAGGAAAGTCTATTGCCAAGTCAATGGGTAGAGAGTTTGTAAGAATATCTTTGGGCGGTGTTAGAGATGAAGCGGAAATTAGAGGTCATAGAAGAACGTACATTGGTGCTTTGCCTGGGAGAATTATTCAATCTTTGAAAAAAGCAAAAACCAATAACCCTGTATTTATGCTTGATGAAATTGATAAACTTGGTTCAGATTTCAGAGGAGATCCTTCATCAGCAATGCTTGAAGTATTAGACCCAGAACAAAACCACGCTTTTAGTGATCATTACCTCGAAGTTGACTTTGATTTAAGTAAAGTAATGTTTATTGCAACAGCAAATTATCCAGATAATATTCCTCCTGCACTTTATGATCGTATGGAAATGATTGATTTCCGAGGATATATCGATGATGAAAAAGTACAGATTGCAAAAAAACATTTAATTCCTAAACAGATTAAAGAAAATGGACTTACTTCAAAACAAGTCAAATTCAATGATACAGGAATTAAAGAAATTATTTCGTCATACACTAGAGAATCTGGTGTAAGAAGCTTAGAAAGAGAGATTTCTAATGTACTACGTAAAGTAGCAGTAGATGTAGTGAATAAAAACTTAAGACAGCTAGTATTTCCCAAAAATCTGTAAATGAGTATCTTGGAATTCCAAAATTTCAATCAGATTTAGCAGAAAGAACCACAAAACCTGGTGTAGTTACTGGAATGGCATGGACAGCTGCTGGCGGAGATATATTATTCATTGAATCCAGTAAAATGAAAGGTAAAGGTGTTTTAACCTTAACCGGTCAGCTGGGAGATGTGATGAAAGAATCTGCATCAGCTGCATTCACATATGTAAAATCGCATACTGATATTTTGAATCTTAAAGATGATTTTGCTGATAAAATGGATATACATGTTCATTGTCCTGCTGGAGCAATTCCCAAGGATGGACCATCAGCAGGAGTTGGTATGTTTACTTCTCTTGTTTCATTATTAACTAATAAGCCGGTCAAAAGTAAAGTAGCAATGACTGGAGAGATTACTTTGAGAGGAAATGTATTAGCTATTGGTGGAGTGAAAGAGAAAGTAACAGCTGCTCATAGGAGCAGGTATAAAAACTATTATTTTGCCTCACGCTAATAAAAGAGATCTTGAAGAAATTCCAGAACATATAAAAAAAGATTTATCCTTCCATTTTGCAAAGGAAGTGATGGATGTTATTGATGTTGCAATTCCTAATTTTAAAAAGTAAACATTTATTGAAATAAAAAAAGGCTACATTAGGTAGCCTTTTTTTATAAGCATTCAGTTAGAAAAACTATTTTTCTTCAAAAAGAATAGCTTTGAATTTTGAATCTCCAATATTCTTTGCTTTATGAACTTGACCTTGAAGTGGTCTTCCAACTTGACCAGTTTTAATTTCAACAACACTTACTGATCCATCCTCTGTGGTCATTTCTAGTGTCCCGCCTTGAACAGCATACCATGTCATTGGATGATGACCATGAAAATCATCTGATTCTCCTGGTTCATGTTCAACTTCAATGACTTTCATATTCTCATCTTCAAATAAAACTTTATAAACATCTGGTGAAACCAATTCTGGTTGTAAATCCAAAGATACAGTTGATGAATCATCTGACATTGAAGTAAATGCAATTATACTTAATACTCCTAAAAGAATCATTGGAGGCACTGGTATTTCATCGCTAAATCCTCTTACCTTATTGAGAACAACAAATGAAATAGTTGTTACTAATCCTGTTCCAATAGCACACAAGATAGTATTTGCTTCTGCTTGTGCAAGATTTCGAGACATAAAAGCTATTAATGCAACTGTAAGCACTACTCCTCCCAAAGCTGCTCTAATTGCTGCTGCAGGATTGATTGCTTCTTGATGTAATTCTCCCATTGCGTTTTCATTAAATTTTTTAGGAGCAATAAATTTAAATAATCCTAATAAATTTAATGCACCGGCAATGATTGTAAAGGCTAAACTTGTTTCCATTTTAATCCCCTTTTTTTGATTTTTAAAACTTTAATAATATAAACAAATTTTTTTGGAATTTCTTGTATTGTAGTTTAACTTTTCGACTCGGGCGATTAGCTCAGCTGGTCAGAGCGCCTGCTTTTCACTCGGATGTCGGAGGTTCGAATCCTTCATCGCCCACGTTTCTATGAAAAAAAAACAACAACTTAATCAAATCCATAAATTTTAATCTTCTTTTAGACAGAGCAAATCTCATTATTTTTTCAATTGTTGTATTATCTGTCGGATTTGTAGTTGGATTCCTTTAATGTTAGTCCTTGCAGATTTTTCGACGCTTAATTTATATACTCTTTTTTTAAGGTTTCAAAATTAGGATTTTTTAATAATCAACTACTAAAACTTAGAAGTAATTACAATCTTTAATTGTTGATTTCCGAACTAAATCCATTTAAAACTAGTTTTATTTTAAATGAAACTTAGCCACATACTCTATAAATCAATAGTTTATCCAAATCAGTTAGAAATTTCAAGAGAAGGATTTAAGTTGAGTATGGATCAAAAAATAATCTAAGAATGCACTAATATATTTTTCGAAGGGCCATATATGAAATTCTTGAAAAAGCCCCTATTTCAAATTTTAATGAGATATAAGGTTGATTGGTAAACACATTTATCGTTTTAAAAGTTGGGGAAAAAGCCATGAGTTTTTGATATTTTTTAGAAAATTA
>BOWX01000004.1 GCA_019650355.1 Fidelibacterota bacterium
CCTCTAACTGTTAAGAACAAAAAAGCAAATATTTTCAAGCCCATTCAATTGAACAAAAACAACACTTGCAGCTGCTGGTTCTAGAATTTCGAGGACATGAATGCAATTAAAGCGACTGTTAAGACCATTCCTCCAAGAGCTGATCGAATTGCTGCAGCAGGATTAACTGCTTCTTTATGCAGTTCACCCATTGAATTTTCATTAAATTTTTTAGGAGCAATAAACTTAAATAATCCTAAAAGTGTTAAAGCAACAGCAATGATTGTAAATGCTAAACTTGTTTCCATTTTCATCCCCTTTTTTTTGATTTCTAAACTTTTAGAATATAAACAAATTTTTTTGGAATTTCTTGTATTGTAGTTTAACTTTTCGTCTCGGGCGATTAGCTCAGCTGGTCAGAGCGCCTGCTTTACACGCAGGATGTCGGAGGTTCGAATCCTTCATCGCCCACTTCCATGAAAAAATATAAATTTTATTTCTCAATTTATTTAGTACTTCAAACAATTATTTTTTCTCAAAACATTACAATGGTTGATCCGTCAAATAATATTGGAATTGATAAATGGGGAATTGTCAATGATGGTGTAATGGGAGGAATCTCACAATCCAATATTTACCTTAATGAAGCAAACAATATTATTTTTGCTGGTAATGTCTCCCTAGAAAATAATGGTGGATTTGCATCCATAAGAAGAGGTTCGATGGAAATCAATTAAAGAAGCTTCTAAATTCTTACTAAGAGTAAAAGGTGATGGAAATATATATAAATTTCGTTTGACAATGAAGGGTAGTTATGCGAATTATTCTGCTAATTTTAAGACTATTAAAGGTCAATGGGTTGATATTGAAATCCCAGTTGAAAACTTTCAACCTTACTATTTTGGTAGAAGCATAAGAGCTCCAAAACTAAAAGTACAAAAAGTAAATTCTATGGGAATTCTTATTTCTGATAAGCAGGAAGGTAACTTTTTATTAGAGATTGAACATATAAAAGCTTTTTAATTAAATTATTTTAATGGGGAAGCACATATACAGATTAACCATTCTTATTTTTATTTCGATCATATTTTCTTGTTCTGGAGGAAATTCAACACAGTCTGTTGAAGATGTTGGTGACGATACCCCGGGCGATAATTCAGGAGGAAATGGTGGTGGAATAATTCCTGAACCTGTAGCTAGCTTTACAGTTTCCTCTTATAGCGGTGAAGCTCCTTTTGATATTACATTTACAAGTACATCTACCGGTGAAATCACTTCTTGGTTATGGAATGTGGATGATGATAGTGATATTGAAAGTACATATTACACCTTTACACATACTTATGATAATGCAGGTACATATGATGTATCATTAATAGTAATTGGACCTGGCGGTCAAAATGTTCATACTGAAAATGATATAATATCAATAACTGAGCCTGAAACATCAACTGAAACTGGATTATTTAGTGAAACCATGTCCTATGATAATGAAACAAGAGAATATTTAATATATATCCCTTCATCATATGACCCAAATTCTGCTACTCCAATTCTGTTCGCATTCCACGGATTTGGTGGATATAGTCAATATTTTATTAATACAGCAGATTTTAGATCTTTAGCTGATCAGTTTAATTTCATTGCAGTTTATCCTCAAGGCCTTATTTGTGGTGGTGGAACTACATGGAATACTAATCCTCCAGGAGGAGATAATAAATGCAGTCAAGATGATATAGGGTTTTTTGCTGCATTACTTAATGAGATATCAGGCAATTATAATATAGACGCATCAAAAGTGTTTTTAACTGGGTACTCAAATGGAGCTGACTTCTCATATTCTATGGCATGCTATCAAAGTTCATTAGTAACAGCTATTGCACCTGTTTCAGGATTAATGCCAATGAATGATTCAAGCAGAATGTCAACCAAGCCATGCAACTTCAGTAATGATATTTAATGGAACTATTGATTATTCCAGACCTTACAATGGTATTGCTGGATATATGATGAGCGTAGATCAAACAGTAGCTTATTGGTCTCAGTATAATAATACCGATTCTTCACCGCAAACTAATATTGTTGGAGATATTGAAAACTACACCTACTTAAATGGAGATAATTACACAACTGTAGATCTATTTAAAATTGTAAACGGTGATCACTATTGGTTTACCTTGTCATATAATGGAAATTCCATGGAGGAACTAATGTGGAATTTTTTCTCAAGTAATTAAAACCACAAATAATGCCTTTGCAGTAAAAAAATGATATATTGTCTTCATGGAAAAAACTGCAATCATTGCACTTGGAGGAAACGCTCTCTCAGATAAAAGTCAAGCTGGTACTATAAATGATCAGTTTAGTAATACTCGAAAATCATTGACTGAAATTATCAAGTTTTTAAAAGAAGACTATAATATCTGTATAACTCATGGAAATGGTCCGCAAGTTGGAGATGAGCTATTAAGAATGGATTTAACTCAAGATGAAGTTTCTCCATTGCCATTAGGTGTTTGTGTAGCTGGTACACAAGGAACTATAGGTTATATGATTCAACAAACTTTCCAAAATATTTTAAATCAAGAAAATATTGATAAAGAAGTAGTAACACTAGTAACTCAAGTTGTTGTAGATCCAAAACATCCTTCACTTAAAAATCCAACAAAATTTGTTGGACAACGTTTTTCAAAGCAAGAGGCAGAAAAAAGAGCAAAGCGCATGGGATGGATAGTTAAAGAACAAGATCCTGGGGAGTGGAGAAGGGTAGTTCCATCTCCAGATCCTGATTTTGTAATGCATGGTATTAGTATTAGAACTCTAGTTGAGGCAGGTATTATAGTTTTAGCAGCTGGTGGTGGAGGTATTCCAGTTTTTATTGGTGAAGATGGGAAGTTTGAAGGAATTGATGCAGTCATTGATAAAGACCTAACAGCTGCAAAGCTTGGTAGAGTAATTCGTGCCGATGAATATTATATTGTAACAGATATTGAGCAAGTTTATTTAAACTATGGAACTGATAACCAATCTCCAATTAATCATATGACAGATGTAGAAGCCAAACAATTCCAAAAAGAAGGACATTTTCAACAAGGAAGTATGTGGCCAAAAATTCGTTCAGCTATTTATTTCTTAAAACATTATGGTAAAAAAGTTATAATTACAAATATCGATCATCTTCAAGATGCCATTGATGGAAAAGCTGGTACAACTATCGTTAAAGGGTAATGGATTTATTTTCAGCTAATCAATTAATGTGGGCAGCTTTTATTGTTGGTAATAGTGCTCCTGTAATATTTTTCATACTTTATTATTATCAAAAAATAACAGCAGAATTGTTCAAGTTATATTTTTTGGGAGTATTAGTGGGACTTACATGGGAAATTCCTTTCGCATTGGCAGGAAAATCATTTCACCTAATTCTAATTGATTGGCCAATTAATCTACCTTTAGTAAGAAATATTACATACTCATTTATTGATGGTCTAATTTTTATTGTTGGCATTTTTTTAGCAAAAGCATTTCTTAAAAATAAAGAATTTCTTTATACATTCAACTCAACAGCATTGTTAATAATGATTATTTGGGGAAGTATTTCTGAGTTTTTAGTAGACTTGAATGGAAATGGAAAGCTGTGGTTATTTATTGATAACTGGTATAATCCTATATTTATAACTATTAATGGTAATGGTTTAACTATTATTCCTCAACTCATTTGGTTTGTTGCTCCGATTGCGTACTATTTTACTATCTTGAGATGTCTATCAAAGAAAATATAAGACATGAAAAACGTCATGAAAGATCTCTTCTTTCGGATGCACATATTTCAAGATTGTCTGATAATTTTTTGTCACAGTGGTTAAAGATTTCAAAAGAATTATCATATAACACTGTAGGTCTTTATTATCCGTTCGATAATGAAGCATCTCCGCTTGAAATAATAAATTATCTTCATTCGAAGAATAAAGAAGTATTACTTCCTGTGATTGAAAATCAATCAAAAACTCTTTCTTTTGCAAAATATGATTTTCAATCTGAGCTATTAACTAATAAATACGGAATATACGAACCAAAAGATAAAGAATTTGTTGATAATAAACATATCGACATTGTATTAGTACCTTGTGTTGCATTCAATAACCAATTATTTCGATTAGGGATGGGAGGTGGTTTTTACGATCGAACTTTTTCAAAAAAGACATCAACTATTTTAATTGGTATTGCGTATAGTTTTCAGTTTGAAAACATTTCATTTCAAGAAGAACACGATATCAAGATGGATTATGTGATTACCCAAAAAGAGATATTAAAATAATTAAATTGGTTTTGAGGCACTATAAATGTTAACAATACCAAGAGATAAATATTTTATTTGAATATTTTTAAAACCAGCTTTCTCTAAAATCATCTTAAATTCCTTCCCATGTGGAAAATGTTCAGCTGAGGTTGATAGATATTGGTAAGCTTGTTGATTTTTTGCAATCATTCTTCCTAAAACTGGAACAATAAGTTTTGTATAAAGAAAGTATCCAAATCGAAATATAAAAAAGGAAGGTACAGCAGTTTCAAGTATAATTAATTTTTTGCCAGGCCTTAAGACACGTTTAATCTCAGATAAGCCTTCTTCCAAGTTTTCAAAATTTCTAACTCCAAAACCTATTGTTGCAACATCAAAAGTATTATCATCAAAACTCATATTTTCTGCATCTTCTAATTGAAATCTGATATTTGATAATCCCATACTTTTTTTATTAGCTAAATCCAACATCATCGATGCATTGTCAACTCCAACAACTTGAACATTATCGTTTGCAAAACATAACGCTATATCTCCAGTACCAGTTGCGATATCAATTATTTTGCTTGGGCCATTCTGCATTGAAAGTTTATAAACGATATTTCTCCAATTCTTATCCATGTTTAATGTCATCATTTTATTGATTTGATCATATCGTGATGATATATCATTAAACATATTTTTTATTTGAATTTTTTTTGATTCATTTTTTGAATTATCTGGTTTTATCATTTAATAAGATAAAAAAAATGGCAGGTAATGCACTAGCCATTTTTAAAGGTTTATGATTTAAGTATTTATAGCTATTTTTTTGTATGAAAAATCTCCCAAATCAATTTTTTTATTCCAAAGAAGAAGATAGATTGAACGTTATCTCTCACGGAATAGGTTTTATACTTAGTATCATTGGATTAATTTTTTTATTAAACAAAGGGCTCCAAGATTTTAACCTACTTCGTTTTTTGAGCTTTCTTATTTATGGTATAAGTTTATCTACAATGTACATTGCTTCAACGTTATACCATAATTCTAAAACACCAGAAGGAAGGTACAAATTCAGACTTTTTGATATGGTTTCTATTTATTTACTAATTGCTGGATCTTATACACCATTTACTTTAACTGTTTTAATTGATAGTGGAGGTTTAACACTATTCTTATTGGTTTGGGTGATAGCTTTCATTGGAATTATTTGGAAAATTTTTACTGTAGGTAACTATAATATTAGTTCAACATTATTATATATTTTTATGGGTGGTCTTTGGTTATTTTTCATTGATGCTTTCATAAATGAAATTCCTCAAAATGCATTAATGTGGATATATGCTTCAGCTTCAACCTATTTAATTGGCGTCTTTTTCTATTTAGCCGATTCGAAGATCAAATACAATCATTTCATTTGGCATATTTTTGTTCTTCTTGCAAGTGCGTTTCATTACATCTCAATTTACTTTTATATTTAATCTACCTACCTTAATGAAAATGAAAAAATATTCTGTTCCAAAAAATTTCAACTCATCCATTGGGCATAATAGCCTAGATAATTATCAATCTTTAAGAAAGAATGCTGAGCAAGATTCAAACTCTTATTGGGAGTCCGTTGCAGAGCGTATTGATTGGTTTGATAAGTGGACAACTATCAACAATACAGATTATTCTAAAGCGCATATCGAGTGGTTTTCAAATGGAAAACTAAATGCATCCTATAATTGCATAGATAGGCATATTGAAAATGGCTTAGGAGAAAAAACAGCCCTTATTTGGCAATCAAATGATCCAACTATCTCAACAAATGTCTCTTATAATGAATTATTGAAAAAGTTTCATTATTTGAAGGTTTAAAAAATGGTCAAAAAAAGGGATGTTTTTTTTTAAGCAAAGATTCCGAGGAAAATTTGCGTTTTTTTAGTTTTTAAACAGGCATTAGGGGTTTTACTTTAAGGAGTTAAAAAAAAATAAGTTTTTAGTGTAACATTATTCCAAAATTTAAAGAGGTTAAATTTGTTCAATAAAAAAAGCGTAAAATTAAGAAGCCCCCAAAAAATTTTATTTAATTTTTAAAAGGGTTGTTTAGGGGGAAAAATTTAAGGAATAATTTTTTTGGGAAATAAAATTTCCCCTGAAAAAAAAGCCCCTTATTTTTTTATAATTTCGGTTTTAAAAAAACCAAAAAGGGGGTAACATACAAAAAAATTTTTGGAGCGTAATTAATGTTTTAATAAAAATATTTTTTTAAACCTAAAAGGTATTACAGGTTTTCAAATTTTTGGATTATCAAATTTAAATTTAAGTTTTTTTAAAAAAAGGGTTAAATTCCAATTTTGGAAGTTTTTGGAAATTGTTAAAGGGGAAAATAAGTTTTTTTTAAAAACCCAAAATTGGGCTTTTTAAAAAAGGGAATTTTTAAAAAAATTTTTACAGAAAATTTGGGGGGCCCAAAAAATTTAAATCCCAAATCTTGGGTTTTTTTTAAAATTTAAGGAATAAAAATTCCTATTTTTAAATTAATGAAGGGAGGATTTTAAGCCCCATTTAGGTTTCCCAAAAAAAACCAAATCCCCAATTTAATTAAGTTAAATTCCAAATTTTAAATAAAAAAAATTAACGGAAAATCTTTATTTGTTTTAACGGGGGGCCCAAATAAGGGGGCATAAATTTAAATCGATTTTCTCAAGCCCGGAAATTTTTTTTTAAGGGATACAAATAGAATATAAATTTTTTTTACTGGTTTGTTTTAAAATGTTTGGGGGCATAAATTGGGGAAAAAATTTTTTTGGGGAAGGGGAAAAATATATATATCCCAAAATTTAAAAGGGAAATTTTGCTTTTTTATTATAAGGGATTTGATACAAAAAATAAAAAAAAGTATTTTAATATTCCCCAAAAATTACCCCAGGGCAAACCTGGGTTTTCTTTTTTTTGGATTCAAAACCCAAAAAATAAAAAATTTTTAAAAAAAAATTTCCCCCAAAAAAAAATTGGGGTATACATCAACAAGCAATAATGTTATAATGTTTAAAAAAATAAATTTATTTTTGATCTGAAGATTTAAATCTTGTTGAACGAGAAGTAGAGCTATGCTTTGTTTTTCTTCCTTTAACTCTTTTTCTCCAAAGTTCAAAAGAGCTTCTTTTAAGATGTGTTCTCATAATTTTTGGCCCTTTTTTTTTAATCCAAATTGGTATTCAATGGCTTCAAAGGGTGATCTTCCCATGCCATTTCGATAATTCTATCAATATCTTGAGGCTTAATATCCAAATCCACCACCATGACACATTAATATCTGTCCAGTGACATAGTTGGATTCAGGAATACAGAACATATATATTGCTCCAGCAGCTTCTTGAGGAGTTCCAGGTCTACCTAAAGGAATCATAGTCTTAGCTGATTGAAATACAGCAGAATTCACACCAACTTTGATTTTATTTCCTTCAATATCAATGAGCGATTCTTCTTTTTCAGCATCTGCATCAGTTAAGCGAGTTTTAATGAGTCCAAATCCTACAGCGTTGACGTTAACATTGTATCGACCCCATTCTTTTGCCATAGTTTTGGCCATTCCTACAACTCCAGCTTTTGCTGTAGCGTAATTTATTTGTCCAGCATTTCCAAACATTCCAGATGTAGAAGAGATATTTACTACTTTTCTAAAATTGGTAATTCCATTTTCTTTTTCTTCTAAAAACAATCTTTTAATGTGAGGTTGTGCAGCTCTAAGAATTTTAAAAGGAGCAGTAAGGTGACATTCTAAAATTGCATCCCATTGTTTATCATCCATTTTTTGAATGACATTGTCCCAGGTGTATCCAGCATTATTAACAATGATGTCTATCCCACCAAATGAATCTAAAGCAGTATTAATAAATCGCTCTGCAAAGTCATCATCAGTAACGCTTCCATTACAAGCAACTGCTTTTCCTCCCATATCCATGATATCAGATACAGTTTGATTGGCAGGATCTGCATCTAAATCATTTACAACTATATGAGCACCATCTTTTGCTAACATTAAAGCTAGCTCTCTTCCAATTCCTCTTCCAGAACCGGTAATGAGTGCTACTTTTCCTTCTAATTTTTTTTTCATATCATTTCCTTTTTTAGTAATCAATTTTACCATTTTTTTTAATTTTTTGCTCTATTAGTTTTTGAAGGTAGTACATTGACATTTATATAAGTAAAGTGTACTTTACATCTTAACAATTTTATGGAGAAACAATGATTAATAATAAAGGTCTTATAACAACACTTATTTTAGCAGTTCTTTCAACATTATATCTTGGAAGTGTTTGGAATGATTTTTTTGGTACATTAAGCGTAAATGTATCCATGGATCGTCAACAGGCAATTAAAGCTGCATCAGATGCTTCAAAGCAATTTACAATATTAGATGATTCATTTGAGCAAGCATCCATATATAATTTTGACGATTCTCTACGAAACTTTGTTGAGTTAAAACAAGGTGGTAAAGAGAAATTCCAAGAGATAATCGATAATGATGTTTATTCACCATATAATTGGATGGTTCGTTCCTATAAAGAAGGTGAGATTATTGAAGCAATGTTTCAATTTAAGCCTGATGGAAGTCCAAACGGATATAGAATTAAAATTCCTGAAGATTATGATTCTGATAGTCTTGACGAAGAAGATGCCTTAGCATTAGTTGAACAAAACATTAATAATCAATGGTCTGGAAATTTCAGTGATTATAATCTTATTGAATCTTCATTTAAAGAAATGCCAAATGGAAGAGTAGATCATTCTTTTCTTTTTGAGCACAATCTACAAGATATTGGAGAAGCAAAATATAGATTACGAGCAACAGTCTCAGGCTCAATTATAAACTCTGTAAGCCCTTTTGCATTTGTTCCTGAATCATTTCAAAGAGAATTTGCTAATATAAGATCTGATAATGATACAATTGCTATTTTTGCCAATTTTGCATTCTTAGGAATTTATTTATTAGGTATTGGTGTGACTTCACTAATAATTTTTTATAGAAATGGCTGGTTAAGATGGAAAAAGTCAGTATTAGCTGCTGCTTTTGTTGCTCTTTTTTCAAATATTCTTTTAAATCTTAATTTCTATCCTACGATTTGGATGGCCTATGATACAGCCTCCTCAAAATCTCAATTTTTAACAGAACAATTATTGGGAATGATAGCCAATGGAATTCTTATGTTCTTCATTTTGGCTGCCTCATTTATCACAGCTGAGTCATTAACAAGAAGAGCATTTCCTAAGCACATTCAAATTTGGAAGACATGGAGTTCTAACGTTGCAAACTCAAAACGCGTATTAAATGATACTATTTTTGCTTACTTGATTGTTCCAATTAAACTAGCTCTTGTAGGAGCATTTTATATACTCATGGAAAGAAATTTTGGATTCTGGTCTCCAGCTTCATCATCATTTGATCCTAATTATTTAGCATCTATTTTCCCGTGGTACACAGGTTTAGCTATATCTTTACAAGCTGGTTTTTGGGAAGAAATGTTATTTAGAGCAGTTCCAATCGCTGCAGGGGTTTTAATTGGTCAACGATATAATATGCGCTTTACAGGATTAATGGTAGCTATGGTAGTCCAGGCATTAATTTTTGGTGCTGGACATGCTAATTATCCTGCGCAGCCATCATATGCGAGAGTCGTTGAATTATTTTTACCATCAATTGTGGTTTATGGTATGATTTATTTACGATTAGGAGTTGTCTTTGGAGCTATTACTCACTATGTATATGATGTTGTATTATTTTCTTTACCAATTTGGTATTCTTCAGGATATATTTTTGATAAGTTTATGACAGTTGTTGGAGGATTAATTCCTTTGCTTGTTATTTTATATTTTAGAATGAAACATCAGAAATGGTCTGATGTAGATTCTTCATCATTAAATGAAGGTTTTGTACCTACTCCACCAGAGAAAAAAACTGCTGAAGAACCAGAAGTCGTTAGTACTGTTCCATCAGCTTCTAATGTTTTAAACCCAAAAATTATTGGAATAGCTCTAATATTTGTTATTGGAATTTTTAGTACTTTTAAATTGTCTAATGTAGAGGTTCCTGTTAATTCACCATCAATTGACAAAGAAGAGGCAATTTCAATAGCAAATCAATTCTTATCAGATAACAATATCACATTACCTGACGGATATAATGCCTATGCATTTGATGATAGCTCATATCCTGCATCCTCATTCATTTGGGAGGAGCTTGGGGAAGAGACGTATTTATCGTTACTTGGATCTTACGTTTTAGGACCTAGGTGGAAAGTGAGGTTTGCAAAATTTGATGGGCCAGTAGAATCACGTGCAAGAGAAGTAATGGTATCGATGGATTTCGATGGAAATATTTTGAGATTTAATAATAGGTTTCCAGAAGATGAAGCGGGTAAGCAGCTAAGCAGAGAAGAAGCACAAGTACTTGCTGAAAATGCGTTATCTGAATATTTAGGTATGAATATATCTGCTGTTACTCTTACCAGTGCTCAAGAATCTCAAAAGCCTAATAGGTTAGATTGGACATTTACTTTTACAGATAATAATGAGCTGGAGTATGAAGGTGCAAAGCTTCAAAATATTATCTCCATATCAGGAGATAAGATATCTGGATTCACAAAGTTTGTTTTTGTTCCTGAAGAGTGGATAAGAATGAAACGAGATCGTGAAGGTTTATCAGGTATTATAGGTACTCTATTTACCGTTCCTGGTGCAATCTTTGTAATAGGATTATTATTAATGAGATCATTTAAGTTATTAATGGATCGAAAGATAAATGTTAGAAAAGGTCTAATTTTTGGTTCATTTGCTATCTTTGGAATTCTTAGTGTCTTTAATGATTCATCATTCCTTAATACCATGCCAACAAATCAACCTATTGAAAATTTGATGACTACATACTACATATCTTCAATAGGTGGGGCACTGATTGCTCTTGGACTAATTAATATATTATTGTTTGGAACGCTGAATAAGCTTGTACAACCATCAATAAATAATATCAAAATAAAAGATGCAATTCTTGGAGGGATAATTGTAGCATTAACCATGATTGCTTCATTGGTATTAGCTGGCTCTTTTCAGTTAAACTTAAATCCAAATTTTGCAAGTTTTAATCTTACTTCATATTATCCTCTTTATGATACATTAAATGCATATACGTTTTTTGGGCCTATTGCTTTTAATATTTTTCTTGCAGCCATGTTGTATGATATCACAAAAGGGTGGAGTAACGATATAAAAGGTAACCTGATTGCTTATATACTAGTTGTTGCAGTATTTACAAGCGACGTAGGGTTTCAATATGATATAGGTAGCTCTATAATGATTGCACTGCTTTATGGAGCCTTAATTTTTGCAATTTTTAAATTTATAATTAAGAACAATTATGCAATGATTCCATTTTATACATTATTTATGAGATTTTATGATAGATTTGCTGCTTCTGATTTCGGCGCAGTGTCATCTTATTCAAATGAATTATTATTTCTTGGATTGTCATTAATTTTAGCATCTTTTGTAATGGTTTCTTTGACGAAGAAACTATTTAATATGAATGTAAAAGGATAAAATATATTATATTCCTTGAATGTCTTATTTTAAAGGAAAAACAGTCATAGTAACTGGTGCTTCTTCAGGAATTGGAGAAGCAACAGCAAAAGAGTTCTTATTGCAAGGCGCTAAAGTAATTTTAGTAGCAAGAAGTGAGTCTAAAATGAATGATTCATTTAAAGATTTTAATCAAGATTCTTACTCAATCTATCCATTCGATCTAACTAATTTAGATGACATTGATTCTTTTGTAAAAATGTTAATTGAAAAGGAAGGCCCAATTGATATTTTGTTTAATAATGCTGGTGTTAGTCAGTTTGGATATTTCGAGGAAAGTGATTTATCAGTTTTAGATAAGATTATGGAGCTAGACTTCTTTTCTGTTGTTCAATTTACGAAATCAATTTTACCTCACATGGTAGATAAAAAATCTGGTCAAATTGTAACAAATACCAGTGTTGCAGGCCTAGTTGGATCAAGAAATAGATCATTTTATTCTTCAGCTAAATTTGCTTTACATGGTTTTTTTGATAGCATAAGATCTGAAATAATACATCATAATGTTCATGTTACGATAATTGCTCCAGGTAGAGTAGCAACTGATGTGGGTAAAAATGCATTAACTGCTAGTGGTGAACCTTATGGTAGGGATGACAGAGGTCATCGAAAAGGTTTAACATCTCTTGAGGCAGCCAAGAGAATTCTCAATGCGATTAAAAGCAAAAAAAGAGAAGCTGTAATTGCAAAGTGGAATGATATTGCATGGTTAGCTGTTTATATAAGAAAATTTTCTCCTTCTTTATATTTTTTCTTAGCTAGAAGAATAGTAGCATAATTTTTTATGAAATATAGTATACTAGAAGATCCACGATATAGACATATTGCTGAGCCAAAATCAATATTATTTCAAATTTTTTCTTTTATTTTTGATTTATATGCTAATACGGTTTTGACATTCTATACTCCTGTTAAAGTGATTGGAAGGGAGAATATACCTAAGGATAAACCATTTATTTTTGTGAGTAATCATAATAGTCATATGGACATTGCAATTTTAGCATATGCTACAAGAATGGGTTATGAAAAATTTGGTTTTTTGGCTGCAAAAGATTATTGGTTTGACAATAATTTTAGAAGAAGATTTTTTAAAAATTTAATTAACCTTATCCCAATTAGTCGTAAACAAAATCCTGAATCTTTAGACTTGGAAGATACTATGACACTTTCGAAAGCATTTATGGGTCTTGGAAATAATATTATTATTTTTCCTGAAGGTTCCAGAGGAGAACCTGGGAAAATGCAAAGATTTAGAAAGGGTGCAGTAAAATTTTCTATGGGATTGGATGTACCTATCTTGCCAGCCGCAATCATTGGTGCAGACAAAGCATGGCCAAAAGGTGAAAAATGGATGCAGTCTGTCCCAATTACGGTCAAAATCTTACCAAAAGTTGATCCCCCTAAAACCGAAGAGCTTTCTAAAACAGCTTATAATAAGGCTCTTTCAAAATTGACTAAAGAACTTGAAACCAAGATTACAAATCAAGTAAAAGAACTAGAAGAAACTACTAGCCCTGAGTAATTGTAATTATTGTACTGTCAGCATTTAATGAAGCTTGGTATCTAGTTAAAGATCCTGAAGCTGGACCAGAAATAACATTTCCATTGAAGTCAAAAACAGAGTTGTGACTTGGACAAATTAAGTTATTTGCAGCATTGTTAATATTCACTGTGAAACCTGCGTGAGTACAATTTCTTGACAAAGCTCGAACTCCAGAATTACTTGTCCTTAAGACAATGATACCTCTATTGTCGAACGTATCACTTCCACTAAGAGCAATTCCATTACCAACGGTTTGTAATGTTTCATAGATCATAGTAATGTTAATGGTAATTACTCCTGTTGATACATCATAGTTGTATCCTGTATCTCCAGAACCACCACCATTATTGCCGCCGCCGCCAGTATTACCACCGCCGCCAGTATTACCACCGCCGCCAGTATTACCACCACCGCCAGTATTACCACCACCGCCAGTGTCTCCGCCTCCATCAGTATCTCCACCTGAAGATGTTGGAGAACCTCCACCACCACAAGCTTCAAGAATGAATGCAGATCCACCAATTAGGGTCAAAGTAGATGCTTTTCTGATAAAATCTCTTCGAGAAGGATCTGTGGCTTGCTTATCTAAGCAATCACAGTCACATGTTTTTTTTATTTTATCTGTCATGGTCAAAAATATAATAAAAAAAAATTAATATTAAAATTTGATACTAAAAATTTTTAATATTGTAGGTCATGAATCACTTAAAAATTGTGAATTTAAAAAGAATCATAATGTTTAGTTTATTTTGTTCGTTATTATTTTCTCAATCAATAGTAACACAAGAATCTTATGATTCAAGGTTTACTCCTCCTGAGATCGGGTTGCCAGAAAATATGCCTTATGTCAAATCTTTAATTTGGGGAGAAGAGGGTGCATTTAGAAAGTTAAATATTGGTCCTGAAACCAGAATTGAAGAACTAAAGTTGCGCAGAAAAATGCTTCAAGCTCATCAGTGGTTAGGTATTATAACTTTAGCTGGTTTAGCTTATCAATATGACGTAGGTAAAAAACTTTATGATGGTGATGATAGCGATTATTGGGAATCACATTATGATAAGCACAAAGCTATGGGGTATTTTACATATATGACCTACATGTCAACAGCTTCAATGTCATTTTTTTCTCCTCCTGCTCGAAAGTATGACAACAATATGAGTTCAATAAAATTTCATAGAAGAATGGCTGCTTTACATTTTACTGCAATGATGGCTCAACCGTTCTTAGCAAAAAAAGCGGTAGAAAATGGCAAGAGGTATAATGAGCTAATGGATGCTCATTTAAAAGCAGGAACAGTAGCATTTTTTGCTCTAAGCTTGGATGCGTTAGGAATTACATTTTTTAAATGAAGAAATTTATTTCCATATTATTTTTCCAATGCCTCTTTGCTCAATCATTTGTTGAGTTTGACTTAACCAAAAGTTTTATCTCTTATGACGGTAAACATCCTGCTCATAATTGGACTGGTATATCGAAAGATATTCAAGGAACTTTTGAGATAAATAAACAAGATTTAACACAATCAAAAGTAGACTTATTTGTTCCAGTATTTAGCTTTGATAGTAAAAATGCTAATCGAGATTCAAATATGCTAGATGTTGTTGAAGAATATTACTACCCATTTGTCAGATTCACTTCTTCCAAAATAAACAAATCAGAAAGCGGATTCGATGTAGTTGGTAATCTTAGTTTTCATGGAATAACAAAAGAATTTACTATTCCAGTAGAGCTAAATGAAGACAATGAAAATATTATAGTTACATCAGATTTTTCAATAATGCTTACGGATTTTAAAATTAAAAGACCTGCATTATTAACTATTAAAATTCGAAATCAAGTGGATATAAAGGTCTACTTAGTGGGATCTATAGAAAATCAGAAATAACTTTGATAATTAATTATCCAAAGAGATAAAACGTTTTATTTGGTACCATAACAAGCAAGAAAAAAATCATATGCAGAGATATAATGATACCGAATATTGCTAGTAGTTTTATTGTGTTTTTATCCATATTATCCTTTAAATAAGCGCTTTAATATAGTGATTTCTGGGAATAAAATATGAACTCTTTTTTGATAATCTTCGTACTGAGGTCTTGTTCTTAATATTTTAATTTCAATCCATGGAATACTAGCATACCAAAACATTGCTGTCATAGCTATTGGAGCTAATAACAAATAGTTCAGGCCTGTAAAAGAATATCCAAAAACAAAGATTCCCCACCAAAACATAATTTCTCCGTAGTAGTTGGGATGCCTAGAATAGTTCCATAAGCCTGTTTCAATTATACCCGTTCCACTAGGATGAATTTTTCGAAAAGCATGTAGCTGTTTATCACTTATGATTTCTAGTAGTACACCAATTATACATAATCCAAAACCTAGAAAAATTGTCCAATTATAGCTTTGTGAAAAATTTTGAGCCATAGGCATGCAGCAGAAAAAAACAATGAAAGTAGGAAAGAAATGAATCCCGCCAAGATTACCTATAATTTCAAATGAATTTCCGAGATTGTTTCTCATGTCAATATATCGCCAATCTTCATGGTGTAATCCATCCCAAGTTTTCATCCAGTTGTAAGTCAATCTTAATGACCAAAAAAGAACTGCTAGCATAAGGAGTAAAGAAGGAGTATTAATCACATAATTATTTTCAGCTAACCAAAAGAATGCAATGAATGGAGGAATGACAGACCAGTATGGATCATAAAAAGATGAATTTTTAAAGTATACACTAAATGAATAAATGACAAATGTTGCAACAATATCAGCGATTAGAATTTGTAACATTGATGACATATGGGAAGAAAATTGTAAAGATATAAAACCTAAAATTACTGCAATAACATATGCAGTAAGAACCGTTAAAAGACCTTTAGTTTTGATTGTCATTGATAAGTGATTTCAATTCAATTTTTTCAAAAGATAAATAAATATATCCTAAAATAATAGTATACAATAGAAATATAGAATGTAATAGGATTGCAGCTGTCTGTGATTGATCAATTCCTATTCCATATAGATTAAGAAAGTAAATAACAGCTAAATGATATGTTCCAATTGCAGCAGGAGCTATTGGTAATGAAGTTACAATACTAGTAATAACCGTAATTCCAATATATTGTTGAAAAGATAAATCAATATTAACAGACTTCAATAATGTATACATATAAGCCACAAATGAGCACCATAGCAGAATGGAGATACCGCCAAGTTTAATTTTATTTTTGGACACTAATAAATATCCATCTATAAAGTTTTTAGTAATCGAAAATTGTTTTTGTATTTTACTAGCGAGGAAATTATTACCAAAAATAATGAATGAAGTAATTATGTATAATAGTAAAATTCCAATGGAAAATTCTAAACCTAAAACATTATTAAATCCAAAAAGAATTAAAAAAATGCTAAATAATCCAACAATCCATAAGTCAATAATTTTTTCAGCTACCAAGCTTCCAACAAGAAAGCTAAACTTTATATTAGTTGAATTGTTTGATAAGAGTTTTGCTCTGGCCAAATCCCCAGCTCTAAATGGGAGTATATTATTTAAGAAATATCCAACATGAGTTGTTGAAATATATTTTTGTATTTTGAGTTCTTTTGGTGAATCTAATAAAATCTTCCATCTCAATGATCTCAGAATGAACGTAACAAAGGTTGCTATAAATGCTACAAAGATATAAATCATATTTGCATCAGATAGAGCACGATAAATATCTTCTATATTTACTTGATTAAATGCAAAGTAGAGACATAGCGTAGCTACGCAGAAAGATAAAAAGTTTTTCAAGGATCTTGTTTATCTCTTTGGAATTCCCAATTGACGATTCTTCTTTTCATTTTTTCGCCATTTTCATCAAGATGTTCGCTGGTTTCCATAGGGCTTTGATACTCAAGTGGAACATCTGTATTTACTTGACAATTGCTCATTAATCCAAGCATGGCAATAAGCATTATGGAAGCAATAATTGTTGGAAAATGTTTACCCATTTAATTTAAAATCTTTAAAAAAGTTTGTTTTCGTCGCAAGATAGAATATTTCTACTAATCCAAATAGTTGTATTAAACCACATATTACGAACCAACCCTTATGATCATTTCTTGCTGCGAACCACAAAGCCAATAAAGTAAATAGGGCTTCCCATAGTGATATAGCAACGAGCAACGCTGGATTAGCTTGAAGAGCTTCTGCAAAGTTAGTTATAATTTCCATAACACCTCCTTAAGGGTTAAATAGGAGGGATACTAAAAAAACAAATAATATCACTCCACCAAAAATACCCCAATAGTACAATCCAAATTCCATGTAGGATATTAAATATTATTATCTGAGTTGAAAAGTATTATATTTTCGCATGGAAAAAAGAACTCCAGATAATACAAAAATAAAGATGTATACAACATCTTGGTGCGGTCCTTGCAAGATGGCAAAAAAGCTTTTAACAGATAAAGGATTTAATTTTGAAGAAATCGATATTGAAGAACATAATATTTCAAGAGAAGAAATGGCTTCAATGTCAAAGGGACTTACAGTACCACAAATTATAATTAATGATTTACCTATTGGTGGATTCGAAGATTTAATTCAGTTATTTAATACTGAAGCTTTCAAATAAAATTATTTCCAAAGCTTTAAAATTTCATTTTTAAAATCTTTTTTTGGATTCTCAATTATTTCAATCATTAAATCAATTGGATCATTATATAGTTCTTTTTTCTGTTTTCCATATCGAATCCAAAGTTCTATATTTTCTTTCGTGAATTTCGAACATACAGTTGCATGTTGAAGTTTTTTTAATGTTTTTGCGTTATGTTCTTGCTCAGGTTGACCTAATAGAGGTTTACAGAGAATTTTTTTACCTAAATAAATAGCCTCGGCTGGTAATTGAAACCCAGCATTAGTTAGTAAGCCCGTTGCAAGCAACTAAATCCTCTTTAAATTTTTTATTGGAATAAGGCTTTAACGTAACATTATCAATTTGTTCTTCCTTATCAACAGAACAATAGTAAATAAATTGATTACTTTTTATAGTATTTAAAATTGAAATCATCTGATCTTTTTCTTCCCAGGCAAGATAAACAAGAAAAGTATTTTTCATTACTGATACTGCATCTTTATTTTTTAAACTTTCCTCAATAAATGGTGAAAGTATGGGTTGATTGAAATGGTAAAAATGGGAAGAAATTGTACTATTTATTGGTGTATAAAATCTTAAAAAGAATAAACTAGCAAGTTTCATTTTGAATGATTTAGGTATTTTTTTTAGAAAAGAATATTGATGTCCAATTCCAATACAATGAATTCCTAGTTTTCTTGCTGCATAGGCTGATATAGGTTCAAAGTCGGTAACAACCACATCATATTCTTTTTTAATTTTAAAAACATCTCTCACAAATTGAATAAGGTCAATATTCAATAATGTTTTTAAAACATTTAATTTTCCATTTTTGAATACAAAGGTGAAGCCTTTTTTAATGATGTATGGTTTAAATTCCTCAAGATCAAAAAAGTCTTTAACATCTCTACCGCTAAAAAGAACAGTAACGTTATGACCTCTTTTTTTTAATTCTGATATTGTTATTCTTGAACGAGATATATGGCCATTTCCAGTTGCATTGACCCCATATAAAATATTCATATTATAATTTATGATTTTGTGAAAATCATTTGAAGAAATTTAGCTTTTAGACAAAATTTTTCTAAGAATTGTACTTGATGTATGAGTGGTATATGGAAAATAGATTATTTCAACTCCAAATTGAGAGAATTCTTTTTCAATTTGATTCCATTGATCAGTGCCTTTCCAATCATCACCAACAAACATTTTATCAAATTTCAAATTATTCCAAGCTTCCATTTTATCATAACTAGTTTGAGGAACTACTTCATCAACATATTTTACTGCCTCAACTAAATCCATTCGTTCTTGGAATGGAATGAAAGGTTTTTGATTCTTAGCTGATTCACATAGTTCGTCAGTAGTAACACCAACAATTAGATGATCACATTCCAATCTTGCTCTTTTGAGAATATTTAGATGTCCTATATGGAATAGGTCAAATACTCCTGTAGTATATCCAATTTTTTTCATTTTATCCTTTTGTGTTGCTCAAAATATTTGAGCTTTATATACTAGCAATTTTCTAATAAAAAAGTGACAATTCTTTTGCTAGCATTTCCGTCAAGGATTCCTGCAAGTTTTCTCTAGATATTCTTTTGCATTATTAGATGATGTAAAATTAGAATCTAAAAGATTTTTAGCTTTAACAATCATTTCATTGTATGAATTTGCAGGTCTAGCGATTTGACCATAATCATCATAGTCTTTATCCATCCTTGCTTTAAATCTGTAAGAAAAGATTCCTCTATAATTCCATCTCAGTTGTAAGAAAGTACACCATAAAACTGGTTTATTTAGCGCAGCAAACTCAATGATTGCACTTGAAGCATCGCTAATCATTAAATCAGCAGATTTCAAAAAGGGTAAAAGTGAATAATCATCTACTTTTGCTAGGTATGTATTATTAAATGATTCCCAATGATGTAGCAACTCTCGTTGTTTGAGATATTTTTGCTTACTCATTGAAAAAAAGTGTGGTTTGATAATAATATTATAATTTTCTAAATCAGCAGGAAAATTCTTTGAAAAACGCTCTATACTGCTTGGATAAAAAGTTGGAGCATACAGAATTGTTTTTTTATTATTATCTAATCCAAGTTTTGTAAAATCAATCCCGTTTTCTTCACCATTAATGATTGGATCCATTTTACAAAAACCAACATTTTGAAAATTATCTTCTGGATACATTTCGCATAGTCTATTAAAGCGATAATCACTTTCAACAAATCTAACCGTTGTAGGGGTATCTGATTTTGAATAATAGCTCTTTTTGGGACCTACGCCGTGTCCTAGTTGTGCTGTTTTACTATGGATATGAATTTTATCTAATTCTGGAAAGGTATTACCAAGAAATATCCAATCCGGCTTTTCTGATAAGTAAAACTTAAGTGCATAATTTTTATCTTGAACCCATGTAGCAGGTAAACATTCATCTACGATAATTTTACTAATTACATCATCAAATTTTCCATGGTGAAAAATAAATTTTGACTCAAAAATAGCATCTTTCTGAAGTTGTTTAAATACTGGTAAGTATTGAGGCAAGTAGTATAGTTCTTGAACGTCAAAAAATATTGTTAGTTTTTTATTCATGTTGTCCCGTTGATTTAAAATACTGCTTTAATATCAAAAGCTGAATTAATCTCTCTTGTTTTACATCTTTAAATTGTCTAACAAATTTTTTTGCATTCTCGATGATTTTAAGACACTTATCATTTTCATTTATATAAAATTCGATTTTTTCCTCTGCATCAGAAAAATCATCTTTAACTTTTATATAATGTACTCCATCTTTAAGCTTTCCCTCCATAAACCAGCTTTCATATTTTGGTTTAGGCATAATACAAACTGAGTTTGAGCTCATCGCCCAATAGAGATTTGTTGAAATACATTTTCCTTCGAGACAGAAAATAAATTTGTAGTCAAGTTGATCTTTTATTGACATAAAACTTTTCATCCATGGTACATTTTGTTTTGGACTAGTTTGTCCAATATCAAATAAAGGAGTTTATAAAAATTTTTAACAAAATATTCCCGCTGAGAATTATTTCTAATGTCTCCTCTCCATACAGCTTGATTTTTCTTATCTTCAAATTTTTTAGGATCTTTGATAAAATGAAAAAGTTTTACTTGATTTAACTTTAGTAAAATAGAATTTTGGTTATCAGAACCAATAGGTCTTGATTTAACAAATGTTGGATGTGAAGGATGTTTTTTAGCAACATTGCTATCAATATAAGCTTTTGTTGAATAGATAAAGTCGACTTTATTTTTCTTATTAAAAAACTGTAACAACATGTAAAAATCTATAAAATGTGAATTCTGTTTATTTTTAAAAAAATTGATTCCAAAATAATTCAGATAAATTTTTCCCTTTATTTGAAACTCTAAAGTTTGAAGTTTTTTTAAAATAATATCCTACTCTTGATTGAATATATTTTTTCCTGAAAACTATTATTTAATATATTTTTTAATCTCAATCTGGAAATTATACTCGGGAAAAAATATACCAAAGGTGTATAGTAAAGATAATATAAAAGTTTTCGTCTTTTAGCGTTTGAACTTTTAAGATTTTGCATTAATTAATTCCAAAATCAGTTTTAGTTATCTTAGTTTCGATTGTCGATTTTCTTATTAATCTATTTTTTGCAACTGCATCTTTATTTTTATAGGGTCTTGTATGATAAAGATGAAGTACAGTTGTTCTATTTCTTACTTGAAGAGATTTGAATACCATTATTATTTAATCTATATCCAAGCTCACAATCAAGACCTCCATATTCCATTCGTTCATCGAAGCCATTTGCTTTGATAATATCAGATCTCCAAGCAGAAGAATTATTACCATTAAAAGTTGCTTTAGTTGGAGTCAATCGATCAAAAACATCTGCTAAAAATTGATTTTTTACTAGTTTAAAATAGTTTTTTCCGATTGGTTGACCTTTTTTTAAAAGATACTTTTTAGTAAAGCAGATTTGAGATTTTATATCTTCAATTGTTAATAAATTGGATACTTTTTCTGTAATAGGAAAATGACCACCAGAAAGAAAATAATCTTTTTGAGCTAATCTAGAGTGTGTTTCTAAAAAGTGGGAATCAGGAATACAATCACCATCGGAAAAAACTAAATAATCATTTGAAGATTTTAGTATTGCAGCATTCAATATTTTACATTTTCTAAATCCATTGTCTTCATGCCAAACATGATAAATTTTTTGGGGAAGTAATTGATCAAATTTTGTAATCATTTCTTTAGTTTCATTTGAAGATCCATCATCTGCAATAATGATTTCAAAATCATTAAAAGTTTGAAAGCAGTATCCAGTAAGTACTTTTTCTAAAAAATGAGGCTTATTATATGTTGATATGATAACAGATATTGATGGCATCGAATAAATTATTTAGAGGCAATCTTATAAGCCATTTTTTTTTAAATTAAATCCTCATGAGTGAAAAAATTAAAAAACAATGCATTGTTTTGCTTAGTGGCGGTCTTGATTCTGCTACAGTTTTAAACATTGCTTTAGAAAATTATGATGTGACAGCGCTTATATTTGATTATGGACAAAGACATAAGTTTGAAATTTCAGCAGCAAAGAAAATTGCTAAAATAGCAGATATACCAATTAAATTAATTACAATTGATTTAGGACAATTTGGAAATTCTGCACTTACTGATAATATCGAAGTGCCTAAGAATCAAAATATTGGAAAAGAAATTCCAATAACATATGTTCCAGTAAGAAATACAATATTCCTCTCTTACGCGCTTGCATATGCTGAAGTAAATAATATTTTTGATATATTTATCGGTGTCAATGCATTGGATTATAGTGGCTACCCAGATTGTAGGCCTGAATTTATTGAAGCCTTTGAAAAGATGGCAAATGAGGGTACTAAATTTGCACAGGGAAATGAAAAAATAAATATTCATACTCCATTAATCAATTTAACAAAAGCGCAAATAATTTTAAAAGGTACAAAATTGAATGTTGATTATAATTTGACTCATTCATGTTATGATCCCTCAATTGATGGTTTATCGTGTGGAGAGTGTGATGCTTGTATTCTTAGAAAAGATGGTTTCGCTGCTGCTGGTATAAAAGATCCAACAAATTATATATGAGTTACTCAGTAAAAGAAATTTATTTAACTCTTCAAGGAGAAGGTTTTCATACAGGAAAGCATGCTGTATTTTGTAGATTTTCTGGTTGTAATCTGTGGACAGGACTTGAAAAGATCGAGAAAAAGCTATATGTAATTTTTGCGACACAGATTTTGTTGGAACAGATGGAATAAATGGTGCGAAATATTCAAGCGCTGACAAATTAGCAAACAAAATTGATGAATTATGGAAAAAAGATTTAAAAGAAAAATTTGTTGTGTTTACGGGTGGGGAGCCTTTGTTACAGTTAAATAAAGAACTGATTGATATTCTACATAATAAAAATTTTAAAATTGCCGTTGAAACCAATGGAACAATAATACCTCCTAAAAATATAGATTGGATATGTGTGAGCCCAAAAAAAGGAGCTGAACTAAATCTTGATTATGGAAATGAACTAAAATTGGTTTATCCTCAAGAAGGCTTGAATCCTGAGCAGTTTAAAAATTATAATTTCGATCACTTTTTTTTGCAACCAATGGATGGAAAAGATTTACAAAAAAATATCTTGCAAAGTGTATCTTACTGTATCGAAAATCCCCTATGGCGTTTAAGCTTACAAACACATAAAATAATGGGTATAGATTGATATGTTTAGATTAAAAAGAAAATATGAATTCCATGCTGCAAGAAAATTAACTGCGCTGCAAGAAAATCATCCTTGTGGAGAGCTTCACGGCCACACATTTACAATAACTATTAAGGTTTCTGGAAATCAGCTTACAGACGAAGGGTGGATTATGGATTTTAATGACATAGATAAGTTGTTTAAGGAAAAAGTTCATAAAACACTTGATCATAAATATCTTAATGATATTGATGGATTATCAAATCCTACAACTGAACACATAGCAATGTGGATATGGAAAAAGTTAGAGAATGATCTTCCTGGCTTGTCATCAGTATCAGTTAGTGAAGGCAATAGTTATGGATGTAAATACTATGGAGAAAAAAATGCCTAAAGCAGATGGAAAAGAATTCAACTTTTTAAGCGAAGACCATATTGATTCATCTTTTCTTGAAACCTTTAACTTTGATAGTAAGAATCAATATATAGAAACCACACAAGGAATTTAGTGCTGTATGTCCATTTAGTGGCTTCCAGATTTAGCTGATGTAATAATTGAATATTATCCTGAGGGTGGAAAGTGTGTAGAGCTCAAATCGTTAAAATATTATTTGTTAGCTTTAGAAATGTTGGTATTTATCAAGAAGCAGCAACTAAAAGAATTTATGATGACTTAAAAGCATTATTAAAGACATCTAGGTTAAAAATAACTACTATTTATAATACTAGAGGTGGCTTTGATACCACATGCATTGAGGGGGAGTTGTAACATGAATTACTTTGAAAGATTAAAAAAAGCTATTTTTTTAGATGTTGCTTTTTATGAAGAAGTTGAAAAAGATAAAAAGTTTAATGATCAGGCTTTAATGACTGTGGTATTTGTATCTGTAGTCCAAGGTTTGATGATTGCTGGATTTGCTCCTATAGCATTAGTTCAAGGTATCCTTGGAAGTTTGGTCAGATTTTTATTTTGGGCATTTTTTATTGCCTTTGTTGGAACAAGAATTCTTCCTGAACCTGAAACTGAATCTAATACTGGTGAACTAATAAGAACATTAGGATTCGCTTACGCGCCAGGATTATTAGTAGTCTTAAAAATATTTCCTGTCATAAATATTTTTGTTGATCCGATGGTTGTAATCTTACAACTTGCTGCAATGACTATTGCTGTCAGACAAGCTCTTGATTTTAATAGTACTGTAAGAGCTGTAGGAGTTTGTATAGTTGCGTTTATTCTAATGATTTTAGCTCTAACACTATTCATTGGGTTTACAGCATTTTTCGTTGGTATTGCAGAAAATGCTATTGCACCTACTGCACCATTAATGGAAACATAAATTTTGATTGAATTAGTTGATTATTCAGAGGATATGTTTGATTTTGTCCTTGAATCAAATAATATCAATAAACCACAAGTTGGTTTTTTAAAAACTGATAGGCTTGAATTGCTAATAAGTCAAGCTAACTATTGTAAGGTTGCTAGATTTAATTCTGAGCTTGCTGGATTCTTGCTTTGCTTACCTCAAAACAAAAATTATGATAGTTTAAATTATCAATGGGTATCGAAAAGGTTTTCTAATTTTGTATACATTGATAGAATATCAATACTTCCAAAATTTCAAAATGAAAAAATTGGATCTGCTCTTTATACTGACTTAATATATTTTTCTGCATTTGAGGGATATGACACTATTTTGTGTGAAGTGAATGTAATGCCACCAAATCCAGGTTCTATTAGATTTCATAAAAAGTTTGATTTTGAAGAATGTGGTTCGCAATTTACAGAAGGAGGAACTTTGGAGAGCTATGATTATTCTGTCGAAGTTCAATTTTTGAAAAAAGATTTAAAATAAGAAAGGATTTTTATGAGCAATTTTTGGCATGATTTATTATTCCCACTATACTTTTTTATAGTATTCATAGCTGCACACATAGCATTATATATAATGATTTTTAAGGGAGATAAATCAAAGTGAATAAAAAACAAAAAATTGCAAAGCGTAAGCAAAAGAAAAGAAGATTAAAGCTCAAAGCAAAAAGAGCAGAACTGCTTAAAAATAAAAAAGTTGTAGAGAAAAAAATTAAAGCAGTAGCAGAAAAGAAAGCGGAATCCAAGAAAAAAGCAGAACCTAAGCACCAAAGAAAAAAGCTGCAACAAAGAAAAAGATAAAGAATAAGATAAAGAATAACAAGTTGATATTGGATGTTTCAATCAAATTCTACTTTTGGAATTTATAGTACATCACTTCAAGTATTATTCCGCCATAAAAAATATTTATTTTTTATTTTATTCCTCACCTTTTATCCAGTATTTCTAATAATAAATAGAATTTTTCTTTTCTTAGACTTCATTTTAATTCCTGAGTTTGAAAAAGCAAAAGTTAAAGAACCTATTTTCATTATGGGTGTTAATAGAAGTGGTACAACGTTTTTTCATAAGCTTCTAGCAAAATCAAATCAGTTTTCAACCTCAAATACTTGGGATTTGATTTTACCATCTTTATCCTTGAGAAAACTTCTTTCAATTTTATCATATACTTTAACATATTTAAAAATTGATCAAATCGAGAAAAAAAATAAAGGTCACCAAGTAAAGCTTGATAATATTGAGGAAGATGAAATGCTTCTTTTTATCCATAAGCTTGATTCTTTATGGGTATCTAATCACTTCATACCCTGGTTAAAATTTGATTCAAATACAAAAGAATTTATTAAACATGTTTATAGAGATAATTCTAAAAATGAAAATAGAAATATAAGATCAATGTTATTTTGTAAAGATTTTTTTCAGAGACAAGCATTTTTAAATAAAAATAAACCTCACTTATCAAAATCAAACCCATTTATATTTAAAATTGATTCAGTTTTAAAAGTCTTTCCTGATGCAAAATTTGTTTTTTTAGTAAGAGATCCATTAGAAACAATCCCATCATATTTTTCTCTTCAAGAAAACGTAAAATTTGGAAATCTTCTCACAAGTAATGAAATGAAGTTATTAAGGAAAGAAACTTATGCTGAAATAATTGAATGGTATAAAGAAACTGAAAAAGTAAAATCAAAGCTATTTAAAAAACAATTTATAACATTAACTTACCCTCAAATTACAAGTGATTTAGAAAATAGTATTAAGTTATTTTATAAGTTTACTGGGAAAAAAATGACCAAAAAATTTCAAAAACAAGTTTCAGATTATGCATCAAAAAAATATACAAAAAAGCATCAAAATAAGACCATTGAAGATTATGGATTTACCAAAAAACAAATTTTAAGTGATTTTGATTTTGTATATCAAAAATACTTTGTATAATTTTTCTCATGAAATTATCCAGTTTTATTTTCGCAATTATATTGTTATTAACAACTCAGCTTAATGCTCATTGTCAAATACCTTGTGGAGTTTATGACGATGCGATGAGAGTAAAGATGATTGAAGAGCATACCCTAACAATTTTAAAATCTATGAATTATATATCATCTAATCAGTCTGATCTTGAAAAGCAAAATCAAGTCACAAGATGGATTATAAATAAGGAAGAACATGCGCAAGAAATTCAAAATATAGTTAGTGAGTATTTTTTAACTCAAAGAATAAAGTTAAAAAGTGATTCAAAAGAAAATAAAGATTTGTATCATGCACAATTAGCTTCATTACATAATATTTTGCTAGACGCCATGAAATGTAAACAAACTCTAGATACTAATAATACTACATCTTTATTAGAAAATTTGAACAAATTTGTTAATTTGTATTTTGATGATCATGGTAAAAAACATTTAGAGGATTTGAATTGAAAAAAAATTTATTACTAATAGTATTATTTATTGCAATAATATTTTTTGGAAGAATATTACCACATCCTTACAATTTTACTCCATTAATAGCAGTAACGTTATTATCTAGTTATGCTCTATCAAATAAACTCCTAGTCATTACAATACCTATTTTTGGATTCTGGTTGAGTGATTTGTTTATGAATAATTTTATTTATGCTGGGTATTATAAAGATTTCACAATATTTAATTCAGGAATGATTTGGACCTATGGAGCGATTTTATTAGTTGCACTTTTGGGTAGTTCATTTTTAAATAAAATTTCATCTGGTAAAGTTGCTTTAGCCAGCTTATCAGGATCTACAATTTTTTATCTTATTTCAAATTTTGGTGTTTGGGCATTTAGCCCAATGTATGCAAAAACTTTAGTTGGACTAATTCAATGCTATTCATTAGCCTTACCTTTTTACGGTACTTCATTGATAGGTGATTTGATTTATTGTGGAATATTATTTGGGTCTTATCAGCTATTTTTTTCTAATAATCCAAGTTTTTTAACTTCTCAAAGCAAAACTTAAAAGATTTTATTTCATTGGTATTACTTAAATAACTAATTATATTGCTCCATAAATTTTTTTATTAACTAACAAAGAGAAACAAATGAGTGACAAAGAAAAAGGTACTGTAAAGTTCTTTAATGACAAAAAAGGTTACGGATTCATTACAAAAGAAGATGGAACGGACGTTTTTGTACATTTCTCTAGCATCGTGTCTGAAAATGACTTTAAGACACTTAAGCAAGACCAAGCGGTTGAGTTTGAGGTTGAATCTGATGATAGAGGGGACAAAGCAGTCAATGTATCAGCAGTATAGTTAGTTAGTAATTTCATATCATATTTATTATTTTAGCTTTAGAGAAATGCCTCAGTAGCTCAATGGTAGAGCAGTGGCCTCTTAAGCCATTGGTTGTAGGTTCGAGTCCTTCCTGGGGTACAAAAATCATATGAACATTCAGAATAAAAATATTGTTATTACTGGTGCTGCTAATGGAATTGGTTATGCTCTAGCAAAGCGTATGTCAGAGGAGTCTCCAAAATCAATTTCATTGATTGATATCAAATCATCTTTGAAAGAAGTAGCTAGATCTTTGAATGCAGACAGTTATATTGTTGATGTTTCAAATGAACACGATTTTCAATCTGTTTTAAATAGTATAATTAATAAAAATGGCTCCATTGATTTGTTTTGTTCAAACGCTGGAATACAGCAATTTGGAACATTAGAAACTTCAACTCTTGATTGGCAAAAAAATTGGGATGTAAATGTAATGTCCCATATTTATGCTGCTAAGGTATTAATCCCACATATGAAAAAACAAGGTTCAGGGTATTTACTTTTAACTGTATCTGCTGCTGGTTTGTTAAATATGCCTGGTGCGATAGCATACGCAACTACTAAGCATGCGGCAATGGGTTTGGCTGAAAATCTCGCAATTATGTTTGGTAATGATGGTATAAAAGTTTCTGCTTTATGCCCCCAATTGGTTGATACTGATATGCTTAAATCCTCGGGTGATATACCTGAAGATCATCCATTGCTAAAAGATGGGGTACTATCTGCAGATTTTGTTGCCAATGAAACAATAAAAGGAATTAATGCAGAAAAGTTTTTAATCTTACCTCATAAACAAGTTGAAAAATATATTCAAGGTAAGGCGTTTGATTATGATTCTTGGATTGAAGCAGTCAGGGAGTTGGCTCCATGAAATTTTTAAGAAATAAGATTATAAAATGGTTAATTTTTTTAAGATTTTTTTTACCAGAATTATCCAAAAAAAACCAAATACTTTTTTGCCTTCAATTTATTTTTTTTATTTCGAGTATTGTTTTATTCTTTCTTCATTTAGATAAAATGAATATTGCAATTTATCATCTAATTGCTACATTTGTTTTCGCTTTAAGCATGGGGAATATGATGTCAAATAGTTTCAAAATATAACATGAAAAAATTTTATGCGATATCTGGAATGACTTGCGATAGTTGTAAAGCAACTATTTATCAAAATTTAATGGAATTACATGAAGTTGAATCTGTTGAGATAGATCGTGAAAAAGGTGAAGCAATTATTTCAATGACAAGCAAAATTGAAATATCAACACTGCAAAATACCTTACCTTCAAAGTTTCCATTTCAGAAAAAGTATTTGATAATAATACTTTTGAAGATGATTCAATTTTAGAAAGCGGCAAAAATGAAAAATCAAAATTTCAGCAGCTCAAACCCTATTACTAATCCTTACTTACATATCATTGCTAGTATATTGATGAATTACAACAATTGGAACCCAAATGAAGCAATGTTGGATTTTATGGGATTGTTTTACATAGTTTTTAGTTTTTTTAAAATGTTAGATCTTAAAGGCTTTCCAGAATCTTTCAGCATGTATGATCCATTAGCAAAAAGATTGCCAATATATGGATGGATTTACCCATTTATTGAGACAGGATTGGGGTTAATGTTGTTGATGCGATTCGAGATTAAAATTGCTTTAATTATTACTCTAATTGTTTTAGGAATCACAACGATTGGGGTAACAAAAACATTATTAGACAAGAAATCAATAAGGTGTGCGTGTTTAGGTACAGCTTTAAAACTTCCTATGACAGAAGCCACATTTATTGAAAATATTATTATGATCGCAATGGCTATATCAATGTTAACTAACTATATTGTTGTGTAGATGTCATTTATTTTTCTATTTAATCTTGTATTATCATTTGTTGCTGTAGGCTAAATTTGGACTATACAGTTGGTACACTATCCATCAATGAGGTACATTTCTAAAGATAAGTTTCCAGAATATCATAATTTTCATTCTATCAGAATTTCTATTTTGGCAATGCCATTAATGTTTTGTGAGCTTGTCACTTCGATAATGCTTTGGTACCAAAATTTCAATAACGCTATTCAAAATGTATTTCTTATAAATTTAATTATAGTTGTATTGATTTGGTTGTCTACATTTTTAATTCAAGTGCCTTTACATAATGCATTATCCAAAGAAAAAAATACAGAAAAATTATCTAAGATTAATTTGTACAAATTGGATTAGGACCATATTATGGACATCAAGATCAATTTTGATGATTTTGTTTCTTGCATTTGCAATGGACTTGATTTAATTGAATGAAAATTTAATTATTTTATTTAGATTCACTTCATGACATCAAACGAATTCATATTATTTGGTTCAACTCATTTACTAACTCTTTTTATAATCTTTGGAGCTTCATTTGCTTTCTCTTTTTATGTTAAAAATGATTACGATGAAATTAGATATGCTATGTTTGAAAAGATTTTGGCTTACCTTTTAATTTTTAATGAATTACTAAAACCATTTTATTTGAATTATTTTAGTCCAGAAGATTATAATTGGACGAACACTATTCCTTTACATGCATGCCATTTTTCATCTTATGCTACAGGACTCTTTTTATTAACACGAAATCAAAAGTTTTTCGATTTTGCATATTTCTGGGGTCTTGGAGGAGGAACAATGGCTCTTTTCACTCCAGATATTGAGTTCACTTTCCCTGATTTAGATTTCATTACATTATTTTCTGGACATGGTTTATTATTTTTTGCCCTTCTATACATTGCAATTGGAATTAAGCAGAATATCACATTTGAATCTTATAAAAATGCTATAAAATTTTCTCTTTATATACTTCCAGTAGTATACATAATAAATGTATTGGTTGGAGGTGAACCTGGCTTTGAAGCTAATTTATGGTATTTGATGAAAGCGCCTACCGGTGAATCTTTAATGAGCTTTTTCCCAAGTCCACCTTTACATGTTATACCGCTTTTCCCGATTGTAATGTTTGTTTTCTATCTTTTATATTTACCATACAAATTCAAGGAGAAGAATAATGATTAAAGCAATATTAGTTTTTTCAATATTTTTTCAATGTTTTGAATGCAAATGATAATTTTCTAGAAAAAAAATTTCCAACTATTGAGGGAATATCTCTTTCAGGTAATGATGTGAAGTTTCCAGATGTTTTAATTGGTAAACCATCTGTTTTGGCAGTTGCTTTTAAACAAAAAGCTCAATTATGTATTAACTCTTGGGCAGATGAATTTTTTCCAAAATATGGTATTAATAAGGATGTGCATTATTACGAAATTCCAATGTTAGGAGCTCAGTGGACCATGGCAAGAAATTGGATTGATGGTGGAATGCGTGGCGGAGTTCCCAAGCCTTTGCACGACTATACCGCAACTTACTACGGTCCTTTAAGATCTTACTATAAATCTTTAGGAATATCATCAAGAGGGGATTGTTATATGTATGTTCTTGATAAAGATGGAATCATAAAAAATCGTTTTAATGGCTATGCTACAAAAGATAGTTTAGAAGAAATGTTTAAACTAATTGACTCTTTAAATGAGTAAGGTAACTGAAAATTTTCAGCTTTACTTAAAGGCTACAGAATCTGCTGCCATAGCTGCTGCAAAACTCAGAGGAAATGGTGATGGAAAAGCTGCAGATAAAGTTGCAACTGAAGCTATGAGAAAAGTTCTTCAAGATTCAGAGGTACATACAAGAGTCGTAATTGGTGAAGGAGAAAGAGATGATGCACCAATGCTTTATATTGGCGAAGAGATGGGTAATCCTGAAAGTGATTTAAAAATTGATATTGCAGTTGATCCTTTAGAGTGTACCAATCATTGTGCTAAAGATTTACCTGATGCATTATCTGTTTTAGCTGCTGCACCAAGAGGAGCTTTATTGAATGCTCCTGATACATATATGAATAAATTGTGTGGCTCATCAAAATTAATAGGTCACATTGCTCTTGATAATTCAGTTGAAGACAATTTATCTTTAGCAGCAAAAGCATTACAAAAAAATATTTCTGAATTAAAAATTATAGTAATGGATAGAGAAAGACATATTGATTTAATATCTACCTTGAAAGATTTAGGCGTTCAACCAATCCTGATTGGAGATGGTGATGTTTCAGGAGGATTAAAAGCAGCTGAAGGGTCGGTTGATTTGTTGTATGGAATTGGCGCAGCTCCCGAGGGAGTAATTACGGCTACTGCTGTAAAAGCTATGGGAGGTTTTTTTGAAGGAAGACTTCATTTTATGGATGACTCATTTAAAGAAAGGGCCTTGAAAATGTTAGGTAGTGATATAAATAATTTATGGTCAGCTGATGATCTTTGTAGATCAACTGACTCTTTTTTCATTGCTAGCGGAGTTTGCTCAGGATGGATACCTGGTGTTAAATTTGATGGTAATAAGGCTGAAGTAACCTCAAAAATTATTTTTGGCGATTCAAGTGAAACACAAATAATAACAAACGAATATATTTTAGGAGAATAAAATGTCAGAATTGCACGCTGTTGCACATAAAATGGTTGAAAAAGGTAAAGGAATTTTAGCTGCTGATGAAAGCACACCAACCTGCACTAAACGCTTTGCAAGCATCAATACAGATTCAACTGCAGAAAGCAGAAATTTTTATAGAAATATGCTTTTTACAACTGAAGATATTGAAAAATACATAAGCGGTATCATTTTATTTGACGAAACTTTTCATCAATCAGAATTATCATCAGGAATGAAATTTCCAGAATATTTAACATCCAAAAATATATTACCTGGTATTAAAGTAGATCAGGGTTTGGAAGATTTTAGTCCTTATGAGAAACTGACTAAAGGCTTAGATGGTTTGTCAGAAAGGCTTAGTAAATATTATGCACTTGGAGCACGATTTGCTAAATGGAGGGCTGTAATAACTCCTGGAGATAGTATACCAACTGATGATTGTATATTAGCAAATGCAAAAAATCTTGCTAAGTATGCTAAGAAATGTCAACAAGCTAACCTTGTTCCTATTGTAGAACCAGAAGTACTTATGGATGGAGCTCATACCATCGATGAGTCTTTTGATATTACTTCACGAACATTAAATATGGTTTTTAATCAACTTGATGAACATAATGTTAGTTTGCAAGGCATTGTCTTAAAGCCAAATATGATTCTATCTGGTTATGAGTGTTCTTATCAGGCAAGTATTGAAGAAGTTGCTGAAAAAACTGTTAACTGCTTATCTGCTCATGTGCCATCAGAAGTTCCTGGAATAGCTTTTCTATCAGGGGGTCAATCTGATGAAGATGCAACATTACATTTAAATGAAATGAACAAATATGAAACAGATTGGAATTTAACCTTTTCTTACGGCAGAGCTCTCCAGCAGTCAGCATTAAAAGCTTGGTCAGGTAAAAAAGAAAATGTTACAGATGCTCAAGAAGCATTTATTGAAAAGGCCAAAGCTAACAGCCTAGCTACAGTTGCAGGATTGTAATTTATACCCTACTTTGAAAGACAAGAATAGTATTTGTTGATTCAATTGTAAAATGATCTTCAAGTGATAAATTTCTAACTGCATCATCTGAAGGTTTTAAAGAGTAAGACTGTAAAGGATATTCCAAATGTTTTGAATTTACAGTTGAGCTTCCCTTCATGCAGAAAAGACTCACTTTTTGTCCCGTAAATGACTCAAATTTTTTGTTACCTACACAAGGGCTAATTACTGAAAAATCTGTAAAAGCTTTCCAAGAAATTTTCTCACCAAAATCACTTAATGTATAATAGTTTCCAAGAAAATGATCTTCACTTTCTCCAGATATTCCAAAAATAGAAATATTTAAAATATTTTTTTCAATACACCATTCTAAGGTTTTGCGAAAGTCAGTTTTATTTTGATCTGGGGTTTCAACTAACTCTATATTTTTATTATTTATATTTTGTAATGAATCAAGGTCTCCAATAATTACATCTGGAATGATTTCTAAATCAAAAAGCTTATTTGCTGATCCATCTACAGCAATGATATAGTCAGAATTAGTTATTTGATTAATTATAGTATCATCAGTGGGCATTTGACCATTCAAAATCACTGATACATTTTTTTTCGTCATTCATATGAAAGTTTACGAAAAGAATTGTAAATATTGTCCTTGATTAATATTATTGACAACTAAAAATGAAAAAATTTTATTTATTAATTTTATTACTCAGCATTTCTTTTTCTCAAGATATCAAATTTTTTGGAACGATTTTAGATTCCGAAACCAAAGAACCAATAATTGATGCTAATATAGTTTTCATAGGAAGTGATTTTGGATCTGCATCTGATTTAAATGGAAATTTTTCTGTTACAAATCTTCAAAAGCAAGAATATGAAATTTTAATATCTGCAATTGGATACAAAGATATTATAGCTTCAGTAAATTTGATTAATCAGGATAGCTATGTTTTTGAATTAATTCCTGAACCAGTACTATCAAGCGCTCTTAATGTTGTTGGAAGATTCCCCTCAAAACATCTTCCTTATTTTACTCAAAATATATCTAATGAAAAAATTTCGGACTATAATTATCAAACTATGTCTGAACTATTTAGAAATGTTGGAGGGGTAGATGTTCAAACTGCACATGATAATGGTAGAAATGCAAATTTTTCCATTCGTGGATCATCTGATTATAAGCCAGGAGGATATAATAATAGAGTTTTAGTTCTTCTTGATGGATTTCAAATAAGTATGCCATATTCCGGTTCTATTGATTGGAATGCAATGCCGCTTGATTTTTTAGATCGAGTTGAAGTAGTCAAAGGTCCAGTTTCTTCGCTTTATGGTCAAAATTCTATGGGTGGAATAATTAATTTAGTTACAAAAAACTATTCTGATGAATTTTACAATATCAAAGCAACTGTAGGAAGTTATGATTCAAAAGATGTAAATCTTACCATGAGCAATATTACTGATAATATTTCTTACACAGCGTTGCTTCAGCATAAAAAAGGAAATGGTCATAGATTTAATGCTCAATATGAACAAAACAATTTTTATACCAAAATATTTAATAAAAAACAGGATTTATCGGTATCATTAATAGCAAATAAATCTGTAAATGGTCAACCTGGCTTTTACGTTGAAGACAGACCTAGCTTGACTTCTTATAGGATTTCAAATAGAGATTCAGTTTATTTACAATTGTTTAAAAAACAAACGTTGGATGCTAACAATAATATTGTTTATTCGCTTAGTATGAATCATTTCTACACAAATTATTTTGATAGAGACGATACTCCAATAGAAGAAATTCAAGAACAAACATTTTACAATGACACAAGTTTGAATCTGAGAGCAGAATATCAAAAATTAGTCAGTAATAAATCATATTTGATCTTTGGTTCGGATATCATATTGGAACAATCTGATATTTCAATTTATAGAAATATTTATGATGACTTAAAACAAGTTACAGGTGGTTTTTTTGCACAAAATAGAATTCAATTAAACGAAAAATTGCTTTTAGGACTAGGATTAAGATTTGATTATAGAAATGTTGATAGAGGGGATGAATTTAGCTACAAGTCTTTTAGCGATGTTTCACCAAAAATTAATTTAACCTTTAAAAGAGATAATTTTTCAACATGGAATTTTGCTTTAAGTAAGGGCTTTAGATCTCCTTCTTTATCTGAACTATTTTTGCAATATGAATCTGATTATGGTTTAAATACTCAAGGAAATCCAAGTCTTGAACCTGAACAACTTTATGGGCTGGACATATCCTTTGATCGTTCTAATAAATCTAATCTTACTTATTCCGTAAGTACATTTTATTATAAATATGAGGATATGATTGATTTTGTTTATGGGTTACCTGTTATAGCCCTTAATAGATCTGATATAAGTTCATGCGGCTTGGAATCTAATATATCGTATCAACTAAATACAAATTTTAATCTAGATTTGGGTTATACATATCTTAGAGTGAATGATATAAATGATATTGATCCTATTCTTTATAGACCAAATCATAAGCTTATATCAAGCATAAAGTATAAGTCAAAAAATATAAGACATATCATTTCTATGAGATATCAGTCTGAGCAGGATTATCAAGATTTTTTAAGTGATGAAAGAGAATATGAAGGGAGTGAAATAAAATTTCCAATTGAACAGCTTGATTCCCTAATTTTATTTAATTATATAGGTAGCTATGAGTTAAATAATAGAGATAAGATATCTCTTAAAATATCCAACTTATTTGATAAGCAATATGAATTAATTCAAGATTTCCCAATGCCGGGTAGAACGATTAGTTTGATGTACGATAAAACATTTTAGTCTTTTGAGACACAATCTCAATAAATTTGCTTGACCTAAATTCTTTTCATTATTATAATCCTTCAAACATATAAAGGGGAAAAAATGAATATCATAAAAAAACTATCATTATTTACAGTTGTTTTTTCAATGTTGTTTTTGGTTTCTTGCGAGGATGACTCAAGTGATCCAGCGACTTCAGGAACATTGAATATATCAATTAATTTAACAAATCCTGATTCATGGCCTTCTGAAGGAACAGTATTTTGTTCTTTAGATAAAACTTGGCCTCCTTCAGGTGCACCATATAAATCTGTTGTACTGCAAAGTGCTCAGGTGCAAAATGGTCAAATTTCTTTAGTATTTGAAGATTTAGATTTTGATACTTATAAATTATTATCAGTATCATGGTTAGATCCAGCTAATCCTAATCCTGCTTGCAATCAGGCAGTATGGGGAACACATAGTGGAAGCATTCAAGCGTTTTATGCAGATGCAGTACCTTTTACATTTAGTGCAGAAAACTCTGAATTAAGTCTAGTAGTAAGTGCAGTAGCTAATACAGTAACACCTGAATGTCCTCCAACTGGCTAAGGAAGTTTAATTGAATTATAAAAAAAAGGCGAATATTTCATTCGCCTTTTTTTTATTTTAATTGATCAGAAACAAAGCTCCAATTAATAGAGTTATTTAAAATTGCTTTAACGTAATCTGGTCGAACATTTTTATAATCTAAATAATAGGCATGTTCCCAAACATCAATTCCCATAAGAGCATGTTTTCCATGTGCTAAGGGATTTTCACCATTTGGTGTTCCTAAGATTTCTAGCGATGAATCATTTTGGACTAACCAGCACCAACCACTTCCAAAAACTCCAATTGATTGTTGAACAAATTGATCTTTAAAAGAATCAAAATCTCCAAATGATTCTTCAATCATTGCATGAAGTTTTCCGCTTGGAGCACTTTCACCTCCTGGTTTCATTTGATCCCAATAAAGAATATGATTCCAAGCTTGACCAGCATTATTAAAAATTTTCTGATCCTTATTTTTAAAACTTTCTACAACTACATCTTCAAGGCTCATATCATTATATTTAGTTCCTTCAGCTAAAGTATTTAGCATATTAAAATATGCTAAATGATGTTTACCATAGTGAAGTTGAATAGTATCAGATGATATGACTGGAGATAATTCATTTTCTCCAAAAGGTAGTGGGGGAAGATTAAATTTTTTTGCATCATTCATAAAAAACTCCTTTTAATCAATTTTTAATTCATAAATTTAATTCCAATTTAATTGATATAATAAACATAAATAGGGAAAAATATGGCAAAAGTAAAATTAGGTGAATTTGAAGTAACACTAAATGGAGATTTACCTTCTGTTGGAAGTCAATTACCAGATTTTTTATTGGCAGATGGTGATTTAAAGAATGTTAGTTTGGAACAGTTTAAGGGTAAAAAATTAGTTTTAAATATTTTTCCAAGCATGAGCACTCCAGTCTGTTCAGCTGCAGCAGTAAAATTTAATGCTTTAGCAAGCCAGTTTGAAAATACAGTTATTTTATGTATTTCTAGAGATTTAGGATTTAGTCATAAACAGTTTTGTCTAAATCATAATATCAATGATGTAATTTTCTTATCAGATATGAGAAATGAAGATTTTGCCAATGAATATGGTGTTCTACACACTAATGGAAAATTTCAAGGTTTACTTGCTAGATCAGTAATTGTTACAGATTCTAATCATAAGATTATTCATACACAGCTTGTTGATCAAACAGGGCATGAACCTGACTATGATAAAGTAGTTGAATTCCTTACTTCGTAATAAGAACAGGACAATTACATTTTTGAGCAATACTTAAAGGTTTACTGCCAAAAAAGTATTTCATTATTGGATTTTTTGGAGAAACTCCAAGAATTACAATGCTATCATCTTTTGCGTAATTGACAATTGAATTTACCGTAGGGCCATCAATTAATTTTGTTGAAGTTTTAATTCTATTTTTTGAAAACTTTTCTTTTGTTTTCTTAAGTATTTTTTCTACTTCTTCAATCGATTTTTTTCCTTCTGGAACTGAAACTATTTCAACATTGAGTTTATAAGATTTTGCAAAATTTATAGCAGTTTCTATAGCCATATCTGAACCTTTGGAATCATTTACCGGTAGGAGTATTTTATACTTTTTACTAACAGAATAATTTTTGACAACAAAAACTGAACTATCTATAAATTGAACCAATTTTTGATGAATCCCTTTATTCCCACCACCACCAATTATGGTTATATCATGCTTATTAGTTTCTACTTCATTTTTTAGTTGTTCAATTATTTCTCCTGTGCGCATGATTAAATCAATTTTATCTGACTGTTGTCCTTTTAGTAACACTTTCATTCTTGAATTTTCTTCATCAACTAATAGGTAATCATCAAATTTATTGGAGTCTTTTTCTTCAATATATTTTTTTGATATCAAGAAATCATATGCCCACTCAAGCGTTCTAATTCCAGGCCTATAAAGTTCTCTATCATCCAAATTTTGATGTACTACACTTACATCTTTTTCTGAAAATTGACTTATTTTTTTACCAACATATGCAATTGTAGTTGATGATTTAAATGAATTTGCAATTTTCATTCCAAGATCTAAGGTAGGTTTTGAGAATTCTCTTCCACCAATAGCAATTAAAATTTTCATAGCGTTACCCAATAAAATTGTGACATTAAATACAAAATAATAATCGAAATACTAAACATCAATATTCCAACTCTAAAAAACATTTTAGTCGAAACTAATCCAGTAGAATATATAATCATTGCTGTTGGAGATGAAATTACAGTTAAGAATGAAAATCCTGAGGCTATTGCTGAAGAAAGAGCAAAGGAAATATCTGTTGGATGAAGTTCAATCGCCATTGGTCCAATTAATGATACAGTAGCTGAGCTAGTAAAAAAGTTAGCAGTGAGCCCTGATAAAACTGCCATTATTGACCAACTTACATTCATTGAATTTGAAGGCAAAGTTGCTAATAATTCATTGAATTTTAAAACAAGCCATGATGAAGCGCCTGTTTCATTTATTTGAAACCCTAGTGAAATTGTAGCTGCAAAAAGAAGAATAACTCCCCAGTTTGTATTTTTATTTATTTCTTCCCATGAAATCATTCCAAAAATCATAAACGTTAATGCTCCAGCAAGTGCAATGATTCCCAAGCCATAAATATCATTAAATGCAAACCAGCTTGAAACTATACCAATAATGATTAAACATGAAAAAAGATGGTTTATATTTTTTTTCACATCTGTTTTACCAACATTTTTTTTGAATCCACGCATCTTAATATTGTTTAATGAAGATGGAAAAGTAAATTGAAGCACAAAATAGGCCACAACTAACTGAATAATTAAAATCGGATATGCGTGCTTCATCCATTTCCAATAATCAATACTGACGTTACTAAATTCTTGAAGATAGTTAATCATAATAACATTTCTAGCACCACCTGATGGAGTTCCAATTGATCCAATAATTGTACCATAAGCGATTGAAAATAAAGTGAGCAGCACAGCATTTTTTCCATCTGCTTGTTGGGTATCAATATTTTTTATAACCGATAAGCCAATTGGTAGCATAATTGCAATAACTGTATGCTCCCCCAGGAAAGAAGATAGAATAGCAGAGATAGTCATTAGTCCTGCTAAAAACATTCTTTTACTTTTCCCAAAAATTTTAATAATCAGTTTTGCTAATCGTATATCAAGTCCTTGATGTACAATTGCAATAGCGAACATTAATGAGCCCATTACAAATAATACTGCATCATTCATAAATGAAGAGGCTACAACATCTGGAGGTGCAACTCCAAGAACAACTTGCAAAACTAACGTAAGCAATGCAATAGCTGGAAATGGTATAGGTTCAAATGTTACAAGCATAAACACAAGTAGAAGTATAATTAAGCTGTGATAGGCTGGAACTGTAAGTCCAACTGGCGTAGATAAATTTAAAAGAAATATTGAAATGATTACACTATACACAAACCATTTTTTTTGAGAAAACCAGAAAAGAATTGATGAAGAAATAACTTTATATGATTCGTTCATGAATTTGAATTTATCATATTTAATCAAAAAAAGTTAATACTTAAGTTTTATCTCTTGACTGAATACCATTATAGACGTAATGTTTACACATAATTTTATAAAAATTATTAAAGTTTTTTATAAGAGTTAAAATGCAAATATTTCCAAGATGGACAAATAATTTTCCAGGAATTTTCCTGATAGCAGTTTTCCTGCTAGTCTTTTCGTTATCTTCTTTTATTTGGTACTATGGATCTCCCTATTATACAGATGTTGGTTATGCGCCAACTCAACCAGTTCCATATAGTCATAAATTACATGCTGGTGATATGGGTATAGATTGTCGATACTGTCATGTTGGCGTTGAACAGGGTTATTCAGCAGTAATACCTCCAACTGAAACATGTATGGGCTGTCATACTTATGTAAAAACTGATAGCGAGAAATTGAAATTAGTAAGAGAAAGTTGGGAAACTGGAAAACCAATTGAATGGATTAAAGTTCACATGCTTCCAGAATACGCTTATTTTAATCACAGCGTTCATGTTAATTCCGGAGTAGCTTGTATATCTTGTCATGGAAATATTGCAGAAATGGAAGTTGTTTATCAAGTCCAACCTTTAAGTATGGATTGGTGTTTAGATTGTCATAGATCTGATGCACCTGAAGTAAGACCTGTAAGTGAAGTAACCAATATGTATTGGACTCCACCTGCAGATTATGATCAATTTGTTTCATCGTGGGTAGCAGAACATGGTGAAGAAAGACCTGTTGAGGATTGTCAAAAATGTCACAGATAGAAAAGAAGAATCAAGAATTTGTAAAGACTAATTCTCATGTTCTTGAGGATACTACTAATCAAGAATTTGGGTATTGGAAAAGTCTCAAAGATATTTCATCAGAAGATGATTATAATCGTTTTTAAAACAGTCTGAGCATAATGTTGATAACGGTCTTTCAAGAAGAAACTTTTTATCATTGATTGCTGCATCAGTTGCACTTGCGGATTAGAGGGTTGTAAAAAGCCTGTTCAAAAATAATCCCTTATGTTGAAGCTGAAATTGGTACAATTCCAGGTATTCCAAAATATTATGCAAGTACTTTACCTTTCAAAAATAATGCTTTAGGCGTTGTTATTGAAAATCATGATGAAAGACCTGTAAAAGTTGAGGGTAATGAAAAACATCCCACTACTTTAGGTAAATCAAATTCCTTTGCACAGGCTAGCACTTTAGAAATGTATGATCCCGATAGGGCACGAGGTGTAAAGTTTGAAGGCAATAAAGTTGATTGGAATGAATATTTAAAATTTGCTAAAAGTCTCAATGATGGCAATGGCAAAGGTTTGGCAGTACTCATGCAAGAGTCATCTTCACCAACTATTAAGTCTATTCAAGAAGACTTTAAAAAGAATTTACCAAATGCAGATTGGGTTGTATATGAATCAGTTAATAATGAAAATTTATATGACGGAATCGAACTAGCGTTTTCAAAAAGATTGCAACCGCTTTACAGATTAGAAAAAGCTCAGATTATAGTTTCATTGGGTTCAGACTTTTTGGGAGTCGATGATAATAATATATATCATACAAGAAAGTTTGCCCAAAATAGAAACATTGTTGACGAAAATAGCACCATGAATAGATTGTATGTTGCTGAAAGCTCTATATCATCTACCGGTTCAAGTGCTGATCATAGGCTAAATGTCCCTCAACATGAGATGGAAAATTTATTAGCTGAATTAGCTTATGAACTAAAACAGCTTGGATTAAAAATTGAAGCCAAAAAAGTTAAGAGTTCAAATAATTTATGGGTTAAAGCTGCCGCTAAAGATTTATTTGATGGAAGAGGTGAATCAATTATAATTGGAGGTTCATCTTTATCTAAAGAGTTCCACCAACTGATTGCTCTAATTAACTATAATTTAAAAGCTCCTGTTGATTATTATCCTTTAAATATGTCTCAAGTTTCATCGATAAAGAATTTTGAGTCACTTTGTAATGACATGAAAAATGGCAAGATTAATAATTTAATCATTCTTGGCGCTAATCCGGTTTATGATTCTCCTGTTGATTTTGATTTTGCAGAATCATTGAAAAAGTTAAAAATTCAGTTCATTTAACTAATATCATTGATGAAACCTCAAAGCTATGTTCATGGAATATTGCTATGAACCATTATTTTGAATGTTGGGGAGATGCAATGACTTACGATGGACATGTAGTATTGTTCAACCTCAAATTATGCCATTATTTGATTCTAAAAGTATCATTCAGGTACTTTCTCCAATCGTTCATTCGAAAGAGCAAAGTGCTATGATACTGTTAAAAATGTTTGGAAATCAAACATTATTAAAAGTGGAAATTTTGAAAGAGAATGGGATAAAGTTTTACATGATGGGTTATATAAAAACCAATTTTAAAAAGGTTAATGTCAGGCCTGCTTCAAAAATATCTACAGCTGTATTAAATAATTATAGTTTAGATAATGATAAGTTTGAAATTGTTTTTGTCCTTCTTCATCTGTTTACGATGGAAGGTATGCAAACAACGGTTGGTTGCAAGAGATTCCTAAACCAATTACAAGCCTAACTTGGGATAATGCTGCACTAATTAGTATGAAGGTTGCAAAAAAACTAAATATCAAAAATGGTCAAATGTTAGAAATCTCAGTTGGAGATAATACTATAAATATTCCTGCTTTTATAACACCAGGACAAAATCAAAAATCAATAACCCTCGAATTGGGTTATGGGAGAAAATTCAATGGAAGAATTGGAAATGAAGTTGGATTTAATGTTTATCCATTAAGAAGTTCTGATAGTCCATCATTTATACTAAATGGATCTATAAAAGTTTTAAACGAAACATATCCACTAGCTTCAACACAAGATCACCACGGATTAGAGGATGATAAGTATGCTGCACCAGGTTTTGATGACCTTGCCAATAAAGAGGCACAATCAAGAATCCCAGAATTAGTTAAACAGTCAACATTTGATTACTATAAAGATAATCCTGACTGGGTTCAAAAAAAGGTTGAACAACATAAACCAGATAAGAATAGAAGTTGGGCTGATCATTCAATGTATAATCCTGATTGGGATTATTCAAAAGGACCACAATGGGGAATGTCAATTGATCTAACGAGTTGTACTTCTTGTAATGCTTGTTCCATTGCTTGCCAAAGTGAAAATAATATTCCAGTTGTAGGTAAGCAGCAGGTTATGAATGGTAGAGAAATGCATTGGATAAGAATAGATAATTACTTTGCTGGAGATCCTGATAATCCTGAAGTGTCGACTCAATCTGTAGCTTGTGTTCATTGTGAGCTTGCACCTTGTGAATCTGTCTGTCCAGTAGCTGCTACGACACACTCTTCCGATGGTGTAAATCAAATGACTTATAATAGATGCCTTGGAACCAGATATTGTGCAAATAATTGTCCTTACAAGGTAAGAAAATTTAATTTTTACAATTACACAAAAGATTTACCTGAAGTGGTACAGATGGCAATGAATCCAGATGTTTCTATTAGATTTAGAGGTGTAATGGAAAAATGTACATACTGTTATCAAAGAATTAGCTCAGCCAGAATTACTGCGGAAAATGAGGGAAGAGAAATTAAAGATGGAGACTTCCAGGTAGCTTGTCAACAATCATGTCCCGCTGATGCAATTAAATTCGGAGATATAAATGATCCTAACAGTGAAGTTAGTAAAGCAAAAAGAAGAAATCGTGATTATGCATTACTAGCTCATTTGGGTACTGCTCCAAGAACAACTTATTTGGCAAAAATTAGAAATCAGAACCCAATGCTTGTTTCAAAATCTCAAAATGGGAGTTATCAATAGATGTCAATCAAATCAAAAGCCTTGATTAGAGCAGAAAAACTTCTTCCTGGAAACCAGGATTTTACATCTATTACTGATGATATTGCTGGTGTACCTGAACAGAAAAAAACACCAATTCAATGGTGGTTATTATTTGGATTATCACTTTCGCTTTTATCTATTTTTGTTGGAAGCGTTGGATTTCTAATTTGGGAAGGTACTGGAATATGGGGTATTAATAATCCTGTTTTTTGGGGTTGGGCTATCATCAATTTTGTTTGGTGGGTTGGTATAGGTCATGCTGGTACATTGATATCCGCAATCTTACATTTATTCAGACAGAATTGGAGAAATGCAATTAATAGGTTTGCAGAAACCATGACCTTGTTTGCTGTTATTTGTGCACTAGTTTTTCCTGGAATTCACGTTGGTAGAATATGGGTTGCATATTGGTTCTTACCACTTCCAAACCAAATGGGAATGTGGCCTAACATGCGCAGTCCATTGATTTGGGACTTCTTTGCTGTCTTTACATATTTTACTGTTTCTTTACTTTTCTGGTACACAGGCTTAATTCCTGATTTAGCAACATTAAGAGACAGAGCAAAAGGTTTGAAAAAGAAAGTTTACGGATTTTTTGCTCTTGGATGGAGAGGTGGAAATCGTCAATGGCAACATTATGAGCTTGCCTATTTAGTGCTTGCTGGTATTTCAACTCCTCTAGTTTTATCTGTACACAGTGTTGTTAGCTCTGACTTTGCAACAAGTGTAATTCCTGGTTGGCACACAACAATTTTTCCACCTTATTTTGTAGCTGGAGCAATTTATTCTGGCTTTGGGATGGTTATGACCCTTTCAATCATTGCAAGAAAAGTCTATAACTTAGGACATATTATTACTGTTGAGCACTTAGATAAGATGGCTCAGATTATGTTATTAACAGGCTGTATGGTTGGGTATGCCTATTCAATGGAGTTTTTTGTTGCTTGGTATAGTGGAAATCCATACGAATCCTTTGCATTTGTTAATAGAGCTTTAGGTCCATATTGGTGGGGTTATTGGGCAATGATATTTTGTAATGTTGTAGTACCTCAATTCTTTTGGTTTGAAAAATATAGAAGACACATTCCATTTTTATTTATTACCTCTATTCTTGTGAATATTGGAATGTGGTTTGAAAGATTTGTTATTGTTGTTATCACACTTCATAGAGATTTTATGCCTGGAGCATGGGCAATGTATAATCCAACAATGTGGGATGTTGCTATTTACTTGGGAACGTTTGGATTGTTTTTTACTGGATTTTTATTATTCCTAAGATTTTTACCAATGGTTTCAATTGCAGAAGCAAAATTAGTTTTACCTGAGTCGGATCCACATCATGGAGATAGTCATGAGTAAATATGGTGTAATAGCAAAGTTTGACAATCCTCAATCATTGGTGCATGCTGCAGAAAAAGTAAGAGATGAAGGTTTTACTAAATTTGATTGTCATTCACCATTTCCAATTCATGGTATGGATGATGCCATGGGTTTAAAACGTTCAAAGCTTGGTTATGTTATTGGAGCAATGGGTTTAACTGGAGCATTATTTGGATTTGGGCTACAAACTTGGATTCATTCTATTGAATATCCAATGAACATTAGTGGTAAGCCATATTTTGCATATCCTGCGTATGCTATTATTACTTTTGAGTTAATGGTTTTATTTAGTGCTTTTGGTGCAGTATTTGGAATGATGTTCTTTAATCGTATTCCAAGATTCCATCACCCTGTTTTTTATTCTGAAAAATTTTCTGATGTCAGTAGTGATGCATTTTATGTAAGCATTGAAATTGATGATCCTAAGTATGATGAAAGTGGTGTAATCGATTTTTTAAAAAATATTGGTGGAACTGAAATAGAGGTATTGACAGATGAGAATTAATATTATTTTATTTTGTTTACTATTTCTGACTGGATGTTTTAGAGGTTCAAAGTTTGAAAGCACTCCAATACATTTAAATCCAAATATGGATAATCAACAGAAATATCGTTCTTTGGAAGAAAGTAATTTTTTTACTGATGGATCAACCATGAGAAAGCCTATTGAAGGAACTGTAGCAAGAGGAATGATTGCTGATAATCATTCATTTATTAGCGGTAAAAATGATGACGGCACATTTATAATTTCTAACCCACTTGAATTGTCTGCTGAAGTTCTTGATAGAGGACAGGAAAGGTATAACATTTATTGTAGTGTTTGTCACTCACAGGTTGGTAACGGAAAAGGTATTGTTACTCAATATGATTATCCAGTAATTCCAGCAAATTTACATGATCAACGTATCAGAGAGCAAGCTGATGGAGAAATGTATAATACTATTGTTTATGGTCTACGAAGTATGCCTGCTTACGGTTATCAGATAGATACTGAAGATGTTTGGTCGATCGTTCATTATGTAAGAGCGCTTCAAAGAAGTCAAAATGCTACTTTTGAAGATTTGCCAGAAGAAGAGCAAAATAAATTAGGTGACAATTCATGATGAATCTTGATCCAAAGACTTATTCTTATGTTTCAAAAAAATCAAATAATTTGATTCTAATTGCAGTTGGTTATATTGCAATACTTTTAACTTGGTTTTTTGGCTCATCAGATAAGGTATTTTACTTCTCATACTTAACTTCATATTTTTATTGGCTGAGTATCATTTTAGGTGGAATGTTCTTTATTATGGTGCATTATGCTTTTTCAGCAACTTGGAGTGTGTCTATAAGAAGAATCATGGAAAATACAATTATGTTAATACCGTTATTCACTCTACCATTTATTCCAATTATTTTTGGCATGGAAAAGTTATTTAAATGGCTTCCTAATCACTACTATTGGAAAACTCATGATTTTGAGGCTGACTATTTAATTCAACACAAATTAGCATATTTAAATGAAGACTCATTTATTTTTAGAGCATTCCTATATTTTGCTTTATGGAATATTATAGCACTATTTATATACTTTAATTCAATGAAGCATGATAAAAGCGGTGACATAAAAATTCTGGAGAGATTAAGATATTTTTGTATGAGTCCAATGGGCGTCTTCTTCTTTATTAGTCTAACATTTGCAGGATTGGATTGGCAAATGAGTCTTGATCCGCACTGGTATTCAACTATGTATGGTGTTTACACATTTGCAGGAGCTTTCTTGGCATTCTTAGCTTTCTTAACATTTACATAATTAGATTACAAGATCAGGGATATTTAAAAGATATAGTATCTATTGAACACTTTCATGATTTAGGAAAGTACTTATTTGCTTTTACAGTATTCTATTGCTATATAGCTGGCGCACAATTTTATTTCATTTGGTACAGTAATATTCCAGAGGAAACCATATGGTATCTCCACAGATGGGTTGGCTCTTGGAAAGCTATAAGTGTATTATTAATTGTAGGTAAAATTTTTCATTCCATTTTTCATTTTAATTTTTAGAGGTTCGAAAAGAAATATTAGGTTATTACAAGTTATGACCATTTGGGTTTTATTTATGCATTATATAGATATTAATTTTATCATAATGCCTACTGTACATAAACAAGATTTTTATTTTGGTATTTACGATTTGATTACAATGTTAAGTTTTGCATTAATTTTTATTGGGGGTTTTAAATACATAACCTCAAGATCAAATCTTGTACCATTAAATGACACAGAGCTTGTACATTCAATTAATCACAGGAATCATTAATCATGGATCATAATTCAGGGTACGAAAAAAAAGATATTCCAGTAAGACCAGTACTAATAGGAGGAGTTATATTTATTCTAACTGTTCTAGGTACCATTTACATGCTTTATGAATACTATATTCGAGTTCTTGATAGCACTACTTATGAATTTAAGTTAAGTAAGCGTTCAACTAACTTAGAAGAGCTGAATAAATTTGAGCAAGAAAATCTCAATAGCTATAAAGCTAAAGATGGCGAAGAAAACAGTTACCAAATTCCTATTGAAAGATCAAAGGAAATCCTTCTGAATGAAAAGAAATAGTATTTTTCTTTCTATTTTTCTTTTACTCACAAATCTTGCGCATGCCCAAACTCTAAAAAAAGAATTTCCAAGCGAACAGCAAATAGATGTTATTGAAAATTTGGGCGATTTTATTCCGCTTGATACTGTTTTTATCGATGAGAGCGGTAGTGAGGTAGAGCTATCAACTTTTTTTAATAAGGAGATCCCAACAGTCTTAACATTAAATTATTTTGAATGCCCAATGTTATGTACTCTTGTTCTTAATGGTCTTGCTGAATCATTAAAAAATTTAACTTTGAATGCTGGAGATGAATTTCAGGTTATAACTATTGATATTAATCCAAATGAAAAAACTTTATTCGCAAATCAAAAAAAGAAAAATTACATCAAGGGATTTGGGTTAGAAAATATTAAAGATGACTGGCATTTTCTTACTGGAACAGAAGAAAATATAAAAAAAGTTGCAGATAGCATTGGTTATATATATTATTATGATGCGCAGAGAGATGAATATATGCATCCAGCTGCCATAACATTACTAAGTTCTGAAGGAAAAATTTCCCGATATCTATATGGAATTGAATATCCAGTTAAGGATTTAAAATTGGGAATTTTAGAAGCATCAGAGGGGAAAATTGGTAGTACTTTAGATAAGATTATTTTGTATTGTTATCATTATGATCCATACAAAAATACTTATACAATTTTTGCTACCAATATTATGCGTTTAGGAGGTATATTTACTATCCTTTTTCTATGCATTATGCTAGTAAGTTATTGGAAAAAAGATAAAAACTTATTTGATAAGGACAGTTTGAATGTTAGATAGATTGACAGAGTATTTCTTTCCCAAGCAAGTATCAACTTTTGCAGTGATATTGATAACCTATATTTTTCATTTTTATTCATCAGTAGCACTCTTCTTAATAGTTGTTTTTGGTATGGTTTATTTATCAATTAAATATCGTCATCGTAAAGGCGAAGAACTGAAGTTGACGAGCAGCAAAGATCATAGTAACCTACTTGAGTCTATGTTCTTTATTATACCTTTAATTTTAGTATCCATTACTTTTGTTTGGGGTATACGTTCTTATCTAAAAATGGTAATCGTTCCAGATGATGCTATTGAGATTAAAGTTACTGGACAAAGCTGGTTTTGGACTTTTGATTATCCAGATGGAGGTACAACCCTTAATGAGTTAGTTGTTCCATCAAATAAGCCAGTTAAGTTAGTTTTATCATCTAAAGATGTTTCTACACAGCTTCTTCATTCCTGTTATGAGAAGTAAAATGGATTGCTTACCAAACCGATATAATGTAATGTGGTTTGATGCAACTAAGGAAGGAGTTTACGATATATTTTGTACTGAATATTGTGGAACTGGACACTCTCAAATGGGAGCAAAAGTTATAGTTATGCAGCCCAGCACAATATGAAGAATGGGCAAGTGAACTTGGTTCTGAAGATGACGATCTTCCATTAGACGAGTTAGGTGCAAAGCTTTATACAAAGAAAGCATGTAATACTTGTCACACTCTTGATGGCTCTGCTTTAGTTGGACCTTCTTACCTGCAAACCAGTCAAATGTGGGGACAGGAAAGAGTTTTTGATGATGGAACTTCCACAGTCATAGATGACAATTATATCAGAAGTTCTATACTAGAACCAATGACACAAATTGTAGCTGGCTATCAAGGAGTTATGCCAACCTATCAAGGATTATTAAGTGATAGAGAACTTGATGCATTGATCGCCTTTTTGAAAACATTGAACGAGGATTCTCAAATTTAATTGTAAATTAAGAGGAATTTATGAGTGAAAATACAAAGCAGAATTATTTAAACCATCCAAAAGGAATAATGTCCTGGTTGCTTACATTGGATCATAAGCGAATTGGTTTAATGTACTTATTTAGTGGAATCTTATTTTTCTTTTTAGGAGGATTGCTTGCTCTGGTAATGAGATTTGAGCTTGCAGCTCCTGGAAACGATATAATTTCAAATGAAGTTTATAACAATGCTTATACTTTGCATGGAGCAATAATGATATTTCTATTTATTATTCCCGCAATTCCTGGAGCATTAGGAAATATTTTACTTCCACTTATGGTTGGGGCAAAAGACGTTGCTTTTCCTAGATTAAATTTAGCCAGTTTTTATATTTATTCTTTTGGGGCATTGTTTGCAATGTATACAATTATTAATGGCGGTGTTGATACTGGTTGGACTTTTTACACACCATATTCTACTCAAAGTACATCAAATGTAGTTCCAATGACTTTAGGAATCTTTATTATAGGATTCTCATCTATTTTAACTGGTTTAAATTTTATTGCCACTGTTCACAAAATGAGAATACCTGGCCTTACTTGGTATAAGTTGCCTCTGTTTGTTTGGGCTTTATATGGAACATCCTTAGTACAAATTACTGCTACACCTGTTCTAGCAATTACCATGGTTTTGTTAATGCTTGAAAGATTTTTAGGTATTGGTATTTTTGATCCTGCTTTAGGTGGTGATCCAGTTTTATACCAACATTTCTTTTGGTTTTATTCTCATCCAGCAGTTTACATTATGATTCTTCCTGCTTTTGGTATTATAAGTGAAATCATTCCAGTGCATTCAAGAAAGAAAATTTGGGGATATAAATTTATTGCTTATTCAACTCTTATCAATTGCGTTTATTGGATTTTTAGTTTGGGGTCATCATATGTTTACTTCAGGACAATCTGTCTTTTCACAGATTGTTTTTTCTTTTATTACATATTTTGTTGGAATTCCAACTGGTGTAAAAATCTTTAGTTGGATTTTGACAATGTATAAAGGACAGGTTTCCTTTACTCCTCCAATGTTTTATGCATTAGCATTCTTATTCTTGTTTACAATCGGTGGATTAACTGGAATATTTTTAGGAGCAGTTGCATTAGATATTCATTTACATGACACTTATTTTGTTGTTGCTCACTTCCATTATGTAATGCAGGGTGGAACCATTGTAGCCTTCTTAGGAGGACTACATCATTGGTGGCCAAAATCTTTTGGAGTAATGTATAATCAAACTATAGCAAATATTGCTGCTTTAGGTGTGTTTATAGGATTTAATGGAACATTTTTTCCACAATTCTTACTTGGTTTAAGAGGAATGCCTAGAAGATATGCAACTTATGATGAGCAGTTTGTTGAATTGCATAGTTATTCAACATTTTGGTCAGGCATACTTGGTATTTCAATTTTTATAGCTGTAATGAATTTATTTTGGTCATTTATTAAAAAGAATAAAGTTGATCCAGGTTCAAATCCATGGGGAGGTATGACACTAGAATGGACACATACTTCATCACCACCTCATCCTCATAATTTTGAAGAAGAGCCGGTATTGCAGCATGGTCCATATGATTATGATAAGGTCATTGTTGAGAAAACATATAAGAAATAATGGGACATCATAATCCAGATTCACCAAGCCATTTAAAGCATTATTTTCATGATGTAAATCAGCAGTATGAGACATCTAAATTTGCCATGTGGGCATTTATTTTAACAGAGGTTTTGACATTCGCAGGACTTTTTGTTGCATACATAGTTTATAGATCTTGGTACCCAGATATGTTCGTTGATGCACATAAATTATTAGATGTTAATAAGGGACTTATGAATACAATTGTGTTAATCACAAGTTCTCTTACTATGGCTTTAGCAATATGGGCTATTCAAAAAAATAATAAAAAGCTTTCGGTATTAATGTTAGTAGCAACTTTTATTTTTGCACTGGTTTTTTTAGGCATTAAATACTTAGAATATTCTCATAAGTTTGAAGTAGGACAGTTGCCTGGAGAATTTTATTCTTATATGGGTCCTGATGCGGCGCATTTGAACAACCCTCACATCTTCTTCAGCATTTATTTCATTATGACTGGTTTGCATGGTTTGCACGTAGCAATTGGAATGGGTTTGATTGCATGGTTAATCTACAGTACTCAGAAAGGAAATTTGACCTCAGAATACTATACGCCAATGGAAATGATCGGAATATTTTGGCATTTAGTCGATTTAATTTGGATTTACTTATTCCCACTTTTTTATTTGATTGGATAACAAGACATGTCAGAACATCATATAACACCACTAAGAACTTACTTAATTATAGCTGCTTCATTATTGTTTTTATCTGGAGTAACTGTTTGGGTTTCTTATATTGATTTAGGGTCATTCAATATAGTTCTTGCTATGTTTGTTGCAACTGTTAAAGCTAGTCTAGTAGCTTTCTTTTTTATGCACCTTTTATGGGACGATAAAAAAAATCTTACCATGTTTTTAATGTCCTTAATGTTTTTTGGAATCTTTGTTACTATCACCATGTTAGATACTGAATTCAGAGGTGACCTTGGCTTAAATCCAGAAACAAAAGATCCAATAAATAAAAGAGCAGCATTTTATGATACTTTACCTCTGACAGATACACACGGCCACCCAGTCGATGAACATTCTGATAAACATCACGAGGATAAGGATCATCACTAAATGGCAAATAAGCTTTTTTTTAGATCTGCACTTATTTCAACTATCCTATCTTACCTTTTAATTTTTGTTGGAGGACTTGTTCGTGTATCTGGTTCTGGTCTAGGCTGTCCAGATTGGCCTAAGTGTTTTGGAAGATGGGTTCCTCCAACTAGTATAGAGCAAATTCCTGCACATATCGATCCTACCGCTTTTAATATCGTACTTGCATGGATTGAATATGGTAATCGAATGTTGGGAGTTATTGTTGGCTTTTCGATTATTATAATGACATTTATTGCAGTACTATATTTTAGAAACAATTCTAAAATTTTATATTCTGCTTTATTATCATTATTTCTTGTAGGTGCAAATGGAGGACTTGGTGCAATTGTAGTATCGTCAGTATTAAATCCTTTCATAGTGAGTTTACATATGATATTGGCTTTATTTTTGGTTTCAGTATTAAGTTATGGAACTATTGAGTCATACAAGCTTCTTAATCCCATTAAGCTTTCGAATATTGTATTATCAAAGAAGATATCTATTTCATTAATTGCACTATGGGGTCTTATTGTTGTTGAGATTCTACTTGGAACAGGAATTAGGACTAATATTGAATTAATTGCTATTGATAATCCACTTTTTTCAAAAGGAGAACTCTTAAATGCTTTAAATTCTTACAAGTATTTACATTCAATACTAGGATTCTCACTTTTATTTTTGAGTATGTATTTATGCTATTTATTTAAAAATGATTTTTTAGGTCTTTCAAAGCAGCTAGTATATTTCATTTTTGGTATGATATTATTTCAAATTTTTTTAGGAGAATTAATGATTTTTTTTGAGCTTCCACAACTCACTAGACTTTTTCACACGTGGGGTTCATCTTGGCTTGTAGGAATAATAATTATATTGTATAATACTCTGCAATATGAGCAGTCTTAATAAAAAACTTGTTTTAGCATTCTTATTTATATTTATGCTTGGATCTTTTGGTTTCTTTGTCATAGATAAAGCCACCAAATCCAGAATTGATAATATTGGTATCATTGGACAGGTTCCATCATTTTCATTAACAAATTTTGACGGCTCTGTCATAACTGAAAAGCAGTTAGATAATAAAATATCTATCGTAAGTTTCATTTTTACTCAATGTGAAGGCGCATGTCCTATAATGTCTGAAAACATGTCTATACTTCAGGAAAGATTTGCTTCCTCAAATGATATTCAGTTCCTATCCATTACAACAGATCCAGATTATGATACATTAGAAGTGCTTGATGAGTATTCCTCCAATTATAGTAATAAAAATAATTGGTATTTCTTAAGAGGTAACATAATAGATGTAATTGAACTATCTGAAAAAGGATTTTTCCTGTCAGCAGCTTTATTACCTGCTGGACACTCAACACGATTAGTATTAGTTGATAAGCAATTAAATATTAGAAAATATTACGAAGGTACAATTGAATCTAATATATTTGAATTACAAAGCGATATCGTAACCTTGCTTAATCAAGGATAGTATGTTTAAGAATCTTATTGAGCTTACCAAAGTAAGAATTGGTTTTCTAGTACTCACAACAACAATAATAGGTTTTTATCTTGGCTCTCAAGGTAAAATTGATAATATGTTGCTTTTATTTACAGTTATAGGAACATTATTTTCTTCAACAGGATCTTCTGTTATGAATAATGTAATAGAATCTGAATCAGACAAGCTGATGAAAAGAACAAAAAATAGAGTACTTCCAACAGAAAAAATATCATTGAATTTTGCAAAATTATTAGGCATTACTTTTATTATTGTAGGCTTATCAATTCTTTATTTTAAAGTAAATATTTTGACATGCATTCTATCTTTTTCAACAATTATTTTATATTTATTCTTTTACACTCCTTTAAAAAGAAAATCTTGGCTAAATACATCAGTTGGAGCGATACCTGGTGCAATACCACCGCTTGGAGGGTGGACTGCTGCAACAAATTCTATTGAGTGGGGTGGAATAGCAGTTTTTTTAATTTTATTTTTTTGGCAACATCCACATTTTTATTCAATTGCTTATATGTATAAAGAAGATTATAAAAATGCAGGACTACAAATGTTACCTGTGATTAATAATGGTATTAAAAGAACAGTACTTCATATTTTCTTACATGCACTGGTTTTAATTCCAATTTCCACATTACCATTTTTTTTAGGAGTTTCAGGAAGAGTATATTTTGTTGGCGCATATATTCTTAGTAACATTTACATGCTTTTATGTTTGCCTTTTATACTTGAGCAGAATAAGGAAAATGCTCGATTAATTTTCAAGACTTCTATCTACTATTTTCCACTACTTCTATTTCTTATTGTTGCAGATCTAAGAGTCTAGTTTATTGACCCTTTTTTCATGTCTACCTTCTTCAAAATCAGTTGATAGCCAAAGATCGATTACTTTTTCAACTTCTTGATTATTTACAAATCTTGCTCCAATAGATAGTATATTTGCGTTATTATGTAAGCGAGATAGTTCAATAATTTCGATTGGACCATTATAATATACTGCAGCTCTAATTCCTTTAATTCTATTTGCAGCTATGGCTTCTCCTTGTCCAGATCCACCAAAAATTATTCCTATCAATTTATGTTTTGAAATATATTTTGCTGCAGGCAAAATAAAGTCAGGATAATCATCAAGCCCATCATATTCAAATGCACCAAAATCTTTTATATCATAACCTTTTTCAATGAGAAATGTTTTTACATGTTCTTTTAATTCAAAACCAGCATGATCTGTAGCAAGTACAATTGTTTTATTCATTTAGATAATCCTCAATGAGTGTAGTGATTTTTTCTTTAACGAATCCTAAATGTTTTGCTACATCTTTTCCAGGAGCAGATGCACCAAATTCATTGATACCAATATTCAGACCATCAATACCTGTAAATTTTTGCCATCCAGTAGTTATACCTGCTTCTAAAGATATTCTTTTTCTGCAATTACTACTCATAATAGAAGAGATGTATTTTTTATCTTGTTTTTCAAATAGTTCCCAGCATGGCAAATTAATTATTTGAATTTTTTTGTTGATTTCGTTGCATATTTCAACTGCTAAATGGGCTTCAGATCCAGAAGTAAATAGAATTGCATCTGGATTATCTTCTTCATGTAAAATATATGCTCCTTTATTTACACCTTCTTCAATTTTATCTTCACTAATATTGAGTTTTGGTAATTTTTGTCTAGTAAGCAGGATTGCACTAGGATTTTTTTGATTCTTCATAATTGTTTTAAAACAATAAAAAGTTTCTAACGCATCTGCAGGTCTAAATACAAGAAGGTTAGGAATATTTCTTAGAGACATTGTATGTTCAACTGGCTGATGGGTAGGACCATCTTCACCAACAAAAATTGAATCGTGAGTAAATTCATACATGACATGAAGTTTTTGAATTGCAGATAGTCTTATTGCCGATCTGACATAGTCACTAAAAACTAAAAATGTTCCGCCAAATGGAAAGTGGCATCCATATAGAGCAATTCCATTCATGATAGCTCCCATAGGAAATTCTCTAACTCCAAATGCTATATTCCTTCCTTTTGGATTGGATGATGAAAAGTCATCATATGAGCTAGCAAAGTTAGTTGTACAGTTTGATCCGTCTAAATCAGCTGAACCTCCGATAATATGCGGAAATTTTTCGGCAAATTCATCTAAAGATTTTCCAAATGCTTGCCTTGTTGCCATCAAATCATTTCCAAAATCTGGTACTTTCAATGAATCAAACATTTGATCTTCATCATAATAATTTTTTTCGAATTCTTTATCAATTTCAGCTACTTTTTCATTTAATAGACCAAAATTTCTTTGAAAATGATTAATAATATCTTCATTACAGTAGAATGAATCTTGAGGAATTTCAAGTTTTTCTTTGGTGAGTTTTATTTCATCTTCGCTAAATGGAGAACCGTGGGATTTAGGGCTATTTTCTAAACTATAACTACCTTTTGCAATCACGGTTTTTCCAATAATTATACTTGGTTTATCGTTTGATTGTGCATTTCTTAAAGCTGTTCTTATTTCTTCGTGGTTATGGCCATCAATTTCTTGAACATGCCATCCCATAGCGTCGTAAAGCATGGCATAGTCTGTTGAATCAACTCTAGAAGTATTTCCAGCAATTTGAATATCATTTTTATCATAAAACATGATGAGATTTGATAACTTCCAATGACCAGCAAGAGTACTAGCGCCAAGTGCTATTGGTTCTTGCAAGTCTCCATCACCCGCTAAAATATATGTAAATCTTTTAAATGATGAATTAGATGAAGCTTTTTCTGCTAAAGCCATTCCAATTCCCATTCCAACTCCTTGTCCAAGTGGTCCAGTACTTGCATCTATACCAGGAGTCTCTATTTCAGGATGACCAGGCGTCAAGCTCCCTAATTTTCTAAAATTTTTGAGGTCATCCATTTTCAGGATACCACATAAATATAAAATAGAATAAATGAGCATACATGTATGACCAACTGATAATACTACTCTATCTCTATTCTCCCAATCAGGATTCTTGGGATCAATGGTTAAAAACTCAGAATACAAAATATAGGTAAAATCTGCTAAAGACATAGGACCACCTGGGTGTCCAGAATTAGCATTTCTAACTCCATCCATTACGAGCCCTTTGATAATATTTACTGTAAATAAATCTTTTTGATTATCATTTAAATTATTGAAATCTGTAATATGATTATTGCTCATTTTGAATGCATTATATTAATTGTTTGAATAGGATTTTCAGATTGAAAAACTTCTGATCCAGCAACAAGAATATCACCTCCAGCTGCTATTACATCTTTATAATTTTCAAGTTTAATACCTCCATCAACCTGAATCATAATTTTATCTCTAATTTTCTGCTCAATAAGATATTCATTTATTTCAGAAATTTTTTGAATTGTTGAAGGAATAAAGCTTTGTCCACCAAACCCAGGCTCAACTGACATAACAACTATGTAATCGATAAATTCTATATATTTTTTTAAAATTGAAAATGGTGTTTTAGGCTTTATAGCAATCCCACATTTCAAACCATTTTTTTTGATCATATTGATTAAAATTTTAGGTGGGAACGTAAAGCGTGATTCAGTTGCTTCAATATGAAATGATATTCCGTCCGCTCCTGCATCAATAAAGGGTAGAAGCATATCAAAAGGATTGCTTACCATTAAATGTACATCAAAAAATAATTCAGAATGTGGTCTTAAAGATTTTACTAGTCCAGGTCCAAAAGAAAGATTTGGCACAAATTGTTGATCCATGATATCTAAATGAAGCCATTCAGCTTTTGAGTCATTACAAAATTTAATTTCTTTTTGAAGATTTGAAAAATCAGCACCTAATACTGACGGAGCAATTATAGGATTTTTTGCATTAGACATGATACTTAAAGCTACATAAAAAAATTTTCTAATAGCAAAGGAATTGTTGATATATATCAATGTTTTTTATATCTTAGACCGACTAGTCGGTTTATGGATAAAAATTCTCAAACAGATAAAAGAAGTAATATTTTAATGGCTGCTGTTAAAGTTTTGACTCAAAAGGTTATTACAGTAGTACAATGGATGATATTGTAGCAGAATCAAAAATGAGTAAAGGTGCAATTTATCATTATTACTCAAGTAAAAAAGACGTATATCTTGCAGTAATCGATATGTGGGAAAATCAAACCCAAGAATTGCTTGCACCAGCTGGAGATGAAGATTCCAGTGCAAAAGCAATAAAAAAACTTTTCAACCTTTTAGCTAAACAGCTCAAGATTGATGGAAGTTTTTTTAATTGCCTTCCAACATTGTGGGCAATTGCAAGACATGATGATGATTTTAGAAAGAAGATGCAGAAAGTTTATAATCGTTTTCAAAGATTTATTGAATTAATAATTTTAAGAGGCATAGAAAGCAAAGAGTTTGTCAATTTGAAGCCTGATAATGCTAAAACTCCAGCTTTATCATTAATACTTAATTTTGAAGGTATTTTTTGGTTTAATATCTTTAATTCAAAGTATGTTGACGCTGAGAAATATATGGAAGAAGTTTCAAGCTCAATTTTATATGTCTATACTCAAAGAAAAGGGGAAAAATAATGTCAAAAGAACAATCAGTCGATTTTAGTAAAATTAAAACTGGAGGCACATTTCTAACTAATGTTGTCGGATCTGAAAAAGTGTTTTGTAAAGAACTATTTTCTGATGAAGAAAAAATGATTTATGAAGCAATGCGCGATTTCGCAACAAATGAACTTTTACCATTATCACAAAATGAATTAAACAAGAAAGATGAAAAATTAATCAGAAAGCTTGTAGAGCAAATGGGTGAATTAGGATTTTTAGGAATTGATGTTCCTGAAAAATATGGTGGATCAGAAATGACAAAAACTGGAATGTGTATTTTAGCTGAAGGTATTTCATTTTGTGGTAGCCCATCTTTTTGTACTGTTTGGAATGTTCAAACTTCAATTGGTTCTTTAGGTATTATTTGGTATGGTAATGATGAGCAAAAGCAAAAATGGTTGCCAGGTATTTGTTCTGGAGAAAAAATTGCAGCATTTGGTTTAACTGAGCCTGAAGCAGGTTCTGATGCTACAAATTCTAAAACCACAGGTGTTCTTTCTGAAGATGGCAAACACTACATTTTAAATGGTCAAAAAATCTTCATTTCAAACGGTGCATGGGCTGATACTTTTATAGTAGCATTGAAAATTGATGGAAAGTTTTCTTCAATAGTCGTTGAAAAAGGTACACCTGGATTTGAAATTGGAAAAGAAGAAAAGAAGATGGGTATGGAAGGATCTTCAACTGTTCCATTGTACTTTACAGATTGTAAAGTTCCTGTAGAGAATTTGCTTGGCAACGTTGGTGATGGTGCCGGTCCTGCATTTTGTGGATTAAATATTGGTCGATTTAAGCTAGGTGCTTCTGCAATTGGAGGAATGATTTTAGGTATGGAGCGTGCAGTTGAGTATGCCAAGGAGAGAAAAGCTTTTGGACAATATATTTCTGATTTTGGATCTATTCAGGAAAAGTTGGCTTCTGCGGCTATCCTTACTTATACATTAGATAGTACTTGTTATTCCGTTATTGGTAAACAGACAGAAGCTATCAATGAATTAGATAAGGATGATCCTAAATACTATATTAAGCAGGGTAATACTACTGAAAAATATATTGCTGAAAATTCTATTGTAAAAGTTTATGGAAGCGAGTCTGCAGAACAATTAATTGATCATTGTTTCCAGATTTTTGGTGGATATGGTTTTATTGAAGAATATCCAATGGCTCAAGCTTATAGAGATAATAGAATCAATAAGATTTGGGAAGGAACAAATGAGATTAATAAAATGCTTTGTGGAAGAGCAATGATTACAAAAGCTCTCAGCGGAGAGATTGGATTTAAAGAATACTTAGAAAAAGTTGATAGCTATTGTAAGGATGGCCTTGATAGTGGTTATGAGGGAGATTATAAGGATGAAGTGGAGTGTATTGAAGCTGCCAAAGCGCTTTATGCTATTTGTCTTAATGAGTCTTTAAGTAAGCATGGTCAAGATATAGGAACTGAGCAAGTAATTATTGAGAATCTTGCTAATATTCTTATTTATTGCTATGTAGCTGATTCAACTTTATCAAGAGTTATGCAGCACAAAGATTTTTATGAAACTAAAAATCAAATTGTGCCTGAACTATGTGCTAAAGTTTATACTGCTGAGCAAGGAATTAGGGTTATGGAGTACACTTATAAAATATTAAATAACATTTATAATGGTGATATTCCAGCTGATTTAAATGCAAAGCTTGATGTTTTGAAAGAAAGACTTTCTTTATCAACCGATACAATTGGTTTGAAGAAAATAATTGGAGAAAAAGTTGTTGAATCTGGCGGATATCCAGTTCAAAGCTTTTAAGGAGGAAAAATGAGTAATAAAGCTGTAATTATTGATGGAGTTAGATCTCCAATAGGTACAAAAGGCAGCCCAATGATTGGAATGAGATCAGATGAAATTGCTGGGCAAGTAATCAAAGGTTTATTAGATAGAAATAAAGAGTTAGATGTTAATTTAATCGAAGATGTTTCATTAGGATGCGCATTTCCAGAGGGGCCAACAGGAATGTTAGTTGCTAGAGGAGCATCTATTTTAGCAGGAATACCTGAAACCGCTGCTGCTAATGTTATTAATCGTTACTGTGGATCAGCCATGACATCACTTCATATGATTAGTTCAGCTATTGAGGCTGGCGATATTGAAGTAGGTATTGCTGGTGGAGTTGAAGATATGTTTACCATTCCACAGGGAGGTTTTGCTCCTGACTTTAATGTGAAGTTAGCTGAAGAAGACTATTATATTTCAATGGGAGAAGGCGCTGAATTACTTGCTGACGAATTAGATATCTCAAGAGAAGAGCAAGAAGAATTTTCTTTTTCATCTCATGATAAAGCTGTAGCTGCACGCGATGCAGGTAAATTTGACAATGAGATTGTTCCAATCACTCTTGAAGATGGAACAGTTATTGATAAAGATAGCGGTCCAAGAACTCCTGATAAAGAAAAAATTAAATCTTTAAATCCAGCTTTTAGAGCTGATGGAACTGTTACTGCTGCTACTAGTAGTCCTTTTCAATTGGAGCTTCAGCAATGCTAATTACAAGTGAAAAATTTGCGAATGAAAATGGATTAAAAATCAGAGCAACAATCGAAGGAAGAGCTGTAGCTGGAGTACATTGGAAAATGTTTGGTTCTGGTCCTGTTCCAGCTACTGAAAAAGCTCTAGAAAAAACTGGTTTTTCAATTGATGATATTGATGCAGTTGAATTAAATGAAGCATTTGCAGCTCAAGCTTTATATTGTATAAAGAAAGCAAATTGGGATCCAAATAAGGTTAATTTAAATGGAGGCGCTGTTGCTTTAGGCCATCCTCTTGGTATTTCAGGTACAAGAATTATTACTACTTTATTAAATGTTCTGGAACAACAAGATAAATCAATGGGCCTAGCTACAATGTGTGTTGGTACTGGTCAAGGTATTACTACAATTATAAAAAGGGGATAGAATGAGTATTGAAATCAAAAAATGTGCTGTTTTAGGTGCTGGAGTAATGGGAGCACAGATAGCAGGACATATTGCTAATGCTGGAATTCCGTCATTATTGTTTGATGTTAATAATGATCTTGCAAAAAAAGGTATTGAAGGGTTAACAAAGCTAAAACCTGCACCACTTTTTTCAAGCAAAAATACTTCATTAATTACCCCATGTACCTATGACAATGATTTAGAAAAATTAAAGGATTGTGATTTAATAATTGAAGCTGTTGCCGAAAAGATTGAAATCAAGCATACAGTATATAAAAATTTATTACCTCATCTTAAGGAAAATGCAATTTTAGCTTCCAATACTTCTGGAATTCCTTTAGCCAATTTAGTTGAAGTTTTACCTGATGAAGTACAATCTAGATTTTTAATATCACATTTTTTCAATCCTCCAAGATACTTGAGATTGCTTGAATTAGTTAAGGGTCCTAAAACATCCGATGACGTTTATAATGTAGTTTCTGAATTTGGGGAAGTTACGTTAGGTAAAGGCGTTGTACATGCAAAAGATACACCTGGCTTTATTGGAAACAGATTAATTAATGCGAGTGGGCCATTAACCTTTCAAAAAGCAATGGATTATGGTCTGACTGTTGAAGATGTTGACTCTCTAGCTGGCACTTTAATTGGAAATGCAAAAAGTGCATATTTTAGAACCCAAGATGTTGTTGGTTTAGACACTGCTCTCAATGTAATGAATAATATGTTTGAAAGAGTTACAACAGAAAGTGAAGAGGAGAGACAAAAATTTAAAGCACCAGAGCTCTTAGTTAAACTTGTTGAGGATGGAAGATTGGGTCAAAAATCTGGTGCAGGGTGGTATAAAAAAGAAGGTAAAGAAATTTTATCTCTCGATTTTGATACAATGGAGTATTCACCAACTAAAAAAAGATTTTTTGATACCATTAGAGTTGGAAAGCCGATAAAAGATTTAAAGAAAAGACTTGCTGCAATAACATATTTGGATGATGTTGGAGCAAAGTTTTTATGGGATATTAATGCACCCATGTTTACTTATTCTGCTGAATTAATTCCCGAAATTGCGGATAGTATTATTGAAATTGATAATGCTATGAAATGGGGATTTGCAAGAGATATAGGAATTTTTGATGCATGGGACGCTATTGGAGTTGAAAAATCTGTTAACAAAATGAAGGAAGAAAATAGAAAAGTCCCATCATGGGTTGAAGAGATGTTAGCTTCTGGAAGAAAGTCATTTTATGAAATTATCGATGGAAAACTTACTTATTATTGTCCTGTAAAGAAAAAGGTATTGACTCACAAAGATAACGATAAAACACTAAACTTAAATTTATACAAGAATTCCAAGACAATGCTCAAAAGAGATTGGAGTGCTAGTATACATGATTTAGGAGATGGAGTACTAAATGTTGAATTTCATTCTATATTTGTTCCAGCTTTTAATCCTATCGATAGATCTATGGTTGGTGTTGTGAAGGATGCTTTAGATTTACTTGATTCTGGAAAATACAAAGGTCTTGTTATTGGTCACCAAGGAAAAAATTGGAGTGCTGGAGCTAATGTTAATGATTTTAAAATGGCTATTGACTCTGGTAATCTACAAGTAATGGATGCTGGCGTCAAAGAGATGCAAGATGTCACTCAAAGAATCAGACATTCTAAATATCCAGTAGTTTCCTGTCCATTTAATTTGGCATTGGGCGGTGGTTTTGAATTTTATGCATGTTCTACTCATACAGTTGCAGCTGGTGAACTATATGCCGGATTAGTGGAAGCTATTCAAGGCTTAATACCTGGTGCAGGTGGTCATTTAAGAGTCATACTTAATCTATTAGAAAATAATGATGCCAAAAATTTTAATATGAATATTGGTAGACAGGCTATTGGGTTGGTAAATCCGCTCACTGTATCTAGAAGTGCAACAGATGCCCTTAAAAAAGGATGGTTACGAAAATCAGATACTATATGCATGAATTCAGAGCATTTACTTGCAACTGCTAAACATAAAGTTCTTGAACTTTCAGAAGCTGGATACAAACCTCCAAAATACAGAGAAGATTTATCTTTGCCTGGAATGACTTTGAGAACAATGGCATCAGTTGGTCTTAAAGCAATGAAAGCACAAGGAAAAATATCTGATCACGATGAACTTGTAGCTTCTAAAACAGCTTTTGTTCTAAGTGGTGGAGATAAAGGTGGATTAATGTCGAAAGTAGATGAGCAGTATGTTTTAGATATTGAAAGAGAAGCCTTTATGTCTTTAGCTGGAGAAGAAAAAACTCAGCAAAGAATAGCACACTTCCTTAAAACAGGTAAACCTTTAAGAAATTAATTTCGAAAACGTAAGATTTAGTTTTTAATTTTTTATTTAGAATTGTAAATTCTTGGTCAAAATCATACTATTTTAAATTGTTTTTAGGAGGTATAAAGTATGTCTAAATGGTCAAAAAAAACGTTTATCGATCACTTAAATCAATCATGTGAAAGCGATGTAGCTATGCATTGTATTGAACTAGTAGATTTTTCCGAAAAAATTTCAGATGAAGTTAGTTGGGGAAATGGAGAGGATTTTGGTACGATGACTTTTCGTTGTGATTCTGATCATGGTTTACTTCCACTTTTTAGATTATCATCAAATGGGAAAATTAATCTTCAATTAAATTTCTTAAGAAGCAAAAATCTTCACAAGCAAGTTCTTGATGATATGGTCATAAAATTTGAATCAAATTTTTTAAGAGAATATGATGAAGATTCTTATCCTTCAGATTCATACGAGCCTATAGAAGACTTGATATGTACACACAATCAATTAGAAACTTTTATGCGAACAATTGAAGGCTGTACTTATAGGTTGAAACAATGAATCTTAAAGTTAAGTCAAAAAAAATTAATGATTTCACCTATGAACTAGCTATTAGTGCTAAATGGGAAGATATCAAAGCAGATTTTAATATAGCTAAAAAGAAAGTTGCTAAAGAAATTAAGTTACCTGGTTTTCGAAAAGGCAAAGTGCCAGAAAATATTTTAATGTCGCAATACATTAACTCTGTTGAAATGGGTTTCGTTCAAGATTTTTGTGAAAAATATTACATCATGGCTCTTCAAAAAGAAGAATTAACTCCAATTAATCAAGCACAATTAAAAGATATAGATTTTTCATATGAAAATGATCTTTCTTTTAAATCTGAATTTGAAATTGAACCTTCTTTAAAACTTCCTAAGTTTAAAAAGAATATGGTTACTGTTGAAAAGATTAATTTCATTTCTAATCAAGAAGAAGTAGACAAAACTATTGAAAATATTCTTAACTCACAGGCTAAAGCAGAACAAATTGAAAAAGGTTCTATGAATGGCGATTTTTTAATTGTTGATAAGCAAGAGCTTGATGAATCAGGTTTACCGATTATTGGTAAAAAAGAAAAAAAGTATATAGCAATTGGTCAAGATCCAATAATTGAAGAAAAAGCTGAATCTTTTACTTCAAAGAATGCAGGTGATAAAGTTAAGCTCACGATTGATATGGGTGAGGGTGAAAAAAATTATGAATTCACCATTGAAACCATCCAAAGAAGAGTACCTCCTAAATTAGATGATGAATTTGTTAAGCAAATGGATCCAAATTGTAAGAGCGTTGATGAATGGAAGAAGAATGTTCATGAAAGTATTGATAATGAGTATAAAAGAAAATCTGACGAAATGTTTCATTCATCATTAATTGATCAATTTGTGAAGCTTGTTAATCCGGTTCTTCCAACTTCTATGCTTGAAAATTATTTAAATAACATTGTAAATGAAGTGAAGCAAAATCAAAATAATCAAAATGCAGACGAAGTGCAAATTAGAGAGCAATATCAGCAATTTGCAGAAAATAACTTAAGATGGTTTTTGTTGAGAAAGTCCATTATTTCGGACAAAGAATTATCAGTATCTCCTAATGAAGTTGAAGACTTTATAAAAGATGCATTATTAAAGAACGAAAGTCAAAAAGCTGAGATTGAGAGGTTCTACAAAAAAGAATCAAATAAAAATAAATTGTCAGATGATTTATTAGATCAGAAGATAATAGATATGTTAAAAGAACATTCAAAAATTAAAGAAAAAGATCAAAAGACTTCTGAACTTCAGGGAGCTCAACCAAATCTGTAATATATTATGGGTAGTCTTCTAGGTATTCTAGGTTTATTTACTCTACTTTCAATAGCATTACTTCTATCTGAAAACAGATCAGCCATTAATTTAAAAACAGTATTGTACGGGCTGATATTTCAACTAATTTTTGCATTATTTATTTTAAAAACTCCTTTTGGAGCGCCAATTTTTTCATTTTTAGATCAATCAATTAATATATTGATAGGTTTTTCCTCTTCAGGTTCAGATTTTCT
>BOWX01000005.1 GCA_019650355.1 Fidelibacterota bacterium
AAGCTGTGCTAACAAAACATCAGATTCGGTAACATTACCAACCCCTTTATGAACAATATCTACACCAACTTCATCATTGTTGATTTTTTCTATACTTTGTATTAAAGCTTCAATTGAACCATCAGAATCAGCTTTAATAATGATATTTAAGTTATTAATATCACCTTCCTTAATCTGAGCTGATATACTGTCTAAAGATGTTTTTTGAACCATCTGAAGATCAATTTCACGTTTAATTCTCTGACGTTCATTAGCTATTTTCTTTAAATCTGATTCATTTTCAACTTCTGCAAAAATATCTCCAGCCTGAGGAACTTGATCAAAACCTAGAATTTGGACTGGATCTGATGGTCTAGCTTCAGTGATTCTTTCATTGTTTTCATTCATAATTGCTCGAACCTTACCAGGGTGATTATTACAAATAAATGGAGTTCCTATGCTTAAAGTACCTTTTTGAATTAAGACGGTTGCAACAGGACCTAATCCTTTATCTAATCTTGAATCGATTACAATACCTTTACAATCAATATCTTGATTTGCTTTCAGGTCTAATACTTCGGCCTCAAGTAAAATTGCTTCCATTAAGTCATCTATACCTTCACCTGTTTGAGCAGACGTATGTACAGATTGAATTTTACCTCCCCAGTCTTCCACTAAGACATCTTTTTCAGATAATTCTCTTTTAACGATGTCAGGATTAGCGCCTTGCTTATCAATCTTGTTAATAGCTACTACGATTGGACTTCCGCAGCTTTTGCATGATTAATAGCTTCAATTGTTTGAGGCATAACACTATCATCAGCAGCAACTACCAGAATAACAATATCTGTTGATTGAGCACCTCTTGCTCTCATAGCAGTAAAAGCTTCGTGTCCAGGTGTATCTAAAAAAGTGATTTTATTATCATTATGTAAAACCTGATAAGCTCCAACTCTTTGTGTTATTCCTCCTGATTCACCTGCAGCAACTTTTGTTTTTCTTATGTAGTCTAATATGGATGTTTTACCATGGTCTACGTGACCCATAATTGTTACAACCGGTGCTCTTTCTATCGCATTTGATAATTCTTCTTCTGAATGAGATGTTACAAACAAGTCATCAACAACTTCTTCATATTTCTTCAATTCAACATCATATTCTCCAGCAATTAATTCTATGACATCCCATTCGAGTCTTTGATTTACAGTTGCTAAAATACCCATTTGTAAGCATTTACCAATTACTTCACTGGTTGATACGTCTAAAACTTTAGCTATTTCATCAATACTAGCATATTCGGCAAGCTCAATTGATCTTTTTTGATCTCCATCTTCTAGCCCAACATCTTTTTTTGATTTCTTGTATGATTTCTTCTTAGGACTTGAATCCATAGAAGCAAGGGTCTTTTTCAATCTTTTAACAGCAGAACTATCTTTTTTCAGTTCATCTTTATGTTTTTTTGCCTGCTTTTTATCCTCTACCTTTTCTGGTTCACGTAAAGAGATTTTTCTCAATTTTTTCTTTGGTTTTTTCTCAACAGGAGCTTCTTTTTTTACTTCAGTCTTTTTACTGTCTTTTTCTTCCTTAACTGGCGCTTCAACTTTTTTCTTCTCTGATTTTCGTTGATCTTCAACAGACATAATTTTGAACTTTTTGACAGACTTAGTTTTCATCACAACTTTTGAGTCATGAATTTCTTTTCTGACCTGCTCTTTTCTGTCCCTTTCTGCTGATTGACGGTCTTTAGCAAACTCAGTATATACTATTTGCTGTGTTTTACCATCAATGGGAGACATATGACTTGAGACAGAAATGTCTTTTGACTTTAAAAAGTCTAAAATATCATTATGTGATATGTTTAGCTCTTTTGCTAGTTGGAATATTCTTATTGAATCAGACATTAATTATTCTTCTTTTTCCTCAATATTTTTTTGCGAATCTTGTTCAGAATCAACAACTTCTTCTGGCAACTCTACTTCTTCAGCTGGTTCTTCATCTGTTCTTCATCATCTTCAATAATTTCTTCAACAGCTTCAATATTTTGTTCTTCAACAGTTGAATCTAACTCGATATTATCTTCAGTATTTTCAATTACCTCTTCAACTTCTTCTTCTTTGTTATGCGTAATTTCTATAAATGAATTTACTGCATCACTTATTGAAGATATCTCTTTATCATTAAGCTCTAGTTCTTCAGTTAGAACATATTTTTTTACGTTTAAATAATCTGCAACTGAAACAATATCTGCTTTTGCAAGTTTATTACTCAACGTTTTTGTAATTCCGTCTAATGATTCAAGCGTTGTTTTCTGATTTATAAGCACTTCATCATATTCTGATTTAGTGTATGCATCAATTGTATATCCTGTTAGTTTTGAAGCAAGATTAATATTGACACCGCTTCTACCGACAGCATTTTCAAGACCACCTTCATCAAATATTGCAACACAATATTTCTATCATCATCATATATAAATCAACTGGTTTTGCTGGAGAAAGTGCTCTGGTAATAAATACCTCAGATTTCTCTGTATAATTAACAATATCAATCTTTTCATTATTTAACTCTCTAACAACTGATTGAATTCTACTTCCTCTCATACCCACACAGGCACCAACTGCATCAATTCGTTTATCAACAGAATGGACAATAATTTTACTTCTTTCTCCTGGTTTTCTTGCAATTCCTTTAATTTCAATAATCCCATCTTCAATTTCTGGGACTTCCATTTCAAAAAGCTTGTAAAGGAAAAGATCGTCACTTCGAGATATTAAAATATCTGGACCTTTTGGTGTTACTTCAACTGATTTAACCAAAGCTCTGATGGTATCGCCTCTTCTAAATCTTTCAGAATAAATTTGTTCATTCCTAGGCATTCTTAACTCTGTTTGCTCAATATTTACAAAAGTATTTTCTCGATGCACTTGATGAACAGTCCCGATAATAACTTCTCCTATTCTCTGAACATAATCCTCATAAATATACTGTTGTTGAACTTCTCTAGTTCTTTTGTTCAAAAATTGTCTCGCATTTGCAACCAATCTTCTACCAAAACGCGCAGGATCAATCACCTCTACAAAAGTATCTCCTAGCTTTAATTCACCAGCTAAATCTGGCTCAAGCTCTACAGCTCTTTCTAAGGTAATATCAAAGTGATCGTCATCAACCTCTTCTACAATTGTTTTTTCAACATAAATTTCAATTTCACCTTTATCAAGATTAACAATAACACTACAATTATCAGATTCACCAGTTTCTTTCTCAATAATAAATAAGAATAATTGTTCAATTATTGTACCAAGCTCAGAACGCTCGATATTCTTTTCTCGTGCTAATTCAATAAAAATTTCAATTAAATCTCTATTAATCATAATAACCCTTCAATTTTTTTCATTATAACAAAAATGGGCCGTAGCCCATTTAATTCATTGGAATATATTTAATTAATATCGTATTAACAAGTATCTTAGTTAATACTTAATACGTATCCATAAACTTCTTCAAAAAGTTGATTATATGCAGGGTTATCGGCATCTAATGACTCGAGAAGCATTAAGGACTGATCAGGCTGGCCATTTTGAGCTAGTTTTTTAGCTTTAAGAATACTGATATATTTAATTTCATTTTCAGAGTCAGTAAACTTCATTGCCTTGTCGAACATTTTTGTGTCGTTTTGTAACTCTGCAAGCATGATATATCCTTCTTTTTTAAGATTATCATACTTCATTTTAGAAACGCTTTCAGATAAATAAACAAGCGCTTTATCATTATTTCCATTGATAAATGCGGTTCTTCCAAGATAAAACTTAGCTTGATGAGCAGCTTTAGTGCCAGAAAAGTTATCTACAACAGCCTCAAGCTGTAAAACAGCATTATCAAAATCTGCTTTTTCAAAGTAAATCATTGCATTGCTTAGTGCTGCATCTGAAGCAGACGGCTTTGGATCATCATTTAAAGAAAAAGCTTGGAAAGTGACTAGAAATACAATTAATGACAGAACAATAGGGTTTAATATGAAATTTTCAATCGGTGTATAGTCCGATCTGTCTTTATAGCTCACCTTAATAGGTGTTAAAATAAAATTTTGAAATTTGTCTATCATTGTATCATTTCCAGTAATTAAACAGTTTATAAAGTTTAGGTCTAAATTTAGTTGATAATTTAGCACTTGAAACCTTTTTATTTTCATCTTTTCTTAATTTTTTTTGTGTCTCTATATCCAGTTGTAAAAATTCATTACAGGCGTTTGAACAACAATCATTATACTTTTCAGCACATTTATCACATTGAATGAATAATAAATGGCATGCATCATTTTTACAATTCTTAGTGATCATCTGATGGTGTCTTACATTGATGACATTTACCAATAATGTCATTTGTTACACGTTCTCCCATTCTATCATCAAACACGAAATTCTTACCAATAAATTCAGATTTCAAATCATTTTCCTTCATATCGTGAGCATATTGAATGATTCCACCTTCGAGTTGATACACCTCTTTAAAACCTTTTTTAATGAGATACGAACTAGCTTTTTCACAGCGTATACCTCCTGTGCAGTAAAGATGTACTTTTTTATCCTCTTTTCCTTCTAAAGCTTTAGCAACCGTTGGTAATAGTTCTTTTGAAAAATGCGCATCAGGAATAATAGCATTTTTAAATCTACCTACTTCACTTTCGTAATAATTCCTCATATCAACACGATTGAATCTTTTTCTTTGATTGAACTATTAAAATCAACCGGTTTTAGATGCACTCCTGTCTTATTCATATCATAGGATTCTTCAGGTACTTTATAAGCAACAATCTCATCACGAACTAAAATTTTTAGTTTTAAGAAAGATGTACCCTCTTCAACAGCATGTTTAAATTTAATATCGCTAAATACATCAATGGAGTGTATGTAAGATTTAAAATCTTCTACATTATGTTCAGGAATGCTTATTTGCGCATTGATTCCCTCTTTTGAAACATATATTCTACCAAGTATATCCTGTTCAATTAGATCTGAATATAATTTGTTGCGCAAATCTTCGGGATTATCAATAAAACAATACTTATAAAAAGAACAAGTTGTCCTATTAAAACTTTCTCTTTTTAAGCTTTTTTTTAGTTCAATTTTTGACTTTTTATTGTACATATTGGAATGTTAATAGAAAAAGAGCCTATTAACAATAAATAATAGGCTCTTTTTGTTTATTGAAGTAATAATTAATTACTTAAATCAGGTCTATGAACTGATACTTGACTCATACCGTTCCAAGCACTTTGACCCCAAGTAGATTCCCAATCAGGCATTCTTTTACTCATTTCGCCAAGCAATGTTAGAAAGGCAGATTGATCTAAGGCCTCTGAAAGTGTATCATGTCCTGAAACGAATACATACTCATTGAAAGGTTGACCAGTATTTGAAACCATGCATACAAAATGTTCATCTGAACCTAATTCGTCTCGAATTTCATTTGCAAGTTTAAAAATTGATTCTGCGTTAGATTGACCGCCTTGCCTTACATTCCATTTACTTTGTCTAAGATATTTCCAAGTTTTCACTTGAGGATTGTAACTTAAATCAGGTCTCAAAGTATAAAACACAGTTCCATTTCGTCCCTCAACCATTTTACCGTCAAATTTGTCATAAGGAACAGGATCATGATTTTGCCATTCATTAAAGACGGCATCAATCATATCTGCTGAAGTAAATATAGATTTTGGCATTCTTATGTAATCTCCTGCATCTGGACCATTGATAATTTGGTAAGTAGTTGCAGCACCAAGATCTGTCGCATGTGCCTTATTGTGTTGTATCATAGCTTTTTCATAATCAGAAACTTTTACACCATCTTGAACACCAATTTGAATTTGCATGTTGTATGTTTGTGAGAAAGCTAAAGTTGAAAAAACTATCATTAATAATATATTTTTCATTTTCCCTCCATTTTGTTAATAACCTTTAATCTTAATTATTTTTAACAAAAAAAGTAATATAATAGCTAATTAAAGTGATAATTTGTTACCTCTTTCAGTTATATTAAACCCATTACCGATTATTTTTTTATACTCAAGCGAATCCTTATTTAACGCAGGATTTGTGTGGTTTAAATGAATAAAATATATAGAATCTTTTTTATCAGAATGTTTAAATAATTTCATTGTTTCGATTATAAAAGGATGAGGAATTTGAGACATATCTCTGCCTGGAAGTTCATTGATATCATAAAAAGTTCCATCTAATAAACTGTAGTCTGAATTTTCAACAATATCTATAATATCTGTCTGCCATTTACTCCATTTATCAATATCTGGAATGAAAACTAAAGATTTTGATGGTCCTTCTATTCTGTAACCCACAGTTTCAGAAAATTCATCCCTATGAGGTACCTTAAATGGAATAATAGATAATCTTGAATTTAGTTGAACTTTTTTATTGTCACTTAAACCTGATAAGGAAATATTCTTTAAATCAACCAATTGACTCCAAGGACCATTATTTCTTAAAAAACTTTCCATTTTAGGCATGACATTAACTACTGTACTTTTTGCACCCATAACCTCTCTTCCTAAATGCATCAATCCAGTATAATGTCCAATGTGAGCATGGGTTAAAAAAATTCCTTTAAGTTCCCTTTTATTGTTATTGGTTAACAAATGTAACTGTTCAGCAAAATCAGGCGTTGCATCAATCATCCAAACTTCATTTGAAACAGGATCAACAATACCAATACTTGAGACTTTGTTGTGAAGATTTGGATCGTTCCATTTATCAATACAGCAAGTTTTTTGACAAGCAGCATGAGGAGCACCACCGTCTTGTGCAATTCCTAGAATTACAACATATGGCTGCTCTTTTATATAGGTAAAACTATAAAATAGCGATGAAATCGATAAAACTAATAATAACCTAACCACCAAGTTGAAGTTCATCATCGGATGATGTTACGGGTGTGTTTGGTGAATTGTACATTGCGTCAATTTCAGCTTTATGTTTTTCAACAACCACTTTTCTCTTAATAGACATTTTTGGAGTTAATTCTCCTCTATCAACGGTCCATTCATCTGCAATTAAAGTGAATTTTCTTACAGATTCATATCTTGAAAAGTTTGTCATTGTATCTTTAACAATGGCATCAAATAAGTCATATGCAAGTTCATGTGCACATAAAGCATTATAATCTAAACCTGATAACCCTTTTTCTTCTGCCCAAGCTAAAAGATTTTCTTTATTTGGAACTATCAATGCTGAAATGAAATTCCTATCATCTCCTACAACATTACATTGTTCGATATATTTATTTGATGTAAGCGAAACTTCCATTGGTTGAGGGGCAACATTTTTACCTCCTGAAGTTACAATCAAGCTCTTCTTTCTATCAGTGATGCGTAATAAACCATCTTCATCAAATTCACCAATATCGCCTGAATGAAACCATCCATCAATAATTGCTTCATTGGTTGCTTCTTCATTCTTATAGTAACCTTGCATAACATTATGTCCTCTACAAACAATCTCTCCATCAGGTTGAATTTTAACTTCAACTCCTGGTATTGCTTTTCCAACGGTTCCAAATTTAAAGAAGTCTGGATGTCCAATTGTCATTACTGGACTTGTTTCAGTTAAACCATAACCTTCGATAATTGAAATACCAATTCCACAAAAGAAATGATCCAACTTCTTTAGATAATGCTGATCCTCCAGAAGAACATGCTCTGACCTTACCACCTAATGCAGCTCTAAATTTGTTAAGCACTAACTTATCAGCAATTTTATATTTTAAACCAAGAACAAATGGTAAGTCTCGATTAGTTGTACGATAAGGTACAGTTTGCAACCCAACAGAAATTGACCAGTCTGCAAGCTTCTTTTTAATTCCGGTCATTGATGCAACTGAATCTAAAATTTTAGCATGAATTTTTTCAAAAATTCTAGGTACCGCTGTTAAAAAAGTTGGTCGAACTTCTCTAATATTTTCAAAAAGAATTTCAGGAGTAAAATTCATTTCAGCGTAATATATTGAGGTTCCTTGGCTAAATATAGAATAATGACCACCAACTCTTTCAAAACTATGACTGATCGGAAGAAATGATACAAATCGCTCTATACCATCAGCAGGTTTTAATTCAGGGTTAAGCTCCATTGCAGCCTTAATATTGTCATCAATTGAAAGTAAATTATTACAAATATTTGCATGGCTAAGCATAACACCTTTTGGATTTCCAGTTGTACCGCTAGTATAAATAAGAGTTAATAAATCATTTTCCTGAACCGTTGCAGAAAGAGCGCGAATATCATGTACTTGATCTTTCATATTAAATACATCACCAAAATTGATAACATTATCTTTTCCACCACTATATTCATCATCCATAATAATAATGGTATTTAAATTTGAATTAGCGTCATTGATTAAAGGATATACCTTGTCTAATTGAACCTCATCTTGAACAATAGCTATTTTACTTTCTGAATGTTCAACAACATATTGAGATTGGGTTGGAATAAGCGTTGGGTAAACTGGAACAGATACAGCTCTAATATGAGCAATTGCGTAGTCCGATATTGCCCATTTACGGGAATTTGCGCCAATGATAGCAACTTTATCATTATCATTTATTCCTAAATTTTTTAATCCATTTGCAAAATCTTCAACCATCACTTGAAGATCAGCTAACTCTACACCCTTCCCAACCATTTTCAGTTTTTGTATAAAAAGTTTTTAAGGTTGGTCTTTCGCTTACTAAATGTTGAAACATTTGTGGTACTGTTTTAAATGACACTATTACACTCCTTTTAATATTGGTTATTGACAAACTACATACTTTATCTGAAATTTGTCAACATCTTTGCCGGGGTGGCGGAATTGGTAGACGCGCTGGTCTCAAACACCAGTGAGAGCAATCTCATGTCGGTTCGAGCCCGACCCTCGGTACAAAAAAAAAGGGCTTAAAAAAGCCCTTTTTTTTAAAAACTAATTAAACTTATTCCTCTTCTGGAGGGAAGACTTCATCATTAAGTTTTTTTAACTGTTTCTTAATATCTGATAGGTCTCTTCTAGTTCTACGCTTTTCAGAATCAAAGTTATCTTCTAACCCTTCAAGATCACGTTGAACATTTTTAATTCTTTTTGTTAAGTCTCTATCAACTCTTTTAATCTCGTAAGCTAGGTCATCGATTAAATTTCCAAGAGAGTCAGCCTTAGCATAAATTAACTTAGTATTTGCTAGAATCATATCTTGACCTCTTTTAATCTCTTTACCTTGGCCGATATTTTCTAACTCAACAGCTTTAACTCTTTGTTTAAATTCTTTATTTACCATATCTACATGCTCTGCTTGCTCACTTCTTAATTGAGCCATTTCATCCATAGCTGAACCATATTGCATTAAAGAAAAACCAACTGCTAGAGTTAAGGCAAGAACAACAACGCTTAAAATTTTTTCTGTACTAGATAACATAATTAAATACCTCAATTGTTTTTTTAGTCCACTGAAACTAATGAATGAAATATCAATATGAAAACATTTTTTTTATTTAGGGATATTTCCAATTCTGGAAAGTCTAGGTAAATAATTATCTAAATCTAATGAAAACCAAGTGACCACTGGCTGTCCAAGAATATGACTTTTAGGAACAAAACCCCAAAATCTTGAATCCTCGCTATTATCCCTATTATCTCCCATCATCCAAAAATAATCTTGCTTTAAAGTATATGTATCAATTTCACTTATATCTTTATCATTTATTTTTAAATATTTTAAATATTCTTTTTTCATTACTGACATCCATGGATTAATTAATGAAGCATTAGGTTGCGGAACATAATTATCAAATACTTTCCTATCACCCGTTCTTCTATACAGGTCATACGGATCTTCGTTGGTAAATGTTAGCTTTTGATCGTTAACAACCAATTCAACTTTATTTCCTTCAAATAATAGTAAAGGGATAATTAGCTCCCAATTCATATCCTCATTGATTATATATGTATCACCTTTTTTAGGAATTTTAAGCTCTTTCATATTATCTTTATTTCCAAGATTCATAAATATACTGTCATCAATATAGGATTCTGATGAGGGTTCTTGCGATAAAAATTGACCACCTTCAGGTAATAAATACTCTTCATTATTAACAAACACTTTTCGATTTTCAATTCTAACATTATCACCAGGCAAACCGATACATCTTTTTACATATTTATATACATTATCTCTAGGATATTCGAAAACTACTACATCTCCTCTTTCTACATCTTTAAATGCAGGAAATCTATAATCAGGAAGAAATGTAGGAATACTTACAGCTGTAAATGGAACCCAAATTTTTTGAGGAACTTTCATACCATAGATGTATCTACTTCCAACAAGCATGTCTCCTCTTAATATATTCTTTTCCATACTACTTGTTGGTACGATATAAAGCTCTACAACTGTTTCTTTTAAGAAAAGGATGGCCAAGATTAAAACAGAAAGTGATTTTATTTCTCTAATGAAGTTTTGCATTATTTAATATTAGATGATATTGGTTTAAAGGTTAGTCTGTGAATTGGTGTAAATGAGTATTTGTCTAATGCTTCCAAGTGTTTTTTTGTTCCGTATCCATTATTTGATTTAAAATCATATTCTGGATAAATATAATGAAACGATCGCATTATTTCATCTCTTGTTACTTTTGCTATAATTGAGGCAGCCATAATTTGATGATATTTTTGATCGCCTTTTATAATACCCTCATTTTCAATTTGGATGTCTAATGAAAATCCATCAACTAAAACTTTATCTGGCCTCACTTTTAATGAGCTTATTGCATCTTTCATAGCATCTTCAGATGCAATCTTAATATTGTGCTTATCAATATAGTCATTCCACTTCATTCCAACTGCAACTGAGGTAGCATTTTCTAAAATCTTGCTATATAAAACTTCTCTTCTCTTTTTTGATAATTTTTTTGAATCATTTAGTGAATCAATAGAATTTTTTAAAATTACTGCTGCAGCTACTACTGGACCAGCCAAACAACCTCTACCTACCTCATCTACACCTGCAATAATCATTTTTTAAATTAATAATAAAAAATCAATGTACATCTTTTAAAAAAAATAATTAATATGTGTCCATGTCAAAAAATCAGTATACGCTTCTAGTCTTTTCAATTATAGGAATTTTACTATTGATCCCAGGATATGGAGTTCACTTTTTTGAACAAATTTGGAATTTTCCAGGAAATCTCTTTTCAGATGATTTTAAAAAATCTTTTCCTTTGGCTACAATACCCCTTATGGTTATTTCTCTTTTAGGAACTGGTATGTATATGACTTTTAAACTAGGATTTCCTCAATTGACTCGTATAATACATGGTATTAAAGTTACTCGCGGTGATTACGATAGTACGGAAGATGAAGGAGACTTAAATCATTTTAAAGCTCTTTCAACTGCTTTAGCAGCTACTGTTGGTATTGGAAATATTGCCGGAGTAGCTATTGCAATTCAAATTGGAGGTCCAGGTGCATTATTCTGGATGTGGATTACAGCTTTTTTTGGAACTGCTTTAAAGTATGCTGAATGTACTCTTGCTGTTGAATACAGGGAAACAGATTCACTAGGAAATACTGCTGGTGGACCAATGTATACTATAGAAAATGGTTTAGGTCCTAAATGGCGATGGTTAGCTGTATTTTTTGCATGTTTTACAATCATTTGTTCCTTTTTCACAGGAAATGCAATTCAATCGAATACACTTACACAACAACTTTACAGTCAGCTAGCTTCTATTTTTGGAACAGATAATTTTTTGATGTCTACGACAGATGTTGCTTTGTTGGGTGATATTTCAAGTATATCTATAATGCATGTTGCTATTGGTTTAGTTTGTGCATCTATTGTAGGGTCAGTTATTTTAGGTGGAATAAAAAGAATTGGTAATTTTACAAGTTTTCTTGTTCCAATTATGGCTGCAATTTATGTTTTTTGTGCCTTATTCATTGTAATTACAAATTTTGATCAAGTCGGAAATTCTTTCAATACAATATTTACTATGGCTTTTAATCCACCGTCCTTGCTAGTTCCTGCTACTGGTGTTGCTTCAGGAGCATTTATAGCATTTTTAAATACTATGTTAATGGGCGTCAAAAGAGGTTTATTCTCAAGTGAATCTGGTCAAGGTTCAGCTGCTATTGCTCATTCAACAGCTAAAACACCATATTCAACAAGAGAAGGTGTTGTAGCATTATTAGAGCCATATATTGATACAATAATAATTTGTACTTTAACTGGTTTAGTAATTATGGTAACTGGTTCATGGAAATTTACTGAGTTTTATTCCTTAAGAATTGATTCATCAATTGTTGAATTAAAAGAAGGTGTATTACTTACTAGCTATGCCTTTTCTCAAGGAATTCCATTTGGTAGTGAAATGGTTACAATTGCAGTTGTTCTTTTTGCTCTTTCAACTGCTATTAGTTGGTCATTTTATGGAGACAGAGCAACTGAGTATTTATTCGGATCTAGTTATATTACATATTATAGATATATTTATGTTATGATGGTTTTCTTTGGCTCACTATTGACTTTAAAACAAGTGTGGAATCTTGGTGATGCTGCCCTTGCTTTTATGACTTTTCCTAACCTAATTGCGATCATTCTTTTAAGTACAAAATTAAAAGATATTTCATCTAAATACTTTGAAAAGTACTAATCACATTCTTGATACTGCATTAGAAATTTCAGATCAAGCTGCTGAACTTATTCGTTTATCTTCTCAAAAATTAAATCTTTTAAGTCTAAAGGAGAAGTTTCAAATCTTGTAACTCAAACTGATATTGAAGCTGATAAACTTATTACCAAAAATTAAAGAATCTTTCCCTGAACATAATATTGTTTCAGAAGAATTAGGATCAAATAATTTGAGCTCAGATTATACCTGGTACATAGACCCAATTGATGGTACCAACAATTTTGTTCACAATTATCCTTCTTTTGCTGTTTCTATAGGTGTTTTCTTTAAAAGTAAACCAGTGGTTGGGGTTGTTTATGATATTCCTAATAACGAAAAGTTTTTTGCTTCTAAAGGCGGTGGTTCTTTTAGTAATGATTCTCCAATATCTGTTTCAGAAAAAGATCATTTTAATGAAGGGTTATACGTTACTGGTTTTATACCATAGATGAAAATTATATTGATAAAAATTTGCAAGTTATTAAAGAATATCAATCTTAATTCACATGGTGTTAGAAGATTGGGAGCAGCTTCCTTAGATATGTGTCATGTAGCAAAAGGTATTGTTGAAGGATTTTGGGAATACAATTTACAACCTGGGATACAGCAGCCGGTAAATATTATCTTCTGAAGCAGGTGGACTGTTTCAAATGAAAACGGAAATCAATATAATTTTGATAAATGTATCGTCGCTTCTAACAAAAAAGTGCACAAAGATTTTTTAAAAATTATTAAAGAATCTTAACTCAACTCTAAATAATCTTTAACATCAGATAATACGCTTTTCATAAGCTTTTCATCAGTTTCTAGTAGAGTTTTAACCTTTTCTCGTCCTTGAGCAATCTTATCACCTTTGTAAGAGAACCAAGAGCCCATTTTTTCAACTACGCCACCCTGTAAAGCTAAATCAGTAAATCTCCAGCATATGAGATTCCTTTACCGTACATAATATCAAATTCAGTCATTTTAAAAGGTGGAGCTACTTTATTTTTTACAACTTTTACTCTGGTTCTATTTCCAGTCATATCAGTTCCTTCTTTAATAGCAGCTATTCTTCTAATATCCAATCTTACTGATGAATAAAATTTTAATGCTCTACCACCCGGAGTTGTTTCTGGACTACCGAACATTACACCAATTTTTTCTCTAATTTGGTTAATAAAAACTACACATGTTCTAGATTTATTAATTGGACCAGAAAGCTTTCTTAGAGCTTGTGACATCAATCTTGCCTGCAAACCAACAGTAACATCACCAATCTGTCCATCAAGCTCAGCTTTAGGCACTAATGCTGCTACAGAGTCAATAACAATAACATCCAAAGCAGCTGTTTCTAACAACTTTTGAAGAATATCGAGTGCTTGCTCTCCAGAATCTGGCTGTGAAACCAATAAGTCGTCTGCGTTACATCCAAGATTTTTAGCATATTCTGGATCTAATGCATTTTCAGCATCAATAAATGCTGCTTTTCCACCATTTTTTTGACATTCAGCAACAATATGTAAAGCTAGAGTTGTTTTTCCTGAAGATTCAGGTCCAAATACTTCAATAATTCTTCCTTTTGGTACACCGCCAACTCCTAAAGCCATATCTAGTGAAAGACATCCAGTTGAAATTGCTTCTACATCAAGATTGGCAGTTCCACCCAATCTCATAATGGATCCATCTCCATACTCTTTATTAATATCTAATTGAACTGCTTCTAACGCTTTATCTACATTTTTTGCCATTATGACTTTCCTTTAACATTTATGAATTTCTTAAAATTTTTCGTATTTCATTAAGACACAAGGTAACAGTTAATTCACGATTTGTGATTCTGTCAGGTGTTAAATTATACCTCTTAATATATAAATTATTTTTATAAAATATTCCAACAAATACTAATCCAACTGGTTTTTTTTCTGTTCCACCATCTGGACCAGCTATTCCAGTTATTCCGATTCCTATATCTGTATTATTTTTTTTAGCAATATTTTTTGCTAAAGATTCTGCAACCTCCTCACTTACCGCGCCATATCTTTCTATCAAATCCTTATCTACGCCAATATCATTAATTTTTAACTCATTGCTATAACAAACACTTCCACCTTTAAAATATTGAGAGCTTCCAGGAACATCTGTTAATCTTGATGCAAGCAAACCTGAAGTGCATGATTCAGCGGTACTTACTGTAAGATTATTTTGAATAAGCAGGTCAGCTATTACTTGTTCTAACTTATCGTTATCATAACCATATACATATTTTTTAATTCTTGGAACTATTGAATTAATTAAATCTTCAACTAATTGATTATCTGATGATGTAAGGCGTATATCAACTCCTAACATTCTATGAGGCAAGAATGCAATATCACATTTTTCCTTATTGGCATCAATGATATCTGTAATCTTTTCTTGAAGAATGGATTCAGGAACCCCTGTTGTTCTAATGCTTTTACAAACTACTTTATTCTTTAATGATTTTTCAATTTCTGGTAACACGTAATTTGTAAACATAGATTTCATTTCTTTGGGAACTCCTGGAAGTGCAAAAAAATTGACTCTATTTTTATCCCCTGTAATTAAACCTTTAACACTTTTTAAAACTGAATCATGTTTTTTAGTGTAATGCAACCCTCTTGCAGTGCCAACCAAATTTGGAATCATAATTCCTCTTTTAGATTTATATGCCTGATTTTTATTAAGATTTGGCATTTTGAAGTTTAATCTTTTGAATCTTTCTGACAAAATTTCCCAATACTCTTTATCAAATTCATGTGAATCATCGAAGTATTCAAGGAATGAAGACACTGTAATATCATCGACAGTTGGTCCAAGACCTCCTGTAACAATAATCTGATCACACCTCCATTCCCTAAATTGATACTCTAAGGTGTCATAAATAACACCAAAATCATCTGGAATGGTATGATGAACATTGACTTTAATTCCTGAAGAAAGTAGTTGTTGTCCTATCCAAGCAGCATTACGATCTACGGTAAAGCCACTTAATAACTCATTCCCAATTGTTATAATTCCAACTCTCATTGCAGTATCCATAAGTTAACACATAAAAAAATTATTACAACAATTATGGACAAAAATGCGGCCATAATATCATCCCCTATAACCCTATTATATGCTTTTTCCTTTGGATTACTTTCAACCCATCCGACTGGACCAATCTTAGAAATATCAAAAAATCTAAAAACTATAAATGTTAATATGAAAAGCTCACTTGTTGCGGAAAGAGATTTCTATAAGATTAAACGAAAGCTGATCAAATATGCTTGTAAAAATATAGACACCAGAAATAGCAATACCCATTCCTATAACCTCATCTAAAACATATTCTTTCGGGTCTTCAGATTCAACAAGAGCGGTAAGCTTTCTGTAAGCACCTGAACCAATAATTAGAGTAAAAAATGCTAGAAATGAAGCTGTTTCTGCGTTTTGTTCATATAATGCAATAAGTAAAACTATAAGGGAGGCCCAAGTACCTCCTCCGGGAATTTTTCCAATGCCAAATAATGTGGCAAGCTGAACATTAAATCCTTTACTAAAATCCATTTTTAACAAAATAATGAATTCCAGTTGCAGCGGCATAGATTGCATTAATATTGACAATAAGATCAACCATAACTTGTGATGGATTTACAAGCAATATTATTAAAACCATACCGTGTTGAAACACTGTTTTTAGCTTTCCAAATTTTGATGTTTCAAGCGGTTTATTCTTCGCAATCAGATAGTTTCTATATAATGTAATAATTATATCTCTACCAATTATGATTATGAAAGGCCATAGCTGTATTGTATCTAATACTAATAGCGCTGATAGTGCTCCTATCATTAAAACTTTATCAGCCAATGGATCCATATAATTACCGTGACCTGAAACCAAATCATATTTTCTAGCAATTTTACCGTCAGCAACATCGCTAAAACTGCAATATGCAAAGATTATACCTGCATAAAGAAAATTGTCATTTAAAATTAAATAAATGATTAATGGGGTTAGCAGAATTCTAGAATAAGTGAGGAAATTGAGAAAAAATTTCAACTTAACTTCACCCTTCCTGAAATAGCTGAAGAAATAGTTTTGTCGTCGATATATTCCAAATTACTACCAACCGGCAAACCAACAGCAAGTCGTGATAGTTCAACGTTCTTATCTTTTAAAATTTTTTCGAGATAAAGCGCAGTGGCATTTCCAGAAGTACTAGGATTGGTTGCAATAATGACTTCTTTTAATTCTGAATTAATTCTTTTTAAAAGTTTGTCAAAAGATAGATCTGATGGACCAATACCATCTAATGGAGAAATAGCTCCACCAAGCACATGATATAATCCATCAAAACTGTTGGTGTTTTCAATTTTAATAACATCTTCCATATTTTCAACTACACATAAAATTTCAGAATTTCTAGCGTCACTGCTTAATGGAGATTCTTCACCTTTAAGTAACACCATCCCTGTATCTGGACAAATATCAAGTTTTTCATCAACCTCTTTTAAGGCGCCAATTAAGTTCTTGCCCAATGACTTATCGGACTTTACGATAAAATATGCTATTCTTTCTGCTCCTTTTCTTCCAATTCCGGGAAACTTGGTCAAAGAATCAATTAATACTTCAATATATTTTGTAGCATTTGCCATTAAAATCCTGGTAATCCATCAGTTAAACCACCAGTTACAGCTTTTAATTTCTTAGCTGATGTATCTTTAGCATCTTCAAGAGCATTATTTACAGCGACTTTTATAGCATTTTCAATTACATAAGCTTCGCTACTTAAAAGCGTTTCATCAATTTCTACATTTTGAGTTTTCATATCTGCGGTCATTACAACCTTACATGCACCATTAGCAGACACACCTTCAACTTCTATACTCTCTAGCTCTTTCTTAATTTTTTCATTTGAGATTTCATATTTTGAGCTTGTTTAAGCATTTCTTTCATATTTCCAAACATTATAACATATCCTTTCCATCAAATAGAGATACAATATCATCTTCATTTACTTTTTCTTCTTTTTTATCTTCAATTTTTTCAACCTCAGTATCAACCACCAAGCTAACATTAATATTGGAGCCGTACTTTTCATCAATAATTGACTTTACAAGCTCCAAACCTTCCTGTAATAGTTTTTGATTGAATTCGGAGCTATCATAAGAAATCACCTCAAGATTGTTACCTTTTAAATCTCCAAGAATACATCCAGATAACTGTGCTCCGATTGATCCCCTTTTTTTGAAACTTCCTTAACGATTTGATTCCAATCATTTTTCAATAATTCTTCACTTAAGTCTATTTTTTTCTCTTTTTTTTTAGATGTTACGTCAGGGGTTTTATTTTCCGTTTTTGCTTTTGGAGTTTCTACCTCTTGTTCCTGTGAAATTTCTTTTTTTAAAAATTCTTCAATATCAACGCTTGAATCAAATTCTAAGAGCTTGATTAAATTCATTTCTAATAATAAATATTGATCAGAGTATTGTCGTATTGAAGCATAAAGTGTTGAAAGATTATTAGATAGTCTAATTATATCTTTGTGACTCCAAGTGTAGTTTAATTGATTATATTTTTTAGAAAGTTCCGAATCTACCCCTGCAAGCTTTAATCCGTTTTTAAAATTCAATACAGATAAATTTCTGAAATGCAGAATTAAATCTTTTAATAAATCTTCAACTATATAACCTTTGTTCCTAATAACCTCTAAATCAGCCATGAGTTTATCTCCATCTCTATCATGCAAAGCATCAGAGATACTAAATAAAATTTCAAGAGGAACTACTCCAAGCAAATCCTGTACAATATCAAAAGTGATATTCATTTCCTAACACAAGGACTTGATCTAAATAACTTAATGCATCTCGCATACTTCCTTCTGATTTTGAGGCAATCATTGATAACGACTTCTCATCAATTGACTGATTTTCATTTTCTGTAATATATTTTAATCTATCACTTATTGTAGTATTTGAAAGTGGTAAAAAATCGAATCTTTGACATCTCGAAATAATCGTTTGCGGTACTTTATGTACATCTGTAGTTGCCAGAATAAACTTGACATGTTGAGGAGGTTCTTCTAATGTCTTTAATAAAGCATTAAATGCTTGTGTAGTAAGCATATGAACCTCATCAATGATAATAACCTTAAACTTGCCAGAAACAGGCATAAATTTGATATTTTCTCGCAATTCGCGTATTTCATCAATTCCTCTATTAGACGCTCCATCGATCTCAATCACATCCATAGATTTACCATCAATAATATCTAAAACAGACTCAGATTTTAAATCATAGTCTGTAGTTGGTGTATCTGCACCATTTAAAGACATAGCTACTAGACGAGCTGTTGTTGTTTTACCTACTCCTCTTGGTCCAGCAAATAAAAATGCTTGGGCGATTCGATTTTTTTCAAAAGCCTTTTGAAGTGTAGCAGTAATATGTTCTTGACCAACAACATCTTTGAATTGTTTTGGACGCCATTTAAGAGCTAAAACTTGGTAATTTTCTGACAATTTATTTCCTTTATTTTGCAGAATTTAATCAAACATATTAAAAGAGCGTAGAATTATAATAACTCTACGCTCCTTTTTTAAATCAAATAAGATTTTAAACTTATTTCAGATTCTATTTATTAGTCGCTTAAAAGAGATTTTAAGCTATCAACTTTTGATTCGCTAGCTTTTAATCCCATCTTTGAAGATTGTTCAAAGTATTTTAACGCCATAGCGTTATCATTGACCTCTAAATAATAGTCTCCTAAAGAATCATAAGGATTTGCTTTTCCAGCCTGCCTTCTTACTTGCTCTTGAAGAGTTTCTTTAGCTAAATCCATCTCATCTTTTTGCATGTAAGCATAACCCATAATATTTAATGCTGGCGTAAAGTTAGGATTCATTGCGTACAATTCCTTTCCTCTGCGTAAGATCATATCAGGTCCAATATCGCTCATTGTAGCAAAAATTGATTCCATTCTCAAAAATGATCCATCAGGATATTTTCTAACCAATCTTTCAACGACTTTATCAAAAGAATTGGTTCCAAGCTGATTATCATTATATAATGCCATAATCATTTTTTTCTCTTCTGCAGAAGCATTTTCTGACATACTAACTGCTACATCTAAGTCTTCATTAGCAGCAGCTTTGATTTTGCATAAGACGATGTGTTCTAGCTCGCATTGCATAAGCAAGAGCAAAGCTTTCATCCATTTCAATTGCATTTGTAAATGACTCATTAGCTTGCTCCCATTCTAGATTGTAAAACTGCCACATTCCCATATTGAATGCAGATTTAGCTTCATCTGATTCACTGGTCCATTGCATTACTTTAGCATCTTCGCTAGCCATCTTTTGTTGATATTTAGCCAAAGCTAGATTTCTTGTTGCCCATTCAAATTCAGGATCAACTTCAAATGCTAATTGATAGTTTTCTATAGCTTTATCAAACTCACCTTTATTAAGATGAAATTCAGCTAATGAATCATATGCATTTGCTTCATTTGGATTTAACTCAATATATTTTTCAATAAATGGTAATCCTTTATCATATTCCTCATCGCTTTCAGCATTCCAAAAGTATGAATAAGCTAAAAGATTATATAAATGACCTGCTTTCAATCTCTCTCCTGCTTCTAGCAATAACTCTCTACCTTCATCAATACGATCATTAAACTGAAGATATCTGTATGCTCCTGAAGCTAGAAATTTATCACCTTTATATTTTTTATATAAATCAGGATGAGCGTCAAATCTTCCGCCTTCACCGTTAATCCAATTTACAGCTGCTTCCATCAACTTTGTTTCAGGATGCCCTTTTTTAGCTAAATCTAAAGCAGTTTCAAGATATTCTCTTCTTAAAACTCTATCTTGCTCAGCATTACCTAAATTCAAATAACATGAAGCACAATTTGGATCTTTTTCAATACCCTCTAAAAACAATGCTCTTGCTTCAGCAAAACGAACATGATGCATTGCTTCTAATCCATTCATTAGCTCATTAGATGCTTGGCCAGCTTGTCTTGGCATTTCACCAGAGTTAGACTGACAACTAATAGCTAAAAATGAAAGTAATATTAATATTCTTTTCATTATTTCCTCCCTTTATCTTGTAAAAACAAATGTTGAATCATCTGACAAAGATGAATCAAATTTGTAATTTTCTAAGTCAAAGTCTTTTAAATCTTTATTTCTTGTGATTTTATTGTTAATTACAAATTTTGCTAATAAACCGCGAGCTTTCTTTGCATTAAACGAAATAAATTTAAGCTCACCATCTCGATATTCTTTAAATACTGTATTTAGTATGTTCCCTTCAAGATTTTTTGATCGATAACATTAAAATATTCATTTGAAGAGCAATTTATAATGGTCTTATTTTCATGTTTTTTAATGTTTTTATTAAGATTACTAGTCACTTCATTGCTCCAAAAATCATACAAATTCTTTCCTTTGGCATTTTCAAATTTTGTTCCCATTTCAAGTCGATATGGTTGAATTAAATCTAAAGGTTTTAATACTCCATACAACCCAGAAAGAATTCGTAAATGATCTTGAGCAAACTCTAAATCATTTTGGTTAAATGTTTCTGCTTGTAATCCAGAATAAACCCCTCCATCAAAAGCTAAAATAGCTTGTTTTGCATTATCTTGATTAAATGGCAAAGACCAATTATTAAAACGTTCTTTATTTAAATCTGCCAGTGAATCGCTAATTTTCATTAAATCTTTTAAATCTTGTGATGTTAAATTTTTGGCTTTGTTAACAAGCTCTTGTGCGCTTTCAATAAAATCACATTGTGTAAATGCTGAAACAGCATCTTGATGTTTAAAATTTAACTTTTTTGATGGTGATAATAATGTAATCATTTTAACTCCCTTAAATTGTCTATTACTACTTGATGCACTGGAATTGATTTCTGCTCCACAAAATTAAACATCACAAAGGTATGAATCGTTTGAAAAGATGGGTCATGCTCTCCTTCAACAAAAATACCTTGGTGCACGTCATAGCTTTTGCTTCCTACCCTAGTAATACGACATCCAATATCAAGTTTAACAGGATGATGAACTTGCTTGATGTAGGTTACATCCATGGAAGCTAGTAACCCTGCTGCGGTGCTATTTAATCCCAGATCATAAGTAGTTTCCCCGTAAATATGATCAATAAAATCTTTATGTTTTGTTTCAAGCAAACTGAGGTAAACCGTGTGATTAATGTGTCCTAATGTATCTACATCCCTCCACCTGGTTTCTGCTGTTGTAAAAAAGTCGTAATCGCTTCTAGTTAAAATCTTTTTTTTCATATTAGCTTTTTTTTGAAATCCTCACATAAATCCCAAACTTTTTTCCAATCCTCTTGACTATAAGAAGCTCTAGAAGATTTAATTTCTCTACATTTAAAAAAATACTTACCAGATACACCCTTCACCTCATCAGAGGTTGACAAATAAATACTGGAGTCTGCGCCATTATCAACAGTTCTAGCAAACATTTTTGCTCCAAATTTTACAATATATTTTATCAAATTTCCTTCATTACCTGCAATATTGGTATCTACAAAACCGGGATGTAATACATTGACTGAAACCCTATCTTGCATCGCTGACAATTGATACGTAAACATAATATTCATCAGCTTTGAAACACAATACGAAGTCCAGGCAGAAAAGCTTTTTTCAGAATTGATATTCTCATAATCAACTTCTGCGCCAATGTGCGCATTGGAAGCAACATTCACTATTCTTCCATCATTTGATTCTGAAAGAATATTTAATAACTCTGTAGAAAGAACAAAATAATTCATTTGATTGGTGGCGAATGTTTTTTCAAGTCCTTCAGATGTGATCTGCTTTGTTTTATTTGCTCCACCAGCATTATTTAACAGCACATCAATTTTGCTGTGCTTTTGTTTGATTCTATCAGCCAAATCTTTCACATTAGCAACTAAACTAAGAATCGCATTCAAAAAAGTCTAAATTTTCATTGCCGGAATGTTCAATGATTGCTTCAAGAGCTTTTTTACCTTTATCGGGATTTCTTCCAACTAAACTAATGTGATAGCCTTTTTTAGCAATAGATTTAGCAGCTGCTAAGCCAATTCCATCTGTTGCTCCTGTAATGATAATATTTTTGTGCTGCATATATCTGATATTTGAAGAATTAAATATTACTCATAAATTATTATCGATGTTACAAAATTTTGAATCAATAGTTCTAATTTGGCTGGGTATAGGCTTTATCACCTTTATTACCCTGTTAAAAATTCCAGCTCCATATGGAAAAATTTTCAAAAAACCAATTGGGGTCCAATGATTCCAAGTAAACTTGGATGGATAGTAATGGAGATTATTTCTCCTCTTGCCTTGCTATATTTCTTTTTAAATGGAAATATAGAAAAGACACCAACAAATATTACTTTTATATCATTGTGGACGCTTCACTACTTTAATAGAAGTGTTATTTACCCTTTAAGACAGAATAATCCTGCTCAAATGCCACTTCTTATTGCAGTGCTTGCATTCCTGTTTAATGTGATGAATGGAAAATAAATGGGACTTATTTTGGATATTCAGGAATATTCTGCGAAACATGTCAAATTGGAATTTTATTTAGGTGTGTGCTTATTTTAAATTTCATAATAAATAAAATTGACAATATTTTTTTTCAACATCTTAGGGGAATACAAAATTCCTGAAGGCTTTATGTTTGATATGTTTTTTAAACTATTTAGGAGAAATTCTTGAATGGGTGGGTTTGCTTAAAGACCTGGGCCTTTTGGGCTGTTTTATGTTTGGACCAAAACTTGTTCCAAGAGCTATTTAAGGGGCATCAATGGTATCATGGAAGTTTAAACTTATCCAAAAAAAAGAAAAGCAATCTTTCCAATTTTTTTTTAAAAAATTTTTTTTTTTTCTTTTCTTTTTTAAAAATATTCTTAAATAAGCAAGGGATTCACCGAAGCAAAATTTTCCCCAACTACAGCAGGTGTATTTAAACTACATTACCCTTTTTTTAAATTTTGAACCACAAGCTCCATAATCTTCATCATAACAACCAAAATATAAACTCATTCGACTATTAACTATCGCCCTCCCAATTGGGCAAGGCTCTTTGTAATACATGGTACATTCATTTAATCCCCAATCACCAATAGTATTTGAAGCTGAGGTAATAGCTAACATTTCAGCATGGGCGTTGCATCATTTAGTGAATTGCATTTGATTATAACCCTGGCCAATAATTTGCCTTTATTTACATAGCTCAGACAGGAATAAAAACCTCAAATAGCTTTTGTGCTAATTGTAAATTTTTCATCAGTCTTCATGGGAATTTTTGTTAGATTGATTTCAACATTAGTACGCCCGGGAAGGACTTGAACCCACAACCTTCTGGTCCGTAGCCAGACCTCTATCCAATTGAGCTACGGGCGCATATGTAAAACAGATTGGAACTTATTAATCAAACGCGGGGCTTCAACCTGATAAACTTTTTTTTTATTTTGCCCAGCTCCGTCAAATTGAACAAAAGCAACCAAATTTAAATCTTGAACACTCCAACTAACTCCAGAATCATTAGGCCAATTACTATCCAGTCCAGTTAAAACTTTATTTAATGTTTCCCAGCTCCTAGATTAATAGTATCAAAATAGACTTCTGACCGTCAATGATATTTCCACTTAAAAATCGACAAAAAGTTTGATCAAATACAGTTTGTCCATTTGGTGCATTATATGTTGAATTTCATGAGTAACAGCAACATAAAGCTTAAATCCTGAAAAAATCACTTATATCAGCGGATGAAGTTACTCGAACATTTCCACTAATATTATAACCATTTCCGATCCATTTATATCAATTTTAAAAAAGGTAGGTTGATTTATAGCTGCTCTTGCTTTAAAGCCTCCATGTAGTTGCATTTCCCGGGCAGAAATCAACATTGCCATTTGTATACATATGAGGAACATACCCAAACGTCATAATAAGTTTTTCTCTTTTTATAACTGGTGTTGATTCCAATCAAAATTTTGGATCTCCAGATGATGGCCCCCATCATGATTTTTCTTAAAATAATCCTTTCATCAGCCAAGTCGCCAGCATACACAGAAGATGTTGGATCAAAATTTTTGATTTAAAGTTGTATTTTGTGGCAAACATGGACCACGGGAAAAAAAAGAAAAACCCTTCCATTAAAATCTTAGAATCTAGACAATTGCGTTACTTCCCCCCTCTTATTTTTTTCAGTGAAGGTAACTTTAATTTGCCTTTTTTACACAAAACCCAATAAAAAATATTCAAAATATATTTTCTTTTTACATTAATTTAAAACCCTTTCCCTTGGGGGTTTAATTCAATTTTTGGGTTTAAAATTTCGCCCTTTTTTTCCCCTTTATTAAAAACCTTTTTGAAAAATCAAAACCCTTTAAAACCGATCCGTAAAGAGTTGTAAATATCATCGGAATCAAACTTATAAAAAAAACCTATTGACTCCCATGAATTTGAATGAATCAAAGTTATCATTAGTATTATCATTTTTTTTGATTCTTTCTGCATTCGTTGTTTCAAAAAAATTGAATGTCCCGCTCTGGTTATAGTTGGCTGAAAATGAGATAAATCTTTTTCTGCTCTTTTTTTTTAAAATGGGAAAGAAATGAATATAAATTGTCAAAATTCCCTCTACATCAAAATAATTGTTTTCTTGAAACCTTTTTTTAAATTTTTTTATATTCAAACTGAAATCATAGCTCCATTGAGAATTTGTCTTAAAACTTAAAAAAAAAGGAAAAGGGTTTTGGGGTTTTGAAATTTCCCAAAAAATTTAAATTTGGTCCTTTGTCAAAACATTAAATACTTTATTTTGAAAAAACTATTCCTGTTTTATAAATAAATATCTCCACTGGAGCTATAACCACTAAACTCTAAATAGGTTTCTTTTAAATGGATATAAATATTTAGATGATGGAAAGGTAGAATTTTTTCCTTTCTTAACCAATCTCCATTAAATTTTTATAAAATCTTTTTTTACTACTTGACCTTTTGATAATTTATGGCAAAATATTATATTTATTTAATGGCCCCGAAATTTGAAGTTCCAAATTTCCCAAATTTTATCATTAAATTTCCCCCCTTGGGGATGTTCTGCTTAGAAGCGAAATGTATGAAGATAGTAACCAGTTGGAGATCTTTTATCTAAAGCATTTTTCCCAAAAATTTTCTGATTGATTATCCTTTTATTAGGATTATTGATATCCATTTTCATTGACCCGTAAGCAGTTGTAATTGACCAATTTTTAAAAAAATTTGATTAGATAAAAAGAAACCGGGAAACCCTTTTATATTTTCATTTAAAAACTTTTTTTTTGAATCCTTTCTAACAAACGAAAATAAAAAATCTACAGAATAGTTTTTTCAAAACCCAAAGTTTGATAAACTGTGATGAACATCTCTACTGTCCTCTTTCAACCTTAATATAGATAAACCATAATTAAAACCTTTGGGAAAATTATGATTTATATCAGCTCCGTAGATAAATTGATTAATGAAATAATTTTGGAACTCTTGGGTCATAATTTGCATGACTTGTTATACTTTTACTAATTGCTAAATCTCCCGCAATTAGATTTATCAAAAATCAGAACTTGGGAAAACTTAAATCCTAAACCATTTTTCACCAGTATCAAAATCTAAATTTTGGTAATCTAACTGATTTAAAATCAATCCTCTACCCCATGTTTGATAAATATCTCCCAATTCCATTGAGAAATTTTTCATTATAATATCCAATTAAATACTTTCTTAAACCTTTTCATCCAAACCTATCTCAGGAGGATTGCTATTTTCAAAAGAAAAGATTCCTTCAATCATATAGTTAGTTTTAAATAGTGTAATTTTGAATCAAGAATTAATTCATTATAATTATAGTCTATTGCTACTATTGCCATAACGAACGTCAAGCTCATTTGAAATATTTATTTGAAAATAATGTTGAAAAAACAATAAATATATTACTGTTTATTCAAAAATTACCGCTCAATAATATTTTTAATTTCAACTTCATCTCCAATATTGAAACCTTTTTTTCTATAAATAATTTGATTATTTTTGTGATAAGAGTTAATGGAATTGGTTGTGCATTAAATGATCGCGAAAGTTTTTGATTGAAAGTCCATAACGATATGATATTTATTATCAATAGGATATTTTTTGTATTTACTAGTCTTTTTACTTTTGCAATTTCTCCAGCTTTGTCAGTGTTAATTAGGATAACAGATAAATTTTCATAATCTTTAACGAAACATTAATCTTATCAATTTCTTTTATACAAGGAAGACACAAGTAGCCCAAAACTTATCAAAGTTACTTCACTAGTTAAATTAATTAAATTGCTTGATTGATTATTTAAAAGCTTTACAGGATAGTTAGGTAGATTATCTTGAGAAAACAAATTGCAAAACAAGTAGACAAAATAAAATTATTTTTCATTCAACTTCTGAAAGTGTATGCCTTAACCTAATTTGACAGATATCTTTTCCTAATAATAGAATTAAATCAAAATTCCAGGTCCAAAAGGTATACCACTAAGAGCCACTCTGATAGGTTTCATTACTTGTCCAATAGCTACATCATGTTGCTCCATTAAATTTTCAAAAAAGTTTTCTAGCTCTACCCTGACCAATCTTCAATTGAGTTAAAGCGGATTTAAAATCTTTAATTATTGCAATAGACTTATCATTGTAGGTTTTGCTCAATAAATCAGAATCATAATCTAATTTGTCGTAAAAATATTTCAGACATAGATGCAATTCGGTAATTGTTTTAGATCTATCTTTTATTAATTTTACAACTTCCTTCAAAATATTCCCATTCTAAACCATCTCCCCATCCCGAGTTTAAAGCATAAATTTCATTCATTAAATCTCTCACGCTCATTTCTGATAAATGTTGTTGAGAAATCCATAATAATTTCTTTTCATCAAAAACGGCTGATTTTTTTGTACTTGTTTGAATTGAAAGCTATTAATCAGTTCATTTTCATCAAAAATTTCCTTGTCTGAATCTGGATTCCAACCTAAAAGAGATAAATAATTTAATATCACCCTAGAAGTAAACCCTTTCTTTATACTCCTGAACATTAGTTGCTGCATGCCTTTTGCTTAATCTTTTTATCAGAACCAAGATCATTGGTAAGTGTGCAAAAATTGGAACATCTAACCCTAATGCCTTATAAACTAGTATTTGTTTAGGAGTATTTGCTAAGGATCATCACCTCTGATAACGTGAGAATTTTCATATCTGCATCGTCAACTGCTACAACAAAGTTGTAAGTTGGCGATCCATCAGAACGAGCAATATAAAATCGTCTAGATCTTTATTTTGAACCTTTATAGAGCCATAGACGAGATCATTAAATTCGGTTTCACCTTTTGGAACTTTAAGTCTTACAGTAAAAGATTTTCCTCTTCAATTAATGCTTTTTCTTTTTCAGGAGATAAATTCCCAAATGTTTGAGGTACACGAAAATTTCTTTTCTTTGTTCAGACTCTTTTTTGAGGTTATCTAATTCTTCTTTTTGAAGAAAACACTTATAAGCTGTTCCGTCTTTAAGCATTTTAGCAACCATTTCCTGATGTTCTGTCATTATTTTTTGATTGCAAGACAATATCTTCGTCCCAATTTAACCCTAACCACTTTAGCGCATCCGTAATTTGATCTATATACTCATCTTTGGAACGTTCAAGGTCGGTATCTTCAATTTTAAAAGAAATTTACCATTATTTTGTTTAGCAAATAGCCAATTGAAAAGAGCTGTTCTGGCGCCACCGATATGTAAATATCCAGTAGGACTTGGAGCGAATCTTACTCGAGGATTCTTCATTGCGGAGGCAAGAGGATTCGAACCTCTGAAGGGCTTGCACCCTTGCTGGTTTTCAAGACCAGTGCATTCAACCGCTCTGCCATGCCTCCAAAATTCAATGTAATTTATCAATTATAAATGAAAATAAAAGATAATTACTATCATTAAGATTATACTTTATTGTCGTTAAAAACTAAATATATTAATTTTTGATTCGAAATTTATTTGCAAAAAAATTAAAAGGAAACATTGGACTTATGAAAAGACTATTATTATTTATTTTAATATCAAACATTGCTTTTGGTCAACTTGATCAATCTGAAAAAAGGGAATTTAAT
>BOWX01000006.1 GCA_019650355.1 Fidelibacterota bacterium
TTAAATATTCAGGAGTACAAGTATTATCACAAACATTAAATAAAAATTTTACTTCATCTGATGCATATTTAAGAAATAGCATTGGTCGCCAATTGAGATAATTCCTGTAAGTGGCAGTAGAACAGAAGGTTTACTAATGGATATTAATAGTTCTAATATTTCAGTAAAAACAGGTAAGGGACTTGCTGTCTTCCAAAGATCTCAACTACTTTCTTTTTCGTTAAAATCAAATAATGTTCAAGACAAGTTTACACCTGAGATAGTTTGGGAATTAGCTTCTGATGAAGAAAATCTGTTAATGCGGAATTAACTTATATTACTTCAGGATTTTCTTGGAAACCAATTTACACTCTTACAATTAATGGTGATGATTCTAAAGCAACGCTTGCTGTAAATGCGGAAGTATCTAATAATACAAATACAAGCCTATTTGCCACAAATATTAGCGTTGTTGAAGGTAATGTTCCATTACAGTCTAAATCTAAAAATATTTCATATCAAATGATGGAATCTAGAAATGCTATGGACAATAGAAATACTTTAGGTGATTTTTATATTTTCGATATTGGTTTAAATATGAAGCTAGATTCGATGCAATCTGTACAATTACCTATGATGGAGCAAAGAGAAATTACTTATGACAAAAAGTACGTATTCCAAAATTCTGAAAGAGATCAAGGGGATGAACCTTTAAGTGTTGAAGTTTCATTCGAAAATTCAGCCTCCAATAATTTAGAGCTTCCGCTACCATCCGGTATTTTATTTTTATATGAGAAAGACGATCTTAATTCAATGAGATTTATTGGTAGAAATTCACTAACTCAACTTTATAAAGGAGGAGTAGCAATTTTAGATGGTGGTAAAGCATTTGATATAATTGGAAAAAGAAGAATTTTAAATTTCGATAGACAAACAAATAGCGAAGAATCTACTATATCACTACAAATTCTCAATTCAAGTGACAAGTCAATAAAGGTAAAAGCAGTAGAAAATATTTTTGGAGATTGGGTCATCAAAGAATCTTCTTCAATGTATATTAAAGAAGATGCATCTACTATATATTTCCCATTAGAAATTGAACCTGGCCAATCTGAGCTTATAACATACACCTACAAAAAAGAATGGAAGTAATGTCTTTTGAGCGAAGCTTTACAAAATTCTAATACGTTAGATACCCCAATACAATTTATAAAGGGCGTAGGCCCAAAAAGAGCTGAAGTACTTCATTCATTAGGTATATCCACAATAAAAGATCTGCTTTACTATTTTCCAAGAAAGTATGTTGATAGAACATCACTTTCTACAATTGGATCAATTCAGGAAGGTGATGAGGTAAATTTGGTTGGAAGAGTTAAATCAGTCAACCTAAGAAGGATGAAAAAGGGAAATTTTGTTACAGCCAATGTAGCAGATCATACGGGTTCAATACGATTAATGTGGTTTAACGCCGCTGATTATATTCATCAATCTTTAAAAGTTGGTGATTTACTTACAATGCATGGTAAAGTTGCAGCATATAAAGGAAGTCATCAGATTGTTCATCCAGAATATGATAAACTAAATGCCAATGAAATTTCTTTAACAACTGGATTTATTATTCCTGTTTATCCCCTAACAGATGATTTAAAAAAATCAGGGTTGGAAAACAGAAATCTAAGAAAAATTATTTATCTTGCTTTACAATCTGTTGAAAATATAGATGATCACTTTGACACTGATTTAAGAGAGCAATTCGATATTCAAGATTTAAATACAGCATTACGAAACATTCATTATCCAAAAGACTTTGTGTCTTTAGAAAAATCAGTTCATCGTTTAAAATATGATGAGCACTTTTTCTTGCAGTTACTGTTGGCCAAAAGAAAAAGTAAAATTAAAGAAAATAAATATGATTCTATAAAATTCAAGACGAAAAGTTATAATAAGATTTTAAAAAATTTACATTTTGAATTAACCGGTAGCCAACAACTATCTTTACGAGAAATAGTTGATGATTTTCTTTCCGAAAATCCAATGAATAGAATGATTCAGGGTGATGTTGGGTGTGGTAAAACAATAGTATCAATTCTTGCTTCTGCAATTGTAGTTGATAATAATTATCAGGTAGCCATTATGGCCCCTACAGATCTTTTATCCAAGCAATTATTTAAAAATTTTAAATCTCAATTTGAATCAATAGGTGTAGAATGTACTTTATTAGTTGGAAGTTTAAAGCCAAAAGAAAAAAATAAGGTTCTTGGTGAGATTAAATCAGGTAAATCCAATATTATTATAGGAACTCATGCTTTATTTCAAAAAGATGTTATTTTTAATAATTTAGGTTTTGTTGTTATTGACGAGCAACACCGATTTGGAGTTAATCAAAGACAGAAGCTATTATCAAAATCTAATAATCCAAATCTTATGGCTATGACAGCTACTCCAATACCTAGAACATTAGCTATAACATATAATGGCGATATGGATTTATCAATCATTGATGAATTACCTAAAAATAGACCAGATATTCACACTTCGTTTATTGAAAAAGAAAATCTATCTACTGCTTTTAATTTTATTAGGGAAAAAGTTGAAGATGGTGGACAAACAATTATAGTCTATCCTTTGATTAATGAAAGTGAGAAACAAGATTTATCTGCAGCTGTTGAATCATACGAATACTTAAGGGATAACATATTTCCTGATTTAACTGTGGGTTTAATGCATGGAAAATTAGAAGATGAAAATAAAAATCTTGAAATGAAGAACTTTATGAAAGGTGAGATAGATATATTAGTATCAACAACAGTAGTTGAAGTTGGTATTGATAATCCTAATGTTAATGTAATGCTTATTAATAATTCAGAGCGATTCGGGTTGAGTCAATTACATCAGTTACGTGGACGAGTAGGTAGAGGAACTATGGAAAGTTATTGTCTATTATGTAGCGATAGTGAATCACCAAAAACAAAAGAAAGATTAAGTATCATTGTCAATTCAAGAAATGGATTTGAAATTGCGGATGAAGATTTAAAATTAAGAGGTCCTGGAGAATTTTTTGGCGAAAAGCAAAGTGGTTTCGTAAAATTTAAAATTGCTGATTTAATTACAGATGGTCCCATTATACGAGATGCTAGAATGAAAGCTTTCGAAATTATAAAGAATGATGCAAATTTGAGCCAAGAAAATCATTCTTTCATCAAACAAAAGTTTGATAATGAATATTTAAAGTTATTTTTAAAAACAACAGTAAACTGAGGAATAAATGAAAGAAAAACCAACAGAAAAACAATTATTTGACGCTTTAATATCTCAAACAGCATATGGAATTTGGGTCTCATTAGGCAAACTACAGAACCCGGTTAGTGGAGAAACTTCTATTGATCTTACACAAGCATCTATTCAAATAGATATGTTAGATATGATAAATAATAAAATGCATGCTAGTCTTACTGATGAAGAAAGAGAATATATCGATAAGGTGTTGGCTGAAGCGAAAATGAATTATCTTGAAGTAGAAAAAAATGAAGATACTAAAGATAATTCAGAAGAAGAAAATAAAGAAGAACCTAAAGCATAACTTTGAGTTTTTTCACTACCTATAGCAAAAAACTAGAAAACCTAATTGCCGCAGTTATTTTTTTAATAACTTTTGCAGTTTATTTTTCAACAATGGCTCCTACAGTATCATTTTGGGACACAGGAGAATTCATTGCCACTTCGCATATTTTAGGAGTTCCTCATCCACCTGGGAGTCCTTTATTTTTATTAGTTGGTAAATTCTTTAGCTTAATACCTTTGAGTAGTGATATTGCTTTCAGGGTGAATATATTTTCTCCAATCATAAGTGCTCTTACTATTAGCCTCCTGTTTCTAATTTGTAACGAATTTATTGATAGAGTGGATCCCAATGATGATAATAGATTTTTCAAAATGTGGTCCTCTTTAACAGCTTCTTTAACTTTTGCATTTACTCATAGTCATTGGTTTAATGCTGTTGAAACAGAGGTGTATGCATTTAGCGGCTTTATGACGGCTTTAGTTGTTTACTTAATAATGTTATGGTCTAAGAAAATTGATGACTCAAATCATGTCGTTTATTTAATGCTGATAAGCTATATAATTGGATTAGCAACAGGTCTTCATTTACTTAATTTGTTAACTATACCATTTATTGGTTTAATAATATATCATACAATAGGAAAATTAAGTACTCAGAACTTATTTCTCACTTTATCACTATCAATAATTATTTTTTTTGGGATTCAAAGTTTTATTATTCAAGGTTTACCACAAATTACTTTATCAATAGGTCTTACGGGTCTTATTTGTTTAATTCTTTTGTTGTTTATTCTTGCTGGATATTCTATCCAAAAAAATAAAGCATTGTCGTCTATATTTTTGTCGTGTGTATTATTAATAATTATTGGTTATTCAACTTATTTTGCAATTTTTATTAGATCAGGTCAAGATCCTAATATTGATGAAAACAATCCTGAAACTGTTGAAGAAGCAATTTCTTATCTAAATAGAGATCAGTATGGTCAAATGACCATTTTACCTAGAAAATTTGATAATCTTCCTTCAAAAATATCTATTGTTGGTTCTCCTAATAGCAATCGAGAGTTTTCGTTTGAACAGGAAATAGATTATATGTTATATGATATACCTTCTCAAGCAAACTTTCTATGGAATTATCAAATTAAAAAAATGTATATCAGATATTTTTTATGGCAATTTGCTGGGAAGGGAGGAAGCGATGATCCCTTCGTTGCAAATGTTGGGGCTACTTCAAGTGAAGACGGTGTAGATTGGAGACAGTTTGGATTACCAATTGCACTAATTATGGGTCTAATTGGTTTTGGATATCATTTTAGAAAAAACAAAAAAGATGCATTTTCACTGTTAGTATTATTCTTAATGACTGGTGTTGCAATTATTTTTTATTTAAATCAAGATGCACCACAACCAAGAGAAAGAGATTACGCATATGTAGCAAGTTTTATGACATTTTCTATTTGGATTGGTTTAGGCGTTTACGCATTTATTAATTTCATTACAGAATCCTTATTAGAAAAGTCAATCAAACTAAAATCTTCATATTTCATGATTGTTTTATTTATTCTTTTTATGCCAACTCGAATGTTAATTGCAAATTATCATGAACATGATAGGACTGGTAATTACATTGCTTGGGATATGGCATATAATATGTTACAAACATGCGAACCAAACTCAATTCTTTTTACAAACGGTGATAATGACACGTTTCCATTATGGTATTTACAGGAAGTTGAGAAAATTAGAACAGATGTTGTAGTTGCTAATCTTAGTCTACTTAATACACCATGGTATGTAGATCAATTAAAAGAACGTTATAAAGATAAGCCTTTTATTAAAATGAGTAATCAAGAAATTCAAAATCTTGATTTTAAAAGATGGGAATCAAAAACTATTTCAATAAATGCTCCCAAAGATAAGAACAATGAATTAGGTAAAATTGAGTGGGAGCTCAAGCCAACATATTTAGATGTTGCATTAAGAATTCAAGATCTAATGGTTTTAAGAATAATTAATGATAATAACTGGCAAAGACCAATTTATTTTGGGGTAACTGTTTCTCCAACTAGCATGTTAAATCTTGATGACTACTTGCAAATGGAAGGTTTGGCCTACCGATTGGTAAATAATTCAAACGAAGTCATCAATAAAAATAAAATGTCTGATAATCTTTTAAAATTTATTGGGGAAGATTCATGGTTTTTGAACTATGACTTAAATAAAAACAATACTGTTAATAAATCTTTTTCCAAAAATTATCAAAGAGGATACATTTACAGAAATTTAGCGAATGAAGATGTTTATGTAGACCCTCAATTAGGAAGGTTAGTTCAAAATTATAGAACTGGCTTTGTAAGATTATCTATTTCTCATTACTTGGATAAGAATTTACAAAAGCAGAATCAACGCTTTTGAGAATGGAAGAAATAATGCCAAGCAGTGTTATACCAATACCTTCAAAACAGCTTCAATATCAAATTGCACAAGTATACAATGGTGTTGGAAACAAAATTAAAACAAAATACCATTTGAAAGAGTTAGTACAGCGTAATGATTTAGACCTTGAAGATTATTTGTTGTATGGGAAAACATTTATTCAGTTGTTGGAAGATTATGATGAGTCAAAAGTTATTTTTGAAACAATTTATAATAATTACAACTTGATTGAACAATCAATAAAGAGAAGAGGTTTTACCGCAACAAAAATAACTACAAATGAATGGCAAGAATGGCAACAATCCTTATCAGAAATTGTATACCTACTGTATTTAAGTTATAAAAATCTTGAAATGTATGATGAAGCTAAAATATTATTAAATAATTGGATCGAAAAGAATCCTTCAGATGATAATGCACAAGAATTGCTTGATGAAATCTTGCAACTAGAGTCATCCTAATGAAATTATCGATAATTATCCCTCATCATAACGGAGAAGAACTTCTTTATAATTGCCTTCAATCACTATTAAATCATATTTCAATTCAAGATTTTGAAATAATTGTTGTTGATAATGGCTCAACAGATAATTCTGTTGTTAAAGCTAAGGAAAAATTCCCATCAATAAATCTACTCACATCAAAAACAAATCTTGGTTACAGTGGAGGTTGTAATTTTGGTGCAAAAAATGCCAAAGGTGAGTATATCATTTTTTTAAATAATGATACTCTTCATACAAAAAATTGGATTGAGGAGCTTATTAGTTTTCTTGACAAAAATCCTCAAGCTGGAGCTGCCCAGCCTAAAATTTTAAATGCTATAAAAAGAGATACATTTGATTATGCAGGTGGAGCTGGTGGATATATTGATAAGTATTGTTTTCCATTTGTAAGAGGAAGAATTTTTAATTCCCTTGAAAAAGATAGCAAGCAGTACGATGATATAAAAAAAATTTTTTGGGCTTCAGGAGCTGCATTTATTATTAGATCAGAGTTATTACAACAGTTAAACTATTTTGATAATATTTATTTTGCATACATGGAGGAAATTGATTTATGTTGGCGACTTCAAGCTTTAGGTTTAGGTGTATGGAATGTACCAACTTCAATAATTTATCATTATGGTAAACAAACAATTAAAGAAAATACTTTTAAATCGCATTATTTAAATCATAGAAACTCATGGATTTTATTTCTAAAAAATTCAGCAACTTTCGAAAAGGGACTCTTAATTATAAAACGTTTTATACTTGATATAATGGCTGCAGTTTATTCTATTTTAACATTAGATATTAATAGATTTTTTGCAATTTTTGCTTCACAATTATGGTTAGCATGTAATTTGAAAACTTTACTTAATATTAGGTTAAGCAATGACTTAAGACACCATAAGTTAGATTTAATTTATCAAAGAAGTATCGCGATTGATTATTTTTTTAGACGAAAGAAAATATTTAATCAAATATTTGAATAAAAATCTTTATAAATATTAGACCTTTGAGAATCTAAATATTGCATTTTTGATAACATTTCTTTTTGACCCAACTTTTCCATTATTTCACCAATTTTAGGTCCATGATATTTCATAAACATATTAGTATAATTTTCTTGGGAATAGTTATTATAGATTTCATTTAGATTTTTAATTAAATCATTAAGAACAGCAATGCAATCATCAATATTACCATTATCAAAAAGTTCATAAGCTAAATATGTAGAAAATCTTAGCTTTCTTAAACCTCCATTATCTGTTAAAAGATTAATTAATAGTAAACGTTGCTCCCATCCTCTTGAAAAATTTGAAGCACTTGCACGAACAGCTATGCTTCGTGCTTTTTCATAATGTTGACTTCCACCTAATGAACTCCAAGTATCTAATTCTGCTCCTAAAATTATATTCCCATAGAATCCAAGGAGACTAGATAGAGGATCATAATAAACACTGTCGTAATAAAGAGAAGAATTTTGACTAAGCGAAAACTGAGATCCTTTATCAAAAAAGTGTAAATCCATATTATTGCTAAATAATGATTGAATTAGAAAAGATTCCGAGCTCCCTGTATTTGCATTCCCTTCAAAAATAATTTGAATATTTAATTTTAATTCTAGATCTCGATATTCATCATTCCAAACAGTGTCTACATAAAATCTTTGCATGGCACTTTTTAAATTAAATAGTGATGATTTTCATCATCTCTAAGCATCTATCATCAAAAGTAATGGAAGCTTCTTTGAACTGAGCGTTTAATTCGCTTACTAAAATTAGTATAAAAGCATATTTAAAGATTTTTATTGGAGAGATAATTTTAATTAGTTTTCTTGTCATTATAGACCCATATATTTTTTAATTTACAAAATGACATTAATTAAAGACATAATTAACCAAAATAAGAGATTGGCAAATATTTCTAAAGCTATATCTGAATTGAGCGATGAAACTAAGATAAATGCTTTTTTAGTAGGTGGTTGTGTTAGAGATTTAATGCTAAATCCTTTAGAAGAGGCAATAGATGTAGATATAATGGTTGAAGGAAACGGAATTGATTTCGCTAAAAGTTAGCAAAAAAATTAATGTTCCAAAAATCGTTCCCTTTGAAAAATTTGCAACAGCTAAAATTCCTTATAGCGAGTTTGAAATTGAGGTAGCTTCAGCAAGACTAGAAAAGTATGAAGAATCATCTAGAAACCCTTCTGAGGTTGTAATATCCAAGATTGAGATGATTTATTAAGAAGAGATTTTACAGTCAATGCAATGGCTGTATCATTAAATAAAGATAATTTCGGTGAATTTTTTGATCCATTTAATGGTATGGAGGATCTTAGTAATAAAATTTTGAGAACACCCCTTGATTCGGATACAACATTTTCAGATGATCCTTTAAGAATGATGAGAGCAGCATATTTTTCATCAAAACTATCATTGGGAATAGATTCAATTTGCTTGAAGTCAATTAAAAAAAATGCAGAGAGAATCACGATTGTTTCACAAGAAAGAAAAACAAATGAATTATTCAAAATTCTAGGAACCAAAAAGCCTTCTATTGGACTAAATATTTTGCAAGAATCAGGTTTAATGAACTTTGTGTTTCCTGAAATGCAGTAATGTATGGAATGGATCAATCAAATGAATATCATCACAAAGATATTTTCTATCATACGTTAGAAGTTGTTGATAATGCGGCACAATTATCTGATAAGCTTGATTTGAGATTAGCTGCATTGGTTCATGACATTGCTAAGCCTAAAACAAGAAGATTAAGCAAGTCCAAGGGTTATACATTTTATGGACATGACGATGTAGGAGCAAGAATGTTAAAAGGCATATCTTCTAATATGAAATTTTCAAATTCTACTAGAGATTATATTACAAAACTAACAGCATTACATTTAAGACCAATAAGTTTAGCTAAAAAAGATGTTACTGATTCTGCAATTAGAAGATTAATTGTTGATGCTGGTGAAGAAATTGATGATCTAATGAAATTATGTAGAGCTGATATTACTACTAAAAATCCCAAAAATATCACAAAATATTTAGGAAATTTTGATAGAGTTGAAAAAAGAATGAGTGAAGTCATTGAAATAGATAAGCTCAAAGCATTTCAATCTCCAGTCAGAGGTGATGAAATTATGAAAATGTTTAATTTGGGTCCTGGTAAAGAAGTTGGAAAAATTAAAACTATGGTTGAAGAGCAATCATTAATGGTGAAATTAAGAACGATTATTCTTCACGCAATGTCATTTTTAGACCAGATTAAACAACAAAAGAAATAGCTTTGCTTTACAATATGTAAATTTTACTTTACATGTCATTAATTGATAATAATTATTGGGATAAAAATGGAAACTTTTCGACGTAAATTAAGTCTAAAGAGTACCAAGGAAAAAAATGAAGATAAAAATACTATTTGTACTTTTTTTAAGTATTGTTAGTGCTCAAACCTTAAGCGTTGATGAAGCAGTAGAATTGCATTAGAAAATAAGTCTGCTATATCTAATGCAGAAAAAGATGTTAGAATTGCTCAGTTGAGCAGAAATTCATCGGCTGCATTACTGTTACCATCGATAAGTGCTAGTAACTCATTCAGAGAATCAACTTATGGAAACTCTATCATAGCAGGATCAGAATTATATTCTGGAGGTGTAAACTTATCCCAAAGTTTATTTAACTTTGGAGGAAAAGTTAATTCTGTTCGACAAAGCGATAATTCTTATCAAATCACTAAAATTCAAAAAAGAGAAACCACATCTAGAATAATTTTAAATGTTATACATTTTATTATCAACATTTAAAAGATTCTGAGCTATAGAGATAGCTAAAGAAGATTTAAAATTATCAAAAAGACAACTTGATTTAGTTAAGCAACGTTTTGACCTTGGGGCAGTTAGCAAAACAGACTATTTGAAAGCTACTGTGAGATATGGTTCTGCTAAATCTACCTTACTTACAAGAGAGCTTAGTTTTAATAACTCTTTTAAAAATCTAAGAAATAGCATGGGACTTATTGGCACAGATACAAACATAATCCTACCTAAGAAAGTAGAAATTAACTTAATAATTCCTTCATTTGATGAAGCTTATCAGCTAATGCTTACTAATAGTCCAAGTTTAAATATATTAGATAGAAGAGTCACTTCTGCAAAGATTGGTGTTAAACAATCATGGGCATCTAGTTTACCTAGTTTAAGTATGAGTCTTGGGTATAATGCTACATCAAGCGATCAAATTACTAAGCAATATTTTGAGGATAATTACATTAAAAGTGCAAATTTAACTTTAAGTATACCTCTTTTTAGCGGTTTTAGAAAAAGAAATGATATTAAGATTTCCAAATTACAGCTATCTCAAAGTCAAGCGTCGCTTGGTACTGCTAGAAAAGACGCAGAAGTTGAACTTTATTCTTCTTTAAACCGATTAAATAATTACGAAGAGTTAATTCCCATACAACAAGAAATTTTATTATCAGCAGAAGAGGATTTGAAATTAGCTGAACAAAAATATGAGTTGGGATCAGCAGATATTCTTGAGTTGCTTGATGCTCAATTAGCAGTAATTCAGGCTAGTTCTTCATTAGTCACAACAAAGTATGATGCAGCGATTCAAATGGCAACACTCGATAATATCATTGGAACTTTAGATAGAAAATATAAATAAGGAGATTTGTGAAAAATTTAATTGATAAAATTATTCAACATAAAATGAAAATTTTAGGACTTATAATTATTATTCTGGGGTTATCATTTTTCTGGAAATAATGATGATGGAACTCTAGAAGTTTCTGTACAAAGGTTAGCAGAAAAGATCTTGCTAGTAAGGTCGTAGCTGATGGTGTATTAACACCTAAAACCCTGAAGTAAAGTTAAGTGCCAATAATACTACATACATTACAGAAATTGCAGTAAAGGAAGGAGATTTTGTTAAAAAGGGTGATTTTTGATGTCTTTAGATGATCGTCAACAAAAGGGTGCTACTGAAGCCTTTCCCGAGCAAGTCTTGAAGCGGCAAAAGTCCAGCTTGAACAAAGAAAAGCTCAACAACAACGACAATCAAAACTCTATGCTCAAGGACTAATATCCGATCAAGAAATGGAAACCACTAATTCTTCATACGCATCAGCACTGAGTGCTTACAATGGTGCTCAATCAAGACTAATACAAGACGAAGATGCATTATCAAAACTTAGATTAATAGCTCCACAGGACGGAACCATTACTTTCATAGATGGCGAAGTAGGAGATTTAGCTCAGGAGGTATGTTCAATCCTAGCGTACTCTTAAAATTATCTGATTTATCTAAGATGGAAGTTTATGTTAATGTAAACGAAAATGATATTGCAGATATATCCATGATGATCTGGCTTTAGTTGAAGTTGATGCATATGACGTAGAAATTTCAAAGGTAGAGTTAAAGAAGTAGCTTATGCTTCAACTGTATCAAGTGGTGGTTCTCAACAACAAGTAACAAACTTTCAAGTAAAAATACAAATGTTAGAAGTAGTTGACGGGATGAGACCTGGAATGAGTGCAACTGTTGATATTATAACTGCTGAGAGATTAAATACATTAAGTATTCCAATCAATCACTTACCTCATCCAGAAGCGGTAAAAAAGGAGCAAATGTAGTATTTGTTTATAATGAAGGATTTGTTGAAGAAAGGGTTGTCAATACAGGAATAGTTGGAGATAGAGATTATGAAGTGATTTCTGGATTGAATGATGATGAACAAATTGTGACAGGTAGCTTCATTGCAATTAGCAGAGAGCTATCTGATGGCATGAAAGTAAAGATTAGAGAATCAAAAAACTCTTACAGGAAACGTGACTAAGTCTAGAAAAGAAATAATTGGAATAAAATCAGTTTCTAAAATATATAATTTAGGAAACACAGTTGTGAAAGCATTAGATAATGTTTCACTAAGCATTTTTGAAAACGATTTCATTTCCATTATGGGACCATCGGGATCAGGAAAATCTACTTTGATGAATATTATTGGTTGCTTAGATGTTCCAACGAAAGGATCATATAAATTTAATGATGAAAAAATTTCTCAAATGAAAGATTCACAATTAGCTGATATTAGAAATCAAAAAATAGGATTTGTATTTCAAACATTTAATTTACTTCAAAATTAAATGCATTACAAAATGTTGAAGTTCCTTTAGTTTATTCAAATCTAAATAGATAAAAAGAACTGAGAAAGCTAAGGAGGCGTTGAAAATAGTTGGACTTTCTAATAGAATAAATCATAAACCAAACGAACTTCTCTGGTGGTCAAAGGCAAAGAGTTGCAATAGCAAGAGCATTAGTAAATAAGCCTTCAATAATCCTAGCAGATGAACCAACTGGGAACTTAGACTCAAAAAGCGGTTCTGAAATATTAAATTTTTTGATGATTTACATAAGGCTGGTAATACATTGATTATTGTAACACACGAAAAATCTGTTGCAAAAAGAGCAAAAAGAAGAATTGAAATCTTCGATGGTAAAATTACACTAGATGAATAAATTGTTTAAAAACATTTCTATTGGTTTTGAATCAATAAAATCAAATTTTACAAGAGTTTTTCTAACGTCTATAGGTTTAACCATAGGAATCTTTACTGTAAGTATTGTTACTGCCGCTGTATCTTCAATTGATAAAGAGTTTGCTAAATCAATACAAAGTATTGGTAACGATAAAAAATATGTTGGTCGTATGCCTTGGTCATTTGAATTTGATTGGTGGAATTATAGGAATAGACCTGAAATAAAGGAAGAGCAACTTGAGTACATCAATCAATATAGCGAATTTATTACTCAATCTAGTATGAAGCAGAATTATTGGACACGAGCTTCATATGAAAATAAAGCATCTTGGCTTCAAATGAATGGTGTATATCCAAATTATGGAGAAATGCTCACTGGAACAAAAGTGGTAAATGGTAGATTTTTTTCAGAAAATGAATGGAAACTTCAAAGAAGAGTTATAATTGTTGGAGGAAGTGTAAGGGAAGGATTTTTGAAGGTAAAAATCCTCTTGGAAAAAAAATAAGGTTGGGTGGTGTTAGTTTTGAAATTATTGGTGAATTAGAAAAACTGGAAGTTTTACTCCAACAGGAAGTTTAGATCAAGTTATTATTATGCCTTCAACAACATTTCAAAGAATTTTAACACGATGGACTTGGAATGAATTTGTTTTACAAACTAGCCCAGATAATATTAATAAAGCTAAAGAGGAAGTAAGGCTAATTATGCGAGTTGCCAGGAAATTAAAGCCTGAGCAAGAAGATAATTTTGCAGTTAATTCTGCCGATGCTTTTACCAAACAATTTAATCAAATGAAAATTGCTATTGCTGGAATGGGTTTACTTGTAACAGGTATATCTCTAATAGTTTCAGGTATCGGAATAATGAATGTAATGTTTGTTTCGGTTCGTGAACGAACTAAAGAGATTGGATTAAGAAAAGCAATGGGAGCAACAAATACTGATATTTTAATTCAATTTTTGAGTGAAGCTATAGCGATCGCTATTATTGGAGGTATTGCCGGAATCATGTTAATAAGGTCTACCCTCTATTTTTTAGGAACTGCTATTGCTTCTTTTGATTTTGGAGGAATAGAAGCATCCTCAATCGACTTACAAATGGATCTACTTTTGACATTCTACACATTTCTTGTTTGTGTTTTTTTAGGATTATTGGCTGGATTTGTTCCTGCCAGAACAGCTGCAAATTTGAACCCAATAGATGCATTAAGACATGAATAGAATAATTAATTATTTGTTTGATGTTGTGAGAGGCGTACTATTTTATTTTAGTCAAACAAAACTTAGGACAGCATTAACTTTATTGGGAATAACTGTTGGCGTTTCATCAATTATAGCAATAATGACTGTTTTAGCCACTTTTGAAAAATCCACTGAACAGGTTGTGGCTGATGTAAGAACCAATGTTTTTACATAACAAGAGAAAATCCAATTGAAGTAAGTTTTGGAAACAATAATAAATGGACAAGAAATAAACCAAAAATTACCTGGAGTGAGTATGAACAATTAAAACGAAGTTTAAAGCTTATAAAAAATATGTCAGCAGTTGTTTCTGAGGAGCCAAGTGATAGGACTTTTAGTGTAGGAAAAAAGAATTTAAGAGTCGCTTACAAAGTTTTTGGGCTGCAGATGGTGACATGTTGTCGCTATATAAATATGATATAGTTGATGGTAGAAATATTCAAAATGTCGATATTCAAAATCGTAGTAGAGTTGCAATAATTGGTTCAGCAATAAAGATGAACTTTTCCCTTACGCTAATCCTGTAGGTAAAGAAATAAAAATCGATAATATACCTTTTGAAATAATTGCATTAACAGATGAAAAAGGTGAAATAGCTGGTCAAAGTATGGATAGTATGGTAGGAATTCCCATTTCAACTTATTTAAAATATTTTGGTGGTAGATGGAATAGAACAGATCTACAACTTGTTCTTGAATCTGATTCAATAGAAAATATTGATAATGCTACTGATGAAGCTATTGGCGTTTTTCGAGCAATTCGAAAGATTCCTCCAGGTCAGCCTAATAATTTTTATATTGCTACCAACGATCAATTGATGGACACTTTTGGTGAATTTACAAGTTATCTAACGACTTTTATTGGTCTTATCACTGGCATATCATTGTTAGTTGCTGGAATTGGTATTGCAAACATCATGCTAGTATCATTAAATGAAAGAATTAAGGAAATTGGAATTAGAAGGCTTTAGGTGCTAGAAGAAGTGATATATTTATGCAATTTTTGATTGAGGCTATACTTATATCAGTTTTAGGGGGCTTGTCGGAATAGTTTTAGGTTTATCATTTGGAAATATAGTAGCTTTATTTTTAGAACAAGAACCAGTAATTCCATTTGAATGGGTTTTTTATAGCTTGCAAATTTGTGCTTCTATGGGAATTATTTTTGGTTTATACCCAGCAATTAGGGCTTCAAAATTAAATCCTATTGATTCAATGAGATATGACTAAGACCAACGGCCTTTTTCTTGATGAAGTCTTTGTTATCATCTAAATTGTCAAAATAATTTATGTCCAAAAAAATAAAATTTCAGAACAAGAAGTAAAGAAGATTGCTGAATTATCAAGATTATCTTTAACAAACGAAGAACTTAAAAAACGCACAAAAGATATGAATAATATTCTTGATTATATGGATACATTAAATGAGATAGATACTGAAAATGTTGAAGAGCTGTATAATGTCCATGATATGAATAATTCTTTAAGAGAGGACAATTATGAATCCTCATTGGATAAAAAGATGTGTTGGCAAATAGTCCAAATTCTAATTCTGATTATATTGAAGTTCCCTTAACTGTAAAAAGGAAAGCCAGTGATTCTTGGCGTCATTCCTGCAAGACTAAATTCAACTCGATTCCCCAGTAAAGTCATCTTCCCTCTAAAAGGTAAACCAATTATCGAACATGTCTATGAGAAAGCTCTTCAGTCAAAGCTATTAAATAAAGTAATCGTTGCTGTGGATTCTGAAGAGACTAGAAATGTAATTAATTGTCAAAATATAATGATGACATCAGATAAACATCAATCTGGCACTGATCGCGTGGCAGAGGTTGCTGATAACTTTGATTGTGATGTTGTTGTTAACATTCAAGGTGATGAACCTGGAATAAATCCACTTTTGATTGATCAACTTATTCAACTATTTGAAGACCCTTGTGTAGAAATGGCTTCAATTGCATCCACTGACTTGAAGGAAAATGATTTAAATAATGATAATGTAGTTAAGGTTAATTTAGATGAAGAAAATAATGCTATTTCTTTTATAAGAAATAATTTAAATCCTGAATCAACTTATTACAGGCATATTGG